>NZ_CP017016.1:525000-732500 GCF_001831375.1 Bacillus sp. ABP14 | reverse complement strand
TACAAGGAAAAGAAACTTCCACTCCAGTGGGAGCTGTTACCGTTAATAAAGAAGAATATAACCTTCGTGTCATCGGGGATATAAAAAATATAGATGACATTAAAAACATCACTGTTGCACCTCAAGTTAAATTACAAGATGTTTCTCAAATTGAACTTAAACAACACTACGATACAATCTCACATATAAACGGCGAAGAAGGCACTGGATTAATCATCATGAAAGAGCCAAGTAAAAATGCAGTTGCAATTGGAAAAGAAATCGATAAAAAAATTAAAGATATAAGTAAACAATATAAAGATCAGTTTTCTATTAAACTTTTAGCATCAACTCATGAGCAAGTTGAAAATGCTGTTACTAGTATGGGAAAAGAAGTAATCCTTGGAGCAATTGCGGCAACTCTAATTATCTTAATCTTTTTACGTAACTTCCGAACGACACTCATTGCTGTTGTCAGTATTCCATTATCTATTTTATTAACACTCTTTTTACTACACCAATCTAACATCACACTTAACACTCTAACACTTGGTGGTTTAGCCGTTGCAGTTGGACGTCTCGTCGATGATAGCATCGTTGTCATTGAGAATATTTTCCGCCGGTTACAAAAGGAATCTTTCTCTAAAGATATTATTCTCGATGCAACGAAAGAGGTCGCCGTCGCAATTACTTCTTCCACCTTAACAACGGTCGCTGTTTTTTTACCTATCGGCCTCGTATCAGGAGTAATCGGAAAATTAATGTTACCTATGGTATTAGCGGTCGTATATTCTATACTATCGTCCTTAATCGTTGCACTAACAGTTGTTCCACTTATGGCTTTTTTACTACTCAAAAAAACAAAACACAAAAAGCCAAGTTCTTCACCACGATATGTGGCTACATTAAAGTGGGCTCTTTCGCATAAATTCATTATTCTACTTACTTCTTTTTTATTATTCGCAGGATCGATTGCTGCCTATGTATTACTACCGAAAGCGAATATAAAATCTGAAGACGACACAATGTTATCTATTAATATGACTTTCCCAGCTGATTACGCTCCTGAAACACAAAAACAAAAAGCCTTTGATTTCGAAAAGAAGCTACTTTCTAATTCAGATGTAACTGATGTTATTTTACGAATGGGATCTAGCGCAGAAGATGCACAATGGGGGCAAACGACGAAAAATAATCTTGCCAGTATATTTGTAGTCTTCAAGAAAGGCTCTGATATTGATCAATATATTAAAGAGTTAAAAAAAGAACATAACGCTTTTGAACCCGCTGAACTTGATTATATAAAAACGAGTTATTCAAGCTCTGGCGGCGGCAATAATTTGCAATTCAACGTAACAGCCACTAACGAAACGAATTTAAAAGAGGCTGCTACTATCGTCGAAACAAAACTAAAAGATATGGATGATCTTTCTAAAGTAAAAACGAATTTAGAAGACTCTAAGAAAGAATGGCAAATCCATGTTGATCAAACAAAGGCCGAACAACTAGGATTAACACCAGAATTAGCAGCTCAACAAGTAGCATTCCTTATGAAGAAATCACCTATTGGTGAAGTTTCAATCAATAACGAAAAAACTACTATTATGATAGAACATAAAAAAGAAAGCATTACTAAACAAGAAGACATTTTAAACACAAACATACTATCACCTATTAATGGACCAATTCCTTTAAAAGACATTGCAACTATTTCAGAAAAGCAACTTCAAACAGAAATCTTCCATAAAGATGGAAAAGAAACCATTCAAATTACCGCAGAAGCTTCAAATGAAAATTTAAGTAAGGTAAGCGCAGAAGTGAACAAAGCGATAGCCGACTTAGATTTACCTAGCGGAGCCAAAGTAAATATCGCAGGCGCCACTGAATCTATGCAAGAGAACTTCACAGATTTATTCAAGATTATGGGGATTGCAATCGGGATTGTATATTTAATTATGGTTATTACCTTTGGGCAGGCGCGTGCTCCTTTTGCAATCTTGTTCTCCTTGCCATTAGCTGCTGTCGGCGGTATTTTAGGATTAATCATTTCAGGAACACCAGTTGATGTAAATTCCTTGATTGGCGCATTAATGTTAATCGGGATTGTCGTTACAAACGCTATTGTATTAATAGAAAGAGTACAACAAAACCGAGAACACGGTATGGAAACGAGAGAGGCCTTACTTGAAGCAGGTTCCACTAGATTACGCCCAATTATTATGACAGCTATTACAACAATCGTCGCTATGCTACCACTCCTATTTAGTCAATCACAAGCAGGAAGTATGGTATCGAAAAGTTTGGCAGTCGTTGTCATCGGCGGTTTAGCAGTCTCAACTGTCCTTACATTAGTAGTCGTTCCTGTAATGTATGAACTATTAGATAAAATCGGGAGAAAAAGACGCTCTCGTAGAAAAATAAATACTTCTACAGAAACACCTGATATTTAAACGAAAAAGCGTTATCTTCACGAATGAAGATAACGCTTTTTCTCTACCTACTCATATAATCCATCATTTTTTCTGCATACCGCTCTAGAGGTTCACTAGAATTCACAATAAGATATTCACTATTTAGAGGTCTTTTACTACCATTTAACCACTTTTTAAAAGCTACTTCCGACTCTACCTTTCCAATTTGACTGACCAGACGCTTACGTGTTTGTAGTCTCATATTAATCTCTTCCATATCATTCAGATAACACTCAATATATTTATATTTCACACCATGTTTATTAGACAGCTTAATTCCTTTTTCAACCATCCCTTCATATAGACATGGACTATCCAATATCACACTATGTCCTTGTTCTAAATATGAATCAATCAATGCCCATTCAGCATCATACGCAAGTCCACCAATAATCGTTGATTCAATACCTTTCACTTCTAGTGATCTTAACAATGCTGATTTCAAAACGTCATGATCTACAATTATAGCACCTGTTAACTCCCCTATATACTTAGAAACTGTAGATTTTCCCGATCCTGGAAAACCTGACATTTGCAGAAAAAACAAATTAAACCCACTCCCTCATTTTCATCTTTTCATCCCACTATTTGTGAGCAGTAAAACCCCACTGTTTAAAATTTCACTTTATCTATATAACGAATTACAAATTCAACAATCGCTATACCTTTTCCTTCTATATTAAAACGCAAAAAGAACCCCCTACTTATAAATAGAGAGTTCTTCTTTATAACTTATGCCGCTTTTACCTTCTTCGTCGTTTTACTTTTTCTTTTCGCTCCTGTAAAACGTTTGTGCAATATAGATGCTACTAAGCGTGAAATAACATTGAATAGCAATACCATAATAATTAATACAGCTGCAGACTTTGTCGCAATTAACTTCGCATCCGGAATAATTCCTTCAGAATTTAACTTCCAAATGTGAACCGCTAACGTTTCAGCTGGTCTAAATGGGTTTAAAGGATGAGCAGGACTTGAGAAGTCCGCTGCTGAATTTAAAATTGGAGATGTTAAACCCGCTGTATAAATTAATGCCGCCGCTTCACCAAATATACGACCTGCCGCTAAAATAACACCTGTAATAATTTGTGGTAGTGACGACGGAATAATAATACGAGTGATCGTTTGCCACTTTGTTGCACCTAATCCAAGACTCGCCTCTTTCACATTAGAAGGAACCTCTGAAATCGCATTTTCACAAACACGAGTTAAACCTGGCAAGTTTAAAATTGTTAAAGCAAGGGCACCACCCATTACTGTGTATCCCCATCCTGTCATTGTAACGAACACTAACAAACCGAATAAACCAACAACAATAGAAGGTAAAGATGCCATTGTCTCAATACATAAACGAACAAAGTTTAAAAAACGTCCTTGTTTTGCATACTCTGCTAAATATATTCCAGCGCCTAATCCGAGAGGAATAGATATAATAAGCGTTATAACAAGCATATAGAAAGAATTGAATAACTGCGGACCAATCCCACCACCAGCTCTTGTATTACTTGGTTCTCCAAACAAGAAATTAGGATCCCAAAAACCCCATCCCTTTTGTAAAATCTCAAACACTAAGAACACTAGTAAAGCTACAACTAAAGCCGCAACCGCATAAAAGATACCTGTCCAAACTTTATTTACCGTTCTTGCATTCATTATTATCGCTCACCTCTTTGCCCAATTGCTCGAATCACTAAAATAAACAGGAATGAAATAACAAGTAAAATCATTGCTAAAGTCCATAGCGCATTGTTCCAAGCAGTTCCGTTTAATGTATTTGTCATGTCCATTGTCAAAATACCAGTTAACGTTGCTGTCGGGCTATATATGCCTTCTGGTAATTTAACCGTATTCCCAATTACCATTTGAACCGCTAATGCTTCACCAAAAGCACGCGCTAAACCTAAAACAATACCTGTTAAAATCCCCTTTTTCGCAGCAGGAACAATCACTCGGCTAATCGCTTGCCATTTCGTTGATCCTAAACCATAAGAAGCTTCTAAATAATCAAATGGAACAGAGCGTATTGCATCAGAAGCGATACTAGCAATAGTAGGCAAAATCATTATACTTAATACAACAATACCTGCAATTAAACTAAAGCCCACTCCTCCAAACGAATCACGTAATAGCGGTACTAAAATTGTAACCCCTAATAATCCGTATACAACCGAAGGAATACCAACTAATAATTCTAAAACAGGCTTCAATACTTTATTTCCAAACTTCGGCGAAATTAAATTCATGAATATAGCAAGAGCTATAGCAATTGGCGCACTAATAATAACCGCACCTAACGAAACCACCGTTGAACCTACAATAAAAATTACAGCCCCGAAAGTTCCCTCATCAGCATTTGGGCTCCATTTTGTCGATGTTAACATTTCAGTAAACGAGATACCACTTTGCGTAAATGATTGAATTCCTTTACCGCAAATAAATGCAATAATAGCTAATGTAACTAAAACAATAAAAATACCACAAAACGTAACAAGTGATCTTCCTATATATTCACTTTTCACGTAATTAATTTGTTTTTTCCCCTTCATCACAGGACAGACCCCACTTCATAAATTGAAATGAACAGGACTGGCCTTGCAGCCAGCCCCATAAATTTTATTACTTATTTAATTTAGACATTGGAATATAACCCATATCTTCTACTTGCTTTTCAAAATCTTTACCTTTTACATAGTCAATGTAAGCTTTTGTTGCTTCTTTTGCCTCACCTTTCGTTACCATGTACTCGTAAGACCAGAATGGATATTTACCAGACGCAATGTTTTCAACTTTTGGTTCAGCACCATCAATTTTCACTGTTTGTAGCGCACCTTTTTTCTCGCCAACCATGTAAGACATTGCTAAATAACTTACTGAACCTGGAGTAGAGTTAATCGCTTGTTCTACTGCACCGTTAGAATCTTGTGTAGTACCAGTTCCATCATTAATTTTCGCGTCTTTCATAATTGTTTTTTCAAATGTAGCACGTGTACCAGAAGAAGCTGGACGATTGATTACGTTAATTTTTTCATCTTTCCCGCCTACCTCTTTCCAGTTTGTTACTTTTCCAGTGAAGATATCTTGTACTTGTTGTACTGTTAAATTATCAACTTTTACATCTTTATTTACGACAAGTGCGAATGCAATACCCGCTACCTTGTTATCTACTAATTCTTTCGCCTTATCAGCATCTTTTATTTTATCTGCAGATGGAACATCTGAGTTACCAATTTGGACCGCACCAGAAGCTACTTGGTTAATTCCAGTTCCACTACCGCCACCTTGCACTTGAATAGAAACGTTTGAATTTTTCTCCATAAATTTCTTTCCAGCTTCCTCTGCAAGAGGTTGAAGTGCTGTAGAGCCTGCAGCTGCTATCGTACCTGACAATTCTTGTTTTGCATTATCGCTTCCTTTAGCATCTTTACCTGATGTCTCTTCTGCTTTTCCACATCCCACTAATGAACCCGCTACCACTAAAGCTGCTAAAGAAAATTTAATACCCTTTTTCATGACCATGTCTTGTACCCCCATTTGGATTATCACTTTTCACATTTATCTACTTCTTTCGAACACAAATTCATTGTAGGACAATAATATTATGTGAGTGTTAAGCAATTTTTAATTTTAAGTAAATGACGATAATAATCCTTAAAAACTAGGAATCCCAACATTTATAGTTAAAGAACCCAACAAAATCCACACTAATTAAGCTGTAATGTAAATTTACTCTTAACAATGTAAATTAAATGTAAATGTTTTTCGCTCTTTTTCCCTTTTAGTTAAAGTTACATTTACAATTCCGTTGTATTTTGTTACTTTTACGCGCCTAATTTATGTACATTACACAGAATTTCAGTAATATTTTTTAGTACAACTAAATAAATTGGAACAATTCTAAAAATAAATGAATATTTTTAAAGTACCAATTGACAGCATCATCCAATGTAGTCTACTATATTACTAACAAAAAGTTTACCTAAGGAAACTTTTTAAACTTAAACTAACAATATAGAGATGAGGTAACTTTTATGGTATCGGCTAATAAAAAACCACTTTCCGAATTTAAGACTGGAGAGTTTGTACAAATTGAGAAGATACAATTAGAAGGAACTATGAAACGACGTTTATTAGATTTAGGATTTATCCCAGGCGCAACAATTAAAGTATTACAACGCAGCCCACTTGGAGATCCGGTCGCTTATCAAGTAAGCAACACAACTATCGCACTACGCAAGGAAGAAAGTTCCCTTATTTTCGGGGTATTAATAGGAGATGATTTCAGATGAGCAAACATCGCATCGCTTTAGCTGGCAACCCAAATACCGGGAAAAGTACATTATTTAATACTTTAACAGGTTTAAAACAACATACTGGAAACTGGACGGGAAAAACTGTTTTAAAAGCTGAAGGAGAATATGAACATAACGGTAGTAAATATACATTAATAGATTTACCTGGGACTTACTCACTATATTCAAATTCTGCGGATGAAGAAGTAGCAAGGGATTATATTATATTTGAAAAACCAGAAGTAACTGTAGTTGTTGTAGATGCAACAGCAATGGAAAGAAATTTAAATTTAGCACTTCAAGTGATGGAAATGACGAGTAACGTAGTCATTTGTATTAACTTAATTGATGAAGCTGAGAAAAAAGGCATCGTTATCGATGAAAAAAAATTAGCAAAATCACTTGGTGTACCTGTAGTTAAGATTTCCGCTCGTAACCGAGTAGGCATCGGTCATTTACTAAATGTCATTGCTAAAGTAGCAAATAAAAAGCTAATTCCAGCACCAATTAAAGTTACTTATAGTGAAAAAATCGAAAATATGATTCGAGAATTAGAACCACAAATTTATAAAGTATTCGGTGATACGTATCCAGCACGTTGGATTGCATTACGTATATTAGATGGAGATAAAAATTTCTTAACTGCACTTGAAAAACATCATAACGAACCACTTGTAAGGGAGGTCGTAATCAATGGAATCTCACTCAGCCAGTAAAGCTCTTCCATTAGACTATATTATTCAACACGCTCAAACACTTTCAAAAGAAGATATACGAGATGATATTGTCGGAGATATTTATCGAACATCTGCAAGCATCTGTAAAGAATCTGTTCAATATACAAATACGGATAAATTATATCGTTCTGAAAAACTAGATAAAATTTTCACATCTCCAATATGGGGATTCCCAATTATGCTCGGTATTTTATCTATCATTTTTTATCTTACAATCGCTGGTGCTAACGTACCATCTGATATGATTGCTGAGTTTTTCGGATGGGCCGAAGGATATTTAACTTCTTGGTTCCAAGCAGCACACGCACCTGAATGGTTACATGGCATTTTAATACTTGGTTTATTCCGTGGTATCGGCGCTGTTATTAGCGTTATGTTACCACCTATGGCCATCTTTTTCCCTATGTTCGCACTATTAGAAAACTATGGATACTTACCACGCGTTGCGTTTAATATGGACCGCTTATTCAAACGCTCTGGTGCACACGGTAAACAATCTTTAACAATGGCAATGGGCTTTGGTTGTAACGCTGCAGCTATTATGTCAACACGTATTATTGAATCACCACGTGAACGTATGCTTGCAATCTTAACAAATAACTTCGTACCTTGTAACGGTCGCTGGCCTATGTTAATTTTAATGGCCTCATTATTTATGGCTGCTGGTTATACAGGTAGTATGCAAACACTTGTTACTGCGGGCGTTGTAGTTGGAATGGTTGTAATTGGTATCGTTATGACATTAACTGTTTCTTGGGTACTATCAAAAACAGCTTTAAAAGGCGTTCCAACTCACTACACACTTGAGTTACCGCCGTACCGTAAGCCAAAGGTTTGGAATACAATTGTACGCGCAACACTCGATAAATCAGTTTATGTTTTAAAACGAGCTGTTGTTGTAGCTGCCCCTGCGGCTGCATTAACTTGGTTACTAGCTAATATTTTCATCGGTGACACAAGCTTACTTATGTATTTTGTAAATTTTCTAGATCCATTTGCTAAAATGTTAGGACTTGACGGCTTTATTCTAGCTGCTTTCATTCTTGGACTACCAGCGAATGAAATTGTTATCCCGATTTTATTAATGTCTTACTTATCAACCGGAGCTTTAACTGAAATAGATGATTTTAATCAAATTAAAAATTTATTCTTAGAAAATGGTTGGACTTGGTTAACAGCGTTAAACACAATGTTGTTCTCACTTCTTCATTTCCCATGTGGAACGACACTGGTTAACATATATAAAGAAACAAAAAGTGCAAAATGGACATTCTTATCGTTTGCAATCCCTACCGTTATCGCAATTGTTGTGACATTCCTCTCTACACAATTGGTACATTGGTTAGGGCTTGTATAAAAACAAAGCATACATAGAAGGTATCCCCCTTCACATATGCTTTGTGCGAAAGAAACCTGAAATTATTCAGGTTTCTTTTTTTGTATATCAGTATTCCAAGGCTGCGCTCCATACGTTGTAATTTTTTTATGAATGTAGTATACAGCTCCCGGAAGAACTGCCATTAATACTGTGCAACTAACCCCTAATCCAGTAAACACCTTCCATCACCTTACTTTACTCTTTTTGGTAAAGCTGAACCGGAATGTTCAATTGTTGGATGAACATGAACAGTAACCTCAACATTACTAAAGTAATTTTCACCTTGATCCCAATTCTTATCTATCTTCTTCCATTCTTTATAATTATGCCGCTTATATACTTCCCCTAATTCTAATACATCTACCTTATATTTTTTTTGAACAAGCTGAATGGATTTTCGGATACGCGTCTCCATTTCCTTCGAAATATCCTTCTCTAAACGTTTTTCATTCAAGACCTTTTTATAATCGCTAAAGTGTAACTCAGCTATTGTACCTTCCAAGAATAAGTGAATATTAAACTTTGGTTTTGTAACATTCGTTGTAGATACTTTAATTTTCCGACGCAACTTATGAATTTCATATGTAATAAGTTGATTCTTTTTGCGGATGGTAAAAAAACCTCCAATTTTTTTACCTATTATATAATTCATTCCTAATGTTTCTTCCCCATTCAAACTACCTACACACTTATTATCTTTCCCACGAAACAACGCTGCCCCGTTCATTTGTACACCTTGCTTTGTTAATTCAAGAATAGGTAATACGAAACTTCGGCTCGCGATCATCTTTTCCTGAACCTCACCAATTCTTGCAGCCTCAATCATTTGGGCATTTTTCGGAGGATGTTCAGCTAACATATCAATATACTGTGCCGGTAAATTTTCAGGTTTTGCACTCTGTTTTAAAATAGCTTCAGCATTCTTCTTCGAAACAAACAAACGAATATTTCTTCTCATTTCATGATCGCGAATATATACATCTAACGTATTTTGCAAAACATACGGATTCGCCAGTAATTCTTCCGAAAAAATAATCACTTGTATATGCGGAAAAAATAATGTTCGACTAATTTTTTTAGCAATAATTCGGATTTGCTCAAAGACACTATCTGCTTTCGCACTCACATTAATATAATTTTCACTATCTCCACCACCTTGTCCCCCTTGTTGCGCTAGCTTACTGGGAAGTACCATCTGATACGTCCCTTTCATAATCGGATTCGATTTCTTTTTTTTCACGATATCATAGGCTGCACCTACTACAAATCCTCTTTCTTCTATTTCTTCTAGCTCAGAGCACCCACTGATAGATCCAACTAAAACCATAAACATTATAACTTTAAGAAGGTGTTTCATTTCTACCATTCCTTCTTTTTATTTTATATACAATAAAAACTAACAAAGGTGCTAACACGACAAACCCCATATCTATCCAAGCTAAATAAGTTCCGTAATTTGACAATTCCTTCAAACTACTAGGTATCATATTCACCATAAAAATAATCGGGGCACTTACAAAAATGAAAATATGTTTCTTCACTTTCGGAAACATAGCACAAAATAATAAAGATGCGACATCATAATACATGGCTGTAGTGTTATAAATAGTAATAATCCAAGTAGTGAAAAAAATCGCATCAAATCTTTCTAAAAAGCCTCCACCAATTTCAATTTCTTTCCCTAGTTCAATTGTTGGATATGTTAATCCACGGGTTGTCATATACGTAAAAACACTAATACAAGTTAAATAAATTAAAATGTACGACAGCACATTTACTATCACCGCTTTTGCAACTGCCATTGGTGCTTTTTTTGCTGTCTTATCATTCAGCAACACAGCATAAAACAGAGCTACTTCAAATCCAATAAACGTAAAAATAGAATTTTTAACTCCAACAGCATATTGACTCACTTTCGTTTGAAAGGCTGGTAGTAAATTATTTATTTCCATTAAATTTATATTCAATAAAGAAAGAAGCACGATCGCAATTAAAACAATAGGTAAAAATAGAACATTTAACCTTAATAAAGCTGCTCTAGATCCTGCTATTCCATAAATAACAACTAATAAGAAGAAGAAAGACAGTAGTTGTATTGGTGTATCACTAAACAAATACGTTTGAGAAATAACTGAAATCATTCGCGATTCATATGCTGTCAACGCAGCAAACGTTAATACTAAAATGCTACTAATCGTGTATGCAACAGGCTTTGTCAAATGCGCACTCGTATATTGAACAAAATTTTGTTTCGGGAATAAAATAGCTATCCTCGTTACAAACCAACCTAAAACTGCACACACCAATCCACCCAAAAGCAAAATAATCCAACCGTCCGAAAATAAGGTTTGGTTAGCGATATCTCTCGGCATAGACAATGCTCCTATACCAATAATGGTCGAAGATACCGCAAACCCAATTTCCCGAGATCCAATCTCTTCATCGCCATACTCAAATGGTTTCAATTATTCTCGCTCCTTTGGACGTATTGTAGAATCCTTCGTTTGTAAATATTCCGGTCTCTCTTTCAACATTGATTTTGGCAAACGAATAAGCTCTTCTTTCCAATCTTTATAAAAAGCTGGAGCTATAGGTGTTGTATAAGGAATACCAACACTCTTCAAATTTGTAATATGAACCGCAAGAGCAATAAGCGCTAAAATAATTCCATACAATCCAAAAGCAGTCGCTGCTAATACAAAGACGAAAAGTAAAATTCGAAACGTAATTGTGATGCTATACACCGGAAGTGAAAATGTAGCAATAGCTGTAACCGCAATAATGATAACTAAAAATGGATTTACAATTCCTGCATTCACCGCTGCCTCTCCAATTACAAGACCACCTACAATCCCAATTGTTTGTCCCATCGGTTTCGGCAACCTAATTCCTGCTTCTCGTATTAACTCCATCGTTAATGCCATCATTAACGTTTCAATATAGGCAGGAAAAGGAACACCTTCTCTTGCTCCAGCAATCGAATAAGCCAATTTAGAAGGAATAAGTCCTTGGTGATATGAGACGAGCGCTACATACATCGCCGGCATTAAAATTGCAACTATACCAGAACCCATCCGCAAAATTCTTAATAAAGTCCCTATTACCCAACGCTCATAATGATCTTCCACAGATTGAAAAATATCGACAAATACTAGCGGAGCTATAAGCGCAAACGGGGATCCATCCACCAAAATAGCTGCCTTTCCTTTCGCTAATGAGGCCACAATATTATCAGGCCTTTCCGTATTCAAAAACTGCGGAAACGGCGACAAATTATTATCTTGAATTAATTGCTCAATTGTACCCGTCTCAAAAACAACATCTGTCACTATGGATTGAAGACGCCGATCTAGCTCTTTTACAATGTAAGGATTAATAATGTCTTCTATATATACTAAAGTCACTTCTTTTTGGGATCTCTTTCCCATAATATAAGATTGAAATCTCAGCTTTGGGTCACGTAAACTACGGCGAATTAACATTTTATTCACGTTAATATCTTCATTTAATCCTATCCTCGGTCCACGTATTAAATCTTCTGTTACTGGCGGTTCTAAACTTCTTTTTTCCCAAGCTCTACTATTAATCACGATAGCAGTTTGAATATTATCAATTAATATAACTGTATCTCCCGCTAAAATCGCATTTATAATATCCGGAAATGTTGTCTTCTTACCAACTTCTGCAATAGAAATAAAGCGATCTAATAATGTTCGAACAACAGCTTCGTCTTTTTGTATCTCTTCATATTGAAGCGTACGAACTACATATTTATAAACATTATCCTTATCTGTTAACCCACATAAAAAGACAACAGCACAACGTGTAAAACTACCAGCAAGGACAACTTCCCTAATTGTTAAATCATTAGGCGAACCTAATTCACCCCTAATTTCTTCCATAACTTCAAACAAGTTACCTTTTAACTCTAACAAGTCCCCCACCTAACTTCCTTTTCAACAAGTTTTTAGTTAGATTCCGCTAATAGAAGAAAATATATACAAAAAAGAGCTATCTCTTTTCAAAGATAGCTCTCGCATATGGATTACTTTTCTACTATTATATTGTCAGCTTTTATAGACACATTTTTCGTGAACCCGCTAACGATAAACATCACAATCATATTCATTAACAACGCGACTATACCTACATTTAAATCTTTTATATATTGAGGGAAACTCGGAAACATCGTAGCTATAGTTGAACCAGATAAAGTAATATACGCAACCACTAACAACCCAATCCCCATCCCTGCAATCGCTCCTTGCTTCGTAATAACCTGACGTGGAAACAAACTACATACAAGTGCCGGGAAAAGTTGTGTCACTATACTATATCCCATTAAAAGAAGTGCCCCTATCGTTTCTCCACCTTTAAAAGTAAACAAAACAGCTACAAGCGTTACTACAGGAACAAATAATTTCGCTACTTTTGCCACTTGTCGATCCGAGACAGATGGGATCATTGTTCGGTAAATATTTTTCGCTAATAATGTAGAAGCGGCCATGACAAGCATAGAACCTGGAACTAATGCCGTTAAAACTCCAGCACTACCAATAACCCCAATAAACCAAGGATCAAAAGTTTGAAGAGCCAGACGGAATAACGAAAGGTCTACATCCCCTCCCTTTAATCCAGGAACTTGCAAGATAGCTGCGAACCCTGCAAAGAACACGAAAAGTAAAACTAAAGAGTACAGTGGCATAATGGCCGCATTTTTACGAAATACTTTTTCATTTTTTGCAGAGAAAGCAGAGGCAAATGTATGGGGCCACATATAGAAACCGAGAGCTGTTAATACAATAGTAGAAACAAACCAAGAAATGCTCATTCCTTCATCAGGTAAAGATAAAAATCCTGGTTTTGCTGCTTCTACAGCTTCAAACATCGGCTGAAATCCTTCGTAATAATGGTACGGTAAATATATACCTAAAAACATAACGATAAACAGGATCATAATATCCTTCAAAGCGGCCGTCCAAGCAGAGCCATGTATACCTGAAACCATTACATATATTGTTATAACAATTGCGCCAATCCACACTGCGATAACTGGTGATACCCTTCCGTAAGACGCTTCCGAAACGATAATTCCTAATCCTTTTAACTGTAAAACAAGGTATGGGATAATCGAAATAACCCCAATGATAGAAACGATAAGGCCAAGTGCCTGACTCTTATATTTCTTCACAAAAAAATCTGGCTGCGAAACTAGATTATGCTCTTTTGCATACTTCCAAACTGGTGGTAATAAAAAATAAGATAAAATATAAGCTAACGCACCATAACCTAAAATATAAAAAGTAGGTGCTCCTTTACTATACGCCCATCCACTTCCACCTAAAAATGTGAATGTCGTATAAATTTCACCTGCCATAAGAAGAAAAACAAAAATAGTACCAAAGCCTCTTCCTCCAACTGACCATTGCTCTAAATTCATATCTTTTCCATGTTGCGCCCGAATTCCTAAAAATAGTGCGAGAAACAAAAATAAAATAATGATAAGTAATGCGGTCATTTTACATCCCCCTTATTAGCAGGATCAAATACGTACACAATCCCCATACAAAGAGATGTAATAAGCACTGATAATAATATCCAAAATAATAAAAATGGCATCCCTAATATGTAAGGAGTAACTGAATTAGCAAATACGGGGCCGACAACTAAACAAAAAACTGGAATAAGCGCTAATACGTGTATTTTCTTCATCTCATTCTCCTTTACTTATGAAATTCATAATCGATGATACAAAGACTTGCACGCCAATTGGTAATGCATCTTCATCAATCGTAAAACGAGGATGATGGTGAGGATATATAATTCCTTTCTCTTTGTTTCCTGCTCCGATAAAAAAGAATGTCCCTGGTGCTTTTTGTAAAAACGCTGAAAAATCTTCTCCAGCCATGGTCGGCTGTAAACGAGTAACTCGTTCTCTTCCATAAAGCTGTAATGCTGTTTGCTCAATAATCTCTGTAACTTTATAATCATTTACGACGGGACGATATCCATATTCATAAGAAAACGTATATTTCGCTCCGTAAGCTTCCGTCACATGCTTTACAATCTGTTCAATTCTTTTCTCTGTTTCCTCTCGCAACTCATGTCTTAAACTCCGCACTGTCCCTTCAATCTCCGCTTGTTCTGGAATCACATTATGAGTTGTCCCAGCGTGAAATTGCGTAACAGATACTACAAGAGAATCTAACGGATTCGTGAGGCGAGAGACAATTTGCTGAAGTTGCGAAACCACTTGTGTACCAATTGCAATACTATCAACTGTTTCATGAGGGATTCCAGCATGTCCACCTTTTCCTTCTATTATAATTTTAAAAACATCTGGAGCAGCCATTGCGGGACCATAAATTACACCTACTTTTCCAACCTCTAACGATGCCCAAAGGTGAGCACCAATAATATAATCGACCCCTTCCATTACACCCGCTGCAACCATTTCCTCTGCACCACCAGGAAAGTTTTCTTCAGCATGTTGGAATAGAAAACGAATCTCCCCTTTAATTTTCTCTCTTGCTTCTACTAACTTATGTACAACTCCAAGTAATATCGCTATATGTCCATCATGGCCACATGCATGCATTACACCCGGATATGTAGAAATAAAGTCAAACTCATTTTCTTCATGAATAGGAAGAGCATCCATGTCAGCACGAACCGCAATAGTTTTACCAGGCTGCTTACCAATTAATCTTGCCATTACACTATATTTAGTAGGTCTTGATACTTCTAAACATGGAATTTCTCGAAGTATATCGAACACAAACTGCGATGTTTTCTCTTCTTGAAAAGATAACTCTGGATACTTATGAAAATGTCTTCTCCACTCAATCAATTGATTTTTCGATACAACTAGTTTCTTCGCTACATCCATTTCTCTTCTCCCCTTCTTCACCAAGTTAAATGTTATTATAACGTGAATTGTTAACTTTTAAAAGAATCTTCTGAATTTTCTATTATAATTATTTAAAAATAAAAAGCCATCAAAAAGATGGCTTTTTCATTATTATAAAATAGTAATCGCTTGTTTCCCCATTTGCTCCCACGCTTTCTCAAACTCTGCTCGTGGAACAGCAAAACGTGGATTATTTTTTAGAGGATCATTTACATATACAAAGTTTTGATCGTATCCAACAACTACTACACTATGCTCAAAATATGTAATTTTCACTTCACCAGAACTTGTATTCCATGTTTCAAAACTACTTTCAGCTAGCGACTTAAATGTTGTATTAATAATAACCCATACTGGAGAACCAGAACTAATTACCTTATATAGATCTTTCACATCTCTATCTGTTAAATTAATTACTTTTTCAGAAACATATTTTTCTGCTAAATTAAAGATTGGTTTATTGTATACACCATATCCTGGTTCAGCTTTCGTATAAATATTTCCAACAAATCCCTCATACGGATTTCCACGCAAACCATTTTGTTCAAATGGAACTCGATGAATTTCACTAGCAAGTTGCATCTTATCTACTTGCACACCTTTATATTGTAGCAACATAGCTAAGCTTGTCACCTCACATCCACGAGGTAATTCTGGTAACTGCTTTATAAACGGAACATTTTCAATCATAGCCGCTTCTTTCATTTCAGATAGAAAATCTAAGCGTAGCACTTGTGCCTTTTGTATAATCTTATCTTTCCCTATAAAAAACGCTGCAGCAAATATAATTCCAAAAACAAAAAGATATTTTAACTTTTTCATTTTAAACAAAACTCCATCAATTATTATTTTACAGACATACCCCTTACCATTGTACCTTTCTTCTTGCTAGTTTGCTAGAAAGATTCTGTGAATTATTGTTCATAACTACATCGTTATAAAATTCTAATTATTTTTAATAAAAAGAAAAAACAATATACTTTTTAGCAACATTTTGCTAAAATCAAAATTATTAACATAGTGAAGATATCACCTTGTTAATAAACACATTCTTAGAGTATTTAGTCATAGTTCGTTTTTTTACATACTTCATTCATTTCATAGCAAATAAACTGAGTATGTGTCACATCCCCCACTAATGATTAAAAACTCAGAATGAAAACCAGTTAACACATATAAGAAAATAACGGGGTGAGGGGCATATGAATCAACAAGTAGAACAAACAGATTTAAAACGTACAATGAAAAGTAGACACCTATTTATGATTGCACTTGGTGGTGTTATCGGAACTGGCCTATTTATGGGATCTGGTCAAATCGTCCATAACGCCGGCCCTGGTGGTGCTATTCTTGCATTTTTAGTCGGTGGATTTGTTATGTATTTAACGATGTTATGTCTTGGTGAATTATCCGTAGCTATGCCAGAAGCAGGTTCATTCCAAAGCTATGCAAGCAAATTTATTTCACCTGGTTTTGGTTTTGTTGTCGGTTGGATGTATTGGTTAAATTGGGCTGTTACAGTTGGAGTAGAGTTAACAACTGTAAGTATTTTAATGAAACGATGGTTTCCAGACGTTTCTTCGTGGATTTGGTGTGTTACATTTGCGGCAGCACTCTTTCTTGTAAACGCTTTATCAGCAAAAGCATATGCAGAAGCAGAATTTTGGTTCGCAAGTGTAAAAGTCGCAACTATTGTTGTTTTCATCGTACTCGGTGGTGCAGTTATGTTCGGTCTACTAGACTTTAACGGAAAACCAGCTCCAATGCTTCACAATTTCACTGAAAATGGCGGCCTATTTCCAAATGGTGCATTAGCTGTTCTTCTTACAATGATTACAGTAAATTACTCCTTCCAAGGAACAGAATTAATCGGAATTGCTTCAGGAGAAAGTGAAAATCCTGAAAAAACAATTCCTAAAGCAATCAAAAATACCATTTGGCGCACACTATTCTTCTTCGTCCTAGCAATATCAGTTGTTGTAGGTTTACTCCCGTGGCAAGAGGCTAATCTAGTCGAAAGTCCATTTGTACTTGTATTTGATGTAGCTGGTGTTCCATATGCAGCAGACATTATGAACTTTGTTATTATTACAGCTGTATTATCCGTAGCCAATTCTGGTCTATACGCAAATTCGCGTATGCTTTGGGCGATGGCAAAACAAGGAATGGCAAGTCCAGCATTTACGAAATTAACTAAAAAAGGTGTACCACTAAACGCATTGATTTTCAGTCTAATCTTTGCAAGTCTATCCCTATTAACAAGTGTATTTGCAGCAGATACTGTCTTTTTAGTTTTAACATCTATCGCAGCAATGGCTGCTGTTGTCGTTTGGATGTCAATTGCGGCTTCACAGTTTTTCTTCCGTAGAAACTTCGTGAAAAACGGTGGTGACATAAATGATTTAAAATATCGCACACCACTTTATCCGCTCGTTCCAATCGTAGCGTTCTCACTCAATTTTATTACATTTGTTAGTTTAGCTTTCATTCCAGATCAGAGAATCGCTCTTTATTGCGGCATTCCATTTATGGTCATTTGTTACATTTTATATCAAGTGAAATATAAAAAAATTGTCACATTTGAACAACAACAGACTATTTCACAAGAAATAAACTAAATATACTAAATATTCAGCTATCTTTCTTATGATAAGATAGCTTTTTTCTATTTCTTGGGTATCCTGGTATAACTTTATTTATCTTAAAATTTTCACAATCGCATTTTTCTCTGGAAAATAGTTTACAATGTAATCAAGTTACAAATGATATTCACCTTAAAAAGTGTGCATTTGTGTCTATTTTTTAACAATATCTCAAAAACTATTGCCTTCTATAAATTAATAGGTTTATATTGTTTTATTGGCATAGTTTCAATCCAAGGAGAAAGGAGATTTTCAATCGTGCAACTAAAGAAAGCGTTTTGGAAGTTGGCTTCGCTTCTTCCGTTATCATTACTTCTGTTCCTCGGTGGCTGTGATAAAAAACTCGCAGTATTAAATCCGCAAGGACCTGTTGCAAAAGCACAGTATGATTTAATTGTTTGGTCATTCTTGCTTATGTCATTAATTATCGCAATTGTATTCATCTTGTTTACAGTCATCTTGATTCGTTATCGTGAAAAACCAGAGAATATGGACTATGAGCCACCTGAACAACACGGTAACACATTATTAGAAATCATTTGGACGCTTGTTCCTGTTATTATCGTTATCGCATTATCGATTCCAACAGTAAAAGCAACTTATGCTTCGGAAGAGGTTCCGAAAGAGTCCAAACATATTAAACCAGTGGAGATTTATGTTACATCTGCAAACTGGAAATGGTTATTCAGTTACCCAGAGGAAAAAATTGAAACCGTTAACTATTTAAACATCCCAGCTGGTGTACCAATTCAATTCAAACTGACTTCTGTCGGCCCAATGAATGCTTTCTGGGTACCAGAACTTGGTGGTATGAAGTACACAATGGATGGCATGATTATGGACCTTTATTTACAAGCTGACAAACCAGGTTCTTACCTAGGTCGTAGCGCGAACTTCTCTGGTGAAGGATTTACTCACATGGAGTTCGAAGTTGAAGCAAAAACTAAAGAGAAATATGACAAGTGGGTTAAAGAAGTACAACAAACTGCTCCTAAACTAACAGAAGATAAGTACAACGAAATTGTTAAACCTGGTGTAGTTGGTCGTATGACATTCTCTAGCCATCACTTAAGTTATGTAGATCCAAAATCACTTGAATATTGTGATTACAACTACTACAAAAACAAAAAATAATAGCTATAATTCCAACAGATTGGAGTGAACACAGTGAAGCTTGATGAATTCTTTGTCACAGGTGACCCGATTATTTACGGTGCAGACGCTTCTATCGTTCTTGTGACATTAGCAATCATTTTCGTACTAACTAAGTATAAAAAATGGAAATGGCTTTGGGACGAATGGTTAACAACTGTTGACCATAAAAAGATTGGGGCCATGTATATTATCTCTGCGGTTATTATGTTATTCCGTGGTGGTATGGACGGTTTAATGATCCGTGCACAGTTAACATTCCCTGAAACAACTTATTTAAACGCTGAACACTATAACGGAATCTTCACAACACATGGTACAGTTATGATTCTTTTCATGGCGATGCCATTCGTTATGGGATTAATGAACCTTGTAGTACCATTACAAATTGGTGCTCGTGACGTTGCATATCCGTTCTTAAATGCTTTAAGTTTCTGGTTATTCTTTGTCGGAGCAATGTTATTCAACATCGCTTTCGTAATCGGTGGTTCTCCAGACGCTGGGTGGACTTCTTACTTCCCAATGGCAGGTACAGAGTTTACTTCTGGTGTAGGAAATAACTACTACGCAATTGCATTACAGATTTCAGGTCTCGGTACGTTAATGACAGGTATTAACTTCCTTGTTACTATCTTAAAAATGCGTACACCTGGTATGACTTTAATGAGAATGCCAATGTTTACTTGGTCAATCTTAATTACAACGATTATCATTATTTTCGCTTTCCCAGTATTAACAGTTGCTCTTGCATTAATGACATTTGACCGTCTATTCGATGCTCACTTCTTTACGATGGCGAGCGGCGGTATGCCAATGTTATGGGCCAACCTATTCTGGGTATGGGGTCACCCTGAAGTATATATCGTTATTTTACCGGCATTCGGTATTTTCTCTGAAATCATTAGTACATTCTCACGTAAACGTCTATTCGGTTACAGTGCGATGGTATACTCAATGGTTGCAATTTCTTTACTAAGTTTCGTCGTATGGCTTCACCACTTCTTCACGATGGGTGCAGGTCCAGCGGTTAACTCATTCTTCTCGATTTCGACAATGGCGATTTCGATTCCAACCGGGGTTAAGATCTTTAACTGGTTGTTTACACTGTATAAAGGACGTATTCGTTTTACAGTTCCAATGCTTTGGTCATTGGCATTTATTCCAAACTTCGTAGTCGGTGGGGTTACAGGGGTTATGCTTGGTATGGCAGCAGCTGATTATCAGTACCATAACAGCTACTTCCTAATCGCTCACTTCCACTACGTATTAATCGCAGGTACAGTATTCGCTATGCTTGCTGGATTCACATTCTGGTATCCAAAAATGACTGGTCATATGTTAAATGAACGCCTAGGTAAATGGACATTCTGGATCTTTATGAGCGGATTCAACATCTGTTTCTTCCCAATGTACTTCTTAGGTTTAGACGGTATGACTCGTCGTATGTACACTTACTCTGAAAGTCTTGGATGGGGATGGCTAAACCAAATCGCATCTGTTGGTGCGGTAATGATGGGTATCGGCTTCCTACTTCTTTGCTACAACGTAATTTGGAGTGCTCGTCACGGTGAACGTGACACAACTGGAGATCCATGGGACGGCCGTACACTTGAATGGGCAACTCAATCTCCTGTACAACATTACAACTTCGCAAAACTTCCTGAAATCAAAGAAGCTGATGCTTTCTGGTACATGAAAAAACGCGGAGAAACAGTTACACCAGCAGCAGAAGACATCAAACCAATTCACATGCCAAGTAACTCTGGTGTGCCTATTATTGCGTCTGGATTCTTCGGTCTTGCAGGTTTCGCATTAGTATTTAGCTGGTTCTGGCTTGCAGCAATCGGCGGCATTGGTATTTTAGCTTGCTTAATCTATCGTTCATTCGATTACGATGAAGGTTACTATATTAGTGTTGATGAAATTAAAAAATCAGAACATGTAGCATGAGAGGTGAAATGATATGGCGGCTTTAGATAAAAGCTTACCTTTGGAATATCAATCCGAACAAAGCAGATTGAATATCCTAGGATTCTGGATTTTTCTTGGGGCTGAAATTATGCTGTTCGCAACACTTTTCGCCTCTTATCTAGTACTTGCTGGTCGTACGGCAGATGGCCCAACACCAGCACAACTGTTTGAACTTAAAACGCTTTTAATTCAAACATTACTACTTTTAACAAGTAGTTTCACATGTGGTATCGTAATTCACGAAATGCGTAAGCACAACCAAAAAGCAATGCTTGGATGGTTCGTCCTTACATTACTTTTAGGTGCAGGCTTCCTATTCTTCGAGATTGAAGAGTTCATTATGTATATTGGTGAAGGCGCAACAATTCAAACAAGTGCTTTCCTATCTGGATTCTTCGTTCTTCTTGGAACACACGGAGCCCACGTAACAGGCGGTATCATTTGGGCAATTTGTGTTATTATCCAAATTTTAAAACGAGGTTTAACACCAGTTACAGCTCGTAAAGTATTCATTATCAGCTTATACTGGCATTTCCTTGATTTAGTTTGGGTCTTTATTTACACACTAGTTTACTTGAACGGGATGGTGGCGTAAATGGGTCAAAATAACAATCAAGCAAACGGGCATGCGCATAGCGGATTCCCTTGGTCACACGTTTTCGGATTTATTTTATCGCTTGCACTAACGTTTCTAGCGCTATACGTGGCACTTTATACAAACCTGCCACTATCAACGATCTTAACTACCATTATCATAATGGCTGTTGCGCAAGCGTTGTTACAATTAATTATGTTCATGCATTTAAAAGAAGGAGAAGGAAGAGTTCAAGTTCTTACTATGATTTACAGTTTCTTCGTTGCAACTGCAACAGTTGGTTTAACTGTATGGATCTTCTTCTCAATGTAATGTACATGAAAAAGACTGCTGAGATTCCTCAGCAGTCTTTTTTTATTCCCTCCCCTATTACATCCACATTACGGAATTAACAACAGAATCATGAAAAATATACTTATTATGACAAATGTTAAGAAAACTCTTTCTTTATGAAATCGAATCCATATGCGTTGCTTTTCTACCTATTATATGGCTAAATAAGTACTATATTTATTTGAAGGGAGAGAACGCAATGGAACATCACACTTCTGTTCTATCACTTATGGTTGTCGTTGCAATCGCGTTTTTCGTTCCCCTTTTGTTACAACGCTTTAAATTAAAAGCACTTCCTGTCGTTGTTGCAGAAATCATCGCAGGAATCTTTGTAGGTAAAAGTGGGTTTAATATTATTGAGCCAGATATGTGGCTTCAAGTCTTATCGACACTAGGATTTATCTTTCTTATGTTTTTAAGCGGTTTAGAAATTGATTTTTCTATCTTTAAACAAAAAGGGAAAAAGAACACGACAAACGAACCAAACACATTCCAAGCAGCAAGTATTATCTTCTTATTTATTTTCATCTTATCTTATGCCCTATCACTACTATTTGTATGGCTAGGATTTGTAGATAATGCAATGTTTATGACTTTAATCATTTCAACAATCTCTTTAGGTGTTGTCGTACCAACATTAAAAGAGAATAACTTAGGAAAAACAGCAATTGGGCAAATCATTTTATTAGTCGCTGTTATTGCGGATTTAGTTACAATGATTTTACTCGCTGTATTCGTCGGATTAAATTCCGAAAGCGGCCAAAGCATGTGGCTTCTTCTTCTTCTATTCGGCGCTGGTATTGTTATTTACTTCGTTGCAAAACGTTTTAAAAACATTCCATACTTGGATAGCTTAAAAGCTGGGAGTGTACAAATTGATACACGAGCTGTTTTTGCACTCATCTTAATATTAGTTGGGTTATCTGAATCCGTTGGAGCTGAAAATATTTTAGGCGCCTTCTTAGCAGGTGTACTCGTATCATTATTATCACCAAATGAAGATATGGTTGAAAAACTGGATTCTATCGGATACGGTTTCTTCATTCCTATTTTCTTCGTAATGGTTGGTGTAAATTTAGAGGTTTGGTCTATTTTTAAAGAGCCTTCTAGTATGCTAATGATTCCAATTCTAATTGTAGGACTCTTTATCTCAAAACTGTTACCATCACTCGTTTTACGAAAATGGTATCCACGTAATATCGTACTGGGGAGTGCCATCTTATTAACATCGACACTTTCTTTAGTTATTGCAGCTGCACAAATTGGTGAAAAACTAGGAATCATTAGTCCAAGTTTATCTGCCTCCCTTATTTTAAGCGCAGTTATTACTTGTATTTTCGCACCTATATTATTTAAAAAGATGTTCCCAAAAGTGGAAACACCAAAACCAAAAGTTTCAATTATTGGTGCGAGCAGAATTACCCTTCCGTTATCACTTGATTTAAAACGAGAAGATTATGACGTAACACTATATATGATGCGTCAAAATAAAATAAATGATGAGGAAGCGAAATCGCACGACTTCCCTATTGTGAAATTAGATGACATCACAATTGCATCATTAACCGAACAAACAGCATTTCATGCAGACCGCGTTGTTGTTGCAACAAGTGATGATGAACAAAACTTACTATTAGCAGAACATGCAAAAGAACTAGGTGTTGAACATGTTATTGCAAGTGTAGAAGATCCGCTTCTACAAGAAAAAGCAACACAAGAACATATCGCCGTATTCTCAACAATTAACTCTACACGTATTCTATTACGTGCGCTAATTGATAAACCGAGTCTCGTTCGCTTAATTACAACAGCAAACGAAACAGTCCGTGAAGTTGAACTACGAAGCAATAAATATAACGGCGTTGCACTTCGTCGCCTTCCGTTTCTAGGTGATGTACTAGTCATTCAAATTTATCGTGGGAACAAAGCATTAATCCCGCATGGTGATACAAGACTACAACACGGTGACACATTACTTGTAACAGGCTCAAAAGAACATATCGATACACTAAAAAACATATTAGAATAAAAAAATGCCCCTCACATAATTGAGGGGCATTTTTTTCCATTTCATATGGTAAAATGTTACTATCACATATTATGAGGATGGATCACATTATGTCTATTGTAACTTTAGCTCTTTTATTATTAGCGGAAATACTAGGTGCCATTATTCTCATCGGTGTTAGTATTGAAATTTGTAGTTACGGATGGAAAAAATCAAATGGAATAAAATACTCTTGCCTCTTACTTTCACTCCTTCTCGGAACCGCTAGTATACTCGGACTTTTCGCCGCACCTGCCTATTTCTTTATACAATTAACAGAAAAAGCGTTATAAGAAAGGATGTTACTATGCTTACCGTGAAAAATATTGATGGATCTGAAACTTACGTATTACGTCAAAAAATTTTGCGCCCGAGTCAAACATTAGCAGATTGTAAATACCCTTCTGACTATGAAACAGATACCTTTCACTTAGGCGCATTTATAAACGATCAACTTATTAGTATCGCTTCTTTCTCAAAGGAAATGCATCCCGACTTACAAGCAGGTATGCATTATCGTCTACGAGGAATGGCCACATTGCCTGAGTTTCGAAACAACTACGCTGGAAGCTCCTTAATTCAGAAAGCAGAACAAATCTTACAAGAGCGTCGAGCAAATATGTTATGGTGTAATGGCCGAATTACTGTAGCTGACTATTACAAGCGCTTAGGCTTCCAAGAACATGGTGAAATCTTTGAAATTGAACCAATTGGCCTTCATAAAGTACTGTATAAAAGAATATAAGAAAAGCTTTCCGCAATACGGGAAAGCTTTTCTTATATTTCAATCTTCACTTTTTATCTTTTTCATATATATGTATATAAACAGACTAGGAACTAAAAAACAAGCAAACATAATAAGTCCTGTCATACTAATTTCCTTTATCGAAATATCTGGTGTGACAACGATACAAATAGCTACAATCCCAATAATAATACTTACCGGAATGAATAATAGTTTCATAAAATAGCTACGTGATACTCCGCCCGTATGCTCATACACTTGCACCGAGTTTTTTAAGTTTAAAAAGTTAATCCCTATTATCCCGCACATAAATATCATTAATAAATCCGAAACACTTTCATATCCTGCATCTTGCAAAACGTAGCGATAAAAAACAATACCTAGTATGACGATATTTTGTAAGATGAAAACGAGCCTAATATGCTTTAGCCCCTCAATCATTAAACGTTCATCTTTCACAATCCTCATCCCCTCACTCCTCTTCCTCCCAAAATAAATCATTTAATGTTTTGTCTACCGCATAACAAATTTTCAAACACAAATCTAACGATGGATTGTATTTCCCCTTCTCAATTAAACTAATCGTTTGCCTTGTAACACCTACTTTTTCTGCTAATTGTTGCTGTGTTAAATCTAACTGAACACGCGCGACTTTTATTTTACTTACAGCCATTCATGTTCCTCCTCCACCTTATTGTAACATATATATTCCATTAGGTAATTTATATTTTGCGTAACTACTTATAGTTTCACTTTATTATACACAAAAAAGGAGCCTCTCATAAGAAGCCCCCTCTCCTATATTATAAGAATAAATGACATCCAAATAAAATTGTAAATAAGTATAGTAATGGATGTACTTCCATCCCTTTCCCTTTCACAATTTTTAAGACTGGATACACTAAAAATCCAATTGCAATTCCATTCGCAATACTAGACGTTAACGGGATACCAACGAAAATTAAAAATGCTGGTAATGCATCTTCAAATTCATTCCAATTAATATCACGAATACTTTGTGCCATTAAACTACCGACAATAATTAATGAAGGAGCTGTAATAGCGGCTACGCTTGATAAAGAAGCAATAACAGGGCTGAAGAATGCCGTTATAATCGTTAGGCCGACTACTACAATACCTGTTAATCCTGTTTTACCACCTGCAGCAATACCAGCTGAAGATTCAATCGTCGCTGCTGTTGGGCTTGTCCCAAAGATAGAGCCTGTAGTACCGCCAATTGCATCCGCAATAAATGCTTTACCAAAACGTTTCTCTGTATTATCTGTAATTAAGCCTGCTTGTTTAATTAAACCGAGTAATGCTCCTGTTGTATCAAATAACAGTACAAGTAAAAATGAAAATACAACGCCATATAATCCGTATTCAATTACATCTGAAAAGGCGTTGATTGGATTTGAAACGATAATCCCCTCTGGTAAATGAGGCATCGCAACAATTTTATCCGTAAACTTCAGCTGCCCTGTAAAGAAGGCGATAATTCCTGTCACAATCATACTAATAAATAATGCACCGCTCACACGCAATGTCATTAATACCGCCGCTAAAATCAAACCAATTAAAGTTAAAATAACGGCTGGAGAATGGAAATCACCAATCGTAACTAAATTAGATGGATGATCAACGATAATTCCAGATAGACGTAATCCAATAAAAGCAATAAATAACCCAATTCCACCTGCAATTGCATGTTTTAAACTGTCAGGAATTGCGACAATTAGCTTTTGCCTAAATGAAGTGAAAGATAATAAAAGAAAAATGATACCTGTTACAAATACTGCTGAAAACGCAATGACATATGTAATCCCCTCTGCCTGTTGAACAACAGAATAAGCAAAATACGCATTCATTCCCATAGCTGGAGCAATAACAATTGGATAGTTAGCTAAAAACGCCATACATAGCGTCCCTACAACAGTCGCAATAATAGTTGCCGTAAAAGCTTGATCAAATGGTACACCTGCATCAGATAATATTTTCGGATTGATGACAAGAATATACGCAAATGTAAAAAAAGTTGTGATGCCAGCTAAAAGCTCTTGCTTCACAGAAGTGTTATATTTTTGTAATTGAAACATGGTTATGTACCCTTCCTACATCTGAATTATTATCACACATTCTTTTCTTACTAGTATGTGAGAAAATATAATACTTAATCTTAACAATCAATAAAAAGAAGAGTCAATATATTCGCTAATAGTTCGAATTTTAAGTTTAAGTCTGACAAGCACAGATGTAGTACAGTTAATAATGATTATTTTTGTAGCATAACAGATAGAAATGTTTTATAATTTGAAATAGTTAAATATTTAGTAAACGCATTCAAATATCGTTCACTCTACAAGGGGGATTCTTCTTATGCAGCACACAAACAAATCTGGAACTTTAAACCGAGGTTTAAAAGAAAGACATATTACTTTAATGTCACTCGGTTCAGCTATTGGCGTTGGACTATTTTTAGGATCTGCTTCTGCTATTAAACTAGCTGGCCCTTCTATTTTACTAGGCTATATGATTGCTGGACTCGTTATTTTTTTCATTATGCGAGCACTCGGAGAAATGGCAATCGAACAACCTGTTGCTGGCTCTTTTAGTAAATATGCATATGATTATCTTGGACCACTAGCTGGCTATATTACCGGTTGGAACTACTGGTTCTTATGGGTTGTTACTTGCATGGCTGAAATTACGGCTGCTGGCATTTACATGCAATACTGGTTCCCAGATATTCCGCGCTGGACTTGGGCATTACTCGCTCTATTATTAATGAGCGCTTTCAACTTCTTATCCGTAAAAGTATTTGGAGAACTTGAATTTTGGTTTGCTCTCATTAAAATTGTCACAATTATCTGTATGATAGTAGTTGGAGCTGGTATTATTTTATTTGGCTTCGGAAACGGCGGTATCGCTACTGGCATTTCAAACCTTTGGTCACATGGTGGCTGGTTCCCAAATGGTTTTTCTGGGTTACTACTCTCCATGCAAATGGTGTTATTCGCTTATTTAGGTGTTGAATTAATCGGTGTTACAGCAGGTGAAGCTCAAAATCCGAAAAAAACACTCGCAAAAGCAATTGATAACGTATTTTGGAGAATCTTACTGTTCTACGTTGGGGCTCTATTCGTTATGATGGCAATTTATCCATGGAACGAACTTGGTGAGAAAGGAAGTCCATTCGTATTAACATTCCAACAAATCGGTATCGCAAAAGCAGCAGGGATTATTAACTTTGTCGTATTAACAGCAGCTCTTTCTTCTTGTAATGGTGGTTTATTTAGTACAGGCCGTATGCTGTATACATTAGCTCAGCAGAAAAAAGCTCCTGAAAGATTCGGTCGTTTAAATAAAAATGGCATTCCAAGTCAAGGAATTGTAGCAACGGCAATCGTTTTACTCGTTGGTGTTATATTAAACTATCTTGTACCCGCAAAGGTATTTACATGGCTCACTAGTATTTCAACTTTCGGAGCAATTTGGACTTGGGGCATTATATTAGTCGCTCAAATCAAGTTCCGTAAAAGTTTACCTGCGCAAAACAAACAAAAGTTATCGTATAAAATGCCTTTATACCCATTAAGTTCATATTTCTCACTTGCTTTCCTTGCACTCGTATTATGTATAATGGCGTATTCAGAAGATACAAGGATTGCATTAATTGTTGGACCAATTTGGCTTATCGGTTTAGCTGTCGTGTATTACATGAAAGGTTTTCATAAAATTGATGAAACACCTAATTCAAAAATTAGTTAAACAAAACATCCCTTCCTTATTACTTGGAAGGGATGTTTTTATATCTATATAAATATTTCTCAACAAAATTCACGGTATTTTTACAATTTTTTAATATTTTTTTATGTTTTCCGTCTTTATTTTTACAGAAAAATAAATTACATTATTAAAGCACATATATTTATTATTAGGGGGATTCTTCTATGAAGAATAAAAAATGGATTACATTTTCTTTAGCAACAGCAATTACACTAAGTATAGGGGCTTCTTTCATACCATCTACTTATGCCGAAAGCTCTGTAGACCCAGCTCCTGAAATTGCTGCAAAAGTTGTAAATCAAAACAATGGGAAGAAAGTATTATTCGATAATACACACGGTCAAACGGCTGGGACTGCTGACTGGGTTATTGATGGTGGCTTTTCTGATTTCGGAAACGGCATTGCCCAAAACGGATATCATGTAAAAGAACTACGTAAATCAACACCGATTACATACGAAGATTTAAAAGGCTATAATGTGTTTATCGTTCCAGAAGCAAATATTCCTTACAAAAAATCTGAACAAGATGCTATGTTACAATACGTGAAAAATGGCGGTAGTATCTTCTTCATTGCCGATCATTATAATGCAGATCGTAATAAAAATCGTTGGGACTCTTCTGAAGTATTTAACGGATATAGACGCGGTGCTTGGGATAATCCAGCAAAAGGAATGTCTAACGAAGAAGCTAATTCACAAGCTATGCAAGGAGTAGAAAGCTCTGATTGGCTATCTGACAACTTCGGTATTCGATTCCGCTATAACGCAATCGGCGATGTTTCCGCTAAAAATATTGTATCACCTGAACAATCATTCGGAATTACAGAAGGGGTTTCATCTGTAGCAATGCATGCTGGTTCTACTTTAGCAATTACAAATCCAAAACTAGCAAAAGGACTTGTTTATCTTCCAGAAAACCCAGCAAAATGGAATAACGCTGTTGATAGCGGTGTGTATAACGGCGGTGGTGTTGCAGAGGGTCCTTATGCTGCTATCGCAAAAGTAGGACTTGGAAAAGCTGCCTTTATTGGAGACTCTTCTCCTGTTGAAGATGCTACGCCAAAATACGTTCGTGAAGACTCTGGCCAAACAAAGAAAACTTACGATGGATATAAAGAAGAAAACGATGCGATTTTACTAGAAAATATCGTAAATTGGCTATCGAATAAAGAAACATTTACAAGTTTAGACCAAGTAAATGGTTTACAACTTGATTTACCTACCACTTTACAAACATTTGAACAACCAAGCTTATCAACTGAGCCACAACCTGAACCTTGGAGTGCGCCAAATGCAGGTTATCAATGGTTTAATACAAATACTTTTAAACCTGGTTCATATGGCTATAACGGTGCAGTAACAGCAAATGACTACGTAGTTACACACCCTAGCACTCTACCAAACAATGAAGTGTTCCAAATCAAAATTCAAGTAAATAACTTATTACCAAACACAACATACAATAATTATTCTTTAGGTATATTCACTACTGGCGGTACACAAGTAGCAAAAGTTCAAAATACAAACGGCACTTGGCCATCTACTTTCGGATATAGTAGTGCATTTTCTTTCACAACAAACAGCTTAGGTTCTGCTGAAAAAATTGTGAACGTACAAATCGATCCAAATACGACTGGACAAGCAACACTTCGTCTACGTCAAAATACAACAGCGAAATATAGTGAGACTGTAACGATTAATAAGAAATAATGAAAAAGGCAATCCGGATATGGATTGCCTTCTTCTCATTTCTCTTCTTTTGAGAAAAACATTCTTGAAATAACGATGCCTATACTTCCTACGATTAAGAATAACACTGCCCTAATCATCATTGAAACTTCTGGTAAGTCTAGAAGGAATAGCTTTCCTATCGTTACGACTAACACGACTAAGCCGGCATATAATATTTCATTCATATTTTTATTCCGGCCAAGCCAAACTGCAAATAATGCATACACCATCCATAATAACGATACAGATACACTTATTATGCTTCCATCTGTGGACAAAACTTCACCGATTCTAGTAATTGTAATAAATACAATCACCATAAACCAATAGAGTGCTATAGAATACACATACTTGCCAAAGCTCGCTAATACATCTTTCGCTTGTCTCATGCAATAATAGAGCGTGCCAATTAAAATAAGATGAGCAACAAAGCCTGCCGAAATAAATTGATCAAACGGGCTAAAAATAGTCTGTATCATTCCAATTGCGTAAACCGTCGCACTAACATACAATTTTATCTGTTGTTTTACTTTAATAGAAGTCACCATACCGAGGAAGCCTTGTAATAATAGTACAATCGCTGCATTCACTAAACTATACTCATATAAAATCGCTAAACTAAAGGCCCCCATTGCGAAACCAAATAAAAGATTGGTAAATGTAGAATGTCTATTCTTCCTATATTCAAACACGAACATAATAGCATGCACGAGTGCACTTATCATTAATCCCCATGTTGTAAATTCATGTATTTTTGAAATGGCTAATATAAAGAAGACTGCATTCGCACTAAATATCGCCAAGCGTGGCTCTACTATAAAACTTCTCTCCGTAAACATATGCCAAAATAATAGTAAGTGAATTAAACCATAAACTACTGTTAACTGGACTTGCAAATCCTCTACTAACATTGACATAACAGCAAAGAAGACAAAAAGAACAATAGCAGCAACAGCATAAGAAATCATATATAAATACTGATAACGATTTTTCAACGCATACCATAATAAGCTAAGTGTTAATATCGTCTCATATCCAAAGAAAATATACGGATTTGGAGTCGTACTATTTAATAAGAACGGCACGAAGAAAGCTCCTACCGCTACAAAGATAGTAAGATATTCCGATTGATACCTCTTCGCTATATAAATACCTAAAATGACCCATGCGATATTACATACAAACGCGACACTCGCTGGAATAAATCCATATAAATAATGTGCCGCAAATGTCGTTAAAACTATACCCGTAATACTTCCTCCTGCTAATACTAACCCTAACGCTTGCCGCTCACGTTTAATTTGAATATCCCCTATATAATAAAAACCGATTGATAGGACAATACCAAACACAATTCGTATTACTGGTGTTAATAATCCCGCATCTACCCCTGCTTTAAATAACCAAATTACTCCAAGCAACATAATACCGACAAATATGCGCGGTAACCACGTTTGGCAAAACTTAATAATATTAAATGGTTCTCGTTTAAACGCAGATATATCCACTTGTTTTACCTCACGTTCTTGCACAGGCTCTTTTATTGTAACTACTTCTTCTTTTTGTTTTTCCTCCGTCACTGTTTCAATATATTCTTTCTTTTCCGTCCTAACATGTTGCTGAGCATTTTCTACTTCTATTTCTCTTTGTTTTGCTTTCAATTCCAAAAGTGCTTCTTGAATCGTTTCAATTGCTGTTTCGAGTGCTTCTATTTTCTTGTTCAAATCCTCCTTCATGTGCTCCCCCCTCATCATCCGTTCAAAACCTATATATTACCAATTACCTTTATCATACTCTTAGTCTATTCATTTTCAATACTATTTTTCCAAAAAAAGAAAGGTGTTTTCCGAAATAGGAAAACACCTTTTACTCATTTCTTCTTATTTAGAACACTACTCACGATAACACCAATACAAGCACCTATAATAGCTGGAACAATCCACCCAACACCTTCCATATAAAACGGAATGTACTTTAATACTGATGTCCATTGATTCAACATTACATTTTTATTGAAAATATCAACTGCACTAAACACCGCTACAATTCCAACAGTTACTGTATATACGTATGCATACTTCTCAATATACTTATGGAGCAGCCCTAAAATAATAAGCGTTAATGCAACTGGATAAATAAATCCAAGAATCGGTACTGATACTTTTAAAATTTGTGTTAATCCTAAATTAGCTAAAATCATACTAACAAAACTTAAGATAAATGCCCACACTTTATACGCTACTTTTGGAAATGCACTTGCGAAAAATTGACTACAAGATGTAACAAGTCCGATTGAAACACATAAACACGCGATCGTAAAAATAAGACCTAATAAAACGACCCCGCCTTGTCCAAATAATGTAGTCATCACTTGCGCTAACACTTGTGCACCATTATCAAATTTCCCCAATGAGCCACTCATTGAACCGACATATCCAAGTATGACGTAAATAATAGATAATAATAGTCCCGCTCCAATTCCAGCAATACTCATATATTTCGCTAACCCTTTATCATCTTCAATACCTTTTGCACGAAGAGCATTGGCAATAACAATCCCGAAAATTAAAGCTGCTAATGCATCCATCGTTAAATACCCATCTAAAAACCCTTGGAACATAGGAGCTTGTCCATAATTTCCAGCAGCCTCTTTCACACTACCTACTGATGTAAACATGCTTTTTATAAAGATAAGAGCAATCATACCTAATAATAACGGTGTTAAAACTTTTCCGAACAACCCCATTAATTTAGACGGTGATAAACTTAACCAGTACACAATACTAAAGAAAATAACTGTGTAACATAATAAGACTACGCTACCCGCTTCCGGAAATAGCTGACCCGGTCCCATTTCAAAAGCTAGACTTCCTGCACGCGGAATACCAAGGCCTGGTCCAATAAATACATACACGATACACGGAAAAATAATGGCGAATGAAGAATGAACTCTACCCGCTAGCGTTTGAAAACTTCCTGCTTTTGCAATCGCAATAACTCCCAATATCGGAAGACCTGTTGCTGATATAATAAACCCTACTAATGAAATCCACACATGTTCTCCTGCTTCATACCCAAGGAAAGGTGGAAATATAAGATTCCCCGCTCCAAAGAACATCGAGAATAACATAAGACTAATAAGTAAAATTTCTTTTTTCTGTAACAATTTCATTTCTTTCTCCTTCTTTAATTTCATCTTTTATGAAATCAATTTCACATATAAAAAAGTGCAATAAACCGCTTCCTTACAAAGAAAACATAGTCCATAGTCTAACATAAAAGAAACACTCATTCTATAGCTATATCCCTTTTCCAATTTCTTCTGAAAAATCAACCTTTATTGACTTATAATAGTTAATAAAGTAAAATATTAAATATAAAAAATTATTAACTTTGTTTTTGTTTGTGTCAGGAGGAAAATAACATGGAATCAGCGATACAACTAGAAAGAGAACAACAAAGAAAAAAGAAACATCCTCCAGGTTTATACTTACTCTTCTTTACAGAAATGTGGGAAAGATTTAGTTACTATGGATTACGAGGATTATTAACATTATATTTAACGACAGCTTTAGTAAGCGGTGGTCTTGGGTTTAGTCCTGCATGGGCACTCTCCATTTACGGATTTTATACTGGAGCCTGTTATTTCACACCAATGATTGGTGGATACTTAACAGACCGTTTTCTAGGTAGACGAAAAGCGATCACAATTGGTGGTATAACAATGGCAATCGGTAACCTTACACTATTTGCCTTGCAAAACCAAGTCGGCCTATACCTCGGATTAGCGCTTATTATTATCGGTAATGGATTCTTCAAACCGAACATCTCTACACTGGTTGGGGAATTATACGAAGAGAACGATCCAAAACGTGATAGTGCATTTACCATTTTCTATATGGGTATTAACGTCGGATCATTTTTAGCTCCACTCGTTTGCGGATTTTTATCAGAAAATTTATTCAAAACAACGGTTGATGGCGTTGTACATTACGGATTCCGTTACGGTTTCTTAGCCGCTTCAATCGGAATGATCATTGGACAAATTTTATTTACAACATTATCAAATCGCTTCCTTGGTGATATCGGTAAAAAACCAACTCGCGATTTACAAACAACAGATGGACAACCATCAGTTGGAGATACACCGTTAACAAAAAAGGAAAAACAACGTACTGCAGTTATCGTCATTTTAACATGCTTCGTTGTCTTCTTCTGGGCTGGCTTCGAACAAGCTGGTAGCTCATTAACATTATATACAAACAAATTTGTAGACCGTTCTGTGTTCGGATGGGAAGTTCCAACATCTTGGTTCCAATCGGTCAATCCATTATTTATTATTTTACTCGCTCCAGTCATTTCAGCATTATGGGCAAAACTTGCAACTCGCAAGCGTGGAGATTTAAAAATCCCAACTAAAATGGGACTTGGTATGATCTTGCTCGGTATCGGTTATATCATTCTCGTTATCGCTACATTAAAAACAGGTAGTGATGAACATAACATTACAGAAAAAGCAAACTTACTATTTATCGTCTTTACGTATCTTTTCCATACGTTAGGTGAGCTATTCTTATCACCTGTTGGACTATCAATGGTTAGTGCACTTGCCCCAGTAAAACTTGCTTCTTTATTAATGGGAGTATGGTTGGCAAGCTCAGGTATCGCTAACATTTTAGGCGGACAACTTGCAAGCTTCACAACTTCACTTGGATATGCTGAAGTATTTACAGTAATTGGCGCTGTAGCAATCGTTTTAGGTTGTGTTTTATTATTAATTTCTAAGAAGTTAGTAAAATGGATGGATTAAAAAAGATGAGGGATTTCCCCTCATCTTTTTTATTTCTTCGCCTTCATTCCTACTAAATCACCAGCAACAACATAACGTTTAGAATTATCTTTCACAGATACACATGTAATTAGTGTTATTTCATCTTTCCCGTGATCCTCAACAACTTCCCATTTATCAGGAGTTACTTCAGATACACCAGTAACCACATATTCATATTCATTTTCATTATCATACAAATAAATTTTATCGCCTTTTTTTAGAGACGCTATATCACTAAATAAAACACCTTTTTTAGACATGTTATGTCCTGCTAATGCGTAATTACCTTTTCCCATTACTTGATTTTCTTTTACTGTTGCTGCACCTGATAATAGATTTTTCTCAGTAGAAGACTTTAAAACAGGAAGTTCTAATGAAACACTTGGAATCGAAATACGACCAATTACTTGTTTCTTATCTAAAGATGCGTTCGCTACTTCTGCCAAGTCTGGTTGATTAATTTTCGAAGCATCTACAAATTCCGTCTCATGTTTTTCATAATCCATCTTTTGGACAGCCTGTACATTTTCAGTTTGTTTCTTTTCAGCTTGATATCCATCATAAAATGGCTTGCCGATTAATACACCACCTACAACAAATAGGAGGATTGCTACTATACTATAAATTCTTTGCTTATTCATATACAATTCCTTTCCGTTACAAAATCTTACTCTATTTAAAATGATAAGATAATATTGCTATATGTACAAGTATAAGCTGAAAAGAAACCTTCTTGCCGGTGCAAGAAGGTTTCTTTTTAAACGATTTTATTTCGATATAAAGATACGTGGAAAATTGTCATTTGAATAAAGAAAATACTAAATGCAATATATATTGGATATGCAGGAACATATAGATTAGCAATTGGAGAAAGCGTTAAAAAACCAACCGCACAAGGCAACACGTACCATAGTGACATAAATGTAGTACGACAAGCCTTTTCTGTAATTGTCTTTTCCCGCTCGTCTTCTTGAGGAAATAATAGTGGAAACATCCAATATGATAGCTCTTTATATTTTTTCTTTTGAATTTTATAAAGAACAGTCGATACAATACCAAATATTAAAAGCAATCCTATTGGCATTAAACTCACCGAAACTTCAAATGGTACCCTCTTCGTTTGAATAAAATTCGCAACTTCGATAGTAAAATAATACAACTCAATAAATGCCCAACCTGCTAATACCATTAAGAGTACATTCAACATATAGGAAAATACAAGTCTATTCATCCTCTTCCCCCCTCCTTATTTAAAACAAACACATCTTCCATCTTGAGCTCGAATACATCGCAAATCGTAAGTGCTAATAACAAAGAAGGAACATAATCCCCTTTTTCAATTGCCGCGATTGTTTGTCTCGTCACTCCAACCTTTTCTGCTAATACACTTTGCGAAAAATTAAACCGCGCTCTTAATTCCTTCACTCTATTTAAAATGGTCAAATTTACCACCTCTCATTTACATTGTATGCTAACCTTAACAAAATGTAAACTCAACTTAACATTATTTTCACAAAAAAATCCAACTTTACGTATTGTAAAGTTGGATTACATATTAATTTAAAATTTTAACTTTAACTGTTCTTCTACCCCATTCATTAGCTTGAGCTGAATTTGGCATTAATAAATCAATGATATGCCCTTTTATTGCACTACCAGTATCTCCAGCAATTGCAGTTCCATATCCTTCTACATATACAGTAGAACCTAATGGGATAACAGATGGATCTACAGCAATTAATTTCATGTTTGGATTTGCAGTTAAATTATGTCCTAACTTAGATTTTACAGTTTCACCCGGTTTATAGCCATTTTCAGATGGATCAGCTGTATAAGCCGTTGCTGTTACGTAAAATTCTTTTCCACCTTGAGCTGGTTTCGTATCAGGCTTAGACTCTGTTTCTGTATTTTTCGCTACAGCAACAGGTTCCGCTGGTTTACTAGCTTTTTCCTGCTTTTGCTTTTCAGCAATTTCCGCTTGCGCTTTCGCTAAAGCTTCTTGCTCAGCTTTTGCAGCTGCTTCTGCTTTCGCACGCTCTTCCGCTGCAATTCTTGCTGCTTCTTGCTCACGAGCAATTGTTTCTTGTACTGCTTTCATGTTTGATTCGATTTTAGCTTTTTCTTCTGCTGCTAAATTAAGTTGGCTTGCAACCTGATTATATTTAGCTTGAACTGTTTGTAAGTTAGCTTGACGCTTTTTCAAGTTATCTTGCAAATCAGCTTGTGCTTTTGCTAATTTTTGTTTGTCTACTACTAAAGATGCTTCTTTTTCGTCAATTGTTTTCTTGTCTGCTTCAATTTGACGAAGATCTTGTTCCTGTAGACGTAAAATTTCTTTATCAGCTTCTAAAATAGTAGAAACTGCGTTCATACGTTGTAAGAAATCTGCAAAGTTTTTTGACTCTACTACAACTTCTACTACTAAACTTGTATTTGAACTGTTTTGAACAGAAACCATACGTTTTCTCATAATATCTTTACGAGCAAGGACTTTATCCTCTAAAACGACAATTTCTTCCTTTTTTTGTTCAATCTGCTTATGTGTTTCATCAATTTTACGTTGAATAGCAGCTTGATCCTCTTTATTTTTTGCAATTGTATTATTTAAATTATGTAGTTCGTTTTCGATACCTTGAATTTCTTTACTAACAGCTTGCTTCTCTTGCTCTTTCTTTTGCATTTCTGCATCGTTTTGCTGCAATTGCTGTTGCATGTTGTTAAGTTTCTCGTCGTTTGACTCTGCTTTAACAGCGACTGTACTAGAAAGACCTATAATTCCTGCTAATACTAGACTACTGATTCGCTTAAAATAGTTCATAATCCGACTCCCTTCTTATACAGTTATACATGATTTATTTTACAGTTTGTTTACAATACCATTAAATACAGTTTATTTTTCATGACGAAAAAAAGGGAATTATGCATAAAATGTAATAGATTCTTAAATATTTAACAATTCCTATATTTAAAAATTATAAAAGATGCTAAAATCCAAATATAGAGAAAATATAACTTCTAAAGGCGGTTGAAATAAATATATGTTTACTCAAAAGAAATCACTCCAACATAAAATTGATCAATTAGAAAATCGTATACAAGAACTAGAAGCAGAATTAAAACAAAAGGATATCGAAAAACAAGAGACTATTTCTTCTATCCACGATCGTGTACAAAGCGTTGTTCAAGAACATAAACTTGTAAATAACCAGCACAATACACTTCAAAATTTAGTTCAACAATTAAGCTCATGTTTCGAAAATGTTTCAACACGCACTACACATTCCAATGAATTGAATAACGAAATGTTACAAAAAGAACAAAGCTTAATTCAATCTATTGAAGAAATTATTGATTGTTCTAACGAAGGAAAAGAATCTGTTCATCGTTTACTTATTGTAATTAATAAATTAGGTGAACAATCCCAGCGCACGTCTAATAGTATGAATCATTTAAGTGAACGCTCAAAAGAAATTGAGCAAATTGTAGAAGTCATCCAAAACATTGCAGCACAAACAAATTTACTTGCTTTAAATGCAAGCATTGAAGCTGCTCGTGCTGGAGAACACGGTAAAGGGTTCGCTGTCGTTGCCAATGAAGTAAGAAAACTAGCAGAAAGTACCGCTGAAAGTACAAAAAACATCGGCAACTTAACGAAAAAAATTCAAGAAGAAATTGAAAAAGCATACGATAATACAAAAGATAATTTGCATTTAGTCGATGAAGGTGTAGAAATGAGTGCCGATACAAACGCTAGAATCGAAAATATTTTAATTATGATTCAAACGTTACAAAACGGTGCTACTAATGTTATTAAAGCTATTGAAAACCAAAAAACTTGTAATGATGATATATTACGAGAATTCGCTAATACACAACAAATGTTCCAAAAGTTAAATACTACTATTATGAATCACATTCATGATGCTGAGAAAGTCGATGTTCAATTAACGAAAAGTCTTGAAGAAACAGTAGTTTCTCATTAATAATAAAAATCCCTTATACTGCTATAAGGGATTTTTATTATATTTCGAATATTTATTTCTTCTCAATATTCATCCGTATCTTTGTTATAATGGACAAGTTGTTTCTTTCGACTATTAAACAAGGAGGTTATTATGGAACAATTTCACTACATTTTAAAATATTTAATTCTTGGTCTGTTCCAAGGACTAACAGAACCGATTCCGATTTCTTCAAGTGGTCACCTCGTTTTAGCACAGCATTTGCTAGGACTAAAAATCGAAGGGTTTAGCTTTGAACTACTTGTTAATTCAGCTTCATTATTAGCTGTATTACTTATTTATAGAAATGATTTAATTCGTCTAACAAAGAATGGTCTATCTTATATATTTACAAGAGCAGAAGATGCAAAATCAGATTTCTTCTTTATTATTTACCTTGTTATTGCGACCATTCCAGCAGGTGTTATTGGTGTTTTATTTAAAGATTACATCGATCAGTACTTAAAAGGTGTGAAAATGGTTGGGATTTCCCTTCTTATTACCGCTGTCGGACTTTGGATTATTAGAAACTTGCGTGGACGTAAAAATGATGGCGATCTTTCTATGAAAGACGCAATTATCGTCGGATTAGCACAAGCTTGCGCACTAATTCCTGGAATAAGCCGATCAGGTGCAACAATCGTAGCAGCGATGTTACTTGGTATGAAGCAAGAAACGGCTCTTCGTTTCTCATTCTTACTATATATCCCTGTTAGCTTAGGTGGTTTATTACTAAGTATTACAGACATTGCAAAAGATCCAAATCTAGACACATTATTCGTACCATATGTCGTTGCATTTATCGCAACATTTATTATGACGTATATTTCGTTAAAATGGTTTATGAACATTATGGCAAAAGGAAATTTAAAATATTTCTCTTTCTATTGCATTATCGTAGGTGTACTTACTCTTATTTTCTTATAAGGTGAAACTTACAAATCAAAAAGCGAGTCATTCTATTACACTAGAACGACTCGTTTTTTTATGCATATACTTTCTTTTCTTGACAATACAAACGAATAACATGTTTATTTTGTTGAAATACATCATGCGTTAGGCGGATAATAATAAAATTTCGTTTTATTTGATCATCATGAACAAAAATCTGTTCTCCCTCTTGAAAACGCCATGCACTTTCAAAAGTTGTAATATGATCCCCACTTACAGAAAAAAGCTCATATCGCATATTTTGTACCCTCTCTCAACTTATAATAATCATAATATCATTATATTAAATTTAGTATAACTTAATTCCGTTGAAATTTGTAATTTTTTCTATTTCGAAATATTTTAATTTTGTTTTACGCTTCTTTTAACGTTATAATGATAAACGAATTTTCATTGAAAGGAGCTTCATTTTGACTGCATATATATTTCCAATAAAAACAGCATTTATTTTATTTCCTATTTTAGCAATGTTCCTCTTAATACCTTTTTTAATATTTAACTACCGAAAGTACGGTTATTTAAATAAATGGCGTTCATTTATTTTGTACTCATTATTACTTTACTTATTAAATGCCTATTTTCTTGTGATTTTGCCGTTACCACAAACATATGATACTTGTAGCCTACAACCGGCTAATACACAACACATGCAACTATCACCATTTTATTTCATACAAGAAATTAGTAATCATACTTCGGCAATTTTAACGAAACCAGCTACTTATTTCTACCTATTAAAAGAATCTGCGTTTTTACAAGTAGCATTTAACGTTCTATTAACCGTTCCATTCGGTATTTACTTACGGTATTATTTCCGACGTAGTTTCTTACAAACAATTTGTATTTCTTTTTGTCTTTCACTCTTTTTCGAGCTAACACAAGTGACTGGACTATACGGTATATACAATTGTGCGTACCGCTTATTTGATATAGATGATCTGTTTTTAAATACATTAGGCGGCGTAATCGGCTTTATCATTGCACCAATTTTTACGTACTTCCTTCCGAAAGCAAGCGAATTAGATAGTCATATTGATTTGGAAACGAAACCAGTCGGATTCGTTCGTCGCTTTATCGCGATGCAAATTGATTGGATTTTCTTATCCATCGTTGTACCTGTCATTAAAAACAAAGGAAATTCTTTCTTTGTTTCTAATATTCAATCTTACACGAACATATACGAACTCATTTTCATAACGTGTTCGATCTTTATTTACTTTATTATCATTCCATACTTTACGAATGGAAAGACAATCGGTAAAGCATTGCTTCGTATTTACGTGAAAGGACAATCAGATCGTATTACGTTGAAGGAACTATTCATCCGTTATGGTATATTCTATTTCGTTTTAGGTGGAATCAATTATATTCTTTCTAGTAGCTCTATCTTAAATCTTAAAGAGCCTTTAGTATTAGTAGTTATATTATTATTCCAACTCGTAATTAACGGTCTATTTATTATTCATGTTTTATTACATGTATTTAGTCGTGATAAGTTACTATTTTACGAGCGAATTAGTCAAACAAGAAATGCGATCGTACTAAAAAAAGCTGACAAGTAATACTTTGTCAGCTTTTTTTCATAATCGTAAATAACTTTTCTGTGTAAGGATTTGAAAACATTTCTGCTTCATCTAATAATTTCCTCACCTTTAGAAACGAATGCAATTCTGGATATATATTTTGTAATTTTTCGTACATTAACGTATGCATTTTCCCCCAATGCGGGCGTCCCTCATACTTTAGAAAAATTTTCTCCACCTCACCAAAATAAGCAGCATACTTCATACCTTTATACATATGAACCGCTATATACGCAGAATCTCTTCCATACGCTGGACTGAGCCATATGTCATCCCTTTTCACATAACGGCATTCAATTGGGAAGTGCACTTTATACTTTTTCTTTTCAATAAGGTTTGAAATTTCTTCTACAACCGCCTGCATATACTTTGCAGGAACACTATACTCCATTTCATAAAATGGAACCGCACGCGATGTAGCAAATACTTCATAACTCGGACCAATTATTTTTGTATTCGGTACAGCTTTAGCCGATAATCGACTTACTCCTTTACTTATAGAAGGAAACCATTTACATCCTTTAGATAACAAAGAAAACATCTTATTTTCTAGTAACTCTACTTTTAGTTTATGCCATTTCAAATCACTTTTTTTGCCCGTTGTTTCGTTTGTAACTTTCACCTGCACTTCATCTGAATAAGGAAAAACAAAAAATTCAAAGTGGCGATTCTTCTTATATTCTTCTAGCTTGTTCATTACAGTAGATAATGACTGTTTTTCACTTTTATAAACGAGTGAATAGGCTGGAATAACCTTCAGTTTTATTTTTACAATGATACCTAACATTCCAAGCGACAACTGAAAAGCTCTCCAATATTGTACATTCTCCGTTTCCGAACAAACCATACTCTCACCTGTAGATAAAACTGCCGTAATCTCTATAACTTGTGTTGATAAACTTCCAAAGGTAATACCCGTTCCATGCGTCCCCGTACTAATCGCTCCTGCAATTGATTGTGAATCAATATCCCCTAAATTTTCTTGCGCATAACCTTTTTCTGCAAGTAACTTCCCTAAGTCATGTAACTTTGTTCCTGCCCATACTTCGGCAATCATCTTCTCCGTATCAATATTCACAATTCCCTTCAATTCATCTAAAGAAACTAAAATTTCTTCCGTTTGCACAAGAGGTGTAAACGAGTGTCCTGAACCGACAACACGAATTTTCTTCCCTTTCTTTCGCGCAAGCTCTATAACTTCTACTACATCTTGTATACTTTCTGGATACATCGTATAATGCGGTGTTCCTTCTACATTCCCTGTCCAATTTCTCCATTTCTGTCCCTTTATAGAAAGCATTGGCCATCCCCCCGATATGTTGAATACTCCCCAACAATCTCTCCTTCTTTCACACGATATAAAAATGGAAACCGCTCACATAATTCGCCAGCTTTACTATGACGAAATAAGATAGAATCTCCTATCTCTACTCGTTCCTCACCGTTATAAAAAATCGGTGTTTGCACTTCACCAGCGCCTTCTAAAGCTAATAGTTTCGCACCATTCGGCCTCCAAATCTCAGGTTCTTTATCTTTCCCAATTGCGCCTGAGGCAATATATCCACCACCTAGACAAGTGTAAATTGTTGGGGCTGGTTTACGCACAACTGGTAAAGCAAACCCGACAGCTGGATGAAATTGCACCTCTTTATAATAATCAAACAGCTTCGGGGCATAAAAAGCCGAACCTATTGTAATCTCTGAAACTGAATGATCTTGCTCAGTTGTTTTTATACTTCCTGTGCCTCCCCCATTTACGAATCTTAGTTCAATACCCATATTTTGTATTTCTTTTACGATATGTCCTCTTCTTTCTTTAACTTCTAACACTGATTTCTTCTTTAAATGTGAAATCACTTTACTTTTCACTCGTTGATTCGGTATGCGATCTCCTACCCCAGCAATTTGGGCTTCATATCCCATTACACCATCTAGTATTAAAAATAATGATTCTTTCACCCTTTCTACTATTTTCAAAGTACCTTGCACATCTTTTACCGGTGATCTTTTGACACCAAAATGAAACTTAAAAAAACGGCTGCTCATATCAATATCTAAACAAACACGAAAACATCCTTTAGACTTCTCAGCAATTTTTTCTAAATAAACAATATGATCTTCACAATCCACCATACAAGTTATAATGAGCCCTTGCTTTGTTAGCAAACTTATTTCATGTAACGCTCTTTCATCATAAGCAGGATATCCGAGCAATAAATCATTGAATCCTTGTTCAATTAAAAATAAAGCTTCCCTAGGTGAAAAACACATAATACCTTGAAATCGTTCATTTGCAGCTAAAATCTTTTGCATAACCGGAACAGAACGTAACGATTTACTCGCTATACGAATCTTCTTATTGCCACTTAATTCTATAATCAATTGAATATTTCTATCTAAAGCTACTTCATCCAAAAATGCACACGGTAATGGAACTTCTTTAAAAATTCCTCGATCCACATATTTCTCTCCTCTTCTCTATATGTCTTATACATATTGGAAAGAAAGTTGGAATCTCCTCTACAAAATAAAAAAGTTTCTTCCTATTTAAGAAGAAACTTTTTTAGAACTACTTCATAGAAATAGTTGCTGCTACTGGATAATGATCAGAATAATCATCATACGTATATTTTTTGAGCCATGATGTAACAGTCCACTGTGGAGATTTCGGTTGTAACACTTTATTCTCTACAAATGACGGGTTCGCATGGTCTTTACTTGCAATAATATAATCTAAATACTCGGCAGGACTATCAGGGAAATTATATTTTGCAATACTGTTTGTCGTCGCATCCCAAGTTGCTGTATGTCCCGTATAAGATGGAATAGAAGCGTGCAATGTTTTGAACATTGATGCGTATTCTGAGTCACTATTGTTCTCAGCATTTATTTTATTCACATTCATATCACCACCAAATAGGACGTACTCGTCATTTGGTATATTTTTATTTTTAATAAAATCTTGAATTTCTTTTAACTGGTTTGTACGTACAGATGCAGGTGAAGTTTTTCCGCACATACTATCTTCTGCCTGCAAATGCGTCCCAATTACATGAACGAAACGATCATTTTTCTTAATCTTCGTGTATACAAATCCTTTATTCGATAAATTATCCGGCCCGCATCCATTTGCAAATACATATTGAACCTTTTCAACGATCGGCCATTTGCTCACGATTGCAACGCCTCCATCTTCAGGCGTTGAAGCTGAATAACTACCTAACGTTTTATCCCATTCATTTCCGTTACTACGACCTAATACAGCTGTTTGATTTGGGTATTCTTTCTTCAAATTTCCTAAAAGGCGATCTGAAGCACTATTATCAAACACTTCATTTAATATAACAACGTCTTGATTCTTCATATAATCTGCCGCCCCAATTAAATCAGCACGCTCACTTTGTCCCCAATTCGGATATAAGTTAGTTGATAGCATGTACACATTATGCGTCATCACTTTCAAAATGTTGTTTTGATCTGTAGACGTATCTGCTTGAGCTGAAGATCCTCCATATAAAACTCCTAAACCAATCCCAAGGCTAAGTACACCTTTTAGCAATTTACCTTTCACGTTCCATCCCTCCATGTGTATAGTAATAAAAAGGTCAAATACTCTATTGTGAGATTTGACCTTTTTTAAATACTTAACGATCTCCGTACGTATCAAACCAAAGCTGAATGTATCCAGCAGTAACACGTTGTGCATCCATTAATCGCTTACCTGTCATTGGCGTAACTTCAGCGCGCCATTTATCTGCATATTCTTGTGACACAGCTGCTTTTACGAACCAATCTTTCGTATTATCATTTACAATTCCAGAGTAATCTTGTTTCGCTACTACTGCCGCTCCATGAATCCACTCTTCTGGATTTGTACCTTTCCAGTTCCAATATCCATTTCCATCCGTCACTTTATAATTATCTTTTATCGTATCTACAAAGTTTTCATATTTAGAATGGAATCCTTGTGGATACGAAAGATTTGTAAAGTTTGCTGCATGCATCGGTTGGTTTACATCTCCTAAATAATGAAGAGATAATCCTAAATAGAAGAATGCTTGTTTCATATCTTTATTTTTATATGATTCACCAGCTAATTTAAAATATTTAGCGCCAGTTTCTTTTGCCTGCTTTGCAAATGGAATATATGTTTTTCCGTTGTCTGGATCATAGAAATGTGAAGCAAATGTGCTATTATCATAATAAGGATTTTCATAGTCAGCAGCATAAATACCGTTCTCTAACTCCGTACGCCATTCATTTAATTGTGCAACTCGATCTTGTTTTACAAGTGTTGTATTGCGAGACATAATATCAATCGCACGGTTTACAATCCATAAATGAGAATTTACGCCTTCTTTATGTTTATCTTCAGCAGACCAGCGGTGAACTATTTTTATTTTACTTCCCCCATCGTTTTCATGAGCAAATGCAACGCTTTGTAAAGGAGCTACTACTGTAATAGCTGCTGCTAAAGCAAGTACTTTCTTTTTCATCTGAAATCCTCCATTTTATAATCGAATTATTGTAAACTTTTTGTTAGGATCCTATGATGTCGTCCGGTTAACCTATGACTAGAATATCCCACCTTTCACGAAATTTCTATTACTAAATCAAAATATGCAAATGTTCATATCATTATAACTTTATACACAGTGAATATAATGAATGAATACACTTTCATTTTAATAAACTATTATTAAGGCTTATCTAAACTAATGTAAAAAAAGAGTAAAGCACCCACATGCTTTACTCTTTTTTTCTATTCGATAATATACTCGGCAGTTGTACATTAACTGCCAACTTATGAATAAATCCAAATACTAATCCAATCCCAATAAATATGTATAAGATTGTAAATATCTTCCCAAAATCAGTTTGCGGGCTAAAATTCGCATCACCGACAGTCGTCAGCGTCACAACGCTAAAATACAAAGCGTCAAGAGGACGTAATTCTTCAACTGTACTATAAAAAATCGTACCAGATGTTAATGTTAAAAATGTTAATACGAATAATACTTGAAATTCTTTATCTTTCCACGCTCGTAAACAAGCTTTTAGCATTCGTTTCAATGTCAACATAAATGAAAGCATGAGACTTCCCCTTCCAAACAAAATACCTGTAGTTACAGGAAAGTCTATCACCTTTCTGTACAGAAAAAAAGTAGCCCTCTTCTATTTCTAGAAAAGAGCTACTTTTTACTATTCTATATTATTTAGGTGAAACAAGAATTTTCACTTGTGTTTTATCTTTTACAAGTGCTTCAAATCCTTCTTCAACAACTTGATCTACTGTGATTTTTTTCGTAATTAATTTCTCTGCTTGAATTTGACCAGAGCTAATTAATTTAATAACAGCTGGGAAGATATGACGGTATCCTAAAATACCAACCACTTCTTTTTCTTTTAGTACAAGATTGTTTGGAGTAATTGTTGCGTCTTTTTCCCATACACTAACAATTACAGTTTGTCCTTCGAAACTTGTACTTTCAATTGCTTGACGAAGTACAACTTCAACACCTGTTACTTCAAAGCTCACATTTACACCTAAACCATTTGTTAAGTTACGAATTTCTGCTAATACATCTTGAGTAGCTGGATTTAATACGTAATCCGCACCTGCTAATTTTGCTAACTCTTGACGCTCTTTAGAAAGTTCAACTGCAATAACCGGAGTTGCTCCTGCTGCTTTAGCTGCTTGGATAACAAGAAGTCCAATTGGACCACAACCAAATACTGCTACAGCTTCCCCTTCTTTTAATTTACTTTGACGTACTGCATGAACTGCTACAGCTGCTGGTTCTACAAGTGCACCTTGTTCATACGTCATTTCATCTGGAATATGGTGAACCATATCTTCTGGTACTACTGTATATTCAGAGAAACCGCCGCCTTCTCCGCCAAGACCGTGGAAAACAAGTTGTTCACAAACATTGTAATGTCCATGTTTACAAGCTTCACATTTACCACAAGAATAAATTGGTTCTACAACGACGCGGTCTCCCACTTTATGAGATGTAACGCCTTCACCGATTTCAACTACCTCACCGCTAAACTCATGACCTAAAATAACCGGTGCTTTTACATGTGTTAATGGATGCTCTTCTGTTGGAATAAAAATAGGTCCTGCTAAATATTCATGCAGGTCTGTCCCGCAGATACCACACCATTTCACTTTAATCTTAACTGCTCCTGGTTTTACAGTTGGTTCTGGTACTTCTTCTACTCTTACATCACGTTGATTATGCCAAAGTAATGCTTTCATTTTATACATCCCTCTCTATGTATATAATTAACCTGGTGAAGTTTACAAATCTATTATAATACTTCTATCCATATATTTCAAAAAAACAATCTCGTTCCCACTAAATTTTAACAAATAACGTTCAATATTTTGTCACTTTGTACTTTTTTCCACATCTGTTAATTCAATTTCATTGCGGTTGAAATTAGCATTATGCCATAATAGCATAGGAGAGGTGAATATCGCTTGAAATATTTTATTTACTTTATTGTTATCGTAGCGTTTCTAGATACATTTTCACAATTACCTATTATGAGTACGTTCGCTCAAAGTCTCGGAGGATCCCCTCTTATTATTGGGCTAGTTGTTGGCATGTACTCATTTGCTAATATGATCGGTAATATTATTGCTGGCGCTGCTGTCGATAAATTTGGTGCAAAAAAAATACTTTATATAAGCATGGGACTTACGAGTTTCATAGTCTTGTTATACACTGTTGCTCAAAGTGGTGAACAACTATTAGTTGTGCGCTTTATGCATGGCTTTAGTGACGGATTTTTAATTCCTGCTGCCTTTACTTTTTTATCAAAACAAACAAATGCAGCAAGACAAGGTAAGGCAATGGCTCTATCTGGTGCTGCTGTTGGAACAGCGGCAATTGTAGGACCTGCCTTCAGCGGTATTATGAAAGCAACTGCTGGTATAGAGTGGGTGTTCATTACCATTTCTATTTTAATGGTTCTTGGTACAATCGTATCTCTCTTCTTCTTACCAAATAACGTATCAAGAAAAGATACTTCAAGAACACAAATGATGAACAAAGAAGATATGTTTGAACTATTGAAATCAGAACCGTTATTACAGGCATATATTGGTGCTTTCACACTCATGTTTTCACAAGGAATTGTCACTTATATGTTACCAGTGAAAGTTGAGGCATTAGCACTTAAAGCATCTACAACAGGCATGATGTTAAGTGTATTCGGTATTACCGCTATCCTCTTCTTCTTACTGCCAACAAATCGTATTTACGATCGATTTAATCGTTCAAAACTAATACTAATTGGTATTGCAGTAATGGCATTAGCGTTATCTTTACTTGGATTATTTGCAACAAAAGGCATGCTCTTTATCGTTATGATGATTTATGGCATTGGATTCGCTATTCTTTTCCCATCGATAAATGCATTACTTGTTGAAAATACGACAGATGATAAACGTGGAAAAGCATTCGGATTGTTTTATGCTTTCTTCTCATTAGGAGTTGTTGCTGGATCCTTTACAGTTGGAGCAATCGGGGCATCCCCTAGCGTCAGCTTCGTTATTGGAACTGCATTCTTATTAACATTTGCCGGAATGATTTACGTAAGAAGCAAAGTAAAAGGTAGAGACAAAGTAAAAAAGACAATGATAGGATAATTCCATCATTGTCTTTTTTTAATGATAAACTCCTATTCAACTTTTAACTTTCAACAAGCCGTATTTAATAAACAATATGGCATTATATTTTTCATAGAGATAATACAATGGATAACAAAATAAGAAGAAAATAAGTACAGTTGGTACACCGTCTATAATAGAAAAATATTTTACTAGTAATTCCTTAATACTCTCTCCAATCATAATAAATAGTGGAATAATACAAATTGCTGCTAATATTAAGCACGGTGTGATCCTCATTTCTTTTAGCCTCACTTTACAATGTGGACACCTGAATGAAAAAGGATGCGGGAGATCCATAATATGTTGCGCAGTAATATTCCCTTCACACTGTGGACATTCAATTACTTCTTTCATTTTACTCACTCCTTTCTATTCATAAAAAAGAGCACTATCCAAGTAGCGCTCTTTTATTGCCGAATATATTACTTTTGTGTATAGCCAAGTAACAATGTAAATAAATTAAACTGTAATGGCAATACTACAGTTCTTCTTTTACAAAAAAAGTGTATAAATACCGACGATACTTCGACAATTTCCTCGGAAATATTTCCTTTCCCTACATAACTTGATACACTACAGATAAACAGACACTTGTATTACATCAGCTAAAATAATAACTTACTGTACAATTTAAAAAGCACACTCTCCATATGAAGAATGTGCTTTTCTGTTATTAACGTTTAATCCAAACAGCGCCTGCTGATTTATCATCTGCCTGTCCAACAACTTGGAATTTAAGTCCAAGATTCGGAACTTTTCTTCCTGCGTCTGCAATTTGGTTGTTACTATATACTTTTGAATCATCAAAAGTTGTAACACCTTGTAATCCAGAATAGTTAAACTGTCCACGTGTGAATGAATTTACACTCCATGCTGGTGTTTGATCAAATGAAAATGCAGCGTCTGCAATTTGCATACCTGTGTTACCGTAAGTTGGTTTTCCGTTTAAATTGCCAACAAATGCTTCTGGATGCGAATCTACAACACCAAGGAATCCTTCACCTGGATGCACCCCAACCCAGTTATCTTTAAAGCTATCATCTGCATACCAAACGACAAGACCTGTATTATACACTGGACCTTTTCCTGCTTTTAATCCATTATCTGATCCTGCATAGTTTCTCCACTCTAAGTAGTAATAATGAGCTTTTTTCTCTGTCCCATCAGAAACAACAAAACCATTTAAATTCATTTTCGACTGTCCTTCTGCATCATCTGAAAATACTACTTGTCCATCAACTGTTACATTTACATGATCCATCGCGAAACCTTTATATGTTACAGCTGGATCTGTAATATAATCGAATTGCAGTTTCACTTTTTTTCCTTTAAATTGACTTAAATCATATGATTTATCAATCCATTTTCCATCTGTTGTATCTTTATCTCCTTGGACTACTTTTTCTCCAAGTCTATCAATTAATGTTTTCGTTCCATCTTCTGTTACTGCATGAACTTCAACAAAATCGCACTCTGCTTCTAACTCATAATTTGCTTTATAATCAAACTTTGCATTTGTTCCTTTTGTTAAATCAAAGAATGGTGTCTCTAACGTTGTATGCATATCATCCCCTCTTGTACTATAATATGCATGCTTTCCAAACTCCGGTTTAATCGTTTCTACACTTTTACCTGGTAAGTTAACACGTACAACGCCTGGACGATTTGATTTCGTAACACTTTGATCAATATATGTAGGAACTCCTACACCACGCTTAATTTTATCGTAATCTACTTCTAAAATTTTTGCCCAGTTGCCCCCCATATTCTTTTGTAAGAAATCTTTATTTTGTGGTGAGAAACTAGTTGGCTCTGTTCCTGCAATTTTCCCTGTCCAGCTTCCCCCACTCATTAATGACCAAGCTTCGACAGGTGAACCGGTTCCAGTATATTTCGTATCATATTCATCTGGTAAGCCAAGGTCATGTCCAAATTCATGCGCAAATACACCTACTGCTCCATCTTCTGGTTCAATTGTGTAATCATGTGCTGCTACTTTACCACCAAAGTAATCTACCTTTGATTTTGTTCCTTCAATTGCTACTGGATCTACTGCTAATTTTGAACGATGTGACCAAATGGCATCATCGCCTAATTTACCTCCACCAGCTTCTTGACCAACACCAGCATGGATTACCATTAAATGATCAATTACACCGTCAGGCTCATTTTGATTCCCGTCACCATTTGTATCATATCTATCAAACTGATCAAATTGAGATAAATCTAATCCTTTCTCAGCAGCTGCATGTAAAGCTTCTTTCACTAAATCACGTGCGCCTTTTGGACCTTTATTATCATGGCCACTGCTACCATCAGCACCGTAGTCAGATGCTTTTCCTGGAACAGTTAGCCACTCCGTTACATATCCGTCTGTCGTATAACTACCACCAGACTGCTCTTCGTAATATTGTTTAAATGTTTTTACTTTCGAACCATCAAATAATGTATATGGTTCATTACCAAATAACATCTTTTGATAATGCTCTCTACTAAAGTCATTCGAATACATATATCCTGGTGTTTGATCAATATTATTATGTTTATAATCACTAAATTCAACAAGTAATACTAATACTTTATCCGTTCGAACAGACCCCTTATATGGCGCTTGCTTTGCTTTAGATGTTGGAACTTGCCCATTCAATTGTTTTTTATTTGGTTCAGGCTTTTGCTCAGGGCTAACATTTTTTTCAGGTCTCTTTACCTTTTCCTTTTCTTCCATTTTTTTCTCTTTTATTTTTTTCACGAAATCAGATGCCTCTTTAGCAGTATCAGCTGGAAGAATTTCTTTATTTGCCTGGTCCCCTTGTTTCTTTTCAATATATTTCTCTACAGCCTTTTTCGTCTCTTCTTTAGAAGATGCTGGATTAATTTCTCCTCTTTCTTTCAGAGCTTCCGCTAGACGATCTTCTTGAATTAAATTGTAATCAATTGGTGTTGTAGATACATTTTCTTTCTCTTTTGCTGGCGTTTCTGCGTACGCTAATGGAGCACTCATTACAGATGTACATCCGATAATTGCCGCAATTGCTAATGACGATAACACTTTAAGTGGCGCTTTTCTTCTCATTCTATTTCTCTCCTTTTATAAAACTTAAAATTCAGATAAATAAGTGCATTTAAATCAAAAGCTCTACTTTCTGCCCTCCCTATATAAAAAGGCATAATTCTATAAACATTAAGCTTTCTGTTATAGAATCATGCCCTCCAGTTTTCTGGTCAGACTCTCTATCTGTCTATATCAAAATATGAAAAATAAAGAGTGATTTGTATATATTAAATAGTTTATATAACAAATTTAAAAGACAATATGCAAAATTGCATGAAAATTCTTTTAAATACAAAAAAAGAATCCTAGTCACTTAAACTAGGATTCTTGATTTTCTATTATTTCTCTTGTGTTTTTTCCCAATCAGCTAAGAATTTCTCAATTCCTTGATCTGTTAGTGGATGCTTCACTAATGAAGCAATTACGTTTGCTGGGATTGTTGCAATATGTGCACCATTTAATGCTGCGTCAGTTACGTGAACACTGTGACGTACAGATGCTGCGATGATTTCTGTTTCGATGCCGTGAATTGCAAAGATTTCTGCGATTTGGCGAATTAAGTCCATACCGTTATGACCGATATCATCTAAGCGACCTAAGAATGGTGAAACGTATGTTGCACCAGCACGAGCTGCAAGTAATGCTTGAACTGCTGAGAACACTAATGTAACGTTTGTACGAATTCCTAAGTCAGAGAACGCTTTTACTGCTTTTAAACCTTCTGTTGTCATTGGAACTTTTACAACAACGTTTGGAGCAATTTTCGCTAACTCTTTTCCTTCTTCGATCATTTTATCTGCTTCTAAGCTAATTACTTCTGCACTTACAGGTCCTTCTACAACGTTGCAAATTTCACGAATGCGCTCGTGGAAGTCTACGCCTTCTTTTGCTACAAGTGATGGATTTGTCGTTACTCCAGCTAATACGCCTAATGCATTTGCCTCTTTAATTTCGTTAATGTTTGCTGTATCAATAAAGAATTTCATTTGTTATTCTTCCTTCCTAATTTTCATTTTATATTTATTTGTTTTTCTTAATAAGCTCTAATTCAATCGGAATAGATTTGTCCACTTTTTTACCTTGCGTGATCTCTTTTGCTGTTTGCATCGCCTTCTCTCCGATTAATTCCGGTTTTTGAGCAACTGTTGCAGCCATACGCCCATCGTTAACCGCTTTCACAGCATCTTCTGTTGCATCAAATCCAACAACGACTACATCCGTTTTTCCAGCAGACTTCAATGCTTCAAGTGCCCCTAATGCCATTTCGTCGTTGTGCGCAAACACGGCTTTAATGTCGCTATTCGCTTGCAAAATGTTTTCCATAACAGATAATCCTTTCGCTCTATCAAAATCAGCCGCTTGTTTAGCAACTACTTTTAAAGACTTATCAGCTACGTTATGGAATCCTTTCCCGCGCTCGCGAGCAGCAGAAGAACCAGGGATTCCTTCTAACTCAGCAACGTTTGCTCCTTCGCCGACTAATTCACGAATGTAATCACTAGCCATTTGACCACCTTCAATGTTATTAGAGGCAATGTGAGAAACAACTTTACCTGAATTTGCAACGCGGTCTACTGTAATAACAGGAACATTCGCTGCATTTGCCGCACTTACTGCTGAAGCAACAGCATCTGAATCGGTTGGATTAATAACAACTACATCGACACCTTTTTGAATTAAATCTTCAACATCATTTGTTTGCTTTGCTGCATCATTTTGTGCATCAACAGCAATCAATTCGATGCCACTATCTTTCGCTTTCTTTTCTGCACCTTTTTTCAAAGTTACAAAGAAGGGATTATTTAAAGTTGAAACAGAGAATCCAACTTTAATAGTTTTATTTCGACCTTTATCGCTAGAATCCTTTGCCCATTCTGGTGGTTCCATTGAACAACCAGCAGTAATGACCATAATACATGCAACGAGTATAAGTAACCATTTCTTCATGAACTGTCCCTCCATTACGCTTCTTTTCGGCGATCAATTAATACAGCTAGTAAGATTACAAGTCCTTTTACAACTTGTTGGAAGAAAGAAGATACACCTAATAAATTTAAACCGTTATTTAGTACACCGATAATAAGTACACCGATGAATGTACCAACGATCCATCCTCTTCCCCCAGAAAGACTAGTTCCACCTAATACAACTGCTGCAATTGCATCTAATTCGTAAGAAGTACCTGCAGTCGGCTGTGCAGAATCTAGTCGTGATGTTAAGACAATACCTGCAAGCGCTGCCAAAATTCCGGAAAGACCGTAAATCATTACTTTAATTCTCGTAACATTAATACCTGATAATGCTGCTGCTTCTTCATTTCCACCAATTGCAAATGTACGGCGACCAAATGTCGTTTTCTTCAAAATGAAGTACAGCACTGCGAAAGCGATCATCATTGTAACAGCTGGTACTGGAATACCGAGAAAATAACCGCGGCCAAACATTTGGAACATTAAATGATCACCAAGACCAGTGATCGGACGTCCGTCCATATAAACAAGCGTCAACCCGCGAAAAATAGTCATTGTTGCTAACGTCGCAATAAATGGAGCTACTTTTCCCTTCGCTATGATGATACCGTTTACAATTCCCATTACAAGACCAGCTAATAATCCAACTGCCATCGCAAGGAACGGGTCCATGCCACTTGCCATCATTCCAGCAACAAGTGCACTTGATAATGCTAAAATAGAACCTACCGATAAGTCAATACCCCCTGTTAAAATTACAAAGGTCATTCCGAATGCAATAAGCGCATTAATCGATACTTGTCGCAGTATATTAAATAAATTTGGAATTTCAATAAACGCTGGATTTAAAGCCGTAATTACTACAATAATTAGCGCTAGTCCAATTAAAGACCCAAGTTGTTGTAATACATTCCCCTTCTTAGCCATCCTTACTCTCCCCCTGTAGCTAATGCCATAATAGACTCTTGTGATGCCTCACCTTTCTCTAAAATGCCGCCGACTTTTCCTTCATGAATAACAAGAACGCGATCACTCATCCCTAAAACTTCTGGAAGCTCAGATGATACCATAATAACGGCATCTCCTTCTTCGGTAAGCTTATTCATAATAGAGTAAATTTCTTTTTTCGCTCCAACATCAACACCCCTTGTTGGCTCATCTAAAATGAGTAACTGCGGGTGGATACCTAACCATTTTGCAATAACAACCTTTTGCTGATTTCCACCAGAAAGAGATTTCACAGCTTGCTCTCCACTAGATGCTTTCACATTAAGAAGTTTCATCATGTCCGCTGTAAACTGTTGTTCTAGTTCGTTACTTAAGACGCTTCCCTTTGAAAGACTTTCTAAATTCGGTAAAGCTAAATTTTCTCGAATTGAGAAATCTAGCACTAATCCTTCAGATTTTCTATCCTCTGTAATAAAAGCTATTCTTTGTCTAATCGCATCTATCGGACTATCAATCTTTACTTCTTGTCCATTTATAAAAATTTGGCCAGAATCTAAAGGTTCGTATCCAAATATCGCTTTCATAATATCTGTACGGCCAGCTCCCATCAAACCAGCAACACCAAGGATTTCACCTTTTCTCACCTGAAACGATACATTTTCAAACTTCCCTTTTTTCGTTCCATTACGCATCTCAAAAATCACATCGCCAATTTGACTATTTCGTTCTGGGTAACGTTCACCAATGCTGCGTCCCACCATCATACTCACTACTTCATCAAACGATGTTTCCGGAATGGATCTCTTTCCGACGTATTCCCCATCACGTAAAATCGTAATGGTATCGCATATTGAAAAGATTTCTTCCATTCGGTGTGAGATATAAACGAACGAAACGCCTTCTTTACGTAATTTATTAATGACAGTAAACAACGTTTCAATTTCACGATCTGTTAATGCAGCTGTAGGCTCATCCATAATAATAACGCTTGCATTTGTCATTAATGCTTTCGCAATTTCGATAATTTGCTGTTGTCCAACCGATAACTCTCCTGCCAACATAGCTCCTTTTACATGTAATCCTAACTCTGCTAGTTGCTGCTGCGCAATCGCGTTCATTTGACGCGTACGTAAAATACCTGTCTTCCCATACATTAACTCTTTACCGAGAAACATATTTTCAGCTACTGTTAAATTCGGTAATATGTTCAATTCTTGATGTATAAATGCAATACCGTACTCTTCAGCTTCTTTCGCATTTTTAAAAGTTCGTTCTTGTCCATCAATCGTGATCGTTCCACCATCTCTTTTGTATACACCTGTTAAAATCTTCATGAGCGTTGATTTACCCGCTCCATTTTCCCCCATCAATGCATGGACTTCTCCTGTTTCAATCATAAACTGTGCATTCTTCAAAACAGGATTGCCATTGAACGCCTTTGAAATATTTTTCATTTCAATACGCATTCCCATCACTTCCCTTTATTAAAAAATCACGCCTGCATGTAAAATTACATTGGCATAAGGCGTAGCCTCACCTGTACGAATAATAGCTTTCGCTTTCTTTGTATGCTCTTTAAATTGTTCATGACATACATATTCAAACGCTGGCTCTACTAATTTCAGCTCAATCTCTTTATTTATTTCCGCATTATTGTTAATAACCTCTTCTGCTAACGTCACTTTTTCAATTGCCATATCATCAGCTACCACTTGCAATACATCTAAAAAGCTAGGTTTTCCTATTTCAACAGCTAAATCAATTCTTTTTACTCCGTCAGGAATTGGTAAACCGCAATCAGCAATTACAATCGTATCCGTATGCCCAAGTGAAGCAAGGATTGATGCAATCTCACTATTTAATACGCCGTGCTTCTTCATCCGACAATCACCTGCACTTCACGTACTTTATCTCTCGTTGGCATACCGCCTTGCGCCCCAAGTTTCGTTACAGAAAGACCACCAGCAATATTCGCAAAACGAATTGCTTTTTGAAGTGTTTCTCCTTCAGAAAGCGCAACTGCTAATGCACCATTAAATGTATCACCAGCTCCAGTCGTATCTACTACATCAACAGCAATGCTAGGAACATGTACAATCTCCGTACCATTATGGAAACGTACACCGTTAGAACCTTCTGTCATCAATAGTTTATTTGGATATTTAGCTAGTAAATCTTCAATTGGCGATGTGAAATCATCTAATACGATGCGGCACTCATGTTCATTTGGCGTAATATAAGTTGCCTTTTCTAAAATATCTTCTGATAACACTTGTGCTGGCGCTGGATTTAACATAACCGGGATTTTGTGTTCCTCACAAATAGCTAATACATATTTTACTGTTTCAAGCGGAATCTCTAGTTGAAGCACAACCATATCAGCTTTTATAAGAAGATCTTTTGAACGATTTACAACCGACTCATTGACAAGAGCATTCGCCCCTTGCACGACAACAATACTGTTATCCTCTTCTGCTAAAACGATATGAGCAATTCCGGTCGCTACATCTGTAACCGGTACCACATAGTCGATAAAAACGCGTTCGTTCTCTAAATTTTTTCTAACTACAGTTCCATAATTATCGTCTCCTACCGCTCCAACCATCGCTACATTTGCGCCTAATCTAGCTGCAGCAACCGCCTGGTTAGCTCCTTTTCCTCCTGGAATTGTATGAAATGCTTCACCAATTACTGTTTCTCCTGCTTTCGGACGTTTTTTTGAAACAGCCACTAAGTCCATTGAAATACTACCTACTACTGCAATATTTGGCATCTATTTCATCTCCTTATTTCGTTGTATTTCGTTCTATAATTTCAATCGGTAAACGATAGTGTTTCTCTTCTAATACGTTTCCTTCCATCTGCTCTAACAGCAGTTCTGTTGCAATTTTCCCCATTTCATAAATTGGCTGTGCAACAGTTGTAATAGATGGATACATCATCTCTGTTAAAGAAATTCCATCGAATCCGATAATTTGTAAATCATCCGGAATAGAAATCCCTTTTTGAAGCGCAGCCTTTACGATACCTATTGCAATTAAATCATTCCCAGCAACAATTCCATCAATATGCGGGTATTGTTCTAATAGTTCCACCGCTACACGCTCACTATTAGCTGGATCAAATGTACTCTCTGCAATCATGTAAGAAAGATTATTTTGCGTAATAACGTCTACAAAGCCTTCAAAACGTTCATTCGCTGTACTTACGTCACGCGGTCCACGAATATGCGCAATATGTTTACAGCCTTTATCTATTAATAACTTTGTCGCTGCCTGACTTCCCGCATAGTTATCTGCATACACAGCAGGTATACGCTCATTAAACATACGGTCAATTGCAACGACTGGTACTGACAAGTTCATGTAATTCACACTATTTTGTGGATTTGTCGCTACAATAAATCCATCTACATTATTTTGCCTAAGTACATCAATATATTGCTTTTCTTTCTCTAAACTTTCATCAGAGTTACAAAGTACAACTGTATACCCTTGCTTATGCGCTACATCTTCTACGGCACGTGCAACTTCTGGAAAGAATGGATTCACGATATTTGGAACAACTAAGCCAATTAAACGAGATTTTTTATTATACAGTGAACGCGCTACTGTACTAGGCTTATAGTCTAGCATCTCAATCGCTCGTTCTACTTTCTTTAACGTATCTTCATGAACATATCCATTTTTATTTAACACTCTGGAAACGGTCGCAACAGATACTCCCGCTAATTTCGCAACGTCTTTAATCGTACTCATTTTCTTTTCTCTCCATTTCATGTAACCGTTTACAGAAAATAATATAACGTATTTCTAGAAATACGTCAATCATTTCTCACGAAAAAGCTTTTAAGGTTATACTCAAAAAAGCACCGCCATAAGGCGATGCTTTTTCATTACGAATAGGATACAGTTTGTTCTTTTTCCTCTGTAGCTGGCTCTTCAGCATCTTTTTTACGATCTGACAGTTTAATCTTCTGTAAGAAAATCGTAAAGATAGCGCCTACTACGATAAATACTAATCCTGTTAAGAATACAGTATGAAGTGAGTCTACTAAAGAGTTTTTCAAAATTGGTACAATGCTATTAGCGAATGCTTCTGGCATTTGTTTTAATGCCTCTGGACTAAATAACATTGAATATAAGCCTTGCGGATCTGTATGAATCATATCTTTAAATTTCGTTACCATTTGTCCCGCTTCTTTTGGGAATGTATCTAATACAGGTACTAAATTTTTTGTTAACGTTGTACCTGAAGTGTTATTCATGATTGATCCTAAAATTGTAATACCAAATGTTCCGCCGATTTGACGGAAGAACTGACTTGATGATGTTACGACACCAAGATCTTTTTTCGGGAAGCTTTCTTGTAACGCTAATGTTAATGTCGGCATTACAAGACCCATTCCTAAACCGATAACCATCATATAAGAAGTAGCAGTCAATTTAGTTGTGTGCATATCCATCGTTGTTAATAACCAGAACCCTCCGGCCATTATAAGCATTCCTGTAATAATTTGTGGTTTTACGCCAACTTTTAATACAAGTTGCCCGCCAATAATACTCATCACAATCATTGTAATCATCATTGGCGTCATAATTGTTCCTGATTCAGCAGCACTTACTCCTACAATTCCTTGCATAAAGAATGGTACGAACATAATCGCACCGAACATTCCAATACTCATAAAGAATCCAATCGCATTTAGTAATGTAAATGTACGATTTTTAAAGAAATGCATCGGTAAAATGGGTTCTTCTGCTTTCGTTTCAACGATAACAAAGCTAACTATACCAATTAGAGCTAATGCAAATAACCCGATAATTTGCCAAGAATCCCATGCGTAATCTTTTCCACCAAACGTTAATGCAAGTAATAAACTTACAACACCGAGAATCATCGTAAAGATCCCAGCGATATCAATTTTAATTGGTCCTGTTTGTTTATGTGATTTTAATCCCATTGCAATAAAGATTGTTGCTAAAATACCAACTGGCAAGTTAATGTAGAATACCCATCTCCAGTTCACTGCATCTACAATCCAACCACCCACTTGTGGTCCAATTACAGAAGCAAGACCGTATAACGCACCAAAAATACCTTGCCATTTCGCACGTTCTTTCCCCGTGAACATATCTCCAATAATAATCATAGCCATCGGCATCATAATACCGCCGCCAAGACCTTGAATACCACGGAAAATAATTAATTCTGTCATACCATTTGCCATACCACATAATGCTGAGCCAACCATAAAGATAACTAGCCCTGTTATATATACGTTACGACGGCCAAGTAAATCCGCTAATTTACCTGCGATTGGTACAACTGTCGTTGATGTTAACATATAAGCTGTTGTTAACCACGTCATTAAGCTTAATCCGCCTAGTTCACCAACGATACGTGGCATTGCTGTACCAACGATTGTTCCATCTAAGGCAGCAAATAGCATCGCAATGATTAAACCGATTAACAACAACTTTCTATTTATATTTTCTTGTTGCTCCATGTAATCTCCTCAATTCCTCTTAGTTATTCTCTTTTTTCTCTTGTGTCCCGCAAATAATTGTTTCTAACTTCTCAAAGAGGCGTAACAAATCTTCTCTTTCTTGTAATTCTAAATGTGAGAAATATTTTGCAATGTGCTCATTACGAGCGGTCATTGCCTCTTCTACTCTAGCTTTCCCCTTTTTGGTTAACTCAATGACGACAACACGACGGTCCTCTTTGTCGTGATAACGCTCTACAAGCTCTTGGTCAATTAAGCGATCGATCATCACTGTAATTGCACTAGGCTTTACATACATCTTTTTTGCTAATTTTGTCGCCCTTGAAGCTCCATAATGATCTAAAATCTTTAAAATATAAAACTGCGGTGGTGTAAGTCCTGTTGCTTGCATTTGTTCTAATAACTCTGTCTGCATTTTCTTTCCAATCGAAAAGGCAAGAGCTTGAATTTTATCGATATGCGTCATATCATTTGGCATGTTATCCACCTCTTATTTAAACAATAAAATATTTAATGTATTTAAATATTAATCCGACGAACAAAATCCGTCAATACTTTTTATCCGTAAAAACGTTTACATTTTTGTCACAAAGTTGTATAATTTTCGACGAAGTTAATATTGACAGTCACGGAGAATCGGAGTACACGGCTATGAATCATAAAAAAGGAAACTTTTTTATATTTCATGGCCTTTTTATATTCTCTCTGACTTACGACACTTCGAATTAATTTGGGGAGGATTTTCATTTTATGTTTTTCACACAATTCTTTAAACCTGCGCCCCACGCGGAACGCTTACCAGCTGATCGCGTTGATAGTGAATACCGTAAATTACGTTTACAAGTATTTTTAGGTATCTTCATCGGCTATGCAGGTTACTACTTTGTTCGAAAAAACTTTTCACTAGCAATGCCATACTTAATTGAACAAGGCTTTAGTAAAGGGGAGCTTGGGGTTATCCTTTCAGCAGTTTCTATCGCTTACGGATTAAGTAAATTTCTTATGGGTATCGTATCCGATCGTTGTAATCCTCGCTACTTTTTAGCAGCTGGACTATTTTTATCAGGTATCATTAATATTATTTTCGGCTCATTTTCTTTCATTACAACGAGCATTATACTTATGTTTGTACTTCAGTTTTTAAATGGATGGGTACAAGGGATGGGATGGCCTCCTTGTGGTCGTACAATGGTTCACTGGTTCTCTATTAGTGAACGTGGTACAAAAATGTCTATTTGGAACGTCGCTCATAATGTCGGTGGCGCACTTATGCCTTCCCTTGTAACATTAGGGTTATATTTCTTTGCAAATGACTGGAAAAGTATTTTTTACTTCCCAGGTATTCTTTCAATTTTAGTTGGTATTTATGTATTAATTACGATGAGAGATACACCTCAATCTTGCGGATTACCTTCTATTGAAGAACATACTGGAGAATATCCACCAGATGAAAAAGTACAAGATCGCGAACGCGAACTTTCGGTAAAAGAAATTTTATTTAAATACGTATTAAACAATAAATTTTTATGGTACATCGCTATTGCAAACGTTTTTGTTTATTTCGTACGTTACGGTGTTGTAGACTGGGCTCCTACTTATTTAGTAGAAGAAAAAAGCTTTACTCATAGTAGTTCACGTACAGCCTATGCTCTATATGAATGGGCTGGTATTCCAGGTACACTTCTTTGCGGCTGGATGAGTGATAAACTATTTAAAGGACGCCGCGCACCTGCTGGTATTTTATTTATGGTTGGTGTATTTATCGCCGTTCTTGTGTACTGGCTAAACCCTCCTGGTAATCCAATGGTTGATAGTATCGCACTTGTTGCAATTGGATTTTTAATTTACGGACCTGTTATGTTAATTGGTCTACACGCTCTTGACTTAGCACCAAAGAAAGCGGCTGGAACTGCAGCTGGATTAACTGGCTTCTTCGGTTACTTAGGCGGAGCAGCTTTCGCTAGTGCCGCTATGGGCTTTATCGTCGATGCATTCGGATGGGATGGTGGATTCATCTTATTACTTGTATCTTGTGTACTTGCAATGTTCTTCCTTGCTCTTACTTTAAAGACAGGATCTCCAAAACAAAAGCAAGCTTAAGCACTAATATTATTCTTATCAAAAAAAGAGAGACTGTTCTTTCCAGAACGTCTCTCTTTTTTCTACATATAATACTTTTTTCTTACAAAAGATTTATTTCCCTCTCTTATACATGTTAGCGTTTTCAAAGCGCTTCAACTACTTATATACATGCATCCAATCTCTATATAAAAAGATTTTTGAATATTTTCTCAACTTATGCTTGTCAAACATTGTCAATTTATATTAAAATAACAACAACATACAAAATATTTAGTCTTTTCAGAAAGATGGAGGGATAGCCATGAAGAATCCACTTCTTCGCATTGAAAACTTACAGACTTCCTTTCGCATACAAGATCAATATCATGCCGCAGTTGATGATGTTTCGTTAACTGTCCATGAAAATGAAATTGTCGCGATAGTTGGTGAATCAGGTTGCGGAAAAAGTGCACTTGCCCTTTCCATTATGCGACTGCATAATGAAGCAAATACAAAATTACAAGGGCAGCTTAACTATAGAGATAAGGATTTACTAACGATGTCAGCCGCAGAGATGAATAAAGTACGCGGATCAAACATCGGTATGATTTTCCAAGAACCTCTTACAGCACTCGATCCTCTTATGACAGTTGGAAAACAAATCGAAGAAAATTTAGACTACCACACAAGCCTTTCAAAAGTTGAAAAGAAAGAACGCACCTTAGAACTACTTCATCAAGTTGGTATTCCAAAACCAGAACTTACATATAAACAATACCCACATGAATTATCTGGCGGAATGAGACAAAGAATTGTTATCGCAATTGCAATTGCTTGTAACCCAGCACTTATTATTGCAGATGAGCCAACAACGGCTCTTGACGTAACCATCCAAGCACAAATTTTAGACTTACTAAAATCTATTCAAGAACAAACGAAAATGGGCATTATTTTAATTACTCACGATTTAAGTGTTGTCGCAGAAACAGCCGATCGTATCGTCGTTATGTACGCTGGACAAGTTGTAGAAACAGGAAAAGTTGAAGAAATTTTTAATAACCCTCTTCACCCATATACTCGTTCTCTATTAAACTCTATTCCATCTGCGTATGCTGAAAAGGAAAAATTACATGTTATTCAAGGTGTTGTGCCGACATTAGCTAAGTTACCTCGCACAGGTTGTCGATTCCAAGCACGAATTCCGTGGATTAGACCTGATCAACATGAAGAAAATCCCGTTTTACATGAAGTAAAACCAGACCATTGGGTACGTTGCACTTGCTACAAACATTTTAACTTCCAAGATAAGAAAGGAGATGACGTAACTCATGGCACTGCTTAAAGTAGAAGATTTAAAAGTACACTTTCCAATTAAAGGTGGTGTTTTCGGTCGTACATTAGATTACGTTCGTGCTGTTGATGGCGTAAGCTTCGAACTACAACCTGGCGAAACGTACGGAATCGTTGGGGAATCTGGGAGCGGCAAATCAACAACTGGAAAAGCAATTATGCACTTAACAAAAGCAACAGGCGGTAGCATTCATTTTAATAATAGAGATTTAACAAAATTAAGTCGCTCAGAACTAAGAGAACAACGAAAAGATATTCAGATGATTTTTCAAGATCCTTATTCATCCTTAAACCCAAAGAAACGTGTTATGGATATTATCGCTGAACCACTTCGGAATTTTGAGAAACTCTCACCTGATGAAGAGCGTAGAGCTGTTCAAGATTATCTTGATAAAGTTGGCTTAAATCCAGAGTCTATTTATAAATACCCTCATGAATTTTCCGGTGGACAAAGACAGCGGATTGGTATTGCACGCGCACTTACACTAAAACCGAAGCTTATTATCGCAGATGAACCTGTATCTGCACTTGATGTGTCAGTACAAGCGCAAGTTTTAAACTTCTTACAAGATTTACAATCTGAACTCGGACTAACATACTTATTTATTAGTCATGATTTAGGTGTAATTCGCCATATGTGTGACCGTATCGGTGTTATGTATCGCGGACGCATTGTGGAAGAAGCAACTAGTGCTGAAATTTATAATAACCCACAGCACATCTATACGAAGCGCCTAATATCAGCTATTCCTGATATTCGTCCGGAAAACCGCGAACAACAGCGTAAATTGCGTCGTGAAGTAAGCGCTGAGTACGAAAAATCATACGAAAATTATTTCAATGAAAATGGACGTGCTTACGATTTAAAACCAATCTCGCCAACTCACCGGGTGGCATTACCATAAGGGAGTGATAAAACATGTGGAAATTTATATTACGCCGGATTTTAGTTATGATACCGCAATTATTCGTATTAAGCGTACTCGTCTTTACACTTGCTAAAGCAATGCCAGGTGATGCATTAAGTGGCGCTGAACTAGCAAACCCAAAAGCCGATCCAAAAGTAATTGAAGAACAACGTGAGAAACTTGGGTTAAATGATCCTATTCCCACACAATATGTAAGGTGGATTTCAAACGCCGTACAAGGGGATTTCGGTATTTCTTACGCACATAAAATACAAGTAACAGATATTATTGGGGAACGCCTTGGTAATACAGTGCTGTTAGCTCTTCTAATTCTTATTCTTACTTATTTAATCGCCATTCCACTTGGCGTTATAAGTGGGCGTTGGAATGATACGTGGGCTGATCGACTCATTACACTCTATAACTTTTTAGGATTTGGTACACCCCTATTTATTTTCGGATTAGTAATGTTATTCTTATTCGGCTTTTTATACCCGATCTTCCCTACAAGTGGTAGCGTTGATCCACAAGTGGCAGCCGGATCATTTGATTACTATTTAAGTAAATTAAATCATATGATTTTACCAGCTTTATCTGGGGCATTAATTGGCACTGTAGGAACTGTACAATATTTACGAAGTGAAATTATTGATACGAAACATAAAGATTTTGTACGCACAGTAAAAGCAAAAGGTGTACCAGAATCTAAAGTATATTCCAGACATATTTTACGAAATTCATTTTTACCAATTGCAGCATTTTTAGGATATGAAATTACAGGTTTAGTTGGTGGCTCTATTATTCTAGAAAATATTTTCGGCTACCCAGGAATTGGACAACTATTTTTCCAATCTATTACTCAACGTGATTTCAGTGTCGTAACTGCTCTTGTATTATTTACTGGATTCGCAACGCTACTCGGGACTCTTCTTTCCGATATTATTCTAAGCATCGTTGATCCACGTATTCGTATTGATTAATGGAGGTGAAGAAACGTTATGTTAGCAAATCCTGAAAAACAAACTGAAGTCATTCATTACGAAAAGAGCCCTTCTGGTTTCTCCATTATGTGGCGCGAATTTCGTAAAGATAAACTAGCAATGTTTTCCCTATTCTTTTTAGCTTTAATATTAATAGCCGTTTATACAACTTCATTTATTATGAAACAAGAAGATATCGTTCGAGTCGATCTGTTCGCCATTTATGATCCTCCTTCTGCTGAACATTGGCTAGGAACTGATTATGGAGGCCGTGATATTTTCGGACAATTAATTATTGGTACACGTAATTCCTTTACAGTTGGTTTAGCCATTACTCTTTTATCAACCCTTATCGGTCTTACGATGGGACTAATTGCTGGCTATTTTGGAGGAGTTGTTGATAACATCATCATGCGTTTTATCGACTTTATGATGATTTTACCATTCTTAATGATTGTTATCGTATTTATCTCACTCGTTCCAACTTTCAATATTACTACATTTATTCTCATAATGACGGCTTTCTTATGGGTCGGAAAAGCAAGGCTTATACGCTCTAAAGTATTAACGGAGAAAGAACTTGATTACGTATCTGCATCAAAAACGTTAGGAACACCAAATTGGAAAATTATCTTCCAGCAAATATTACCTAATTTGAGCTCTATTATTATCGTAAATATTACATTAAATCTTGCTGGTAACATCGGGATTGAATCTAGTTTGACTTACTTAGGCTTCGGTCTACCAGAAAGCACACCGAGTCTTGGTACACTTGTAAGTTACGCAACAAACCCAGATGTATTGCAAGAAAAATGGTGGATTTGGTTACCCGCATCAATCATGATTTTAGTGTTGATGCTGTGTATAAATTTTATTGGTCAAGCGTTAAAACGTGCGGCTGATGCGAGACAAAGAAAAGGTTAAGGGGTGGAGAAGTTATGAACAAACCAAAATTGTACAAAGTACTAAGTACATTTGCTGCTTCAACATTATTACTATCTGCATGTGGGGGTGCTGATAGCGGTAGCAAAAAGGCAAATACGAAAAAAGTAGAAACAAATAAATTTAGTGCTGCTGTAAAAAATGATGGTAAAGAAATTAAAGACGGATCATTAACTTATGGACTCGTTTCAAATTCACCTTTCGCTGGTGTTTTAAGTAGAGTATTGTATGAAGTTGCTCCAGATTCAGAAATTATGGATTTCTTTGATGAAGGTTTATTAGCTTCAGATAAAAACTGGGAAATCACAAATGACGGTGCTGCAACGTATACAATTTCTGAAGATAAAAAAACAATTACTATTAAGATTAAAGATAATGTAAAATGGCACGATGGTAACCCTGTAACTGCTGAGGATTTAGAATATTCTTACTTAATCATTGGTAATAGTAAATATACAGGTATCCGTTACGATACACAAATGCAAATGATTGAAGGTATGGAAGAATATCACGCTGGAAAAGCTGACAAAATCTCTGGTATTAAAGTAGTCGACCCAAAAACAATTTCAATTACTTATAAAGAAGTAAACCCTTCACTGAAAACTGGTATTTGGACATATCCTACACCTAAAAAATATTTAGGTGATGTACCAATTGAAAAACTGGCTGAATCTGATAAGATCCGTCAAAATCCAATTGGATTCGGACCATTTAAAGTGAAGAAAATTGTTCCTGGTGAATCAGTTGAGTATGAGCGCTTCGATGATTACTGGGCTGGCAAACCTAAACTAAAAAATGTAACATTAAAAGTTGTAAATCCATCTATTGTTAGTGCATCTCTGAAAAAAGGTGATATTGATATTGCATCAATTACTGCTGATCAATATCCAAACGTAAGTAAATTAAAAAATACACAACTAGTAGGAAAAACTGCGCTTGCTTACACTTATATCGGATTTAAATTTGGACATATGGACAAAGCAAAGAATGAAGCTGTAATGGATAACGATAAGTTCAAAGATGTTCGTTTACGTCAAGCAATGGCTTATGCAATTGATAGAGAAAAATTAGGAGAAAAAGTATATCACGGACTTCGTGTTCCAGCTAACTCTCCAATTCCACCATCTATGCCAAAGTACCATAATAACAATGCTGGCGCATATAACTTAGATGTAGATAAAGCGAAAAAACTATTAGATGAAGCTGGCTATAAAGATAAAAATGGTGACGGATTCCGTGAAGATCCAAAAGGTAATGAATTTAAAATTAACTTCTTAGCTAGTAACGGTAGTGAAACAAGTGAACCACTGGCTAAATTCTATATTCAATCTTGGAAGGATATCGGCTTAAAAGTAGAACTTGTTGATGGACGCTTACATGAATTTAATGCTATGCGTGAAATGATTAAAAAAGATGATCCAAAGGTTGATATTTTCTCTGGTGCTTGGAATACTGGTTCTGATCCTGACCTTTCTGGTCTATGGGGTAAAAATGCTGGTTTTAACTATCAGCGCTGGGTAAATGATGAAAATACGAAGTTATTAGATGCTGGATTATCAGAAAAAGCTACTGATGAAAAATATCGTAAAGAAGTATACGATAAATGGCAAAAATTAATTCATGACGAAGCACCGATGATTCCAATTCATTACACATTTGATTTAACAGGTGTTAATAAGCGCGTAAAAGATTTTGATGTCAATGCTGAAGTGAATCAAATAACTTCACATTGGAAAGACGTTACTGTAACAAGTGAGAAGCCAGAAGTAGAAAAATAATCATAAAAATAGCTCTTAGCATTTACTTACTGCTAAGAGCTATTTTTTATTTACAATCCTTTTCTGACTATTTATAACAACCAATTCCTTCCCCACTCTAAAATCAAAAGATTTGATGAATCATCTTTATTACAACAGCTAACGTAACAGATGCAGCAAATCCCCCTAAACAAATAAGACCGACACCTTGGCTATATGATAAATCTTGAAATGCTTTCATCTTTTTCATCCTCCCTCTCTCCCCTTCGATACTTTTATTTTACCAATGGAATAATTGTCATAACATCGATTTTTCTGACAACAAACTTACAAATTTGTAAGTTAATATTTTCTAAAACTTATATATCTATTATGTCCACACTCTCCCCTTCTATACGTCAAAAAAGACCTTGAATTATATCAAGGCCCTGCTTACACTACAGAATATCTCACTCAATTTATTTAATAATCATTACCGGACATTTCACACGCTTTGCTATTTTATGACTGACACTACCAAGCACCATTTCTTGCAATGTATTTAACCCTCTACTCCCAGCAATAACAAGATCTATATCTCCTGTATTTACGTATTGAACAATTGTATCTCCTGGATCGCCATGTAATATCGTAATTTTATAAGAAATGTTCTCTTTCTTTAATAAACCTTCAATCTCTTTTAATTTATCTTTTCGACTAGCTGATACTGTTTCTAAATCCGTTTGGCCTTGTATAATATCTGATTTTGCTGTTCTATTATCTACTACGTACACAACTTCAACATTTGTTTCTTCACTACATTTCGCAATATATGTTGCATGTTCCGCTGCTCGAAGTGCATGTTCAGAACCGTCACATGCTAATATAATTTGTTTATACATATGCTGAATCCCCTTTTCCTTATCCTACTCATATTATATAGTAAAGCCCCCTAAAAAGGAGGCTTCTAACTAGCAATTCTTTTATTATAAGTAGCTAAATTTGTAACAAGTTTTGCGCTACGTTCATTTAATCCTGTTATACTGACTTTCACGCCACTTTGTTCATACTTCATGATAACTTTATCAATTGATGCCACTGCTGAATCATCCCATATGTGTGCGTGAGAAAAATTCAACTCAATTTCTTTTACATCTTCCTCAAATGAAAAATTATTGATAAGATCTGCCGTAGATGCGAAGAAAAGTTGGCCATGAATTTCGTATATTTTCTTATTTTCAATATATAAATGTTTCACGTGAATCTTTGCCATATTGAATGCAAATAAAACCGCACTAATTACTGTTCCGATAATTACACCTAATGCTAAATTATGTGTAATTAAGACCACCACAACTGTTACAATCATAACAAATGCATTTCCTTTTGGTACTTTATGAATCGTTGTTACAGAGTTCCAATCAAATGTTCCGATTGAAACCATAATCATAACTGCAACTAAAGCTGCCATCGGAATATGCACGACATAGTCACCTAAAACGAATAGTAATACGATTAAAAATCCGCCCGCTACAAACGTCGATAAACGACCGCGTCCACCTGATTTAATATTAATAACAGATTGTCCAATCATTGCACATCCTGCCATTCCTCCGAAGAAACCAGCAACAATGTTTGCAATACCTTGCCCACGTGCTTCTTTATGTTTATTACTTTCCGTATGCGTCATATCATCTAAAACTGAAGCTGTTAATAAAGACTCTAGTAAACCGATAATTGCAAGCATAACTGCGTACGGTAAAATAATCCCTAATGTCTCAAGTGTAAAAGGCACGTCTGGAATACTAAAGAACGGTAATTCTTTCGGCAAACTTCCCATATCCCCTACTGTTTTTAACTGTAATCCGCTCATAATTGCAATACTTGTCACAATAATAATGGAAATAAGTGTAGACGGTACAACCGTCGTAATACGTGGAAATACATATATAATTACAAGTCCTAATGCGACAAGCGCGTACATTTGCCAAGTTGCATTTTTAAAATGTGGCAATTGTGCTGTAAAAACTAAAATTCCAAGTGAATTTAAAAAACCACTCATAACAGATTTCGGAACAAACTTCATAAATGAGCTCAGTTTGAATACGCCGAAAATAATTTGGACAATACCTGTTACTATTGTTGTAGCAAATAAATATTGCAAACCATGATCTTTAACGAGCGTTACCATTAATAATGCCATCGCACCTGTTGCAGCTGAAATCATTCCAGTTCTTCCACCAACAAATGAAATGGTAACTGCAATACAAAAGGCTGCGTATAAGCCTACGGTCGGATCCACACCTGCAATAACAGAGAAAGCAATTGCTTCAGGGATTAACGCTAAAGCAACAACTATTCCTGATAGCACATCCCCTTTCACGTTGGAGAACCAATCATTTTTTATCGTTTGAAACAAAATACCACTCCTCTACTCTTTTACCCCGCTATTTGCCGGGCAGTAAGACCCTACCTCAAAATTCAGAGACAGCAAAGAAGTTAGGTGGGGATCAACTGCCCATAAAAGCTCGATTGGTGAAGGTTAATAATCATTGGGGGATGCCCCCCAATGATTAAAGTTTCACTTTATCATTTGATTTTCTCCATAAGAAAATCTAGCCGACTGCACGAAGGCTATTATATAACGAGTAGAGGATTTTTCGCTATGTAAAAGTTTCCTAAAAAAGACGCTACCTTCATAGCGTCTTCTCTCATTTCATTAATGTCCACCGTGCCCTTGACCACTTTCTTGCACAATCTCTAGCCTCTCATCCAATATACCTTGCGTTTCAAATGAAATATTTTCAGTATTTCCTAATAAGAATCCATGATTGTACGGGCCAAGTGTTGGGTCATCTTTAAACTTCGGTTGAATAGTAGCAAGGAAATCATACACTGGTTGTGAAGCTTTTCCTTCCTCTAATAAGATGACGGGGGCATGTTTACCCATATGTGAAAATGGTGCTCCTGCAACTGCCAAGTCTGGTGTTTTGCTTGAAACAAATGATACACCGTGACCTGGTTTCGTGAACCCCCATCCAAATTTTGTTTTTTCATCTTTAAACTTTGCAAATGTAATAGAATTTTCTACTGGAGTCTCTCCACTAATACGCGTTACTTTCCCGTATTTGCTTAACCCTTTTTCTACTTCTTTTGAAATGATTTTTTCTGGTCCTAGTAAATATATATTTGCTTTATCTTTTCTCATCTTTAATGCCTCTATCGTCGCTTCTGGCACTTTATTCTTTTCTGTATAAAGTAGTGGTTCTGGCATATGAGAAATCCAGTTTACAGCTGGTGTTGTATATAAACGTCCTTCTTCTTCAGACGAACCGATAATAACGCTATTCGGATAACTGCCTGTTATATCCGCATACTCTTTATCAACATCTTTTGCAAAGATAGCTGGATCCGTTTCTTTTATTTGCTTTACTTTATAATCTTTTAATTGCTCAAGGATTGATGCACCGACATCCCCCATCACCATAATTTGTGTTCCATCTTTCGTTCCGAGCGGATTTAGCCGTTTTATTTCTTTTAACGTCATTTCGGGTACCTTTTCTTTTTCTATAAATAAAATCGGTCCGTTATTCGGATGATGAATAAGGTCTGCACTTGCAATACCTAATTGCCACTCGTTTACTGGTACTAAAATAACAGCGCCTGGCTGATTCTCTTTATGCGTTGCTGGCCATATCGTCTGCGAAGCTAATACTGCCATTTGCAGAGGATCATTTGTGTTTAATCTCGTTACATTTTTTAAACTTGTTGTTAATAAATCATTTGATGCACCTTGATTCATTTCTTTCGGTGCAGTTACCTCCTGATTCATTTTCATTTCCTTCTGCTCTGTTTTCTTCTCTTCTTTAGATTCATGATTTTTATGATCTGTATTTGTTTGTCCACATGCCGCAAGACCAACTGCTGTAATTATTGTTATCCCAAAGATTCGGGTCATCTTTTTCACTATACCGCCTCCGTATAAATCGTTTTCGAGCCAATATCATTACCTAAAATGGAATTTCAACTTTACAATAACAAGCAATTCTGAAGAAATTATGCAGATGCATGATAATCTGCACCATTTCTTCATGATTTTGCATTACAATTTAAGTAAAGATTATATATGGAGGGCTCTCTATGATTGATATACTGCTCGTAGACGATGAACCGAGAATGCTTGAATTATTAACGCTTTATCTTACTCCAATTGGATATAACTGCATATGTGCACGATCCGGAGAAGAAGCGATTTCACATATAGAAAATCAAAACTTTAAATTTATTTTACTCGATATTATGATGCCAACGATGGACGGATGGGAAACGTGCAGAAAAATCCGCTCATTTAGTAACGTTCCTATTATTATGGTTACCGCTCGTGATCAAACCGTAGATGTCGTCCAAGGATTAAAAATCGGAGCGGATGATTACGTAACGAAACCTTTCCATGAGGAGGAACTTTTCGCAAGAATTGAAGCTGTTTTAAGGCGCACAAATGAACATAAACAAATTCAATATCACGGGATTGTATGGGATGAAGCGAAGCACTCCGTTTCTGTCCATAATGAAGAACTTCTTCTTACTCCAATCGAATTCTCTTTACTCGGATTATTTTTACGTCATGTGAACTACGTATTAAACCGTGATCAGCTCATTGAACGAATTTGGGGATTAAATACAAATACAGAAGATAGAACAGTCGATTCACATATTCGTAATTTGCGTGATAAATTACGAAAAGTAAATTTCCCTATTGATGATCATTTAAAAACTGTGTACGGAGTTGGTTATCGATGGATTGATATCGAACATTAAGGAGCAAAGTCATGAAACGAATCTCTATTCAATTCGGATTTTATTTTTTAATTGTCACACTTTTAATTGAAAGTGTTCTATTTGTTTCGCTCTATTATAGTCTCGTAAACACTAGAGTAAATGAAGAAATGACAGCTTTATTAAAGCGCGGAAATAGTCACAGAGATGTCCTTGAAAAGTATTTTGATAAGCAAACAATCTCACATGTTGCGCTAATGGAATCCGAAGCCGAAACGACTGTTGTTATTACAAATGCAAATAAGGATGTACTAGCCAAATCCAACGAAATAAATACTACTATAAAAAAGCATATTGAAAAGATGCAAACACGGACAGATCATGAAGGCGCAATTATAGAAAATCATTGGAAAACATCTAATTATATATGTACAGTTAGTCCCATTGTAGTAGATGGAAAACATGAAGGCTATGTGTACATGTTTCTTGGGACAGAATCTATTGAAAAAATGGTGAATGGGCTAACAATACAATTCATTATTGCCGGAGTCATTACGTTTCTATTAACAGCCATTACTATCTTTCTCTTATCACGGTTGTTAACAAAACCATTGTTACACATGAAACATGCCACTGAAAAAATGAGTAAAGGCGATTTATCCGTTTCGTTAACGACTAATCGAAATGATGAAATTGGTGAACTAGCCTCATCAATTCAAACGCTTGCTAATGATTTACATTATATGAAAACAGAGCGAAGTGAATTTCTAGCAAGTGTTGCTCATGAATTACGAACACCTTTGACATACGTAAGAGGTTACGCTGACATTGCTTTAAAAGAAACCACATCTCCCAAGCAACGTTTACGATATTTATCTATTATAAAAGACGAGTCTGATTACATTACAAACTTAGTTCAAGATTTGTTTTCACTGGCACAAATGGAGCAACATAACTTTTCTATTCAAGTAAAGGAAGTATATTTACACACCTTCCTGACTCGCATAGCTGAAAAAGTAAATGCCATATATAAAGAAAAACACATTAGAGTTTCTTTCTCTTGTCCTCCTACACTGCTAGTGAACCTAGATGAACAACGATTCGAACAAGTTGTGATGAACATTTTAAATAACGCTTATAGACATTCAAAAGAACATTCTCATATAAACATTTCTGTTACAGAAGAACATAAACATATTTCTATTACAATTGAAGATGAAGGCGAAGGTATTCCGTCTGAAGATCTCCCTCACATTTTCGAACGCTTTTATCGAGTAGATAAAGCAAGATCACGAGCTACCGGTGGGACTGGTTTAGGGCTATCTATCGTGAAAGAAATTATAGAACTACACGGCGGAACTATTACTGTAACGAGCGAAGTCGATCACGGGTCTTGTTTTACAATTTCATTGCCATCTATAAAGAAACACGACTACCATCAGTAGTCGTGTTTCTTTATCATTTTACTTTATAATATAAGTTTACAAATTGCCCAAAACGTTTCATATCCGTTAAAGTTAAATGGATTTCTGGGTTCTTGTCTTGAAATAATGGCACTCCAGAACCTAATATATGAGGTGTAATTGTAACAACATATTCATCAATTAGATTATTCTTAAAGAATTCTCTTAATAAACTTCCTCCACCGACCATCCATATTTTAGATCCTTCTTGCTCTTTCAACCTTTTTGTAAACTCGACTACATCTTCATTTACAAACTCCACGTGTTCGTTTGAACCTTTTTCTGAGTTAGAAAAAACATAACATTTTTTATCTACATACGGGAATGTATCCATATGCTCTACTACATAATCGTACGTTCTTTTTCCCATGATTATCGTATCAATTGTTTCATACATTTCTGTATAACCGTTATCTCCCTCTCCTTCTGTTTCCATTAACCACTGTAAATCATCATCTTCTTTCGCAATATATCCATCCAAACTAGCTGCAATAAATAAAACGATTTCACGTGACATCTCTTTTCCTCCTTGCATCTCATCTTGATAACATGTGATATAAACAATATACTAACAATAAAACATGACAATTTATGTCATGTTAAAAAGAAAAAAGGTGATACATTTGTCAAAAGCTAAACGCTTATTAGATATTCTTATATTTGCTTCTGCGAAAAAGACATTTACAGCGCAAGAAATAGCTAACGAATTTAATATTTCTGTTCGTACTGTCCATAGATATATTTTAGACTTGAGTGATATGGGATTACCCATTTACGCTGAACAAGGTCGTAACGGCGGCTATAAAGTATTAACGAATAGAGTCATCCCCCCTATTTTATTTACGGAAGAAGAAGCAGTCTCCATCTTTTTTGCCTTTCAATCTTTAAGCTACTACAGAAACTTACCTTTTAATACAGAAATCAATTCCGTTACACACAAACTGTACAGCTCTCTACAACATGATGCGAAAGCGAAAGTTGATAAAATACGCTCTTATATTGCTTTCTGGAATCCGAAGAGAACGATTGATACACCTCTTTTAAATGAAGTACTAACCGCGGCTATTGAAAATAAAAATTTACACTTTCAATACGAATCTAAATCGGGGTTAAAAACAAAACATGTTCATCCTATCGGTGTATACGCTCATGACGGGCTATGGTACTTACCATCCTATGACTTCAACAGAAAAAAAGTATTACTGTATCGCGTTGATCGTATTCTTTCTATATTATCAACAGAAGAAAATGAAAGTACGTTCATGAATTTAGAAGAGTGGTTTGCCTCTAACTCTAACGTAATACATAGTCCTACTCAGTTACATGTTTTACTAACAACAGAAGGTGTACGCCAATGTAAAAGCGTTCCTTATCTTGAAGAATTCGTAGTAGTAAACGAAGACGGGACAGGATATATACATTCAACAATTGATAAAGGTGAAATAAACTTTATTACCCCTTTATTTTACAGACTTGGGAAAGATGTACGAGTTTTAGAACCGAAAGAATTGATAGATGGTTTACGTATGCGTGCGAAAGAAGTTTTACATATGTATGGAGACTAAAAAAGCTGCTAAATATAAGCAGCTTTTTAGTCTCTTTGTTACTATTGACGAATATCAAACCACCAACGATGTTTCGCATTCATATTTTCAGTGTCGCCAGCCCCTCTGTAATTGAAAGCATCCAGAAAGATTGACTCTAGTTTATCCTCATCTACAAAGTAACCTAAATTAACTTTTACCGTTTCTCCTGGTCGGATACTGCCAATATTATAAAAGCTTTTTCCGTCTCCGTGAGGTTCCAAGTAATCAACTTCACCCGTCATAATACGCGTTGCGTCCATTCCTTCTTCTTTAGCGTAGTTCCATGCATTCCCTTCAAATTTAAGCTGTTTTATAGATGGATGCATATAGATTTCTTCTGTCGACTTTTTACCAATATTTTTCACTGTTGTTGTTAAATAGACAAATTTAACATTAACTAATTTGGAATCTACTAATGTATCAATTGACTCTTTACCATTCCCTAATTTATATTCCTCTCGTCTGTACGATAGTAATTTTCCCGTCTGATCTAAAGCCTTATTCTTGCTTAATATCTCTAGGCCAAGTTCATTAAAGTTCTCTTGTTTAAAATCTTTGATTGAATCAAAGACTTCAACTTTTTCTATCACATATTCAATTTGGCTGTTATCCATAGATATCGTTACTGGAACCTTTTGTCCTATATGAAATAGTCGTTTACTATCTTTTTTCAATGGAATCACCTTATTTTCTTTCGGTTCAGCTGCTTTGGTAAAGCGATTTTCATCATAATCTGCTATATATGATGCCTTTCCTTTTGACGTAGGCTCAAGTGAAATACTCCCTAACACATCTATCATTTGTTCTTCGTTTACATCGGATCCAATATAACTTTCTAACATAATCCCTTCTTTCTCAAAAAAGAGAAAGACCTTTCTGTCAAACATTACGTTGTTGTTTCCAGTTTCTTTATGAACAATTACTGCTTTCCTGCCATTTATCTCTTTTTCTTCATAACTTTTTGAATATAAAGTTTGAAAATCCGCATTTTCTCCCACTCTCGAAAGAGCGAATGAAAATCCCCCCATTGCGTTGTTATCTTTAAATGAATATTTCATAGCACTATCATCAATTGCTTCCATATTTTCTGGCAATTTACCAACCTTCAACTTATACCACTTATTACTCTTTTGCGAGTCCTTATTTGTTACTGAAACATTTACTTCGTAATTTTGTTTTTGGACAATCATATTATAAACTTTCACTGCACCAAAAACGGTTGTCGGCATACCAATCAATAAGCAAGCAGCAGCAATTAACATCCGATGTTTTTTACGCTTTTTCTGTGGCTTCTCGTCTTTCAGCTTCATTTCTTCCATAAACAATTTCTTTTTGCGCGTATATGTATGTGAAAATTCATGTTGTTCTTCGAGTTTATCAAAATCATCTAAAGCAATTTTTTCAGCAAGTTCATATATTTCTTTGGAGTTCTTTGAATTCGTCATGTTGTATACCTCCTATCATATTTTGGACTCTTTTTCGAGCACGCTCAAACTGCTTGCGGACATTAGCCTCCGTTATCCCCATGACGCTTGAAATTTCTTGATACGTTAAGTTATAGAAGACTTTATACTTAAACACCTGTCTATTAGACTCATTTAACTCTTTTAACAATGCATCAATTTGAACCTCGGACATTACACGTTTTTCCCACTCTTCAATATTTTCATCTACTGCTTCTGCTGATTCTCTTTCATATTCTTCTAAAAATGTTTCATGTCGTCTATTTTTCCGGTAGCTATCAATCGCCTTGTTTTTCGCAACCCTCAAAATGTATCGTTTAAGCTCTTCTGTACTCAAGCTATGGAGCTTTTCCAAGTTCTTATAAAGAGTAATAAACGTCTCTTGAACTGCATCTTCAGCCTGTTGAATATTATTTAAAATAGAATACGCTACATAATAAATCTTTTGTTCATACAACTCATATAGCTCTTCCATCTTTTCATAATCGTTGTTTGTAACTTTCATATAATTCCTCCTCTCACTCTATATAACGAATGAGCCATATACTTTGTGACACTACAAAATCTATTTATAAATAAAATTTAATAATAAAATAAACAAAAGCCCAATTTCTCTATTTTAACTGAGAAACTGGGCTTTTTAATATTAGAAATTTCCTGACTGCTACGCCTTTTCAGTAAGCAGCATATGCTCTATCGCTTCTGTTAACAAATTCTGTGTCTCTTCCAATTTATGATTCTGCTTTTCTCCCGGTTGTACCATATAAAACTCAGCAAATGAGCGCTCTTTATATCTTGGTACGACATGCATATGGTAATGTGTTAACTCGTTAAATACTCCACCATTTTGACAAACTGTAACTCCATCTGGTTTATATAATGCCTTAATCGCTTTTGCAATAAGCTTAGAAGCATCCATAATGGATTTTGCTACAACATCATCTAATTCATCTACTTCTACAACATGCTGTTTTGGCACAATTAAAGTATGTCCTGGATAGAAAGGTGCATGATCTAAAAAACATGTTACATACTCATCTTCGTATACTCTATAAATTTTTTCCTCTTCGTTTGCTAATTTACATCCTAAACATTCCATCATACTTTCCCCTCTCTCTAAAACAGAAAAACGTGAGAGCCGTATTCTCACGTTTTTCTGTTTTACTTTATCCCGCATTAACGGGCAGTAAGATCCCTATCTCAAAATTCTGCTGTAAAGCAAAGAAGTGAAATAGGAGATCAACTGCCCGTAAAAGCCCGATTGGTTCAACTAGTAATCAGTGGGGATAAACACTCCCACTGATTACAGTTTCACTTTATTAATTCAATCGTTTCCGTAACTTTTATACTATCCTTTACTGATTGAACAATCGTACAATTTTTCACTGCAAGTTGCAGTGCCTTGTCCAACTTCTCTTCTGTAATGTTTTGTGCTTTAATTTTATAATGCAAATGAACACTTTCAACTGGTTTTGATAATGCTTCACTTCTACCAATTTCCGTTTCAATTGTAAACGTATCGTATGGAATACGTTTCTTTTCTAAAATTGTTCGAAAGACAATTGCACTACATCCTGCGATTGAAGAAATGAGTAATTGTAACGGTGAATACCCGTTTTCTTTTCCAATCGCTAATTGACCATACGATAAATCTGCCTCAATATCATCTTGTTTGATGGTTAGTTTCATTTGTTGTCTCCACCTTCATCGGTTTCTGCCGTTTCTTATTTATATAATAATATATGTAGCAGAAAATGATAAATGGAATACCACAATATAACGCCATTCTTTGTTCTGGAATAAACGCTAAACTAATAACGACGATACTATTTGTAATTAAAGCTAAAATAGGAACAATTGGATATAACGGTGTTCTATATTTTAAGTCCTCTAACTTTCCTCCGCCTTTTATATACTGACTTCTAAAGCGCAATTGCGACAGGGCAATAATGATCCAACTTGAAACAGCTGATAAACCAGCTATAGATAATAAGTACATGTATACTGTATCTTCTGCAAGGAAACTTGTTAATAAAGATAAAGCAGCTACAGCAATTGTTACAACTAATGCTGTAATTGGAATACCACGCTTATTTACTTTCTGGAAAGATTTCGGTGCCATTCCTTCATTTGCAAGTGACCATAGTATACGAGTTGCCGCATATAATCCTGAATTTGCTACAGATAGTAACGCTGTAATAATAACGAAGTTCATAATATCAGCTGCGTATGGAATACCAATTTTATCAAATACGACTACAAATGGACTTTCAATTACCCCTGCTTCTTTCCAAGAAATTAATCCTACTAAAATCGTCATTGTTAAAATGAAAAATAACATAATGCGCCATACTGTATTACGGATTGCGCGTGGAATTGTTTTTTCTGGATTTTCACTTTCTCCCGCTGCAATCCCGATTAACTCTGTTCCTTGGAACGAGAAGTTAACTGTAATCATCGTAAGTAATACGGCAGCTAGTCCATTCGGGAATAATCCACCTTCGCTTACAAAGTTAGAGAAAAGAGGTGCTGCTTCTTTTCCGTCATATGATATAAATCCTAATAATGCACTACCTCCAAGAACAACAAATGCAAGAATGGTAATTACTTTAATACTAGAAAACCAAAATTCTAATTCAGCATAACTTTTCGCTGAAATTGCGTTTGAAGCATATAAAATAACACCGAAGACGAGACACCATACCCAAACATCAACATTTGGAAACCATCTTTTCATCATTAAACCGATTGACGTTAATTCTAATCCTACTGTTACTGCCCAGCCAAGCCAATATAGCCAGCCGATCATAAAGCCCGTTCCTGGTCCAATAAACTTCGTCGCATACTTTTGGAAAGAACCTGAAACTGGCATCGCTACCGTTAACTCTCCAAGACAAAGCATTGTTAAATACATAATAAATCCGCCTACTAAATATGAAAGGATGGCTCCCCCTGGTCCAGCCTGATTAATGGTGTAACCTGAACCTAAGAAAAAACCAGTTCCGATTACACCACCTAGTGCAATCATAAATAAATGTCTACTCTTCATCGTACGATGTAATTTCTCATTCGTTGGTTGCTGCATCTAAATCCTCCCCCTACCAATACCCCTATATCTTGTTAAAATTTTCTGATAATAAAAATATACACGAAAGCGATTACATTTTCTATATAAAATTAAAACTTTTCTGATAAAATAATATAAAAAATTGAATTATTGCAAGATTTAGATTCTATTTAGAGGAAAATAAGGAGAAACAAGGAAAAACCCTTACATATATTGTAAGAGTCAACGAAGTTCTAATCTTCTCGATAAAATTGATAAACTATAATTTACGATAAAGTACATACAAGCTACTACTATAAACGTTGGAATCATATAATTTACATTTTGTCCGCTAATAATTTGAGCATTATGCATAAGCTCTGGCAGTGATATAACAACTGCTAATGATGTATCTTTTAACAATGAAATAAACTGACTAACAAGCGGCGGAACCATTCTTCTTAACGCTTGCGGTAAAATAATGTGCCAAAGCGCTTGCACATACGTTAACCCTGAAGACCTTGCAGCCTCAATCTGTCCTTTCTCAATAGATAATAGGCCACTTCGAACAATTTCAGATATCATTGCTGCTTCAAATATTGTTAATGCAACAATTGCAGCTGTTATAATTTCTAATTTCAAGCCTGCTTCTGGAAGTGCAAAATACGTGAAAAATATAATTAATAGTAGTGGTAAGTTTCGAATTACTTCAACGATAATTCCTAATATTTGTGAGACAATAGGGATTTTCATGTAGCGCAATATCCCTATTACACTACCAATAATAAAACTAAGTACAATTGCTATGAGTGCTACCTCTAGCGTTATAAGTAATCCTTTTAATAAAAATAGAATATGATCACCTGTTATTGCTCCCTTAAAATCCATTTACACCGCCTCCTTTGCTAAGCGTTTTTCTAAATAACGCACTAGCATACTGAGCGGAATTGTTAATATTAAATAAAACATCCCGACAAATATATACACATCGAACGTAACAAATGTCTTCGTTGAAATTAAGTCTCCTTGATACATTAAATCAGCTCCAGCAATAATTCCGAGTATGGAAGAGTTTTTTACTAAATTGAGAAATTGGTTTCCTAGAGGAGGGATTACAATTTTCATCGCTTGGGGTAAAACGACATGGTACATTGCTTGCGTATAAGTCAATCCTGAAGAACGTGCTGCTTCCATCTGACCTTTCGCGACTGATAAAATACCAGCGCGAATAACTTCCGCAATAAACGCTGCAGTATATACGGTAAGCGTAACCGTTCCTGCTACAAAACCATTTAAAGTAATTCCTACTACAGGTAAAGCGAAATAGAATATAAATGCAATTAATACGAGTGGAATATTTCTTACAAATTCTACAAAAGTTGCTCCCAACCAATTTAAAATGCGAATCGGTGCAATACGCATTACCGCTAATATTATGCCTAAAATAAAACTGCCTATTAATGCGATGACACTAGACATCACTGTATATTTAAATCCTTCTAAATACATATCAATGTTATTCGTTAATATAGAAAAATCAGGCACATATTCTCCCCTCTTTCTTTAGAAGAAGAGGATGAGTACTCTCATCCTCTCACTTTTACTATTTATCACTTTACTTCTCTGGTTTTTGCCCAATCCATTTCTCATATAATTTGTCATACTCTCCGCTTGCTTTCATGTCTTTAATTAAGCTATTAATCTCTTTCGTTAAATCATCTGCACCTTTTTGAACTGCAATTCCGTACGGCTCATCCGTGAAAATTTTCCCTACAACTTCATAATTCGAATCTTGTTTTGCCATGCCGTAAAGAATTGCATTATCTGTCGTTAACACATCACCTTTCCCTGCTTTTAACGCCGTAAATGCCTCACTGTAATTTTCAAATTCTAATACAGTCGCTTCCGGTGATTTTTGGCGAATGTTATTTGTAGACGTTGAACCTTTGACAGCTAACACTTTCACGCCCTTTTTCACATCATCAATACTCTTAATATCGCTCCCTTTTTTCACAAGTAACGATTGTCCTGCTTTAAAATATACATCTGAAAAATCCACTTCTTTTTTACGTTCTTCTGTAATTGTCATCGTTGCGATAATTGCATCAATATCGCCGTTTTTCAATAGTGGAATACGTGTTTTTGACGTTACTTCCTTCAGCTCCAATTTCTTTTCATCACCAAGAATTTTTTTCGCAAGCGCCTTTGCAACATCAACATCAAATCCTTCTACCTGCCCTGTTGAAGGGTTTTTCAATCCAAATAAGTTCGTATCATTCTTCACCCCAACTACTAATTTCCCGCGCTTCTTAATTTGCTCAACAGCCCCGCCTTGCTTCGTATTCGTTTCTTTCGCCTCATCTTTTTTACTTCCGCACCCAGCAACGACAAGTACGAATAAACATGAAAATACGATTAACGTAAACAACTTTTTCATTTTAAGCATAAAACTCCTCCTTTAATGGTTTAACACTCGGCTTAAAAATAGACGCGCTCTTTCTTGTTCAGGACTTGCGAAAAATTGTGCCGGTGTTGTATCCTCAATGATTTTGCCATCATCCATAAATAAAATCCGATCGGCTACCTCCCGCGCGAATCCCATCTCATGCGTGACAACAACCATCGTCATCCCTTCTTTAGCTAGCGTTTTCATAACATCAAGTACTTCCCCGATCATCTCCGGATCAAGAGCAGACGTAGGCTCATCGAATAGCATAATTTCCGGCTGCATCGCGAGCCCCCTAGCAATCGCTACCCTTTGCTGTTGTCCTCCGGATAATTGATGTGGATATACACTGGCCTTCTCCGGGATTCCTACTTTCTCTAAATAAAACATCGCCGTTTTCTCAGCTTCCTCTTTTGAAATTTTATTTACTTTAATAGGTGCTAGTGTAATATTTTGCAGAACCGTTTTATGTGGATATAAATAAAAATGTTGAAAGACCATTCCAATATTTCGGCGTAATTCATTCATATCTGTTTTCGCATTGTGTACCTCCGTATTTTGTACAATTAACTCTCCATCTGTAATTGACTCTAACTGGTTTATACACCGGAGTAATGTACTTTTCCCTGATCCTGAAGGCCCAACAACTACTACCACTTCACCTTTTTTCACTTGCACATTAATATCTTTTAAAACTTGAAAGTTGCCATAATATTTATTTACGTTGCGAAACTCTATCAACATACTCCCCCCTTCCCCTAACAAAGCATGTACATTCTTTTTATATTCAAAAATAAGCAAAAAAATAACTTTGATCCTCATTTCACCCATAAAAAAAGCAAAGGGGTTTCCCCTTTGCTTTTTCATCTCTATTCCATTACGATACTTCTTCTTTCTTATCTTTTCCGTATTCATGTTCCCAGAAATCAGCATTTTTAATGCCTAATGGCCCTGGATCGAATACTGGATCTTTTCCTTCTTTTTTCTGCTTTTCATAATCCTTTAATGCAACTAATGCAGGTTTTTGTAATAGTAAAATCGCAATGATATTTACCCATGCCATAATTCCTACACCGATATCGCCTAAAGCCCAAGCCGTTGCTGCTGTTTTGATACAACCGTAGAATACAGCTCCTAAAAATACAAACTTTAGTACCATAGACAGCCAAGGGCGGTCTTTATCACGATTTAAGTACGCGATATTCGTTTCTGCAATGTAGTAATACGCCATAATTGTTGTAAATGCAAAGAATAGTAACGAGATTGCAACGAAACCGTTTCCAAATCCAGGGAAAACAGATTCTACTGCTGCCTGTGTATATCCCGGTCCTGGCTGTGCACCATTTAATTTATTTACGATAAAGTTTTTTCCGCTTGCATCAAATACGTTATACATGCCTGTAATAATCATCATAAATGCTGTTGCTGAACAAACAAATAATGTATCAATGTAAACGGAAAATGCTTGCACTAAGCCTTGCTTAGCTGGATGTGATACTTCAGCTGCTGCAGCTGCATGTGGTCCAGTTCCTTGCCCTGCTTCATTAGAATAAATACCACGTTTTACTCCCCAAGAAATTGCTAAACCGATAATACCACCAAATGCTGCTTCTAATGCAAACGCACTTCTTATAATTAACATAAATGCTTCTGGCAATTTTTCAATATTCATAGCGACAATAACACAAGCTACTAAAATATATCCAATAGCCATAAACGGTACGACAACTTGCGCTACGTTAACAATTCTCTTTACTCCACCGAAGATGATAAGAGCTAATACAACAACTAATAAAGCCCCTGATAATGTAGTGTTAATTCCAAAAGCTGTCTCTAAACTTACAGCAATACTATTTGCTTGCACGCCTGGTAATAAAAGCCCAGTTGCAAGAATTGTCGCTGCAACAAATACTAGAGCATACCATTTCACACCTAAACCTTTTTCAATGTAATAAGCAGGTCCACCGCGAAACTGTCCCTGATGCTTCGTCTTATAGATTTGCGCGAGTGTTGATTCTACATAAGCTGATCCTGCTCCTAAAAAGGCTACTGCCCACATCCAAAATACAGCTCCTGGTCCGCCGAAGGCAACTGCTGTTGCTACCCCAGCTATATTCCCTGTTCCAACGCGCCCTGATAACGAAAGTGCTAACGCTTGGAATGAAGAAACACCAGCTTCCGACTTTTCTCCTTGAAACGTCAGCTTCACCATTTCTCCTACATGCCTTACTTGTAAAAATCTCGTTCGAACCGAAAAATATAAACCTGCTCCTAAACATAAATAAACAAGTGCTGGACTCCAAACAATATTATTTAACCAATTTACGAAAGCTTCCAATATTCCCCCTCCTTTTTATCAAGAATATTCAGAATATATAAAAATTATAAATGTATACCGAATCTATGACAATATTATTTTAATAAAACAAACATATTTTTGTATAAAAAAACAAAGTATATATTTGTTTTATATACTTTGTTTTGAACAGAATGTATTATATATTCACAATTGCTTCTTTTTTTATAATTCTTTCGTATAGCTCTTCTGATAACTTTCGAAAATTATCTGGCATATCTTTCCCTTTAAACTTCTTTTGGATCGTGCCATATAAACCTATATCGCGTAAACGTAAAAATAACGGTAACGATTCATACCAACTATCCTCTAGCTTATGTTCATATTCGTATCCTTTTCTTAACACTTGTAATTGTTTACGAGCAAAATCTGTCTTCTCTTCCGCTGTCCACGGTGTAAATAGAACAGAGTAATAAAGAACCATCGCTAAATCGTGTATAAAGTAATTATAAGCCGCATCATCAAAATCAAAGATTGTTAGCTCTTTACCATCATAATGAAAATTGCCTGGATGAATATCCCCATGCATAAGGCCGAACGTTTCTCTTTCAATTGGAAGGGCCTTTATCTCATCCATTAATACCGCAGCGATCTTTTTCACTTGATCATTTTCTAATTCATTAACAATCCCACTCTCATCTTCTTCCCACGTATCACGGTAGTCTGTTTTAGGATAATCCATTGTAAGGCGATGCAGTTGTCCAATCGCTTTTCCCCATGCTTCAAAGTAAGCGTCTCCCCAATAAGGCGACTCCGCTCCTTTTACTTGCTCACCTTTTGCATATGTAAATAAAGAAGCGAAAAAGAAAGTTTCATCTTCTGTTACGATTTCTTCTACAAGATTTCGAGACGTTGAATAAAGAGGTCCTGCTACCTTTGCCCCATTCTCCGCAACATATCGTAAAAAATCTAGTTCAGCCTCTACCTCTTGTTTAGAGCGATGAGAAGAATGTGTTAAACGTAATACGTAATCTTCATCATTATCACCCTTCGCCTTAAAAATATAATTCTCAAAATCTCCAAGCGGCTTTTCGTCCACTGTTACATGAAACAAACTCGCTGCTCTTTTTAAAATCTCTTTCGTAAAAATACGTTCTACAGCTATTTCCATATGTATCCCTCCTATATATCTTCTTAATTCGACATAAATGTTAAAATTACTGCTATGAAATTGAATAATGCGTGGGCAATCATAGCCGATAAAATAGAATTTGTTTTCTCATATAACCAAGCAAATACTACCCCACTTAAAAAATTTACCGGTAATGTGTTATATGTTGGAATATGGACAACGGTAAATATTATGGAACTGATAAACATACCGCCCCGCATGCCATATCTATTACGAAAAAATGTATAAAAAACACCTCGATATAAAATCTCTTCATAAATTGGTGATATAATTGCTGCTCCAATTACCGCGATACAGAATGAATAGATTGATTTATCATTTTGGACCGTCTCCGTCTTACTATTTTCAAAGGAAATACCCATTTTCTCCATTATCACTAATACAGCAATACTAGCTACAATTAAGAAAATAACCGCTCCAACTGTCCATAAAATATCTTTCCACGAGAGTTTATATCTTTTGATACAAAAAAGATAAACTACAGTAGTAAATATCACTGCCATTATAAAGCCCATTAATACTCCAGCATATAGTGAGTTACCTATTACTTCTAAAATATATTTATAAAAAAGGGATTCGACAGTTACTGGAACAATAACAAATACAAACATAAATAAATATAAAACTTCTTTCCATCCCCACATATACCTCAAAGTCATTTATATCATCCCCTATATCCTATTTTCTATAGTATAAAAGATGACGTAACGTAACTTTCAAGCTACTTTGTCAAAAATAATCCAAGCATAAATTTCTCACAAAAAGCAAAAATTAACAGAAGTAACTTTATCTAAAAGAGGTGGAAATTATGACAGAGCAAAAAGAACAACAAGAAAGTACGGGTCAAAAGCATATGTTTCCATCACTTCCGGAAAACATTAATTATATCGAAAATAAGCTCTGTCATTCAGACGATATAAAAAAATTAGATCTTCCTTTCCAAAACGGCAAAGGAACAATCTTATATATCGAATCTTTAGCAGACCCAAATTTGATTCACCAATTAGCTCTTGAGCCTTTATTAACTCGGTCGGATTTGTCTTTAGATAAAGCTTTTGCCACATTAAGTATGAAGAAAGAAACAAATTTAAATTACGGTGTGCAACTTTTATTACAAGGCAAATCATTATATTTTCATGAACAAGTCGACAGTTTTTGTATTTTCGAAACAGCTTTATCTTTAAAGAGAGATATAGCAGAGCCTGATAATGAAGGCATTGTACGTGGACCACATACTGGTTTTGTAGAAGATTTAGCAACCAATTTAGCTTCCATTCGTAAACTTATAAAAAGTCCAAACGTCGTCGTTAAATATTTCACACTTGGTGAAGAAATGCATACGAAAGTGGCAATTGCTTATATGCAAAATATAGCGAATGACGATTTAGTTACAGAAGTAAAAAGAAGGTTAGAAACGATTAAGACAGATGCACTTATGCCTCCAGGATATATACAAGAATTTATAGAGGATACGTCTTTCTCACCATTTCCGCAGCAATTAAATACAGAGCGTCCAGATAGGACCGCTGCAAATTTAATGGAAGGACGAGTTGCTATTTTATCTGATGGAGATCCAACAGCGCTTATCGTTCCTGTTACGTTATTTGCTTTCTATCAATCACCAGATGATTACAATAACCGCTGGATTGTCGGTTCTTTCGTCCGAATGATTCGCTTAGTGAGTTTTTTGATTGCTTTTCTCTTACCAGCTATATATATCGCAACCGTAGCCTTTCATCCTGATGTATTGCCACTCGAACTTGTGTATACAATTAAAGCTTCATTAGAGAAAGTACCACTTCCTCCTATTTTTGAAGCTCTCTTAATGGAACTAATTTTCGAATTATTACGGGAAGCTGGTATTCGCTTGCCGAGCCGAGTTGGACAAACAATTGGTATTGTAGGCGGTTTAGTAATTGGGGATGCAATTGTAAAAGCTGGACTTGTTTCTTATACGATGATCATCGTTGTAGCTTTAACTGCTATCTCATCTTTTCTCGTTCCATCAAACGATATGAGTTCAGCAGTTCGGATTCTTCGATTTCCATTAATGCTCCTTGCTGCCCTATTCGGATATGTAGGAATATCATTCGGTCTCATTATAACTTTCGTTCACCTATGTCAGCTTCATTCTTTTCATACACCATATCTTTCTCCTGTTGCCCCAATGCGGATTAAAGATATGAAAGATTCTTTTGTCAGACTACCAATTTGGTCATTTTGGGAACGACCACATGATCCAAAACCGAAAAAAATGCAGCGCCAACATGTAACGAGAGAGGATGAGGACGGTGACAAACACGCAAAGTAAAATTTCGCTAGTTCAATTTACCTTTTTCGTTATTCAATGCCAAATTGGAGTGGGTATACTTTCCCTGCCTAACCGTCTTCACCCAATAGCAAAAGGTGGTGGATGGATTTCCGCGCTCATCGCCGGGCTTGCGATTCAGCTTATTATTTTACTTATGTGGCTTTTCTTAAAACGATTCCCTGATGCAGATATGTATGAAAGTGTTTGTATGCTATTTGGTAATAAGTTTGGAAAACTATTAGGTTTTGCTTATGTTTTTTACTTTACTCTTATTGGTATGACGGTTATGTTGAATGCTTGTAATGTCATTAAAGTATGGATTTTGCAAGCAACTCCTTGGTACGCAATTCTCATACTATTTACAATAGCTTGTTGCTATGTAGCTTATAATACGTTTAAAGTGATCGTCCGATTTTATGTCATGGCTTCTATTCTCATTTTTCCAATGGCCCTTTTAATTGCACTGGGGCTTACACGGGCTGATTTTTCTTACATTTTTCCACTTACAGAAGCCGGATGGTGGAATATTATTCAAGCATCAAAAGAAACCATTACAGCTATGTATGGTTTTGAAATTATTCTTATCGCTTTCCCAAAGGTAAACGGGAGTTCTGTAGCAAAACTAAAGGCAATTTCTATCGCGAATGGATTTGTAACCCTTTTTTATACTTTTACTGTTTGGATTTGCTTTATCGTATTTAGTCCAAAACAAATTGAGCTTATTCCAGAACCAGTTGCTTACTTATTACGATCCTTGCATATCGGGATTATAGACCGAACTGATTTACTATTCATACCAATTTGGATGATAACAGTTGTAGCTTCTATCGCTAGTTATTACTGCGCTGCTTCTATAGGGATTGGACATATATTCAATCTTGCTAATCATAAAAAAGCTGTCCCAATCGTTGGTATTATTGCCTTTAGTGTAGCTTTATTTATAGATACACCTGAAGAATTAAAAGTAATCTCAACTTTCACTGATAAGTTCACGTATATTTTCATCGTTGTCCTCCCTCTTTTATTTCTACTTTATTCAGTAATAAGAAATAAGAAAGGAGAACAGTATGTTCAAAAAAAGAGTTAAATTACTTTTTGTATTATGTACTAGTGCATTCCTTGCCGGCTGTTGGGATCAAGAACCATTAAGGGAAGCACGGTTAGCTTATAGTATTGGATCTGATATTAAGGAAGAGAATCAACTCCAGCAAACAATTGAGCTCGTAAAAAGTTCAAGTGGAGAACAATCTTCATTCGAGAATGAAATACATTCAGCAACAGGGCATAACATAAGGGATACAAGCGATGCCCTAAAAAAAAATGTGACTGGGAATATTCGCTATTTTAAATATGGTGTTCAATTACTAGGAACCAAAATTTTAAAAAAAGGGGTACTACCCTATTTAGATGTCAGCTTTCGGGACCCAACAAATCCAACTGCTTTAGTAAAGCTTATTGCAGTAGATGGTGAAACATCGGAGATACTAGAAAAAAAGAAAGTAGGAAATTTACTAATTGGAGATTTTCTAAAGAAAAAAGTGAAAAGCTTAGAAGATATGAGTGTATTTCCAAAAGAAACTTTAGAAACAGCTGCTACAAAAATGTTAGATCCCGGTAAGGACTTTACCCTCCCTTCTATAAAAATAAAAGGAAAAGAAGTAATTACAAACGGATTAGCTTTATTTAACAATGATAAATTAACTGGGCATTTACCTTTGAAACAATCTGTTTTATTCGTATTATTAACCGGAAAAATGGGAACAAGTGCCCGTATAACTCAAAAACTTACTAGCGATGAATCCGAGAAGACATCTGACTATTTAACAATGGAAGTGAGTAATCGGAAATTAAAACGAGATTTAAAAATAACAACAGATAAAAAAGGAAATGTTTATGCTCATATTAAGCTTCAGTTAAAAGTTATAGCCCTTGAAGCTCCAAGAGATAATCTTTATAAAATGGATGAAAGAAAAAAGCTAAATAAAGAATTATCAAAGCAACTTACAAAAGAAGCGAAAAAAATAACAAATAAACTACAAAAAGCAAATTGTGATGCTTTTGGGATTGGTAGACACCTTATCGCGTATCATCCTGATTTATGGAAGAAAAAAAAGTGGAATAAAGATTATGCAAAAGTAAAGTTTAAACCAGAAGTAGACGTAAATATTTTGTATAGTGGTGTCTTAAAATAAAAGGTTGTATGCCACGCAGGCATACAACCTTTTATTTCGTATATCGATATACAATTGATTCGTATGGTCTTAAGTTAAGTTTTGTAATATCCTTGCTGGAATCTTTATAATTCGACAGTAGTACTTCTTGTTTCATTCCATCTAATTGAACATGAGCTGGTACAGAATACGTTATTTCTTCTCCATAGAAGTTATTTATAACAAGTAGCACTTCACTTTCTGTAGTACGAGTATATGCCCAAATTTTAGGATCATTTTCATCCAAAATAGCATATTCTCCTTCTGTAATTACATCATACGTTTTTCGAAGTTCAATTAACTTTTTATAATAATAAAATACAGATTCCTTATCTTCTAATGCCTTCTCTACGTTTATTTCTTTAAAGTTTTCAGCCACTGAAATCCAAGGTGTACTTGTTGTAAAGCCACTATTCATCTCTTCATTCCACTGCATTGGAGTTCGGGAGTTGTCACGAGATTTTTGTTTTAAAATCCCGATAATCTCTTCTTTTGATAATCCTTCTTCCAGCTTTATATCGTATATATTTAACGATTCTACATCGCGATATTGCTCAATAGACTCGAATTTAGGATTCGTCATACCGATTTCTTCACCTTGATAAATGTAAGGTGTCCCCTGCAACATATGCATAGCCGTTGCTAACATTTTTGCAGATTCATTTCTATACTTCTCATCATTACCGAAGCGTGACACAATACGAGGCTGGTCATGATTACACCAGAATAACGCATTCCATCCCCCGCCCTTTTGCATTTCAATTTGCCAATTAGACATAATCTCTTTTAATTTAATAAAATCAAAATCAGCCTTCGTCCACTTATCACCATTCGGATAATCAACTTTTAAATGATGGAAACTAAACGTCATACTTAATTCATTACGCTCAGGGTTTGAATATTTAATACAATTATCAATTGTCGTAGATGACATTTCTCCAACTGTAATTACCTCTTTCCCTTCAAAAACATTTCGGTTCATTTCTTGTAAATATTCATGAACACGCGGGCCATCTGTATAATATTTACGGCCATCGCTTGTCGCCGTACTTCCGTCATCATTTAAGAACTGTTGATCTTTTGAAATTAAATTAATAACATCTAATCGGAATCCAGTTACCCCTTTATCAAGCCAAAAGCGCATCATATCATATACTTCTTCACGAAGTTTTTCATTTTCCCAGTTTAAATCCGCTTGTGTCTCATCAAATAGATGTAAATAATATTGCTCTGTCTTTTCATCATATTTCCAAGCAGACCCACCAAACTTAGATTGCCAATTATTTTTTTCATCACGCCAAATATAGTAATTACGATATGGACTATTTTTATCTTCCTTCGCTTCTTTAAACCACTTATGCTCCGTCGAACTATGATTTACAACGATATCAAGCATAATTTCAATGTTACGTGCTTTTGCTTCTTCTAAAAGCTCTTCAAACTCTTCCATCGTTCCGTAAGATGGATCAATACGGTAGTAATCACTTACATCGTATCCATTATCATTTTGTGGCGATTGGTATATCGGTGTTAACCAAATATAATCTACTCCGAGTTCTTTTAAGTAATCTAGTTTTTCTGTAACCCCTTTTATATCACCGGTTTCTTTATTGTAATAGCTATTAAAGCTCTTCGGATAAATTTGATAAACTACACTTTTATGCCAATCCTTCATGTTTAACTTCCTCCTACTTCTGTTTTACTCGTTTTGCAAATAACCACGTTAACGTAAATGGGATTACAACTGCGATAATCATTCCGACAATAAACATTGGAATCGATTTCGGAATGATAGAAATAAATGCTGGCAATCCGCCAATTCCGATAGCAGGTGCTAATACACCATTTAACGTAATAAATATTGCTGCCACAGCCGATCCTATAATCGCTGCATAGAACGGGAATTTATTTCGTAAGTTTACACCAAACATAGCTGGCTCTGTAATACCGAAATATGCCGAGATTGCTGATGTAGATGCCATACTTTTATCATTTTGATTTTTAGAAATCCAGAACATCGCAAGTGCCGCACTACCTTGCGCAATGTTAGAAAGGGCAATCATTGGCCAAATGAATGTACCACCGTGTTGTGCAATTAATTGTAAATCGATAGCAATAAACATATGATGCATACCTGTAATTACAAGTGGTGCATACAATGCTCCAAATAATACCGCTCCAACTACTGGTACTGTTTCATATACACCTACTAATCCAGCTGTTAATAAATCTCCAATATGACGTGTAACTGGACCAATAATTCCTAATGCTAACACGCCTGTTACGACAATCGTTGTAATTGGTACAACTAACAATTGAATTGCATTTGGTACATGTTTCTTTAAAAAGATTTCTACTTTACTTAATACAAATGCTGCTATTAAAACAGGTAAAATTTGTCCTTGATACCCTACCTTTTCAATTTGAAATAATCCTAAAATATCGAAGTACTCAATCTTTTGACCATCTAAACCAGTTGCTGCTTTTCCGTAATCCCACGCGTTTAATAGTGCTGGATGCACAAGCATTAATCCCATAACAATCCCGAGTATCGGACTACCACCAAAACGCTTCGTTGCTGACCAACCGACAAGTGCTGGTAAGAATACGAATGCTGTATTCGCCATCATATTAATTAAATCCCAAAGCCCACTTAAGTTTGGATACACATCTAATAAATTTTTACCTTCAAAAAATAAGTCCTTCGCCCCTAATAGATTGTTAATTCCCATTAGTAAACCAGCTGTTACGATCGCTGGTAATATCGGCATAAATACATCAGAAAATATTTTCACAAACTTTTGCGCTGGATTTAACTTCTGATTTCCAGAATCTTTTACATCAGCTACAGTCGATTTTTTCATACCTGCAAGCGTTATCAATTCAGCGTAAACACGATCTACATCCCCTGGACCAATTACAATTTGAAATATCCCAGCGTTATGAAACGCTCCTTTCACTAATGAAACAGACTGTAATTTATCATTATCTATTTTACTTTCATCTTTTAAAGCGATACGGAGTCTAGTCACACAATGTGCAGCTTGTTCAATATTGTCTTTCCCACCAATATACTGCAACACTTCCTCTGCTGTTTTACGATAATCTTTCCCCATATTCCCGTCCCTCTTTTCTTTTTTTGATACCGTTTACAATTACATATTAACTCGTATATATAAGTTAGTCAACACTCGTATATACGAGTTTGTCGTTTTTTTATAAAAAAAGAGATGAAACGTTATTACGTTCCATCTCCTTATTTTCTCCGCGCCACATCCGAAAAATGAAAAATATCTAAGCGGTGGCGGGATTCTGTATATTCGAACTGACTTCCATCATACAAATGCGTAAAGTTTTTCACGACAACAACATAATCTGTTCCATTTAAATCTAAATACTTTCTATCGTCCTCTGTACATGGTTGCACTTCAATTACTCTCTGTGAGTAACTAATATGAAGACCTAGTTCTTTCTCAATATATTTATAAATGGACCCCGCTGCAATTTTACTCGTTAATCCAGGAATATATTCCGATACAAAATGATTAATATCCAAAATTACTTTTTCTCCATCAATATTTCGTACGCGTTTAATATGATCTATGTCTGTTTTCTCTTTCACATTTAATAGCTTTGCAACCTCTTTTGTCGCTTTTACTTTCTCCATTTCCACGACTTCTGTAATACAATGGCGTCCTAAACGTTCATTTTCTTCTTGGAAACTTACAATACCACCAAAGTTGAATTCAATGTTTTTTCGCTTTAAAACAAAAACACCTTTTCCGTGTATTTTTTGAACATATCCACGTTCTTGTAATAAATCTACAGCTTTTCTTACAGTACCGCGGCTCGCTTCATATTGCTTCATTAATTCAGTTTCTGATGGGATTTTGCATCCCTCTTTTAATTGCCTATTATCAATAGAATTACTGATTTCTGTATAAATTTGTTCATACTTACTCATCATCTACAATAGCCCCTTGTCACCTTCTAGTTCTATATGTATTATACCATGCTACACTCTTCTGCCAATCTCTCACTTATTTTCCAGTATAGGAAAAATAAAGGTAAATATTTAATCTCTAAAACGTATTTTTATAAAAATTTTTATATTTTTCTTTTCATTCAAAAAAACATGTAGTATACTAACTTCAAAATCAGAGGAGAAAGGGAGCAAAGAACTATGCTTACTTATACAACAATTGTAGTTACATTTGCACAAAAACATCATCATCATACGTAACCCTTGAAACCTAGCGGAAAAATTACGCGTAGGTACAAGGGTTATTCCCGTTGTACCTACGTTAGGCGAAGAGCCATGTAGGTATTTTTTATCTACATGGCTCTTTTTTTATTGCCAAAAAGCTAGTAAAAAATGATGTTTAAGCAAATCTTACTACAAAGGAGTTAACAAAAATGGAAACGAAAAAATGGGGATTATGGGTTTTAACAGCTTTTGTTATCGGGAATATGGTTGGCGGTGGCGTATTTATGCTCCCAGCGAATTTAGCACAAGTATCAGGTCCAATGGGTTCTACACTTGCATGGAGTATTACAGGACTTGGCGTATTTATGATTGCACTCGTATTTGGAAATTTAGCAATCCGAAAACCAGAATTAAAAGCGGGGCCACAAAGCTATGCTCAAGCGATGTTCCCTTCAAAAAAAGCGGGTAAAGTTGCAGGCTATAGTATGGCATGGGGATATTGGGCTGCGAACTGGGCTGCAACAGCATCTGTTATTATTTCCTTTGCTGGATATTTATCAACATTCTTTCCAGTTTTACAAAGTAAGCAAATTCTCTTTTCAACGAACGGATTTTCACTAGAACTTGGAAAAGGATTAACGTTCCTCGTATGTAGCCTTATGTTATGGGGAATTCAATATATTCTTTCTCAAAATATTGATCGTGCTGGAAATATGAATCTTCTTGCTACTATTGCAAAAATTATTGGATTTACAATGTTTATTGTAATCACATTATTCATTTTCAATGCCTCTAATTTCGGAGACGGGCAAACATTTATGAATGAAGCAGGACAATCCATTTCTTTAGGTGGACAAATCAATTCAGCTGCTATTGCAACACTTTGGGCGTTCATCGGTATTGAATCGGCTGTCATGCTTTCTAATCGTGCAAAATCTCAGCGCGATGTAAAAAAAGCTACCATTTTTGGATTAATTATCGCTCTTCTTATTTACATGTCAATTACTCTACTTACAATGGGCGCTCTCCCGCAAGATGCTTTAAAAGAGTCTCAAAAACCATTAGTAGACGCACTAAATTTAGCAATTGGCAATAAAGGTGCCTATATCATGGCTCTACTTGCACTTGTATCTTTATTTGGATCTACAGTGGGCTGGATTGTTGTTAGTTCAGAAGTACCTTACCAGGCTGCAAAGAACGGACTTTTCCCTAAGCTGTTCGCAAAAACAAATAAAAAAGGGAGTCCTTCAAAATCATTATTGATTACAAATGTGATGACGCAAATTTTCTTATTTTCAACGATTTCTGGTACTGTATCAGAAGCTTATAATTTCGCTATCGTTGTAGCAACATTAGCTTATTTAATTCCATACCTTGTTTCGACGCTGTACCAATTCAAATTAGTTATTACAGGAGAAACGTATGATATAATGCCCGGTTCTCGAATAAAGGACGGGATCATCACTACATTAGCATTTGTATACTCTATTTGGGTTATAAAAACGGGAACTGCTGATTTAAAAACGTTCTTCTTAGGAATCGGATTGTTCGTATTAGGTCTTATCCTCTATCCAATACTAATGAAAAACTCCCAGAAAATGAATTAAAAAAAAGAGAAGCTACCCGCTTCTCTTTTTTATTCAAAATCTGTAATTAACTTTTTTTTTAACTCTCCTACAGATAAAGGTTTCGCATAATAAAATCCTTGCACATAATCACAACCCATAGATTGTAATAAACTTTCTTGCTCTACTGTCTCTACCCCTTCAGCAACTACTGCTAGATTTAAGCTATGAGCAATTTCAATAACAGATTTTACAATCGTTCGCTCTGGCTGTGCGTGATCATAATGAAATTCACGAATAAAATTACGATCAATTTTTACTATATCCAGCGGTAATTGTTTTAAATAATATAAGGAAGAATAGCCCGTTCCGAAGTCATCTAAAGCAATTAAAATACCCATATTTCTTAATTCTTGTAATGTAGCAATAATATAATCAAAATGACGAACAGCAATGCTTTCCGTTATTTCTAAAATTAAACGATTCGCAGGAAAACCAGTTCTCCTTAAAATGCTACGTACAGATATAATAAAACGCTTTTGCATTAATTGTTGTATGGATAAATTCACAGATAACTTTAATCCTTCTTCATACTCCGGCAATGTTTTAAACAAGCGGCATGACTTTTCTAATACCCAGTCTCCTAGTTTTATAATAAGTCCAGATTCTTCAGCTACTGGAATAAATTCGTCTGGCGAAATCGGTCCTTCTTCTGTTGAACAACGTGCTAAAGCCTCAATACCAGTATATTTCTTCGTTTTCAAATCAATAATAGGCTGCAACGCCACCTCTAACTCTTCATCACGAATTGCCTTTTGCAAAGCAAATTCAATTTTCATTCTACGATTTATTTTCGCACGTAACTCACCTGTAAAGAAACACGCTGCATTTCTCCCCTGTTCTTTCGCACTATACATAGCTAAATCCGAATTCTTCAATAGAGTTTCTACATCTTGTCCATCTTGCGGATATGAGCACAGTCCTAGACTAGCTGAAATGTATACTTCATGACCTTCAAGCATAAATGGTGCCTGAAAGCATGACAATACAGATGTCGCTAGCTGCCTCATCTCATCTTGTGTATGATTTTTTGTTAACAACACAAATTCGTCGCCACCCAGCCTAGCCAGAACATCTTTCTCTCCTAGCACATAATGCAACCGTGAAGCAACTTCGCTTAAAAGTAAATCTCCTATCATATGACCTAGCGTATCGTTTACTAATTTAAAACGATCCAAATCAAAATAAATCATACCAAACTCTCTTTTATCTGCAATTAATTCGTTAACAGTCGTTATTAATTGTAAACGGTTCGGTAAACTCGTTAAAGCATCATGATACGCAAGCTCCCTATAACGACTTTCGCTTAACCGTAACCTCTGTTCTGCTTCTTTCCTACTACTAATATCATTTCGAATCGCAATAAATTGATATGGCTCTCCTTTTTCATTTAAAAATGGAACAATTGTTGTTTTAACCCAATAATATGTACCATCTTTTGCTTGATTTCGAATCTCACCTCTCCATACTTTTCCGCTCAAAATACGCTTCCATAGCATTTGAAAAAATGTTTTCGGGTGATGTCCTGAATTTAAAATACGATGATCTTTCCCTATTAACTCTTCTCGTGTATATTTGGAGATTTCACAAAACTTATCATTTACATATGTAATAAGACCCTTTCGGTCTGTAATCGCAACAATTGAAGACTCATCTAATGCTAACTTTAAATCTCGCAATGAAGATTCATATAATGCATGACCTCTTTGTTCTAGCATGCGCATCTCTCCTTGCTTCCTATCTGACTAAAACACAACTTGTTTCTTTTCATAGAAATAGAGATATTTCATTTCCTAATAATCGTCCTTTACATACATCAAATTTTGAAATATGCCGATTAAAATAACATAATATTATTTGTAATAAAAAGCAATATAATACCTTTTCAATTATACGTAGCAGTTTCTTATAGCTAACTCTATACAACTCTTCAAGAACATATATATAAAGTGAAACTTTAATCAGTGGGGAGTGTTGATCTCCGCCTAACTTCCTTGCTTCCGCTGAATTTTGAGGTGGGGGGCTTACTGCCCTTTAATGCGGGATAAATTAAAATTATTATATATGTTTTTTGAATTATAATAACAAAATATTAACATATTTTCACCTTAATTTTGGAAGTATTTTATAAATAAATACCGTATTAAACAAAAAAAGAGGATAGCCTCTTTTTTTGTTTAATACGGATATGGTGTTTGTTGATACCCCGGATATGGTGTTGGATATGGAACTGGATATGGCGCTGGATAAGTTACTGGGTACGGCGCTGGATAGTAGCCTCCACCTGCTGCACCCGTTAGTGCGCCAGCTGTAAGCCCACCTAACACACCTCCAGCAAAACTTCCAGGGAAAAATCCACCGCCCCATGAGCCGCCACCCCAGCCCCATCCACCTCCGTGATGGTGATGATGATCATGGTGATTGTGCCCTCCATGGTGGTGATGTCCGCCGTTATGATGGTGCCCTCCATGATGATGATTACGATAATACAATCCGTTATTTTCTATATAATTCATATTTCCCCTCTCCTTTTCCATTTTCTCATCTTAATAGGTATTGTAAGAATAATATGGATCTTGTTGGTAACCTGTATAATAAGAATAATCCGAGTAATACGGATAACCATATCCCCCATAACCAAATCCAGGGCTGAGTAATGCTCCTGCTACAAACCCTGGAAAGAAACCTCCACCAAAAAATGGTGAATGTCCAAAACCACCATGAAAACCTCCGTGACCGAAACCACCACCGTGACCAAACCCTTCAATTGGACGACCATACATTTTATTCACCCTCCTTTTCTCTTTAAAAACGTAACAATACACTGTATGTAGGACAAATGCGGAAAGTATGGGGATATACCTACATTTTGTAAAAAACAGAAAACACTTTATAATAAAGTGAAACTTTAATCAGTGGGGGTCTTACTGCCCATTAAAGTCGGATAAAAATGTCACAATACATCTGTTATTTAGGAAGTCTATATTGAGGAAAGATTAGAGGAATTATATAGAAATGAAGAAACCTATCATCCAATTACTATTAATATTTACAATTGTATCTATCGTTCTTTTCCTATTAAATACATCTTATATTTCGTTATATACATTTGTCGGCGTTCTCTGGTCCATCACAATTGTAGGAATTTCATTCGTTATTTTTATCGAAAATAGGTCTCCTCAAAGTACCTTAGCGTGGTTTTTAGTATTAGCACTTCTTCCCGTTATAGGTGTGCTTTTATACTCTATTTTCGGACGTAGCCGTTGGAGAAGAAAAAAGCATCTCCATCGTTCAGAAGAACAAAGAAAATTATTCCGTGAAATATTAGAAGGAAGACGGCTAGAGTTATCACTCAAAGTCCCATTAAGTGAACGCTCCGCCCATTTAACAGAAGTCGTACAAAAATTTGGAGGCGGGCCTGCCGCAGATAGAACAACTACAAAACTTTTAACAAACGGAGATCAAACATTCTCAGAAATTTTGCAAGCTATTGAGCAAGCAAAACATCACATACATATTCAATACTATATTTATAAATCTGATGAGATTGGTACAAAAGTTAGGGATGCGTTAATAAATAAAGCAAAAGCTGGTGTTATTGTACGTTTCCTTTATGATGGATTAGGAAGTAATACGTTAAGAAGACGCTTTTTAAAACCTATGAAAGAAGCTGGGATTGAAATTGTTGAATTTGATCCTATTTTTTCAGCTTGGTTACTTGAAACAGTTAATTATCGTAACCACCGTAAAATTGTAATTGTAGATGGAGAAATCGGTTTTACGGGGGGACTCAATGTTGGTGATGAATATCTTGGCCGTTCAAAAAAATTTCCCGTTTGGCGTGATAGTCATTTAAAAATCGAAGGAAAAGCGTTATATAAATTACAAGCAATTTTTCTAGAGGACTGGCTCTATGCATCTAGTGGGTTAAAAACCTATTCTTGGGATCAATTTATGAATAGACAATACTTCCCAGGTAAAGAAATTTCAAGTGCAGAAGGTGCTGTGCAAATTGTAGCGAGCGGACCAAGCTCAGATGATAAAAGCATTCGTAATACGTTATTAGCTATTATGGGCTCTGCAAAAAAATCTATTTGGATTGCTACACCATATTTTATTCCAGATCAAGAAACTTTAACATTATTACGTTTAAGTGCAATATCTGGCATAGATGTACGCATTTTATATCCTGGTAAAAGTGATAGTATTATTAGTGATCAAGCATCCCAGTCCTACTTCACTCCACTTTTAAAAGCTGGTGCCTCCATCTATAGTTATAAAGATGGCTTTATGCATGCAAAAATTGTAATTGTTGATGATAAAATTGCAACAATCGGAACAGCAAATATGGATGTACGCAGCTTTGAATTGAATTACGAAATTATTAGCGTACTGTATGAATCAGAAACTGTTCATGATATTAAACGTGATTTTGAAGAAGACTTTAAACATTCCACTGAAATTAAATGGAACGCTTTCCAAAAAAGAAGTATCAAAAAACGAATATTAGAGTCTTTTATGAGGCTCATTTCTCCTTTACTATAAGCAATCAATGTACTATTGATTGCTTTTTCTTTTATATTTGTCCCCTCTCCTTTTCTTTGCATACCATATTAAAACAAGTTATCATAAGATGTATTACTTTATGAAAATAATGTTAGGTGGGAAATACATGTTAGAACAATTTCATATACATGCTGATTTAAAACAACAGCTCTCTACAATTCACGAAAAGAATAAGCAAGAAGCTGGTGAAAATGCACATTTAATCGGTACAAAAATATATAAAGCATCTGATAATAGCATTATCGAAGATGCCATTACAGCACTTCTTCTTGGCAAAAACATTCTATTAAAAGGGCCGACTGGTAGTGGTAAAACAGTACTAGCTGAAACGCTTTCTTCTTTATTCCAAAAACCAATGCATAGCATTAACTGTTCTGTCGACCTAGATGTAGAAGGTATTTTAGGATACAACACACTACAAACGAAAGATGGCGCATCTGAAGTTGCATTCGTTAACGGTCCTCTTATGAAAGCAATGAAGAACGGTCATTTCCTATATATTGATGAAATCAATATGGCAAAACCTGAAACGTTACCACTTCTTCACGGTGCATTAGATTACCGTAAAATGATTACAAACCCGTTTACACAAGAAGTTGTATACGGTGATGACGAATATCGCGTAATCGCTGCAATTAATGAAGGTTACGTTGGTACAAGTGAACTAAACGAAGCGTTAAAAAACCGTTTCGTTATTATTGAAGTTCCTTACATTCAAGGTGATACATTAAAAGAATTATTATTAGCAGAATCAAAATTAAAAGATGTTACAACAATTGAAAAGTTTGTTGCATTTGCAAGCGATCTTATGCCTTTAGCTCGTGATGGCCGCGTAAGTGAAGAAGCAGCAAGTATTCGTGGCATTATCGATGCATGTGATTTAGGTGTATATATTCCTGTTATGCGTGCAATTGAACGTAGTATTATTGCAAAATTAAACGATGAAACAGAACAAATGACTGTCCGTGAATTAGCAGAAAGTTATTTCTTTGAGGGATAATTCATGAGACAAATTTTTAGTGACAAAAAAATTGATGCGTCGCTGTTTCTACAAATGGAAAACTTAATGTATGCCCTTCTCAAAGAAGATGATGCCTACCTTGAGTATGGCTATAAAGCATACTACGACGAAATTGAAAAGAAGGTTGTCATTAGTCACTTTTGGGATGATCGAAAAGAAGAGGATACAGTAATCGGATTAAAAAGCGAAGTGTTTTTAAAAGCACTTGGTAATAAACATTACTCGGACATGACTTTAATTCGTTCTTATGCAATTGAATTGCAAGAATCACCATTAAAAAAGTTTTTAACACAATTATTTGTTCTATTAGAAGATTTACGTGTTGAGGAAATCGTAAAAAACTTACGCCCTGGCACAAAGCATGTTTTTAAAAGAAGAAAAGAAATGTATCGCAATTACTTTAGCTCACAAAATGAAATCAATCGCGTTCGTAACTATCACGGTGATCGCCTATTTTGTCTATGCTATCTTTCATTAACGAGCGATAAATATGAAATGTTTAATAATGAATATTTCGAGCAAATTGAAGCGATTTTGCATGAAACATTCCAAGCTCGTAATACGGAAGATATTATGTATATCGTTGAGAAAATTCGCTATCGCTTAGAGGAGCTTCTTGAAAGTGATATGCTGAACAACTATTTCGGGCATGCACCGCTTTATTTATCTGTCATTGAAGATGAAAAAAACTGTCGCGTCGAAGATTTAGCAAATGATGATACGCAGCTCATAGATGACGATGAAAATAAAAACAAAATGGATGAAAGCTTCTCAACATGGCACCGTGAAAATAAAAACAATGAAAACGAGAACTTTTTACGCTTTGAATTAGAAAGCGGAACAAAAACAAATATGATGGGTGACACTGCTCGCGAATCAGAAGATGGCGACCAAGCACTTGGCTCTGTACAAGGTACTTCTCAAAAAAGTACACAATCTAACTTTGATGGTGCTGATACAAAAGACGCAAGAGCTTCTCACGCTTCTAGTCAAAATGATGGTGCATATGGTAAATATAACACTGGCGCTTCTCATACATTTAAAGAAGCACGTAAACCAAATCCTGATGAGAAAAAGGATTACCAAGCTATCAAATCAGTCGTTAATAAAGATGTAAAAGAATTAAAGAAAATTATCGAAAAAACGATTGAAAATAAAACGAATGCAAATAGTGATAAATATTACGGAAGACTTCGTAAGAAATTCCTTCGTATTTATACTGAAAAGCAGCCTCGCATGTTTTATAAAAAAGGGCAAGAATCACAAGAGCTCGACGTTGCATTCCAACTATTAGTAGACTGCTCTGGTTCTATGTATAACAAAATGGAAGAAACGAAAAAGAGTGTGGTCCTATTCCATGAAGCGTTGAAATCTTTAAAAATCCCGCACGCTATTAGCGGATTTTGGGAAGATGCTTCTAGTGCGAAACCTGAAGATAAGCCGAACGTTATCCATGAAGTTGTAACGTATAAAAACTCAACGTTACCAAACGTTGGTCCAGAAATTATGCAGCTTCGCGAAGAAGAAGATAACCGCGACGGATATATTATTCGTATCGTTTCTGAAAAACTTGCAAAAAGACCAGAAAAACATAAATTCTTACTTGTCTTCACAGACGGTGAGCCTTCTGCGCTAGACTACCAACAAGATGGTATTTTAGATACGCATGAAGCTGTCAAACTTGCTCGTAAAAGTGGTATGGAAGTAATCGGAATTTTCATCGAAGAAGGCGAAGCGAAAGAAGCAACGTATCAATTAATGAAGAACATTTATAACCATCACTTCTTAGTTGCAAATCACGCTGAAGATTTACGTCTGAAGATTAAACCACTATTGAAAAAGTTATTACTGAAGACGATTGAATAGAAAAACAGGAGCCTTGTGCTCCTGTTTTTTTTCTTTCAATCACTTTGTTTCTGGCTGAAACTTGTATGGAATGGCTACTGTTAATAATGAATCGAATCCTCCATCGTAGAATGGGAATCGTTCATTTGCGATTGATCGATCCACCCACTCTATTGCGGAAATTTCCTCTTCATCTTCTGCCATAAGTTCCCCTTTTACTACACTTGCTCGGAATGTAAATAATAGTGCATGATTCCCTGATTCTTCAAAGAATTTTTCATTAATCGCAACAAGTCCACCTGCCATAGCCGTTAAACCTGTCTCTTCGTTTACTTCCCTTACTAGAGCTTTCTCTAACGTTTCACCCTTTTCAACAGCCCCACCCGGCAATGACCAAACATTTTGTTCTACATTATGTACCATTAATATTTTATCTGTTTCTTCGTCATGTATTAGTGCATATACGACATCAACTCTTTGCATGTTGCTTCTCCCCTTTACACACAAATTAACTCATTCTATCACATTTGTAATTATTTGTATATTCCTAAAATACAAATAAAAAGGGTCGATTCCTAAGAATTGACCCTTCCTATTAATTCATCACTAACTCAGCTGTGAGCTTTTTTTTTAACTTAGCCAACATGTCCGTTGTCATTTTGTCTAAATCGTATTCTGCTTTAAAGCCCCACTCTTTCATTGCTGCTGTTGCATCAATAGAGTTTGGCCAGCTATCAGCAATTGTTTGACGAGCTGGATCTACGGCGTAGTCCATTGTAAACGTCGGAATGTGTTTACGAATTGATGCTGCGATTTGCTCTGGCTCAAAGCTCATTGCTGTAATATTAAATGCATTTCTATGCACTAGCTTACTTGGATCAGCTTCCATTAATGAAATGATCGCTTGTAAAGCATCTGGCATGTACATCATATCCATGTATGTTCCTTCTGCAATGTATGAGGTGTATGTGCCTTTTTTAATCGCCTCATAATAAATTTCAACTGCATAATCAGTTGTTCCGCCTCCTGGAGGAGCTACGTAAGAAATTAAGCCTGGGAAACGTACACCGCGCGTATCAACGCCAAACTTTTGATGATAATAATCACATAGTAATTCTCCTGCTACTTTGTTTACCCCATACATCGTAGTAGGACGTTGAATTGTATCTTGTGGCGTATTATCTTTCGGCGTTGATGGACCAAATGCACCGATAGAACTCGGCGTGAAAAACTTACAGTTTAATTCACGAGCTGCTTCTAATGCATTTACAAGTCCGCCCATATTTAAATTCCATGCAAATAGCGGATTTTTTTCCGCCGTTGCTGAAAGTAAAGCTGCTAAATGAATAATTGTATCTACTTCATTACGCTTTGCGATATCATGTAGTTTTTGTCCATCTGTTACATCTAACGTTTCAAATGGACCAGACGTTACTACTTCACTATCTGTTTCACGAATATCTGTTGCAATAACATTTGATGCGCCGTATACATCACGAAGTTTCATTACTAGTTCAGAACCAATTTGCCCTAAAGAACCGGTTACTAGAATTTTTTTCATTTTCCCCACTCCTCATTTGCAAGCTATTCAAAAGATGTCTTTACTTAAATGATGCCCATTTCTTTCCCTACTTTTTCATACTTACGAATTGCTTCATCTAACATTTCTTTCGTATGAGCTGCTGTTGGCATATTACGAACACGTCCTGTTCCTTTAGCTACAGTTGGGAACACGATAGATTTTGCATATACGCCTTCTTCATTTAGACGTTTACTAAATTCTTGTGTTAATACTTCGTCACCAATAATACAAGGTGTAATTGGCGTTTCACTTTCTCCGATGTTAAAGCCAAGTTCTTTTAATCCTTGTTTTAAATAGCGACCATTTTCCCATAAACGATCGTGCAACTCTGTGCTTTCCATTAAGATTTCAATTGATCTCATGCAAGCTGCTGCATCAGCTGGTGTTAATGCTGTAGAGAATAAGAATGGACGTGAACGAACTTTTAACCAGTCAATTAAGTTTTGTTTCCCTGCTACATATCCACCAATTACCCCAATTGCTTTTGATAATGTACCAATTTGGAAATCAACTTTGTCAGACAGACCGAAATGTTTTACAGTTCCTGCACCTTTTCCAAGTACACCCGAACCATGTGCATCATCTACATATGTCATTAAATCTAATTCTTCTGCAATCTCAACAATCTCTGGTAATTTTGCAACATCTCCATCCATTGAGAAAACACCGTCTGTAATTACCATTAATTTATTGTAAAGCCCTGATTCTTTCGCCGCGATTGCTTTTTGGCGTAAATCTTCCATATCAGAATGTTTATAAACAATAATTTTTGCTTTTGATAGACGACTACCATCAATAATAGAAGCATGGTTTAACTCGTCTGAAAGAATCGCATCATTTTTATCCATAACGGCTGAAATCGCTGCCATATTACAATTAAATCCTGATTGATAAGCAATCGCTGCTTCTGTATGTTTAAACTTTGCAATTGTTTCTTCTAATTTAATATGCAAATCTAAAGTACCGTTAATTGTACGAACCGCTCCTGCTCCAACGCCGTACTTATGAATGGCACCAATTGCAGCTTCTTGCAAACGGCTATCTGTTGCTAATCCAAGATAGTTGTTTGAAGATAAGTTAATATATTCTTTTCCGCCAATTGTAATGATCGGTCCATTTGAACTTTCGAGCGGATCAATTACGTTATAAAGCCCCTTTGATTTTAAATCCTCTAAATTTTCTTCTAAAAATTTCGCAAGTGTTTTACTAGACATCGTGAAGCCTCCCATCGTTCATGTAAGCGAATTATTATCTTAATAGTTCTAATAATCCCTCTACTAGCTTAACACGTTTTCAGAATTTATTATAGAAAAATAGTTTAAAGTAACCGCTTACAATTTTAGATTATATATGATTCATTGCAAGAAATCTATCATTTACTTTTCATATTTGGTAGAATAAAAAAAATATGTAAGGGGGCTTCAATCATGGCATTTACTGAATCTGATGTATATAATAACGAAGCATTTTTTAAACAATATATGAAACGAAGATACCGGGAAAATAGCCCAAATGAATCACTAGAAAAACCAACCTTCTTTCAACTCGTTGGTGATGTGAAAGGAAAGAAAATCCTCGATTTAGGCTGCGGTGACGCAAAATTTGGCAAGGAATTATTAGAAAAAGACTGCCACTCTTACACTGGTATTGAAGGCTCCAAACTTATGTATGAAAAAGCTAAAAAACAACTAGAAAATAAAAATGGGATCGTCCATTTTTTAAACCTCAAAGACTACACATACCCTCCTGCTACTTTTGATTTAGTAACATCTAGACTCGCCCTACATTATATCGAACATCTTCCTATCATTTTTCAAAATGTGTACGAAACTTTAAAAACAAATGGAATCTTTACTTTTAGCGTTCAACACCCTGTTATTACTTCTTCATTTGAAAGCTTGCAAACGAGCGGAAAGAGAACAAGCTGGCTCGTCGATGAGTATTTTAAAACGGGAAAACGCGTTGAACCTTGGATTGATCAAGAAGTTATTAAATATCATCGTACAACGGAAGAATATTTCACACTATTACAACAAACTGGATTTACAATTACAAACTTAAAAGAAGCTACACCAGATCAAACTTATTTTCAAAGCGAGGAAGAATATGAACGTCGTTTACGTATTCCCCTCTTTCTCTTATTCTCTTGCCGAAAATAAAAAAGACGATGATTTCCTCATCGTCTTTTTCTTTATCTCATTGCATGAGCAACTTCTTTACGTACACGTCTTCCTTTTCCATGCGGGATACAAAGTGGCGTCCCAAATAACGGATCCGTACTAATTTGACATTCCATTCGGAATACATCACGTACTAGTTTCTCATCCACTACTTCTTCTGGCTTACCTTGTGCATATATTTGTTTATCTTGAATGGCTACAATATTATCTGCATAACGGCATGCTAAATTTAAATCGTGTAGTACCATAACAATTGTTCTTTGTTCTGTTTCATTTAATTCGAATAATAAATCTAGCACTTCAATTTGGTGAGTCATATCTAAATAGGTAGTAGGCTCATCCAATAAAATAATATCTGTATCTTGTGCAAGCGTCATTGCAATCCAAGCACGTTGACGTTGTCCACCTGAAAGAGCATGTACATCACGCTCAGCAAATTCTGTCATACCTGTTGCTGCAAGTGCTTTCTGTACCATTTCCTCATCTTTTTCTGACCATTGCTTCAGCCATGTTTGATACGGATAACGTCCTTGCTTTACAAGTTGCAATACTGTAAGCCCTTCTGGCGCTTGCGGTCCTTGCGGTAAAATTGCCATTTGACGAGCGATTTGCTTCGTTTGCATATTTTGAATGGCTTGATTATCTAACAAAATGTCACCAGCTGTTGGTTTTAATAATCTAGCTAGTGAACGTAATAAGGTCGATTTCCCGCAACCGTTAGAACCGATAAAGATGGTAATTTCACCTTTTGGAATTTCTAAATTCAACTCATCAATAATAATTGTTTCACCGTAAGACAACGTCAAACGTTTCGTCTCCAATGCTTTTTGCATATTCATCTTCCTTTATGAATTCCGACTTTTATAAAGTAAATAAATAAAATAAGGTGCACCAATTGCTGATGTAAATACCCCTGCTGGAATTTCAAGTGGGGTGAAAACTGTACGCCCAATTAAATCTGCAGCAAGTACTAAAATTGCACCGACAATAGCCGCAACCGGGAGTAATGCACCGTATAAAGAACCAACTAGTCTTCGTGAAATATGAGGTGCCATTAAACCGACAAATCCAATTCCACCAGCAAAGGCAACTGCTCCACCAATTAAAGCTGTACTAAGTAATAACATAAATATGCGTGACTTCGTTAAAGGAACACCAAGCCCTACCGCAATATCATCCCCTAGCTCTTGCGCATTTAAATGTCTAGCAGCTATAAATGATATTACCGTTAAAATGAGAACCCACGGCGCAAGTACCATGACGTTTTGCCAAGAAGAACCATAAACAGTGCCTGTAATCCATACATTCGCTTGACTCGCTTGGTAAATTGGCGCTAACAACATAAACAAAGTCGTTGCCGCTTTCGTTAATGCCCAAAAACCAACACCAATTAAAACAAGACTAATCGGTGATAATCCGTCATTTCTCCATGCAAATAAATATACAAAAAGTGCTACAATCGTTGCCCCAATAAAAGCTGCTAACGGCATATAATGAATGCTTACAGTTAGCGCATTATTTTTATCACTAAATATAGCTAAAAATAATACAACTGCAACACTTGCACCACCTGTAATCCCGATGATATCCGGAGAAGCAAGTGGATTTCGAACGAGCCCTTGTAAAATACATCCTGCTACAGCAAGTGCGATTCCTACAAGGATAGCAATTAAAATACGAGGCATACGAAACTTATTTACAACCATATTGGACATCGCATCGCCATTTCCAGTAATCGCTTGCCATACATCATAAGGAGCAATTTTCATGTCTCCCATACCTGCACTCGCAAAAAATAATCCTATTAAAACAACTAGTAAACTGAATAAGACGAGACAAGCTCGTTTATACATTAAAAACGAGAGCCCGCCTTTTCCTATACGAAACGGAATATACTTCTTCATTTGCTAAGCCCTCTCTTACGTGCAATATAAATAAAGAATGGGGCCCCAATAAATGCTGTCATAACCCCTACTGGTACTTCTTGTGGCATAATGACATATCTTGCTGCTATATCAGCTAAGATTAATAGTATTGCACCTAACAAACCACTATACGGTACTCTCCATCTGTGATCGACCCCAACAAGAAATCTGGCAAAATGCGGAGTAACAATACCAATAAACCCAATCGGACCAGCGACCGCAACTGAACCACCGGATAACAGGACAATAATAAGTAGTACGAATGATTTCATTAAAATCGTTCTTTGACCAAGTCCTTTTGCAACGTCTTCCCCCATCATCAATGTATTTACTTTCCCTGCCATCATAATAGATGCCATCCAGCCTATTAATAAATACGGGAATACTGATTGTAAAATTTCTAACTTTCTTCCTTGCACAGATCCGGCAAGCCAAAATAATACTTCTTCAAGCGCCTTTTCATTTAAAACAAGTAATCCTTGTGTTAATGATGAAAATAACGCACTAATTGCCACCCCTGCTAACGTTAACTTAAGAGGCGTTGTCCCCTCTTTTCCTAAAGAACTAGAAGCAAATACAAGTACAGCTGCAATTGCTGCCCCTAAGAAGGCAATCCACGTGAAGGCTGATAATGATGTCACGGAAAAAATAACAATTGCTACAACTATGAAGAAAGCAGCACCTGAATTTAATCCAATAAAATCTGGAGAAGCAAGTGGATTTTTCGTTAAAGTTTGCATAAGACAACCTGCAATGGCTAAACTAGCACCAACACTCGCTGCAATTAATGCTCTTGGTAGACGCACATTTTGAATAATAATATGTTCATTGGACCCATTAAAATGGAAAAAAGCATCTAACGCTAATTTCCAACTCGTATTTGTATATCCGAAAATAATACTTCCCCAAATACAAGTAATGACTGCAATGATCCCAACAAATAATCCAATCCATTTTGCTCGATTTGTTTTTAATAACATGCAGCGTTTCCCCTTCAATGTATAATGATACGTTGTAAGTGTATTTCAACTTAATTCTCATTGTCAACGGAAATGAGAATTATTTTCAACCGTATGTATTGACAATCTAAAGATAAAGGCTTAATATCATGCTTGCTATTGAAAAAAATTCTCACTATGTAGGGGGTACATAATGAATTTCATGCGAAAGAAATCGTTTACAGTATTTGTATTTTTATTAGCCTTTTCACTACTTTTAAGTGCTTGTGGAAAATCAAATACGAAAGAAGAATCAAAAGAAGATACGAAAAAAGAAATGATTCCTGTGGAACATGCAATGGGTAAAACAGAAGTTCCTGCTAATCCAAAACGTGTAGTCATTTTAACAAATGAAGGTACTGAAGCTTTACTTGAATTAGGTGTTAAACCAGTTGGGGCTGTAAAATCTTGGACTGGTGATCCATGGTATCCACATATTAAAGATAAAATGAAAGATGTAAAAGTTGTTGGTGATGAAGGACAAGTGAACATAGAAACAATCGCTTCTTTAAAACCAGACTTAATTATCGGTAACAAAATGCGTCACGAAAAAGTGTACGAGCAACTAAAAGCAATTGCACCTACTGTGTTCTCTGAAACATTACGCGGTGAATGGAAAGATAACTTCAAGTTTTATGCGAAAGCATTAAATAAAGAAAAAGAAGGCCAAAAGGTTTTAGCTGATTACGATAAACGTATGAAAGATTTAAAAGCCAAACTAGGTGATAAAGTAAATCAAGAAATCTCTATGGTTCGCTTCATGCCTGGTGATGTTCGTATTTATCATGGTGATACATTCTCTGGTGTTATTTTAAAAGAACTTGGATTTAAACGTCCTGGCGATCAAAATAAAGATGACTTCGCAGAGCGTAACGTATCTAAAGAACGTATTTCTGCAATGGATGGCGATGTATTGTTCTACTTCACATTCGATAAAGGAAATGAGAAAAAAGGCTCTGAATTAGAAAAAGAATATATCAATGATCCACTATTTAAAAATTTAAATGCAGTGAAAAATAATAAAGCATACAAAGTTGACGATGTGATTTGGAATACTGCTGGCGGTGTAATGGCTGCTAACCTACTATTAGATGATATCGAAAAACGCTTTGTTAAATAGTATTTCCCTAACCAGCTCCCCTTCTATGGAGCTGGTTATTTTTCAATTCACTTAAATGTCACATTATTTCATTTTGTATTTTTATTCCCAATATGTTATATTATAAAAGTAAATAGAATATATTTTCTCTATATCAGAATAAATATTTTAATCTAAATTTTCTGATTAATCACTATTTTATTTTCTTTTAGAATTCAATTATTACATTTGAAAACGCTTATCATCTTGTTTTCAGGGCAAAATACAGTAACGGTCGAAGTAAAATAGAACTTTTTTAGAAATTTTCTTTCTATTTCCATATAATTCTATTGACTTCTAAATATTTTGTAAATTAAAATGATTACATAAATATCCGTTATACAGGATTAGGGGGAAACAAAAATGGATGCAGCTTTAAAATTAGACAAAGCTGGAGAGCAACAATCACCAAAAAAACATCCACCAGGATTGTACTTGTTGTTCTTAACAGAAATGTGGGAAAGATTTAGTTATTATGGAATGCGTGGCCTTTTAGTTCTTTATTTAACGACTGCTGCGGTTAGTGGCGGGTTAGGATTTGATAAGGCGTTTGCAGTGCAATTATATGGTACTTTTACAGCGGCAGTATATTTCATGCCAATTATAGGTGGATGGCTAACGGATCATTATATTACAAGACGTCATGCCATTACTCTCGGCGGAATTATTATGGCAATCGGCAACTTTGTACTATTCTCAATGAATACAAAAACAGGACTATTTCTAGGATTAATACTATTAGTTATTGGTAATGGGTTCTTCAAACCAAATATTTCTACACTGTTAGGTGAATTGTATAGTGAAAATGATTCACGTCGTGACAGTGCATTTACTATCTTCTATATGGGTATTAATGTAGGTGCTTTCTTCGCTCCACTTATTTGTGGATTTTTAGCAGAAGATTTCTTTAAAACAAGCGTTGATGGCGTTATGGTTATGGGATATAAATACGGATTCTTAGCAGCTTGTATCGGTATGATTATTGGACAAATTGTTTTCAACTTATTAGCTCCTCGCTATCTTGGTACAGCAGGAACAACAGTTGTTGGTAAAAAAACAAAAAATCAACCTGCAGTCGAAAAGAAACCTTTAACAAAACAAGAAAAAAACCGCACTTGGGCAATTGTAATTTTAACTTGTTTCGTAGTATTCTTCTGGGCAGGCTTTGAACAAGCTGGTAGTTCTTTAACACTTTATACAGATAAATTTGTTGATCGTACAATTTTTGGATGGGAAATTCCAACATCTTGGTTCCAATCCGTTAATCCAGCGTTCATCGTACTACTTGCACCATTCGTATCTATGCTATGGTTAAAACTTTCTAAATCAAAGCGTGGCGATTTAAAAATACCAACAAAAATGGCATTTGGTATGATTTTACTAGGTATAGGTTACCTTGTTTTAACATTAGCGGTTCTAAAAACTGGAAGTAGCGAAGCTGATATAACTGTTAAAGCAAACTTATTATTCATCGTTATCACTTATATGTTCCATACCATTGGAGAACTATTCTTATCACCAATCGGTCTATCAATGGTAAGTGCAATTGCACCTGTTAAATTAGCATCATTACTAATGGGTGTATGGTTAGCTGGTTCAGGTATGGCTAACTGGTTAGCTGGTAAACTTGCTTCCTTTACACAATCATTAGGATACCTTGAAGTATTTGCAAGTATTGGCATTATCGTTATCGTCTTAGGACTTGTACTCCTTCTCTTCTCTAAAAAAGTTGCGAGTATGATGGAATAATACAAAAACAGACGCTTCTAAAATCAGAAGCGTCTTTTCTATTACTTCTCCTCTAAAGCCGTCACGTTCACGTGAACGCTTTCTCCAGGATTAGATACATCATACACTTGAGCAACCCCGCTCTGCTCGTCACAGCTCTCAATCCATACTGGTACGCCCTCATATGTAACGTCAATTCTACTTGAAGAAGATAAAATTTGTTTCACACGTTTTACATCCATACTACCATTCCTCCTTTTACTTGCTACACTCCTTTCTATCTTTTCTTTTCCCTTTAGAATATATTCCATATAGCAGCATGTTAATTAATAGCCTTTTCTTCCTTACATTCCAACATTTTCTCTCATGTTACCTTTCTGACAAATAAAAAAAGACGTATATCCTATACGTCTTTTTCCATAATATTCAAATTTTAAGAAAATAATGTTTTTACTACTTCACTTACTTTATCATTATGAATTTGATAATACACTTCTAGTCCTCGTCGTTCAAAGCGTACTACTTTATTTTGTTTTAATTTCGTTAAATGTTGCGAAACTGTTGATTGCGGAATTTCTAACACTTCCTGTAATTGTGTTACATTACATGTTCCACGTTGCATTAGTTCCATTACTAGGCGTAGACGCAACGGATGCGCTAACGCTCTTAACATTTGTACATCTTCTTCTGAAATACGACATTCGAATTGATTTTGGCTCATAAAGTTCCCCTCATTTTCGTTTTTATTTTCTTTTTATTTATTTATATATCTGTTCTTATATTTCCTGTTACGACATAACTTTATCAACCTATAAAGCTGAAAATTTTTTCCACCTTAACCAACAAAAAACTCAGGAAAAATTCCTTGCTGATTTTGAATATTATACTATATGATATAACGAAAAAGCAAAACAACGGACTGCAAATACTTTGCTTGCAAACGTTGTTTTATCAGGCTTTTTGTTATATTTTTACCTCATTGCAATGTGCAGTAATGATATTGTAAAATACCGTCTATAATTGATAACCTATCGTAACGTATTTGGGTTATATTTAACCTCTTTGTTACGCTAAAAGGAATTTTCAGTAAAAAAAGCTGCCGTAACATTAAATATTAACTTATTACTTTTTAATTCATATTCACTAGCTTGAACTATGATGGAATACTTCCTATTAAATACATTTCCTGTCCCACTCCTAACTTGATCAAATAGGGCGAGCGGTACATTCTGCAGCTCTATATTTAATACAAAGACGGTCTCTATTATAGAGCTGTAGGATCAATAATGTATAAACAACTCTAAGTAAAGAATATGCAAATCATTTATCTCACCCACTCAAATAGATTTGAGTGGGCTTTTTGTCTACTTTATGAACAAAGCATTTCTTTTAACACTATTATGGAATAATTATACTTTTTCACGTTGACAATAGTGTTGAAGGAGAATATACTAAGCATGTAAGTTGATTGTGAATAGTTTCACAAATAATGTGAATTTCTTCACATAAAATAGATAGGAGTTGTCATTATTATGAGTACTTGGACACAAATTTATGACCCATTAAACAATATTTGGTTATCTGCTCTAATCGCAGCACTTCCAATTTTTTGCTTCATCATTTGTTTAATGGGACTGAAAATGAAAAGTTATATCGCTGGGCTTTACAGTGTGATTGTCGCTATTATTCTTGCTATATTCGTTTATAAAATGCCAGCAACAGTAGCTGTAGCATCTGCCGGATTCGGTATTTTATCCGGATTTTACCCAATTTGTACTATCGTTATCGCAGCAATTTTCCTTTACAAATTAACTGTTAAAACAGAGCAATTCAACATCATTCGTGATAGTATTTCAAGTATTACAAATGATCAACGTTTACAAGTATTATTAATCGCTTATTCTTTCGGTGCTTTCTTAGAAGGCGCAGCTGGTCTAGGTGTTCCAGTTGCTATTACAGCTGCACTACTTGTAGGTATGGGCTTTAATCCATTAAAAGCAGCAGGTATTTGTTTAGTAGCTAATATTGCTGGTGGTGCTATGGGTGCTATGGGTATCCCAGTTACAGTACCAGCACAATTAACTGAACTTGATGCATTAACTATCGGTCGTCAAACTGTTCTTATTTTACCATTCATTAGTATTGTATTACCTTTCTTACTTGTTTCAATGGTCGATGGAATTAAAGGTATTAAAGAAACTTGGCAAGGTATTCTTGTAAGTGGTATTTCTTTCGCAATTACTCAGTTCGTTGTAACTTACTTCTTAGGTGCAGAACTTACTAATATTTTCGCAGCCGTTGTAAGTATGATCTCTCTTGCATTATTCTTACGTGTTTGGCAGCCAAAATCTTCTGCTAAAGAAGAAAAACAAGAAGAAAAAGAATCTCATACATTCAATCAAATTTTATATGCTTGGTCTCCATTCGTATTCTTAACTGCATTCGTAACAATCTTTAATTTAAAACCAATTAAAGCTTTATTTGCTCCGGATGGTGCACTAGCAAACTTAGTATTTAACATTCAATTCCCTGGTCTTCATAATGCTGTTATGAAAACTACACCAATTACAAAAGCTGATACACCTTTCGCAGCTGTTTTCAAATTTGATGTATTCTCATCTACAACTACTGCAATCGTATTAGCAATTATCGTTTCACTTATCGTGTACCGCGTTAAAGGTAAAATGGTTAAAGAATTAATGGTTGAAACAATGAAAGAGCTAAAAGCTCCAGTATATACAATCTGTAGCGTTATCGCGTTAGCTTACGTAGAAAACTACTCTGGTATGTCATCTACACTTGGACTTGCATTCTCTTCTACTGGTAATGCATTCCCAATTCTTTCTCCAATCTTAGGATGGATCGGCGTATTCATTACAGGATCAGTAGTATCAAGTGGTTCATTATTCGCACCGCTTCAAGCAGTAACTGCAGATCAATTAAACATCGTTCCTTCTACTCTTGTTGCCTTAAACGTAGTAGGTGGTACAATGGCAAAAATGGTTTCACCTCAATCTGTAGCAGTTGCTTGTGCAGCAGTTGGACTAGTTGGTAAAGAATCTGCCCTATTTAAAACAGCAATGAAATACAGTTTAATCTTCTTAGCTATCATTAGCTTACTTCAATTAAACGCTGTATTTAATATCTTTTAAAAATAAAACACCGATCCAAATGGATCGGTGTTTTTCACATTACATCTTCTTATCCTTTAATAAAGAAGCCCCAGCAATTTCAGGATGCGTCATTTCGAATGGATCTAAAATAATATCCAATTCTTCTTCTGTCAGTACACCATGCTCTAAACATAGCTCCCTAACAGATTTTCCTGTTTCAATTGCTTCACGTGCAATGCGAGATGCTGCTTCATAACCAATATGAGGGTTAACTGCCGTAATAATTCCAACACTTTTCTCAACATATTGCTTCAGCAGTTCTTCATTTGCTGTAATTCCTTTAATACAATATTCACGGAATACACGGAATCCGTTATTCATAATACTAATAGATTGAATTAAATTAAATACGAGCACAGGCTCCATTACGTTTAACTCTAATTGTCCTGCTTCTGACGCTAAGCAAATTGTATGATCATTACCAATTACTTGAAAAGCAACTTGATTAATTACTTCTGCCATAACAGGATTTACTTTCCCCGGCATAATAGATGAACCTGGTTGACGAGCTGGTAATTGAATTTCTGCTAATCCAACACGTGGACCAGATGCCATAATACGAAGGTCATTCGCAATTTTAGACATGTTCATCATACATACTTTTAATGCTGCAGATACTTCTGTGTATGCATCTGTATTTTGCGTTGCATCAACCAAATGTTCTGCACCAACAAGTGGGAATCCGCTAAATGTTCGCAAGTGTTTAACCACTTGTTCAATGTAGGTAGGGTTTGCATTTAATCCCGTACCAACAGCTGTCGCCCCCATATTCACTTCATATAAATGTTGGCGAGACTGTTTAATTCTTTTTATATCACGCGCAAGCACTCTGCTATACGCTTCAAATTCTTGTCCAAGACGAATCGGAACAGCATCTTGTAAATGCGTACGTCCCATTTTAATAACGTGATCGAACTCGTTTGCTTTTGCACGGAAAGTAGCATGAAGTTCTTCCATTGTAATAAGAAGTTCTTCTAACATCATAAGAGTTGCAATATGAATTCCCGTTGGGAACGCATCATTCGTTGACTGAGCCATGTTTACATGCGTATTTGGGCTAATTTTTGCATACTCGCCTTTTTCATATCCCATACGTTCTAACGCTCGATTAGCAATTACTTCATTCGTATTCATATTAATAGAAGTTCCAGCACCGCCCTGAATTGGATCTACGATAAATTGATCATGGAATTTTCCATCAACAATTTCTTGCGCTGCCTCTGCAATTTCGTGCCCAATGTCTTTCGCTAAGTAACCAGTATCGATATTTGCAAGTGCCGCCGCTTTTTTCACAATTGCCATTGCCGTAATGAGTGACGGATGGATGCGATATCCTGTAATCGGGAAGTTTTCTACCGCACGTAATGTTTGTACACCGTAATAAGCTCTACTTGGTACTTCCTTTTCACCTAAAAAATCTTTTTCTATACGTATATCCTTCGTTGCTATCATTTTCATCACCTATACTTTTCATTCTAAATCCCTATTTAAAAAATTCGCCCTCTAAAAATACGAGTATCATTCAGAAGAATTTTTCAGTGTCCACCTTCACTATATAGTACCTTTTTTGAAAGCGCAAACATTTAATTTTCTATATATACCTTTTATAGAAAATCATTCTTCTCCCTTCTTTATTTCCACTCGTTTAATTTGATGCATATCTTTTTCCAGAACTTTAAAAGAAAAGCCGTGTTTTTCAATAATATCTCCTTCAGCAACGATTTGCTTTTGTACCATAATCCACCCACCAATTGTATCTACATCATCAGCGATTAAGTGTATGCCAAATAAATCATTTACTTCACTAATAAGCACTTTCCCCTCTACGATTTTACACCCTTCACTTATATGCTCTATAGGCGGGTGTTCATCTTCATCGTATTCATCTCGAATTTCCCCAACAATTTCTTCTAAAATATCTTCTAATGTAACAATCCCAGCTGTCCCACCATATTCATCATACAACACAGCTAATGGAATGTGTTTTCTTTGCATTTGTAATAGTAAATCATGAATTGGAATATTTTCTAGCACTTCAATGACCGGCCTTGTATATGGCATAATCGAACACTCCTCGTCCCGATTACCATCCATATAACGAATAAATAAATCCTTTACATTAACCATTCCAATGATTTCATCTTTATCTTCACCAAATACAGGATACCTCGTATATTTTTCTTGTGCGATTATTTTAATATGTGTTTCAAATGGTTCGTCCTCATATAAACCTACAACTTCCGTACGAGGCACCATAATTTCCTTTGCCACTCTATTATCAAATTCAAAAATATTATTTACATATTTAAATTCCCTTTGATTAATCTCTCCGCTCTCATAACTCTCAGATAAGATTAATCGTAATTCTTCTTCCGAATGAGCAACTTCATGTTCAGAAGCTGGATGTAATCCGAATAACCCTGTTACAAGCCTTGCTGAACCATTTAAAGCCCAAATAAACGGATACATTACTCGGTAAAAATAAATAAGTGGTTTCGATAATAATAAGCTAACTTGCTCTGCTCTTTGTATCGCGAACGTCTTTGGAGCAAGTTCACCAATAACAACATGTAAAAACGTAATAACTGCAAAAGCAATAATAAACGAAACTGTACTTGCAATTGCAGAAGATAGGTGTAGTTTTAAAAACAACGGCTCTAGTAAATGTTTTATAGTCGGCTCGCCTAACCACCCAAGCCCTAAAGCGGTAATGGTAATACCTAACTGACATGCTGATAAATATTCATCTAAATTTGAAGTTACTTTTTTTGCTGCCAATGCTCCTCGTCGTTTCTCACTAACGAGTTGGTCAATACGACTGCTACGCACCTTAATAATTGCAAACTCAACAGCTACAAAAAAACCTGTTAATGCAATAAGAATGACTACCATCAGTAATTTTAAAATATCCACATATATCCTTTAGCTTTCTTAGCTAAAGTGACACCTCCTTTAAAAAAGAAGTTTCACTTTAGTTTCTTCATTTACTCAAAAGCAACCCTATATAAAATTCACCAATTTCAAACCTCATACAATTCTAAAGGTAAACCATCCGGATCTTGGAAAAAAACAAATTTTTTTCCGGTTATTTCATCAATACGTATCGACTCAGTTTCAACACCACATTCGTTTAAATGTTTTACAGCCTCTTCTATATTTGTAACAGCAAATGCTAAATGTCTAAGTCCAGACGCTTCTGGAAAACTCGGGCGCTCAGGCGGACTTGGGAATGAAAATAATTCAATTTGATACTCTCCCCCTACACATAAATCTAACTTATAAGAATCTCGTTCCTTTCTATATACCTCATTTACCTCTTCAAAACCTAATATCCTAGTATAAAAATATTTTGACACATCATAATTTGAACAAATAATTGCAACGTGGTGTACTCTACATATATTCATACTCTCTCTATTCCTTTCTTTACCAAAGATGCATATTCTCCCTTGAAATGAAAAACATATATAGCAGAATATCTCTATTAGGGGGCTTACTATGAAATTTATTACTTTTTTCGTAGGACTTATCGTTGTTTTCTTCCTTGCTTATATTGCTAGTAACAATAAGAAACATATTAAATTGAAACCTATTTTCATCATGCTTATTATACAGTTAATTTTAACCTATTTGTTATTAAATACAGAAATCGGTCTCATACTTATTCGGGTCATTTCCAGTCTGTTTACAAAGCTACTCGAGTATGCTGCTGATGGTATAAACTTCGTATTTGGCGGCCTTGCCAATAAAGGTGAAATGCCCTTTTTCCTTACTGTCTTATTACCAATTGTCTTCATTTCCGTCTTAATTGGTATACTGCAACATTTCAAAATACTACCATTTTTCATTCGTTGGATCGGTTACTTCCTTAGCAAAATAAATGGTCTTGGGAAATTAGAGTCTTACAATGCTATCGCTTCTGCCATTGTCGGCCAATCAGAAGTTTTTATTACGGTCAAAAAACAATTAGCTCAAATTCCAAAACACCGTCTTTATACACTTTGTGCATCTGCCATGTCAACTGTATCTATGTCTATCGTAGGTGCCTATATGACAATGATCGAACCTAAATATGTAGTAACCGCACTCGTTCTCAATTTATTTAGCGGCTTTATTATCGTACTTATCATTAACCCTTACGACGTGAGGGATGACGAAGATATTTTAGAAATAAAAGGCGAAAAGCAAAGCTTTTTTGAAATGCTTGGAGAGTACATTCTAGATGGCTTTCGAGTAGCTATCGTTGTCGGTGCTATGCTTATCGGATTCGTCGCATTAATTAGCTGCATTAATGATCTATTCCTCATTATATTCGGCATTACTTTCCAGCAATTAATCGGCTACGTCTTTGCACCAATTGCATTTCTTATCGGTGTACCAAGTTCCGAAATTGTCTCGGCTGGTAGCATTATGGCAACGAAGCTTGTAACGAATGAATTTGTAGCCATGATGGATCTTAGTAAAATTTCTAATAGCCTTTCTCCTCGTACAGTTGGTATTATTTCTGTCTTCCTCGTCTCTTTTGCCAACTTTTCTTCTATCGGCATTATTTCAGGTGCGGTAAAAGGATTAAACGAAGAACAAGGAAACGTCGTTGCCAGATTTGGCCTTAAATTACTATACGGAGCAACTCTCGTTAGCATTTTATCTGCAATTATCGTAAGCATTATGTTGTAATTAGGTAAAATTTTATCATTTTCTTCTCCCTATCTTTTGTATACAATAACGAATAGATGTCTTTATAAATAATCAAGACATCTATTTTTTATACATGTACAATCGCTTTTATTTAGCGTACAATATTTTTTATGTGTTTAAATGCGCTTCTAGATGTATATACTTTGATAGTTTTAAAGGAGAAAAAATGATGAAATCCGATATGAACAAAGATACTCGAGCCAAAAAAGGACGCTCAAAGAAAAAACGCCTACTTTGGTTCCTGCTTATTCCATTACTGGTTGTAGCACTTGGAGCCGGAGGCTATTCCTTCCATATATACAGTAAAGCAAAGTCTGTGTTAAGTAATGCCTATTCTGAACTGGGCCGTGGGGATAAATCCAGCAAACGTGAAAAAGCCGTTAAACCTATGACTGATAACATTTCTGTACTCATTATGGGAGTTGATGAAAGTGAAATCAGGGACAAAAATTACGGAAAAGCAACTCGTACAGATGCACTATTACTTGCCACAATTAATAAAAACGATAAATCTGTTAAGCTTGTCAGTATTCCACGTGATTCACGTGTATACATTAAATCACGTGATAAATACGATAAAATTACACATGCGCACGTATTCGGTGGTGTAGATAGCACGATTGATACGGTAGAGAACTTTTTAGATGTTCCAGTTGATTACTATGTAAAATTCAACTTTAAATCCTTTATCAAAATTGTCGATTCCCTTGGTGGAATTACTGTAGATGTTCCAGTGGAGTTCACAGAACAAAATAGTAAAGATGAAGCAGATGCTGTTCACCTTAAAAAGGGACGTCAACATTTAAATGGAGAGGAAGCACTGGCACTAGCAAGAACTCGTCATATCGATAGTGATTATATGCGCGGTCAACGACAACAACTTGTTTTAGAAGCTATCGCTCAAAAAGCACTATCACTTAATTCCATTAATAAGATCGGTGGTCTATTAGACGCTGTCGATAAAGACTTAAAAACAAATTTAACTTTTGATGATATGATGACAATTGCAAAAAATTCAATGGATTCCAATTTAAAAATGGACAAAATGCAAGTAGAAGGTACTGATAAATATATAGGTGGTATTTATTATTACGTTCCAAACGAAAAAAGCATCAATACGATTTCGACAACACTACAAGAACATCTCGGTGTTACGAATAAAAATGAACATAAAAAATTATAATAAAAAGGCTGCTAGAACTTTCTAGACAGCCTTTTTATTATAATTTTCAACATATTTTTCATACACATTGTGACAAAAAGAGACAATTATTACAACAGTGTAACATTTTTTATAAAAACATTACGCACATAGTGAAAATAATAGTATACTAGTACGTACATAATGTTATTTTCATCATTTTTATACAAAAAATGTAATACATATATTTATACAAAAATTTCTGGGGGGAAATACATGAAGCTAAGTAAAATACTGATCGGTTCTGCAATTGCTGGAGGCATATTACTTTGTGTTGGCGGTGTTGGCGGATATCAATATGTATCCAAACTAAATAATCAATTAGATACTACTGCATTACCCAATACTACATTTGAAGGTATTTCTCTCGATGGAAAAAATAAAAAAGATATTCAAGCTATTATTAATCAAAAAATCACTGAATTAGATCAAAAATCACTTACGTACATATTCCAAAACGATAAACAAACTTACACATGGAAAGATTTAGGGATAAATTATAAAGAAAAAGATATTATCGACAAAATCTTTAAAGAACAAGAAGGCAACGCAATAAATCGTTATAAAATGCGGAAACAAGCTGAGAACGGTGAATTAAAACGTGCCTATAAATTAACACCTCAATTAAATACAACTGCTTATAAAAGCTTTATGAAGGATAAATATAATGAAACATTAAAAAATCCCGTTAATGCTGAATTAAATATTGAAGGCACTACAGTAAATATTAGCCAGAGCCAAAATGGAGAAAAAATCGATAAAGAAAAGTTAACTGATTTAACGCGGCAAGCCATTACTTCTGGCACATCTGACGTTACATTACCCGTTACACTATTAAAGCCTGAACGTTCTACAGAAGATATACAGAAAATGGGGATTAAAGAAGTAATTGCTGAATATTCAACTCCAATGGCTGGCCGTAATGGGAATCAATCCTTTAACGTAAATAAGTCAGCTAATACTTTAAGTGGAGTGATTGTCGCACCTGATGAAACATTTAGTTTTAATGGCCGCGTTGGCGTAACGGATGCTGCTCATGGTTATAAATCCGCAGCTGTATATTCACAAGGGAAAGTTATACAAAGTGCAGGCGGAGGCGTTTGCCAAGTGAGTAGTACTTTATATAGCGCAGCTTTAAGAGCAGATTTAGGAATTGTTTCTCGAAGCAATCATTCTATGCCCGTAAATTATTTACCACTTGGGCAAGATGCAGCAGTAGCAGATTATGGTCCAGATTTAAAATTTAAAAACAATACAGGCAATCATATTTATATTCAAGCATTTTCAAATGGAGGTAGTATTACTACACGTATTTTCGGCACAAATACTGGTAAAAATGTTGAAGTTTCTTCTCAAGTAATTAGTAGGACTAATGATAAAATAACAGCAGTTACATATAAAAAAGTTACACAAAACGGTGAAGTAATATCTAATGGGCAAATTTCAAAAAGCGTATATAAAAGCGCTCCAAAACAATAAGACACTATTAAACGAACAAATTCCAAAAAGAAAAGGCGTGAATAAGTCACGCCTTTTTCTTTTGCAATAATACTAAAAAGGTTGTAAGGTGGTCTTTCGTTTCTTCTAACGACCACATACGATTTCCTTGCTTCGCAGCTAGTACGCACGCCTCTTCCCAAGCATCCTTTTTCTTCATATATAATAATTCATCACGTAATTTCAAAACAATTTCTTCGTCTTCTTGCTCTATAAACTCTTCCATCACGCCTACTATTTCATCTTCATGGATACTTAACGTACAATACGATTTGAAAAAATATTGTAATGTCGTATACATATTTACTCCCCCTTCTTATTTATCAGATGGATAAGAAGTAATGATCTTATATCCTAAATCTCCTGACTTATCTCTCGCTAAAACAGTAACAGTTTTGACTAACTTGTCTTTTACATTCATATTTTTCTTTATTACCGTTTTTCCAACCGGGAATGAATGTGTTGTATTTAATACGAGACGAGCCTCTTTAGAATTTTTTAACCAATCTTGAATTTCCTTATCATGCTGCTTCAAACTATCTTTTACAGCTTTCGTCGCTGTTTCCTTGTCATAGTATGTACTTGCTGCTGATACTTTATCTGTCTTCAAGCGATTCTTCAAATCCTCTTCTGATTTGCCTACATGTCTTTCAATCGTATGACCATTTTTAGGTGGCCCTTCCATTTCATCTAAAATATTATCACTAATTTTTTCTACTGATGTCGATTGATTCCCTGTTTGTTTCTCTGTTTTTTGTTCTTTTCCTGCACATCCACTTAAGATTAACATGAGTGCCAATAAACTACTCACGAAAAGACTACTTATTCGTTTCATCATATCACCTCTTTCATGATTATTATCGTAACTTCACTAAAAGTCAATTTCACACCGAAAAAACATATACATTTTTCAAATTCCTCATCTATTTTTCATAAAACCGCTATTTTTGACCTTTTATAAATATACCCCTATATTTTTATAATTATTTCCCGATTTTAAATACCTATAAAAACACCAAATAAAGCCTTTAAACAAAGGGTTTATTTGGTGTTTTTTAAGTCACTGAAATATACCCCTTATCACACATACCCAATACCTATACAAGGTATATTAATGGTGTTTTATCAACGTTTTCTACATTATGTAAATTTGCACTTGCCTATACAATGGAAATATGGTGTAATGCAAAAAAAGATAAAGGATTTTAAACAATGGCTGAAACAATTCAAAACTTCTTAACAGACTATTATTCAATCGCAATTCCACTTAGTATCTTAATCAACATAGTCATTAGTCTTTTAGGTGTTATCCCTAGTATTTTTTTGACCGCTATTAACATACAGCTCTTTGGTGTAGCAAATGGAACTATTATTTCGATCGCTGGTGAGGCATTAGGGGCTATTATCTCGTTTTATATTTATCGTATAGGTCTTCAGAAATTCACTCACAGCAAAGTAAATAAGTATCCAAAGGTAGAACACCTACTTTATGTAGAAGGTAGAGAGGCCTTTCTACTCGTCCTATCGTTCCGCCTCATTCCTTTCATTCCGTCTAGTATCGTGACTTTATTTGCAGCTCTAGGCAAAATGTCATTACTATCCTTCAGTATTGCCAGTACAATAGGTAAAATACCGGCATTATTAATCGAGGTATATTCTGCTTATCATGTCATGAACGGAACAAATGAAGCGAAGTGGATTGTTACAATCGCAGGTTGCATTGGGTTGTATTATTTGTGGAAAAAATGGAGAAAAAAATAAAGAAGGAGCCTATGCTCCTTCTTTATTTTTGAGGTATTTTATTAATAGCTATCCTCTAAAACCTTAGTTGATACCAACAGCACTAAATGATTGCTTAACTGCTGCTACTTCTGCAGAATTCGCACCATATAAATCAGCTGCAGCTTGTACCGCACCAGCACGCGCTTGACTAAATGTAGTAGATTGCGTGAAATATTGTGTGTTTGCACGGTAATAGATTGCACCTAGCTTATCTTTACCGATACCAGTTACAGTTACACCGTAATGTGTACCGCCATTTGCTAATAAATAAGCTTGTTTATTAATAATGCCACTGTTTGTATGAACCCCACCGTTATCACTTGAACCCGTGTAACGCTTAGAATAATGATCTGGGTCACCATACTTTGTAGGGTCACTCATAGAACGAAGCGCATCTCCCGCTTTACCAGGTGTGTAAATATCTTCACCAATCTCCCAATCTGGGTTACGGTTATCATAGAATTCTACTAAAGTACCAAAAATATCAGAAATCGCTTCATTTAAAGCTCCTGATTCATTTTGATAAATTAAATTAGAACTATTTTCCGTAACTGCATGCGTTAATTCGTGACCAATTACATCAATTCCACCAGATAATGAAGTGAACGTTACACCATCACCATCTCCGTATACCATTTGTGATCCGTTCCAGAATGCATTATTATAATTACTTCCGTAATGAACTGTTGATTTTAACGGTGCTCCTGCATCATTAATAGAATTTCTATTAAATGTAGCTTTATAGTAATCATATGTTTTACCTGCATAGTAATGAGCATCTACTGCTGCTGCATCATACGCTGCATTGAAAACATTATCTGCATCTGCCCATAATGTTCCTGGTAATGTTGAGCGGTTTTTCGCATCATATGTGAAAATTGTTGCTCCGCGTGTATTATCTTGTAAATAGTAAGATGAACCAGATAATGTTGTATTAAGCGACTTCGTATCTCCTAATACCCCTTTACCAGTTCCTACTTTATTTGTTCCTGTTACAGGCTTTACAACTGCTTTTGCATCTTGCTTAGGAGCCTCTTGTTTAACTGGTGACTTATCATCATTTGTCACATGATCGATTGTATTAAACTTATTTAATACTTTACCGCTTTCTGCCTCAATGAAATAGTAGTAGTTTCCTGGACTTGGATCTAAGAAGTTTAAATTCACAACATATGCGTATGTTGTATCTTCACCATTTTGATATACATATAAGTCCGCTTTTGGTTCTACCTCATATTTAGGTGTAATCCCTAAATCTTTTTGCGCAATTTCAATTGCTTTTGCGCCTTCAATCTTATTTTTATTTTTCAGCTTGTCTTTTTTATCTAAATCAGCCGCAACTGTTCCAGACAATACTTTTAAAGAGCCATCTTTACTCACATGAGCTACTTGCGTAGAACCCCATACAGGTACTCCTTCATATACTTGTTGCAAACGTACTACTGTTGAATCAGTTACAGCATCTTTCTTCACTTGTTTCACTTTGAAAGAATCTTGCGCACTCTTTTCCCCTAACTTGTAATCACCTTTTGCTGCGTTTAAGTAATCAAACACAACAGATTCTGCTTTCTTACCAGTTGCTCCAGTTAGATCCCCAGAAATAAACTCCGGTGACTGTACTGTCTCATTGTACTTCTTCGTAGAGAGCACATTTTTAGAATCTGCAAATGCAGAGCCTGTCCCTCCAAACGTTGTAACTGCCATTCCTGTCGCTAACACTAACGCTAAACTTTTCTTTTTCATGAACCTTCCCCCTAATAAATTATTTTTTGAAAAAGAGTAGTTTCATATTAGCATTATGTTTCCACTATTAATATACTAAAAATTCAATTAATTTTTTTCTCAAGTTTTGTAGAATTTTGAGGAACAAATATTGAAAAAACCCCTTTCCGGTTGGAAAGGGGTTTTTAATTATGAATTAATTTGTTGAACTGTTTTAGCTTCTTGACCAAGAGTATCTGGCTTCCATGCATACTGAATATCCAATACCACCGCCGCAATCGCCATAACTACAAATGTTCCTGCAATTAACTTTTTCATATTATTTCTCCTCCTTACTCTTCTAATAAATTTATCGCTAACTTATAGTAGCGATTACTTTCTTTAAAATCTGAACATTCTTCTAAGTATTCAGCTAGTTCTAAGTATATTTTCTTTAAATCTTTTATATTTTCCTCTGCTTTAAAGAAAGGAACTACTTCTATTTCTAGAAATTTTTTATAAACATCCCTTTCTTCAAAATGCTTGTATCGTAAACTTAATAATAAATATAGCATCCCTTTATATCTATCATCTTTTCTTGCAGCAATGATGCCTTTTTCAATCCATTTAGCCGCTTCCTCAATTTCTCCTAATTGAATACACTGTAACGAAAGCTCATACATAGCATCAATATAGTTCATATCCTCTTCTTTTTTATACTTTAGGCATTCTATATAGTACTCTTTTGCCTTAGTATAATTTTTTTGACGATAATACAGGTAACCAATATTATTCAAAGCAATAGATAGAATATTATCTTTATCAGCAAAAGAAGTCGCTTCCCTTATGATATGATTATAAATTTCCATAGCTTCGTTATATTGTTTTTTTCTAGTGTAACTAAAAGCAATTAAAAACTTGCAATTAATTATATTTCTGAATTTATATTCACTTTTAAAGCCTTCTAATGCCACGTTAGCAAAGTATAATGTCATGTGGTCTATTTCCATCTGACTATAAGTTAGCGCTAAATTATAATATATTCCTGTTTCATAATAACCTAACTCTTTCGCCATCGCTTCTGTCTTTAACAAGTATTCCAATGCCTGTGTATATTTGTACTGCACAGAATATAACAATGCCTTATTATACGTATATAACATCTTCTGGAAAGGTGAGTATTTCTTATACACCTTTTTCAACTTATCCAATTCTTCCTCTACAGCAGGTAAATCTCGCTTCATCATTAAATACCGCGTATAAAGTAACTTATAATAATTTATAATTTCAAAATCCAAAACATGCTTCATTTCACCTTGCAGCTCTTCATATATGCGTTCTACTTGTGGCTTGTCCAAATGAACTAATGCATTCAACCATTCATCCAGCTTCACCTTCACATCTTCTTCTACATCTCTCAAATCCGTCACGGCAATTTCTAATCTTGCGCAGAGCAATTGTAGAATCTCTTCTGATGCTTCGATCTTTCCATTTTCGATTTTACTTAAGTATGAGACAGAACAAATGCCCTGACATAATTCTTCTTGTGTCATTTTTTGCTGTAGCCGTTTGTAAAAGACTTGTTTGCCTATTTTTTCTAATGTTTGTTGCATTGTCCTCCTCCATTCTCATTTACCCCCATTACTTTAATAATACATAAAATCTTGAGAAATATAAATTGATAAATGTTAATTTTCTAAAAAATATGCATTATTTCATTTTTTTCCCTCTTGACTACACCTTCATATCCATTCTTTGCTACAAGCGGTGAAAAATTGGTATACTATAACCAAATTATGGAGGTGGTTTCGCGATGACTTATTATAAAGACGATAGCTATGCCTTACATACAGATTTATATCAAATTAATATGGCTTATACATATTGGAAAGATGGTATTCATAACCGCCGCTCGGTGTTTGATTTATACTTTCGAAAACTTCCATTCGAGAACGGTTATGCTGTTTTTGCTGGCCTTGAAAAAATTGTAGAGTACATAGAAAACTTCAGCTTTACCGAAAGCGATATCGCTTATTTAGCAGAATTACAATTTGAAGAAGAATTTCTTCAGTATTTACAAAATATGAAATTCACTGGGACGATTCGAAGTATGCAAGAAGGTGAAGTTGTCTTTAATAACGAGCCTTTATTACGTGTCGATGCACCGCTCGGCGAAGCACAAATTATTGAAACCGCCCTGTTAAACATTGTGAATTACCAAACATTAATTGCAACGAAAGCAGCTCGTATGAAGCACGCTGCAAATAACGATGAACTTTTAGAGTTCGGCACAAGACGTGCCCACGAGTTCGATGCAGCCCTTTGGGGTACACGTGCTGCCTTTATCGGTGGTTTCTCATCTACGAGTAACGTACGGGCTGGGAAACGCTTCGGAATACCTGTAGCCGGCACACATGCACACTCTTTCGTTCAAGCATACCGTGATGAATATGTTGCTTTCAAAAAATATGCTGAGACACATAAAAAATGCGTCTTTCTCGTTGATACATATGACACATTAAAATCTGGTGTTCCAAATGCAATTCGCGTGGCAAAAGAGTTCGGGGATCGCATCGATTTTTACGGAATTCGCCTCGATAGTGGTGATATGGCTTATTTATCTAAAAAGGCAAGAAAACTACTAGATGAAGCCGGGTTTACAAATACAAAAATTATTGCTTCTAGCGATTTAGATGAATACACCATTATGCATTTAAAATCTCAAGGAGCAAAAATTGATGTATGGGGCGTTGGAACAAAATTGATTACGTCCTTTGAGCAACCAGCATTAGGGGCTGTTTATAAACTCGTTGCGATTGAAGATACTGATGGAAAGTTAAATGATACAATTAAAATTTCATCTAACCCGGAAAAAATCACTACTCCAGGACTGAAACGAATTTATCGCATTATCAACCGAGTTAATGATCATGCAGAAGGCGATTATATTGCATTAGATTGTGAAGAACCAGGAAAAGAAGAACGCTTAAAAATGTTTCACCCTGTTCACACGTATATAAGTAAATTTGTAACAAACTTTGAAGCGCGCGAACTGCATAAAGACATTTTCGTTAACGGTGAAAGAACATATGAACTACCTGACATATTGGATATTCAAAAATACAATGAACAGAGTCTCGCGTTATTTTGGGAAGAGTATATGCGAACTTTAAATCCTGAAGAGTACCCTGTCGATTTAAGTCAAGAATGCTGGGATCATAAAATGAATTACATTCAAACTGTTCGAGAACAAGTTGAAAAAAATATACAAAAATAAAACAGAGAAGTTGCTCCTTCTCTGTTTTCTTCAATGCTATATATCTTTGTAAAAAATATATTAAAATAACAAGACAAATATTTTTTATTTGTAAATTTTAATATTACGTTATTTATTTTCGAAATAATATTTGTTATTATTTTATTGAGTCAATTTCAACAGAATAACCTAAAAAGGAGGACGCAGGTTGCGTCCTCTTTTTTATCCCGCATTAACGGGCAGTAAGACCCCCCACCTCAAAATTCAGCAAAAGCAAGGGCGTTAGATGGGGGATCAACTGTCCGTAAAAGCCCGATTGGTGAAGGCTAATAATCAGCGGGGGATGAAACCCCCCACTGATTAAAGTTTCACTTTATAAATCTTTCACTCGTAGTACACGCATTGCATTTAACACTGCCAGTAGTGTTACACCAACATCTGAGAAAACAGCTTCCCACATTGTTGCAATACCGAAAGCACCAAGTAGTAAAACTAATCCTTTTACCCCTAATGCAAAGATAATATTTTGCCACACAATGCGTCGTGTACGTTTTGCAATGTTTACAGCTGTTGCAATTTTTGAAGGCTCATCAGTCATAATAACGATATCTGCCGCTTCAATTGCTGCATCTGATCCTAAACCACCCATCGCAATACCAACATCGGCTCTCGCTAATACCGGTGTATCATTAATACCATCACCAACGAAAGCAACTTTTTCTTTTCCATGCTTTGCTGCATCAATTTTTTCAATCTCTTCTACTTTTTGTTGCGGTAATAGTTCTGCGTGAACTTCATCTAAACCTAATTCTTTACCAACAGCTTCACCAACTGGTTTTGCATCACCAGTTAACATGACTGTCTTCTTAATACCTAGTTCTTTTAACTTTTGAATTGCTTGTTTTGAATCTTCTTTTACCTCATCAGAGATAACAATATAACCTGCATATTTTCCATCTACAGCAACGTGAACTAATGTACCTACTGTTTCTGGTTGCTTAAATGTAATGTTCTCTTTTCTCATTAATTTAGCATTACCTGCAAAAATTTCTTTTCCTTGTACTTTTACGACTGTACCGTGACCAGAAATTTCGTTATAATCATCGATCATTTTTTCATCAACTGATTTTCCATATGCATTTCGAATCGATTGTGCAATTGGATGGTTAGAATACACTTCAGCAAATGCTGCATACTCTAATAATTCTTCATTTGTAATACCTTCGCTCGGTTCCATTTTTGTAACTTTGAAGACACCTTTTGTTAATGTGCCTGTTTTATCAAAAACAATATATTTCACATCATTTAAAGCTTCTAAATAGTTACTCCCTTTTACTAACACACCACTTTTAGATGCACCACCGATACCTCCAAAGAATCCAAGAGGAATAGATACAACTAACGCACACGGACAAGAAATTACTAAGAACACTAAAGCTCTATAAATCCAATCCGAGAATGTAGCTCCTTCTAAAATAAGTGGTGGAATAAACGCCATGATCGCTGCTGTAATTACTACAACTGGAGTGTAGTAACGCGCGAACTTCGTAATAAAGTTTTCTGTTGGCGCTTTTTTACTGCTTGCATTTTGAACTAAATCTAAAATTTTTGATACAGTTGATTCACCAAATTCTTTTGTAACTTCAATTGTTAATACACCATTTTGGTTCACAAAACCACTTAATACATCATTTCCAATTTCAACTTCACGTGGTACAGATTCACCAGTCAATGCTGAAGTATCTACCATTGATGTTCCTTCAACTACTTTTCCGTCTAACGGTACTTTCTCACCAGGTTTCACGATAATATAATCGCCGATTTGTACATCTTCTGGTGATACTTGTTTCGTTTCATTTCCAATCTTTACATTCGCGTAATCAGGACGAATATCCATTAATGAAGTAATTGATTTTCGAGAACGGTTTACCGCAATACTTTGGAATAGTTCTCCTACTTGATAGAATAACATTACTGCAACCGCTTCTGGGTATTGTTGAATTGCGAAAGCTCCTAGTGTTGCAATTGCCATTAAGAAGTTCTCATCAAACACTTGGCCACGAGTTATGTTTCTTACTGCTCTCCAAACGATATCTCCACCAATTAATACATACGCAAAGACGAATAACGGAATTGTGATCATTTGTGGTAAGCCAGCTAATGCAGCAATTGCTGTCAAAATTCCGCCAACCACTAATCGTCCTACCATCTTTTTCACATTTGCTTCACCATGATCATGATCATGACTATGTCCATGGTCATGACCACCCTTTTCTTCACGAAGAACTTTCACATCTGGTTCTAACTTTTGAACGACATTTGTTATATTGGCTACAGTCGCTTCTAATTCTCTTTTATTCGCTACCTCAACTCGTAACTTCTTTGATACGAAATCAACAGTTGCTGTTGAAACAGTCGGCATTTCTTTCACTTTATTTTCAATCTTCATCGCACAATTTGCGCAATCTAAACCTTCTAATATAAATACTTCTTTTGCTACTTTTGTGCTTTTTTCTTCTTGCACTTTAATGTGCGGTTCTAATTTTGTAACGAGTTGTTTTGCTTCTGTAACAACTTCGTTTTCTTTATTTTGTTCTGTCTCTAAAACCATTGTTTTTGTTGCAAAATTTACAGAGCAAGAATTTACTCCTTCTATATTCCCAACGCCTTTTTCAATTTTCATTGCACAGTTTGCACAATCTAAACCTTCTAACATCAGTTTCTTTTTCACTAATGCTTCAGCCATCGTTCTCCCTCCTCGCGTTCTATTTATTCTTCCTCGTTTACGTGTTCAAACGCTTGCTCGAAGATATGAATTACGTGTTGGTCAGCTAACGAATAATAAACGACCTTTCCTTCTTTACGATTCTTTACAAGTTTCGCTTGCTTTAACACACGAAGCTGATGTGAAATAGATGATTGTGTCATTCCTAATAAATACGCTAAATCACAAACACACATTTCAGCTTCAAATAACGCATGTAATATTCTTGTACGTGTACGATCGCCTAATACTTTAAATAATTCTGCTACTTTACTTAAACTTTCATCCGTTGGAATTGTTTGTTTTACTTGATCAACAACTTCTTCATGAATTATCGTTTGAGAACATGTCTCTTGTGGTGTTTCTACTTTATTTCCAGCCATTATAGCTCACCTCTTTATTTGAACATATGAACAATCATTCATATATCTTATACCTTTATTATATGAGCGCCCATTCATATGTGTCAATGAAATCTCATACATTTTTTTGAACATTTCGTTCACATTTTAAAAAGATCTACACATATTTTCCGCATCCATTACATTCTCATACAAAAAAGAATATACACTTTACACAAAAGAAAAAGCCTTGCGCGTTCCCTAGACGCACAAGGCTTACTATACTTATATCCCTTTTAACTAAGCTTTTAATTAGCTTGTTCTAAATTATCCTGCGAACTTCCATCGTCTTTTAAATGACTATGCTTTTTCGAATAAACAAAGTATACAACTACTCCAATTGCTAACCAAATACCAAAGTAGATCCATGTTGTTAATGGTAGGTTAAACATTAAGAATAGACAACATGCGATTGAAATAAGCGGTAGCGTTGGTACAAGTGGTACCATAAAGCCACGTTTTAAGTTCGGATGTGTTTTACGAAGAATAATAACTGACACACCTACCATCGCAAATGTTAACAATGCTCCAATATTCGCTAAATTCGACAATTCTTTTAAATCGATAAATCCAGCAATTAAAGCACTACCAATACCTGTTAACCAAGTTGAGAATACTGGTGCTTCTGTCTTTTTATTAATTTTCGCAAATGATTTTGGTAATAAACCATCACGGCTCATCGCGAAGAATACACGTGTTGTTGCATAAATGTAAGCAAAGATTACAGCCATAATACCAATTACAGCTCCAACTGCGATTACACCCGCTACTTTATCTTGTCCTACAACTTCTAACACATATGCCATAGCTTCTGGTACATCTAATTCTTTATAAGAAACCATACCTGTCATAACGAGACATACTACAACATAAATAATTGTACAAATAACTAACGAAGCAATAATACCAATCGGTAAATCACGTTGTGGATTTTTTACTTCTTCAGCAGAAGTTGCTAATGCATCAAATCCTAAGAAAGCAAAGAATACTGCTGCTCCGCCGGCAAAGATTCCGCTAATACCGTATGGTGCAAATGGTGTCCAGTTTTCTGGTTGTACGTAGAACGCACCAACTGCAATGAATAAAATAACAATACCAATTTTAATTAATACCATTATGTTATTCACACGCTTACTTTCTTTCGTACCTCTTGATAGTAACCAAGTTAAAACTAATGTAATGACTACTGCTGGTAAATTCACGATCCCACCTTGTGATGGAATCTTTAACAACTCTGTTGGAATTTCTAATCCGAATCCACTCACTAAGTTATTAAAATAACCTGTCCATCCACCTGCTACTGCGGCAGTTGTTACGACATATACAGATAGTAATGTCCATCCCATTAGATGGGCAATAAACTCACCAATTGTCGCATATGAATATGTGTACACACTACCTGAAACCGGAAGTGTAGATGCAACTTCTGCATAACACAACGCTGCAAATCCACAAACAATCGCTGCAATCATGAATGAAAAGATAACTGCTGGACCAGCATCTCTTGCTGCTACTAATCCTGTTAATACTAGTACTCCTGTACCAATTATCGCACCAATCCCTAGCATTGTTAGGTCAAATGCCCCTAGCGTTTTCGTTAAAGTTTTACTTTTACTTTCCCCTAACAATTGCGTAACGGATTTCTTTTTAAATAGGTTGGCCACGATGTATGCCCCCTTTTGCCAAGAAGAGCTAAGAGATATTCACTCTTAGCTCTTATCATGTTGGTTTATATATTGTTCGATTTTGTTTTGTATAATGCTTGTATTAGCAAGATACTGTTTCTGCTTCTAATAATTCTTTAGCACCTTTGTACTCTACACCGTGAGCTTCTGCAACTGCTTCGAATGTTACATAGCCATCTAATGTGTTAATACCTTTTAGTAATGCAGAGTTGCCTAAGCAAGCTTCTTTGTAGCCTTTGTTAGCAATTTGTACTGCGTATGGTACTGTTACGTTTGTTAATGCAAGAGTTGATGTACGTGGAACCGCACCTGGCATGTTTGCAACTGCATAATGAACAACGCCGTGTTTTTCGTAAGTTGGGTTATCATGAGTTGTAATTCGGTCAGTTGTTTCGAAAATACCACCTTGGTCAATCGCGATATCTACAACAACAGAACCTGGTTCCATTGATTTAATCATTTCTTCTGTTACAAGTTTTGGCGCTTTTGCACCTGGGATTAATACTGCACCGATTACAAGATCAGACTCTTTTACAGCTTCTGCAATATTGTACGGATTAGACATTAAAGTTTTTACTTGGTTTCCGAAAATGTCATCTAATTGACGAAGACGTTCTGCACTTAAGTCGATGATTGTTACATCCGCACCTAGTCCAACTGCAATTTTAGCAGCATTTGTACCAGCTTGTCCACCACCGATGATTGTTACTTTACCACGTTTAACCCCTGGAACACCTGCAAGTAAAATTCCTTTACCGCCTTTGTTCTTCTCAAGGAATTGTGCACCAATTTGTGCAGCCATACGACCAGCTACTTCACTCATAGGTGCAAGTAATGGTAGAGAACGGTTTTCTAATTGTACTGTTTCATATGCAATAGAAACAACTTTCTTTTCGATTAATGCTTTTGTTAATTCTGGTTCTGGAGCTAAGTGTAAGTATGTGAATAAAATTAAACCTTCGCTGAAGTGTTTGTATTCGCTTTCAATTGGTTCCTTAACTTTCATAACCATTTCCATGTTCCAAGCTTCTTCAGCTGTATCAACAATTTTCGCTCCTGCTTCAACATACTGAGCATCTGTGAAACCAGATCCTAAACCTGCACCCTTTTGAATGAATACTTCGTGATTGTTACGAATTAAATGTACAACACCTGCTGGTGTCATTGCCACACGGTTTTCGTTGTTTTTAATTTCTGCTGGTACCCCAATACGCATAATGAAATGCCCCCTTATAATTAACAGAAAAAAGAAAGTCTTTTTTCTTTTTGTAATAATTAATAACTTATGTCCTTATTCTAGCATAACTTAAAAGTTATGAAAACGCTAACATACTACATTTTTAAAGTTTATATATTTAGAATAGTGTAAATATATAAAACATTGATTCTATTAGCCTCTTTGTTCCATCTCATTATCTATCACTCTATTTTTATTATACTCCTTTAAAATAAGCAGCAATCATTTATTATTCGACAATAATGTAACAATGTAAGAAATACCAATGATGCCGTATACATATTCAGTTATTAATTTACACAATACTTTAGAGATATATTCTTTTTGTAAAAAAAACAGCTGCAGGCATTTAGCCAGCAGCTGGGTAACTTATAAATAACTTGGAAAATAAATCATCTGTTGTTTCCGTAATTTTATCAAACAGATCACTTTCTTCCGCTTCTTGCTCTTTTAACATCTTAATTGTTTCACGTGCCGATTCAGGGTAATCGGTAATGATACCATCTACGTTTAACTTATAATATCCCTTTAAACTTTCCATATCATTTACTGTCCATACGTAAATTGGCTTGTTTAACTTCTTTGCTTCTCTTACTAACTTCTTATTTAACATATATTCTTCCGCTACATAAAAATCAGCTTTCACATTCTTTAAGTTAGCTCTACTTGCATATAGTATATATCCGACTTTTATATCTGAATTTGCACGCTTAAACTCTTTAATAAGCGGGTAATGTAACGTTTGAATAACACATTGCTTCTCAAATTCATTATCTTTAATCGTTTTTAATACTTTGTTTACAAAGTCTTTTTCGCCCCCATGAAGCTTCACTTCAATATTGAGTTTGATTTTACCCTTTGCCAACTTAATGATTTCATCCAGCGTACTGATTTGTCCTGAAAAACCATCTTGACTAAGGGTAAGCTGCCTTAACTCTTCCATCGTTAAATCCGAAACATGAACATTAGCATTGGCAAGACGTTTCAACTTCAAATCATGTATAACTGCTAGTTCACCGTCTTTCGTTTGTAGTACATCAATTTCAGCGTAGTCTGCTTTCGCATCAATAGCTCCCTGCACAGCTTCTTTCGTATTTTCTACACCTTTTGAAATATAACCGCGATGAGCCATAATAATCGGTTCTTTATATGTATTTGTAATAAAGGTCACAATGAAAGCAACAACCATTCCCGCCGTAATAATTCCTACAATATATACACCAATAAATTTCCAACGATGTTTTTGGAAGAAACATTTATCTGCCTTCGTCTTTGAATAATCTAATCCTTCTTCTAATAAAACATCTTCGACTGGGACCTTTTGTAAATACAATCTTGTTAACGCCATAATATAGAACGGCGTCATAATAAAGCTAAATAGATACAATGTACTTGTTAGGAAAACTGAAATAGTTGACTCTGCTAGTAGTGCAAATGTCCCTTCTGGGTTTGTAAATTCATATACTCCCCACAGACAAAGTAAATAAACTCCTACACATAAAAGAAAAACAATTCCTACAGATATGAAAAAACCTACTAAAAAGAACAAAACTTTAAAGAAGCTTTCTTTTACTAAGTTTGCGCTTTTGCGTGCTGCCGTACGGAACGGCTTCTCCTCTAAAACGATAATAGGTAAAACAAAAATCCAACGAAGGTTCAAATAGGCAACTACAGCAAAGAAAGTATAATATCCAACTTGCCCCATTGTTGTCTTAAATAGTTCACCTGTAATAAAATTAGGAATTTGAATTTCAGGAATCAATGCAGATTTATATCCCATACTTAATAGTGGTAATAGTACAACTGCATACAAAACAAAGCCAGGTAAGCAATATGTAAACAGAGAAGGTAAATACGTTACTGTTTTATATAAAATTGGACGTAATCTCACCTTTTGCCTTTTATGAGCGAAGTACGAAATGATAATAAGTACTGCAAACTCTGTAAAGATCAGGAACAATGCCAATATAGATAAAATTACGATCGCCAAAATTCCGTATGGTGTTTTCAAAAATGCTAATAACTCGTCATTTGTTGCGTTTGCATACCCACCAAAGTACAACAACTTATTGAAAATAATACCAAAAAGTGGGATAAACACAATCGCTGCTAACAATTTATAAGCAAGTTGGAATGTTAACACATTCCAAAAGGCAAATCTAACAGTTTGAAAGGAATGTCTCATTACTCCTGGTATAGATAGTCTTTTACGGTGTTGCATATATTCCTCCACATTCTAAAACGATATTTGAGATGGATTCCACATTTCCATTTCTAACCCATCCCTTTAATAATAATAATAATAATAATAATAATAATAATAATATATTCCGCTTAACATGAACACTCTTATACATACAATGAAAAAAGTGATGGCTACTTCCCATCACTTTTTCACTTACTCTATTTTTTCTCTAACCCTTGTCCAAATGCTTTCAAGAAGCTAAATCCGAATGTGATGGCTCTATTGATATCTGGATCTTTTAACACTTTAAAGAAGTCCATCACTTTTGTTTTTTTACCACTCTTTAATTCATCTGTTGCAAATTGCAATCCAGTGACTAAACTCGATGTGATTTGCTTTGTTACTTCTGGGTCAACTGAGGACAGTGCTTCCCCCGCCCCCATCATGTTGTTAAGTGCATTTTTAACTGGTTCACGATTTAATTGCTCCACAGCGATTTTTGAAACATCTTCCTTCGCAGCAAGTAAACTAATCGCCGCATCTAATATTCCAGCCTTCTGTAACTGCGCTAACAGCTGCATCGTTTCTTCTACTGCTTCACGATTATTAGATAGCTCATTTAGAAGTTCATTTGCTACTTGCTGTTTCTGTTCTTCCTCTGTTACAACTTTCTTTTTAATTAAAGTAATTTCTTTCGCCACTATCTCCGCCCCCTAGTCCACGAGTGATACGTATTGTTTTCTTTGCCATTTTTGCTCGATTTCAACACCATTTTGCGGATTACGCTTTTTATCTCGCGGGTTTGAAGATGGTAACGGACGATTTCCTTTTTCACGTAATACACGCATTTTCACCATCGTTTGTTTGTACGCCGGTGTACACGTATAAAGGTCTGTTGCCGTCCCAGTTAAAATATTGATCGCTTCTTCATTTATCGTTGCATGCATCGGTAAGTATAGCTCTTTCCCCGTTACACGCTCAGTAATAAGCGCTTGTACTTTAATTTTGCCAAATGGTGATGCTAATTCTACAAGACCACCATCTTTCACATTGCGCTCTATAGCAAGTTCAGGTGAAATTTCAACGAACACTTCAGATACTTTAGATAAAATACCAGCCGACTTATTCGTCATATTCCCTTCATGGAAATGTTCTAGCATACGTCCATTATTTAAAAGTAAATCATACTCATCTGACGCTACAACTGGTGGTACCCATTCATCTAATGATAAACGAGCTAGTTTATCTGGGAAGTTAAATCCGTTTACGTATAATAGCGGTGTATCACTACCATCATGACTACCCCAACATAAACTATTCCATCCTTCTAGACGATCGTACGTTGCTTGAGAGTATAACGGTGCAAGCGATGCGATTTCGTCCATAATTTCACTTGGACTTTCGTAATTCCAATCCCCGCCGAGTGCACGAGCAACTTTTTGTAAAATCCACCAATCCGGTTTTGAATCACCTAGTGGTTTTAATACTTCATATAATCTTTGAATACGTCGCTCTGTATTCGTAAACGTTCCTTCTTTTTCTAAGCTTGGTGCCGCTGGTAAAATAACATCAGCAAAACGAGCTGTTTTTGATAAGAACATATCTTGAACAACGAGGAAGTCTAAATTCGCTAAAATATGTTGCACATGGTTCGCATTGGAATCGACTAAAGCCATTTCTTCCCCCATGACATACATACCACGTAGTTTTCCTTCTTCTGCCGCAAGTAACATTGCGATATTATTTAATCCTGGTGCTTTCGGAATCGTTGTGCCGTATGCTTTTTCAAACTTAGCACGAAGCGTATCATCCGATACTGCTTGATAACCTGGAAGCCAGTTTGGTAATGTCGCCATATCACAAGCACCTTGTACGTTATTATGACCTCGTAATGGATATGCGCCTGCACCAGGACGACGATAGTTCCCCGTAACAAGCAGTAAATTTGAAATGGCAGCAGATGTTGTACTTCCTCCTGTATTTTGCGTTACACCCATTCCCCAAAGTATACAAGTTCCATCTGCTTCATATACCATACGAGCCATTTCTTTCAGGTTTTCTTTCGAAATTCCCGTAATTTCTTCTGTATAATCAAGCGTATACTTTTCTAACATTGTGCTATACTCATCAAAGTTCTTCACATTTTCAGCTATGAACTTTTTATCATGCCAATCTTGATCAATAATATATTTCGTAATACCAGCAAGCCATACGTAATCTGTACCTTGGCGCGGATGAATAAATAAATCCGCACGCTCTGCCATTTCATGTTTACGAAGATCTGCTACAATCAGTTTTTGCTCTTGTAATTTATGAGCACGTTTTACACGCGTCGCGAGTACAGGATGTCCTTCTGTTGGATTCGCACCAACGATAATGACAAGGCCTGCTTCAGCTATATCTTTCACTGTTCCAGCATCGCCGCCCATACCGACAGTTTTAAATAAACCATCAGTTGCTGGAGATTGGCAATAACGCGAGCAGTTATCTACATTATTTGTTCCATATATTTGACGAGCTAGTTTTTGCATAAGATAATTTTCTTCATTCGTTACTTTCGAAGAAGAAATAAATCCAAATGCATCGCTTCCGTATTCTGATTTAATATGTTGCATGTTAGAAGCCACAACTTCTAATGCTTCTTCCCATGAAGCTTCAACAAACATATCTCCTTGGCGAATTAATGGCTTCGTAATTCGATCTTCACTATTTACAAAGTCCCATCCAAATTTACCTTTTACACATGTGGAAATGCCATTAACCGGTGCATCAGAAACAGGTTGCACTTTTAATATATGGCGATCTTTCGTCCATACTTCGAATGAACAACCGACACCACAAAATGTACAAACAGTTTTTGTTTTATTCACTTTCGTCTTACGCATCGCAGCCTCTACTTCTGAAACTGCTAAAATACTACTATATCCAGGCTCTACATCCTTTACAAAATCAATCATCGGATCTAACACATCTGATTTTAATCCTGTCATGAATCCAGCTTCACCTAACATTGATTTTTCCATTAACGCATTACATGGACATACTGTTACACACTGCCCACAACTTACACAAGATGAATCATTTATACTTACACCATGATCCCATATAACACGAGGACGATCTAAGCTCCAGTCTATCGATATCGTTTCATTAACCTGTAGGTTTTGACATACTTCTACACACTGTCCACAAGCAATACATTGATTTGGATCATACCGATAAAACGGATGTGACATATCCACTTCACAAGCACTTACTTTCGGCTCATACGGATATTTCTGTTCTTCAATTCCCATCATATGTACTGTATTATGAACCTTACAATTACCGTTATTGTTATCACATACGGTACAATACAATAAATGATTCTCTAATATTCGATCCATCGCCTCAGTCTGCGCCTCTTTCGCACGCTGTGACTTTCTTTCAATATGCATACCGTTCTCTAATTTCGTTGAACAAGCACGCATTAACTTCCCATCTACTTCTACAATACACGTATCACAAGTTTGAATTGGATCTACTTCTGGTACATGACAAATTTGAGGATGTTCCAAATTACTCTCGTTAAATAATTGTAGTATCGTCTTTTCACCTGATGCTGAAAATTCTTTACCATCTACGGTTACACGGACTGTCTGTTCTGCCATAGTTTCCCCTCTCCTTACAACCAACTGTACAACACATTTATGAATCCGTTTTCATAAATGGATTACTGTACATATTTTTGAAACGCCCTGCTCAAATACTTTTCTTATGAAGTCGATTCTAGATGTTTATAAGGTATCAATACGAAAGCTTGAAAATTTCACTATTCTACATTTCTATTATATCGTATATATACAATAATAACCAAAATAATCTGATACCTTCCTTCTAATAGATGTTTTTATTTTTTCAATGTTTTATGATGAATGTGGGAGAAAATACATATAAAAGGGGAATTTCATATGGGGCCTACGCAAGAGAGTTATACAATTGTACGCTATTACTCTGGTACATTTTCAAAACAAACTGATGAGATTGTTACAGAATCTCCTATTACTATTAAATTAAATGGAGAAGAATATGTAACAGTCGTATGTACACCAAATTACATCGAAGATATGGTAATTGGTTTTTTAATTTCTGAGGGGATTATTTCTTCCTATAAAGATGTTGGAGAACTATGGGTTCAAAAAGATAACGGAATTGTCCATGTAACATCATCCAAAGTAAATCCGCTCTATCAAAATTTATATAATAAACGATACATCACTTCTTGCTGCGGAAAAGGTAGACAAGGTTTTATTTTCGCTAACGATGCCGCAAAAGCAAAAAATTTACATAATATACATGTGACAATTACTCCTGAAGAATGTTTTCACTTAATGAATACTTTACAACAATCTTCCACTACATTTCGCCAAACCGGCGGTGTTCACAATACCGCGCTATGTGATCGAAATAATATCCTTATATCAAGAATGGATATCGGAAGACATAATGCATTAGATAAAATATACGGCCATTGTTTGCGTAACGATATATCTGTCAAAGGAAAAATCATTGCATTTAGCGGGCGTATTTCATCCGAAATTTTACTCAAAGTTTCAAAAATCGGATGTGAAATTGTTCTATCTAAGTCCGCTCCAACAAAACTAGCATTGCAACTCGCCCATGATTTAGGCATTACAGTCGTAGGATTTATTAGAAATGAATCCTGCAATATTTACACACATCCACATCGAATTGATGGTTATCAATCGAATAACTAAAATAGCTCCTCGATTGAGGAGCTATTTTAGTTATAAAAATGTAATATATTAAACACTTGAATAGTTAATAAAGTTAATATATAATTTCATTACATATTAAAGCAAAATATTGTAGCATATATCTTTTCATTCTTTTACACATTAAAAGAGACTGCTAACAAAACGCATACACATTCTTATAAAAATAATGGATTTATTTTATTTAAAATCACCCAAGGAGGTTACAACGATGGAAATTCGCTTATTAACGACAGAGGACGCAGAAATATATTTAAAAGTTTGTATGGAAGGTTTAACGAAGAACCCGGAAGCTTTTAGCTCTTCTTATGAAGATGTTCTGAAACATGAGGATCCTGTAGCTGCTATGGCAAAACGATTAAGCAATCCGGATAAGTATACTCTAGGGGTCTTCAAAGATAACGATTTAATCGGCATTGCTACTTTAGAAACAAAGCCTTTCATTAAACAAGAACATAAAGCAAAAATCGGTTCCGTTTTTGTTTCCCCTAAAGCACGTGGCCTTGGAGCAGGACGAGCTCTTATTAAAGCAATTATTGAAAATGCCGATAAATTACATGTAGAACAACTTATGCTCGATGTTGTAGTTGGTAACGATGCAGCAAAAAAATTATATGAGTCATTAGGTTTCCAAACTTACGGCGTACAAGAGCGTTCATTAAAACATAACGGTCAATATTGGGACGAAGAACATATGGTTCTATTCTTAAATGATTAATACTTCAATCTAGTTTTCCAAAAGCATCTTTTTATTAAGAAAGATGCTTTTTTCATTACAACAATGTAATCTTCATGTCACCTTTATCGATCGTACCAAACCTTTCCATTCATTATACTAAAAATATAAAGTGAAACTTTACTCAGTGGGGAACTACATCCCACGCTGATCGCATGTACTTGATATGTAGAGGAGAATGTGACATGAAACAAAACAAACGAGCTATGCTTTTAATATTTACTACAGCAATTGTAACTTCTGGATTAGCAATTTTACCTTGGTTTATTATATAAAAATACTCCCCCTAACAACGAAAAAAGCTTATTGCTTCTTAAGAAGCAATAAGCTTTTTTTATATTATAAAATCCCCAAAATTTTATTTACACAACTTATAATAATAACCATAGATACGGCAACACACATGACAACCGTATTACGATCTTGCTTTTCTTTTTTTGAAATTTCTTCTTTTGGATTCATGTGTATGATCTCCTTTTAAAAAAAGTGTGAGATAGGAAATTTTTCTTATCCGATGCGAGGTGAATACGAAAACCCTCTCTATCTCACATACACAATAGAATGGAATTGTCATTTTATAAATAAAATGACATGACGTTATGTCGCAACATAGGGTATTTTGTGTCGCTACGTTTTCTATTATAAAAAATAGTTGTGCAAAACTAGTGCATTTTTTATGTCAATTACTCTGAGCGAAAAATAACTCCTCCACTCAATCACATAAAAAGAGTTTTTTATTATTTTCATGTAAACTATACAAGTAGAATGAACAGTTTGGGGTGCACAAGATTATGGTAAAAATTTTATTAGTAGACGATGAAGAACGTATGTTACGATTATTAGATCTGTTCTTAAGCCCTCGCGGCTATTTTTGTATGAAAGCTACCTCTGGCCTTGAAGCACTAAAATTAATAGAACAAAAAGACTTCGATATTATTTTGTTAGATGTTATGATGCCGAATATGGATGGATGGGATACTTGCTATCAAATTCGTCAAATCTCCAACGTTCCAATTATAATGCTAACAGCTCGTAATCAAAATTACGATATGGTGAAAGGTCTTACTATGGGCGCAGATGACTATATTACAAAACCATTTGATGAACATGTATTAGTCGCAAGAATCGAGGCTATATTACGTCGTACTAAGAAAGATGGATTTGTCAGCTTCAATGGTATTGAGTGGGATAAAACGAAACATACTGTCACAGTTTATGATGAGAAAATCTCACTAACACCTATCGAGTTTTCGTTACTTGGACTATTTTTACAAAATACAAACCGTGCTTATAGCCGAGATGATTTAATCGAGAAAATTTGGGGCTATGAAACAGATATTGAATATAGAACAATCGATTCACATATTCGTAATATCCGCGATAAATTACGGAAAAAAGGATTTCCAGTTGAAAATTACTTAGAAACTGTTTATAAGGTCGGATATAAATGGAAAAGTGAATAATCACTTCGGTCAGTGGAAACTAGTATACCACTGACCCTTTATTATGAATAAGGTATGGTGAGAAAATGAGTAAACTTTCACTTAAAATCGGGACATACTTTTTAATATTAGCTTTATGCATTGAAACGATTGCTTTCGTATCTTTTTACAAAAGTATTTCTAAAATGCGCATTGAAGAGGAAACACTCGCTCTTTTAGAAAAAGGTAATCGCTATAGTAAAAAAATTAAAAACCGCGAGAGACGGGATGAATATTATAAAGAAATGCAACACACTGAACATAATAAAAATCCTAAACGCCCCGTGTACCCCGAGTTCGATATTGCGAATGCGGCTGCACACTTAGTTGAATCGGAATCAATTTCTAACTCCGATATAGCTATTATTATTACTGACCATAACGGCAAAATTATTTCCACCTCAGAACCCGTAACAAAAGAAATGCAAAAACAACTTACTTGTAAAACAGAATCTGTCCCAGAAAGCGGATTAATCGTTGAAAGAAACTGGAAAAAATCAAAATTCATCACCACAGTAAGCCCACTTAACACAACAAAGTTTCAAGGAAAGTTATATATGTTATTAAAAACATCTTTCTTAGAAAACATGTTACTTAAACTCATGAAGCAATTTCTTATTATTAGTGTTTTGACGATTATTTTAACGACTATTTCTGTCTTTATTTTTTCTCGTGTTATTACAGAACCGCTCATCAAAATGAAGAGGGCAACAGAAAAAATGTCAAAATTAAATAAGCCAATTCAATTAGGTATTAAACGGAATGATGAACTTGGAAGCTTAGCAAAAACGATTGAAGATTTATCCAGTGAACTGACTTATATGAAAAAAGAAAGAGGTGAGTTTCTCGCTAGTGTTGCTCATGAATTATTAACTCCATTAACCTATATGAAAGGTTATGCGAAAGTGGCAAAGAGAGACTCTTTAACGAAAGAAGAGCGTGAAGAATACTTGCAAATCATCGAGGATGAAACAGATAGTGTAACCGACCTCGTCCAAGATTTATTTATGCTTGTACAATTAGAACAACACCAGTTTGTTATAAAAAAACAAAAAGTACTTCTTAGACCATTTTTAGAACGAATGGTTGAAAAAACAAAAACAACATTAACAAATAAACAAATGCAACTTCATGTATATTGCAAAGATGATTTAGAAGTTTGCATAGACGAAAGACGTATGGAACAAGTTATGTTAAATTTATTACACAATGCTTATCAACACTCACTAGAAAACACTACTATTACGATACGCGTACTCGCAGAAACAAATTCTTTTACAATAAGTGTACAAGATGAAGGAGAAGGTATTCCTGAAGAAGATATTCCGCATATTTTTGATCGTTTTTATCGTGTTGATAAATCCAGAACGAGAGCTACTGGAGGAAAAGGTATCGGGCTAGCTGTTGCGAAAGAAATTGTAGAATTGCATAACGGTTCCATTCTAGTAACAAGCAAATTAGACGTAGGAACAAACTTTATAATTGAGCTACCTTTTGAATAATATGTGTGTGAAAACACCAGTAGTAGTAAAAACTACTGGTGTTATTTTGTTCATAAAATCAGCTTATATAAGCTAAGCTTTTGAAATTATTCTTATTTCAATATAAAATAAAGATACATTTGTCAAAGATTTGGAGGGTGATATAATTGGATATCCATGTATTAACAAAAGACGAAGCGGAAATTTACTTAGAACTTCGTGTAGAAGGATTAAAGCAAAACCCTGAAGCTTTTAGCTCTTCTTATGAAGATATTATTAATAAAGAGTGTGCGATTGAATATAAAGCACAAAAATTAGCACAAGATGAAAACTATACGCTAGGCGCATTCAAAGATGGAAAATTAATCGGGGTTGCAACACTGGAAACGAAACCATATGTAAAACAAGAACATAAAGCCAAAATCGGTTCTGTATATGTATCTCCAAAAGCACGCGGACTTGGAGCAGGAAAAGCACTTATTAAAGAATGTCTTGAGCTTGCTAAATCTTTAGAGGTGGAACAAGTTATGCTTGATGTTGTTGTTGGCAACGATGGAGCAAAAAAACTTTATGAATCATTAGGATTTAAAACATTCGGTGTGCAAGAACGTTCATTAAAATATAACGGACAATATTGGGACGAAGAGCATATGGTCTTATTCTTAGATGAAAATAAATAATAAAAAAACATCCTCATGCTTGGAGGATGTTTTTTTATTTTCTTGTATACCATGCCTTATGCAATAATTGAATCGCTTTCGCAATTTCTTCTTCTGATAAAATCGCAAACCCAAGTAAAACTACATTTTCAGGTGCAGTACCGTCTTTATAGTACGTAGAAACAGGATATATTTTAATACTATATTTCGCAGCTTCTTGAATGAGTTCCTCTTCTCGCATTCCATTATGCACTTTTAATAAAATGTGTAATCCCGAATCTTCCCCTATCACCTCAACACAATTAGAGAAATATTTCTCTATTTCAAAGACGAGCCGATCCCTCTTTTTCCGGTAGACGACACGCATTTTATGAATATGTTTTTCCCAATAGCCTTCATTTAAAAACTTTCTAATCACTTCTTGGTCCATTCTTGAAACACTTTGTGTATAAAATAAATATTGCTGTTGATACTTTTTAATTAATTTCTTCGGCAACACCATATAGCTCATCCGTAGCGATGGCAATAATGCTTTAGATAGCGTCCCCATATAAATAACTTTCCCCTCTGTATCTAACCCTTGCAGCGCCGGTATAGGCTTTCCAGAATAGCGAAATTCACTATCATAATCATCTTCAATAATATACCTGTCTTTCGCTTTCTTCGCCCATTGTAAAAGCTGCGTCCTTCTCGTAATAGGCATAATCATTCCATACGGAAACTGATGGGAAGGTGTAACAAATACAACATTCGCATTGCTATTTTCTAAATCTGCCATACAAATGCCGTCCCTATCTAAAGACAACATTTGAACCTTCTCTTCTCCCTGTTCAAAAACGACCATTTTCCTATGATACCCTGGGTTTTCCACTGCATAATTGCTTCCCTTTAACAATTGAAACAATAGTTTCACTAATATTTGTGTTCCCGCTCCTAATACAATTTGACTAGCTGAGCAACGTACACCTCTAGATTCATACAAATAGTTCGCAATTTCCTCCCTTAAGCTCAATTCCCCTTGAGGGTGTCCAAGAAAAAGCAACTTATTATTATGTGGCTGCCATACATCATTAATAAGCTTGCGGTACGTAGTGAACGGAAAAGTATTCGTATCAACCCCTGTTTGTGTGAAATCAAATGTATAGTTCTCCTCCCGAAACGATACTTCTTCTACTTTCGCTTCGCTTCCTTCTACATCAATCATTTGTTCAACTTTACATACAAAATAACCTTTTCTCGATGCCGACTCAATATAACCTTCTGCAAGTAATTGCTCGTAAGCCGCTTCTACTGTATTCTTACTCACTTGTAAATAGCTCGCCAGTTTTCTTTTTGCAGGTAATTTTGTAAAAGCCGGAATCGTTCCATCTTTAATTTCTTTTTTTATATACTCATACAATTGCACGTATAACGCTATTTTACTTTGCGTATTTAAATTAGGCGTTAATTCTAACATAACATCTGACCCCTTAATAAAACTGAAATCTGATACTTTTTACAGTGCCAGATTATATATATAATTCCTTTTATCATGTCACACATAAAAAATCAAATACTCGAGAGGAGATGCATGATTATGAACAATAGTAGACGGATTGGACTCATTATGATTATTACAGGAGCTACCTTATGGGGGTTATCTGGCCCGATGATTCAGTGGCTATTTCAACATACTAACGTATCATCAATTGATTTTTTAACAATTCGATTGCTGCTTGCAGGAATATTTATTTTATCTTTTTTACGGATAAAGAAACAAAACATTTTTCAAATTTGGAAACACACTAGACATTCTATACAACTTATTATTTTCTCTATTCTCGGCATGCTCGGTGCGCAATACGCCTTTATCGAAACAGTTCATATTAGTAACGCGGTCACAGCGACATTATTTCAATTTCTAGGTCCTGTTCTCATTACCATTTATGTCGCATTTGAACAACGAAAATTCCCTGCTTCTATGCAACTACTCGCAATTATAACTGCACTAACGGGAACGTACTTTATTATTACAAACGGTTCAATTGAAAATATTGTTTTATCGAAAGAAGCCATTATTTTTGGCCTATTAACAGCAATTGGATTTGCATTTTATACCCTCCATCCAGCTTCTCTTATTAAAGAATGCGGAACAACCATAGTAATTGGCTGGGGGATGTTAATTGGAGGAATTGCACTGCTTATTTGTAATCGTTCGTTTGAATGGGATCAGCTTTCACAAACTTTTACACTAAAAACTTTTTCTATGCTTATTCTTATCATTATAAGTGGCACCCTTTCTTTCCTCCTTTATATCGGTAGTCTGAAATATTTAGCAGCAACAGAAACGAGCATTTTATCTAGCATTGAACCACTTGTAGCAGCTATCGTTTCAATCGCTTGGCTAAATGAATCATTTGGAGCGTATCAATTACTAGGCGGCGTATGTATCGTTCTTTCTGTTATTTTCTTAACGATGCCTCAAAAAGAACGAGAACCAACCTTTTCAACTGAACAAATATAAAAAATGTCAAAAGAGGTCGTACAAAACTTACGACCTCTTTTTATACTTTAAAGGAATTGTCCCTCTTTCTGGCAAATACAATTACACTAACAGTAAAAATTAGGAGTGTGACACCATGAAAAAAATTGGAACTATGCTACTTTTCTCCTTTCTCATCGCTGGATGCTCGCAAGCTCAACCCGATTCCGAAGTACCTAAAAAAGAAGCCATCTCAACATCATCCAATCAAGTTAATGCACCTTCCTTCTTTCACCTTAGCGTTTTAAAAGATGTAAATTGGGAAGAAACACCCTCCTTCATACAAGAAAAAATACCTTTAAGAGGTATCGAAGACAAAATTGCAATGGCTGATGGCCCTATTATCGCAAATGAAAAAAACGAAATGATGTGGTACTTTTTAGATCCTGAAATGCCAACTGGAAAACTATCTATTATTGCACTAAAACAAGGATCAGTAACCCCAACACCCGTACTCTTTCAACAAGAAACTTCTAAACCAACTTGGACTACTTCAAATACAATTGATTCTACTACAACCGAACTCCCACTCACTATGTCACTACCTTCATCTGGATTATGGGTATTAAATATATACGTGAATGAAAAATATTATGATCAGTTTGTAATTACTGCTGAGTAAAGTGACAAAACTAAAACACTTTCTTACAACAATGTAATTTCTACGTCATGTACTTCGATAGTTGAAGTAACTCTCTTCTCTTATACTTAAAGTAAGAAATGACACAAGGAGAGATGAGAGATGAAAAAAATGATAGAAGTGATCGTAGCAGTAACTGAGGTTTTAGTAAATGGTAAACAAGTTGCAATGGAATTAAATAAATAATGAGGAAACATAAATAATGTTACACTTCTTCATTATTTTGATTTCTTATCTCAAAAAAGCAGTGCCTTTTTAGGCACTGCTTTTAGCTATTAATAACTTGGTATTTTCGTAATTTGCGCCACGCCTGAATCAATAGCTGCCTTCGCCACAGCTTCAGCAACACTTGGAACAACTCTTTTATCTAATGGATTCGGGATTACATAATTCGCATTACGTTCTTCGTCCGTAATGATGTTAGCGATCCCATACGCTGCCGCTAATTTCATTTCTTCTGTAATATCAGTCGCGCGCACATCTAACGCACCGCGGAATATTCCTGGAAACGCCAATACATTATTTACTTGATTCGCATAATCCGAGCGCCCGGTTCCTACTACAGCTGCCCCAGCCTTTAATGCATCCTCTGGGAAGATTTCTGGAATTGGATTCGCCATAGCGAACACAATTGCTTTCTTATTCATCGTCTTTACAAGCTCTTTCGTTAGTACATTAGGAGCAGATACACCGATAAAAATATCAGCCTGATAAATCGCTTCTTTTAACGTTCCACGTACATGTTCTCGATTTGTCTTTTTTGAAACTTCAATTTGTGCTTCGTTCATCCATGCTTCACCTTCACAAACAATACCTTCTAAGCTAACTAATGTAATGTGCTGTGCACCAGCCTTTAATAATAATTTTCCAATTGCAATTCCTGCCGAACCCGCACCGTTAATAACAATTTTCACATGATCCATTTGTTTGCTAACAACTTTTAATGCATTAATAACAGCTGCTAAGACGACGATAGCTGTTCCATGTTGATCATCATGGAATACAGGAATATTCGTTTCTTCTTTTAATCGTTTTTCAATTTCAAAACAGCGTGGTGCCGCAATGTCTTCTAAGTTAATTCCTGCAAACGTAGGCTCTAAATTTTTCACAAGGGTAACGATTTCATCCACATCAGTCGTACCTAAACATAATGGGAAAGCATCTACATTCGCAAATTTTTTAAATAATATACTTTTTCCTTCCATAACAGGCATAGCCGCTTTTGGTCCAATGTTTCCTAAACCAAGTACCGCTGTTCCGTCTGAGACAACTGCCACCATATTTCCACGTGCTGTATAGTCATACACTGTTTCTTCATCTGCTGCGATTGCTTTGCAAGACTCCGCTACACCTGGTGTATATGTCAGACTTAAATCATCCGCTGAATTTACTTCTACTTTACTTGTAATCTCAATTTTTCCTACTAATTCTTTATGCAATAACAATGATCTCTCATTAATTTGATTTTCTAACATACTTATAATCTCCCCTTAATTTGACAAGCTAGCTATATTTATATAGCTAGCTTGTTTGATCATGAAAACATTTTTAATAAAATTGTCGCTGTTACAACCATTGCTGCCCCGCCTAAACGAGTCGAAATTTGCGCGAACGGCATTAATTCCATTCGATTTGAAGCTGATAAAATAGCAACATCTCCAGTTCCGCCTAAACCGCTATGACATCCAGTTACAATTGCTGATTCAACTGGATACATTTTCATCACTTTCCCTACAAGAAAACCTGACGCTACCATTGTAAGAACAACCGATGCACATACGACAACATATCCTACTGAAAGAACTGCTGCTACGTCTTTTAGCGGAATATATAGCAATCCTAATCCAACCATTAACGGCCAAGTTAAATTCTTCGAAATAAATTTATATAAATGGAATGCTCCTTGCTCCATTTTTGCGGGCATTAATTTAAAGTATTTCACAAGTGCTGCTGAGAAAATCATAATGATTGCCCCAGGGATACCGATGAACTTAGAAGCAAATCCTCCGAAGATGAAGAACGTACACGCGATTAATAAACCTGCTCCCATTAATGAGAAGTCAATTGGCTTCTCTGTATTTTGTTCTTTTAATAACTCGGCTTGATTATCTGTTTTTACTAATACACCGTTACCACTAAGCTCCGGTTTCTTCTCACCTAAACGCTTCATATACCCTGCACTCACAATAGCGAACATATTTCCAATAATAGCTGCTGGAATAAGCTGTGATACAAATGTTGCTGATGATTCATTTAAAATATCACTATAAGCTAGCGACAATGGTAAAATCCCTTCCCCGATACCACCACTCACAATTGGTACGATGATAAAGAAGAATGTCTGCTTCATTTCAAATCCAAATAATGAACCGACCAATAATCCTACCGCTACAGAAGCTAACGTTCCTACCACTAAAGGAATAAACATGCGAACGAAACCTTGTACTAACACTTTACGGTTCATTCCTAAAATACTTCCGACTACTAAACAAGAAATATATAAATATAAAAAGTTCGATTTTTTCATTAACATAGTCGCAGCTTCCATTGAAGCTGGATTCATCCAGTTAAAAAATACAAGTAATGATGGAATAAATAACGAAAGTATTGCTGGACCACCGATATTTTTTAAAATTGGAATTCTCATCCCAATGTCTCCTAAGAAAATACCCATGATCATAATAACTGCAAATCCACCAATCATATCTGCTGGCAATTTATTATATACAGATGCCCCATAAATAATAGCAGCCAATACTACATATAACGGTAAAGGTATAACACCGATTTTCACATTCATAATTTTAGAAGCGAAAGATTCTCTTTGTACTTCATTTCCTTCAGAAAATGATACCGCTTCCACATTCTTTTGAATTCCCATATGGTACCCCCTTGTTTTCTTAATAACAATATTAAAACGCTTTCAATAGTAAAAATAGTTTTTGTAAGTTTTGTAATTGATTTTGTAATTAAAAAAAGTATAAGCGACTTATAATAAGTCGCTTATACATAAAACTCTATTTTATTTTGGTCAATACATCTTAATTTACTCACTGGTCTCCCTACATGTTGATACACCATTTCGTTTTCTAACACTCCAATTTCAGTCAAAAACATTACATACTTTCGAATAGAAACCCTTGAAACACCAACTAATTGCGCCATTTCCTCTGTTGTAAATGCTTGTCCATTTAGCGACTCGATCTTCCGCCAAATTAATTGCATCGTTTGCTTCGTTAACCCTTTCGGAAGCTCTTTCGTGACAGTAGGTTCTCTTTTTTCTTTTTGCAAAATTAACGAATCTAATTCCGATTGACTAATTTTTTGTTGTTCTTTCATGAAAGTAAGTTTTTCTCGATATATAGTTAACGCCTCTTTAAATCGTTCAAATGTAAATGGCTTAATTAAATAATCTACTACGCCATATTGTAATGCTTTTTTAATACTCCCCATATCATGTACAGCTGAAATCATCATAATATCGATTTCTTTTTCTTGGTTCCGAATATGCATTAAAAGCTCAAATCCAGTCTCTTCAGGCATAAAAATATCAAGTAATACTAAATCTACTCTTGATTCCTCTAATACTTCTATCGCCGATTTTACCGAATTAACTGCTTGAACAAGTTCAAACCCTCCTACTTGCTCTAAATAATGCGTATTTAACATTGCTACCATCGGGTCATCTTCTACAATTAAAACTTTAATCATATTTGCCTCTCATCCCTACCTTTAGGTATTTCAATTGTTATCGTTGTTCCCTTTCCTACTAATGAATACACATGAATTTCCCCATTTATTCGCTGTATACTTTCTTTTACAAGATACAAACCATAACCACGGTTATCTCCCTTTGTGGAATAACCTTTCGTAAATAATGCCCCTATTTCTTCTTCTTGTATACCTTTTCCCGTATCTTGTACTGTAATAATTAGTGTATCCCCATATTGTATCTTAACTTCAACTTGCTTCTTTTCACAATTTGCCACTGCCTCTAATGCATTATCAATTAAATTTCCTACAATCGTAATCAGTTCATGAGTAATACTTTCATCCTCTATTTCTGGCATGTAAGAATCTTCACTTATAATTAATTTTATATTCTTCTCTCTAGCATAGCTAAGTTTCCCGAGTAAAAAACCAGCAAATACTGGACTTTTTATTCTTTTCATAATCCCACCAATTTCATATTGATGCTCTGATACCATACCGCTTATATACTTCTGTAATTCTTCATACTGTTTCATGTGTGTAAGCCCTAATACGACGTGCATTTTATTCATAAATTCATGCGATTGTGCCCGTAATGCTTCCGCATATAGCCTAATACCAGTTAATTCTTCTGCTAATTTTCTAATCTCTGTTTTATCACGGAATGTTGCAATCGCGCCAACTATTTCTCCTTTTACATATAAAGGAACACGATTCGTTACAATCGTAATTCCATAAATATTTTGTTCTTCGTTTAATTGTACCTCTCCAGTTTGTAATACTTCCTTTATACGCGAATTAGGCATATACAACTCAACGTCTTTACCGATAAAATCTTCTTCAAGTCCACTTTTCTTAAACAATCGTTTTGCCTCATTATTTATTAAAGTTACATTGGCCTCTTTATCTACAGCAATAATACCTTCCTTTACAGATTGTAGCATCGTATTTCTTTCTTCAAGAATTTTCGCTATCCTGTGAGGTTCAAGACCGAATAAACTTTTCTTTATATGTCTGGCTAGCAATATTGCTCCTATCATTCCGACTAGTACCCCAACTCCAACTCCAATATAAATGATATGTCTACTTTCCTTAACTCTCTCTTTTACATTATCTGCTGAAATACCAACGGCCACCGCTCCAAGTTGTTCACCTGTTTCAGAAAATATAGGTACAAACACTCGCATTGAAATACCCAAAGTTCCTTCTGCCAGCGATACATGTTCCTTTCCTTTCAATGCAGGCCCTTCATCTCCCCCAATAAAATGATGACCTATTTTTTGAGGATTTGGATGTGACTTTCTTATTCCATTCATGTCCATAACTACAATAAATTGAACACCTGTGTTTTTTAATATTCTATTTGTATACGTTTGGATTGCAGCAGTATCTGTTTTCCCAATTAAACCATCAATTACAATTGAATCATTCGCTACAATGTGTGCAATTGTTTTTGCTTTCTCTGCTTGGCTATCCTCCGTTGTCCGTTCTACATTGTGACTAATTAATATATCTGTCACAAGTAAAGAAAAAATTACAACTGTACAAACTAACAATGTAATCGTTTTCCACAAATTCCATAGTCTTTTTCTTTTTTTCATCCCGTTAATGACTCCCCTAATTGCTGAATAGAAAAATAAGTAAGGTGATATTATTCTCACCTTACTTATCTGCTGTTATTATACTTTAAATTTACTAGTCATCGCTTGTAGTTCTTCGGCCATCTCAGCTAAGTTTTGTGAAGCTGAACTAATTTCTTCCATTGAATTCACTTGTTCTTCTGTTGAAGCAGCAACACTTTGCATACTAGCTGTATTTTCTTCTGCAGCCGCTGCAATTTCATCAATAGCATTTGTCACTTCATTTGCATCTCCAGCAATTCTCTTCGTTGTTTCTACCATTTCATTCACTTGAGAAACAATATGTGTAGTAGAACTTAAAATTTCCGTAAAACTTACTTTCGTTTTTGTTACAACATCAAGACCTTGTTGAACTTCCTCATTCACATTATCCATCGCTTTAACAGTATGTTCAATATCAGCCTTAATTTCTGCAATTAAATTCGCAATCTCTCCAGATGATTCTCCTGATTGCTCCGCTAATTTTCTAACCTCATCTGCTACAATAGCAAACCCTCGGCCCTGTTCACCTGCTCTTGCTGCTTCAATAGCCGCATTTAAAGCTAAAAGGTTCGTTTGAGTAGCGATATTTTGAATTGCTTCAGAAATAGCTCCTACCTGCTTTGATTTCTCATCAAGAAGTTTAATAATGGCATCTGACTCGGATACCGACCTAGAAATAGACTGCATTTGTTTTGCTGTTTGTTCAACCAATTCCTCCCCTTCTTCAGCTCTTTCTCTCGCATGCAATGAGGAGATAGAAATTGATTCTGCACTTCCAGTTACATCTTGAATTGCTGTATTTACTTGTTGTAATGTAGCCGCACCTTCTTCAACACCTTGACTTTGTGATTCAGCCCCACCTGATACTTGTTCCATTGCAATTGTAATTTGATCTGTCGCATCATTTGCTTGCTGTACGCTCGCTGTTAACTCTTCAGCCGATGCAGCGACATGTTCTGCTGAAAAACTAATTTGAGTAATCACATCTTGTAAAGAGGCAGACATTTCATTAAAGGAATTCCCTAATTTCCCTATGTCATCCTTGGAATGGATTGTAATTTTCTCTGTTAAATCTCCCTTACTAATTTTATGTGCCGAGTCAGCTATTTTTCTTAATGGTCTTGTAATAGACTTTGTAATGAAATAAATTAATACACTACCAAATACAATAGCGATAGCAATAACAATAAAAGTCTTATAAAATACTGGATTCGCAGCTTGGGTAATTTCTTCATCAAACATAACTCCAACTACTTTCCAGCCCGTTTTCTCATTTGTTGCAAAGATTAAATTCTTTTTATCATCTTGTTCTGTATAAGAGACATTTCCTTGTTTTTCTTCATAAATCGGTTTAATCCAAGGGTCAGTAACTTTTGCACCTGGTTTTCTAGATGGATGACTAACAATTTGCTTATTTTGATCTAAAATAACTGCATAACCTTTTTCACCAATGTTAATCATTTTGGAAATTTTCAAGATGTTATCTAGATTTAAGTTAATTCCTATAACACCTTTACCATCTTTTACTTCTTTTGCAATTGTCACTACCATATTTTTTGTAGATGCTGATTGATATGGTGCAGTAACAATTACTTTCCCTTTATTTTCATGTGCTTCTTTATACCAAGATCTATCTGTTGGATTATACCCATCATCCATTTTGATAAATGGTTCTCTTATAAACTTTCCTGTCTGCGTTCCAATATAAATACCTTCTACTTCTGGATGAAGTTTTATATATTGCGCTAACTTTGTTCTTACTATTTCTTCTTGTCCGTTTGGATATGTATCCTCTGTTAAGATATCTGCAAAGTATGCTGCATCAACAAATTTCTCTTCTATATTTTGAGAAATAACAGTATTTAAAATCGAAATGTTTTCCTTTGCTTTACCTGTGATTTGTTGTTCAAAATTTGTTTTGGCAGTTTGATATGAAACACCACCGATAATAAGTCCTGGTATAGTTAAAATTAGAAAAAATGAAATGATTAATTTTTTCTTGATACTCATACATTTAACCCAGTTAAATATTTTTTGCATAATAAGCCTCCTTTATGTAATGTGAATACTTGTGTAATTTTATACAAGTAACATATATAAAACAATATATAATGATAACATGTAATTTTTTTGTCAATTATGCATTTTTACATATTCACTACTTCTAAAGATTTAAGCATAAAAAATAAGAGAACTTCAGCTTATTATATATGCTGAAGTTCTCTTATTTCGTAACAAAAAGCCCCCACAAAAACTCCTCTTACAATTCCTTACATCCCTTTCCTTACTAATTGCTTTTCACATAACTAATCGCCTGACTACCCATTTGCATCCATGCCTTTTCAAAACTTTCTCTCGATACTTTTACATCTAAACTTTCATTAAGAGGATCTCGAATATATACAAATTCCTTATCATATCCAATAAGCACTACACAATGTTCATTATACGTAATAGAAACATCTCCACTATTTGTTTCCCATGTAGTAAATTCATCTTCATCTAATGGCGCAAATGTTGCATTTGTAATCATGACTACCGGTTGCCCTGATTTTACACTCTTATAAAGCTCTTCTATACTCTTCCCTGTTAAGTCCACAGCTTTGTTAGGTAAATACTTTTTCGCTAATTGAAAAAGTGGTCCATGATATACACCATATCCTGATTCAGAAAAGGTATAAATATTTCCTACGAATCCTTCATTCGGATTCCCACGTACACCATCGTTCATAAAATCAACTTTCTTTATTTCGTTTGCTAATTTCATCTTATCCACTGTAATACCTGCGTATTGTAACATCATCGCTAAGCTCGTCACTTCACAGCCTCTATCTAACTCTGGTAACTGCTGAATTAAAGGTACATTTGATAAGATGACCTTTTCACCATTATTACTAAACTCCGCTTCTTTTTCACTTTGTATATTGAAGAATGTTAACTTTTCCATATACTTTGTAATTCCATTTGTATATACATTCCATACTGCTATAGCTAGTAATGCTATACATATATACCACTTAAACCTTCGTATCACTCTCACGCCCTTCTTAGTTCGTTAAATAAGAATAAAACGCGTCCGCATCCGTTCGAATTACCGGTACAAAATTTAGTTCTTTTCCTTTTTCAGGCTGATCTTTTTTTATTTTTTCTGCTAGTTCTTGAGTGTTCATATTCGTTTTATCCATATTAAGCTCATCTGCCATTTGTAACACCTTTTGTTCATTAATTTCGCTTAATACTTGATATATATCTTTACCATACAAATCGATATGATATTCTTTTGCTTCTTCCTGTACTTTTTGTTCGTACACTTCTTGTGCTAACTCTTCTATCTCTTTTCCTTTTTGTGAAATACCTAACTTGCCTGCTTCCTCTCTTACTTTCGTTCCATAGATTTCTTCTGCAATGTCCTCTATTTCTTTTCCATTTGTCGAAATACCTAATTTATCCGCCTCATCATTAATTTTAATCGTATTAATTTGAGTAATCAAATTTACAATTGATGTATTTTCTATTGATATGCCTAGCTTTAACGCTTCTTGCTTCACTTTTGTTTCATAGATTTCTTCTGAAAGAGTTCCAACATCTTTTCCTTCAATCAAAATTCCTAACTGTTCTGCTTCTCTTCCTACTTCCGTCTCATGGATTTCTTTTTCTAACGTAATTTGTTCTTTCCCTTTCGTTTCAATACCTAGATTCTCCGCCTTTTCTTCTGTATGTACAGCATGTATCTTTCCATTGTTTAATTGTTCTTTGCTACGCTGCGTGTAATCTGTCTTTCCTTTTGATGTTTCAGAAGGAGAGGCACCCCCTAATATACTTAAACTCATTACTCCAATAGTGAATACCATCATCATTTTCTTTTTCAAAATTAATTCCTCCCTCTTACACTTTCTTTTCCATCATTCCCTATTCATAATCGAAATAACATTATGATCGATGTAATCTACTCAAATACCTTTTTATAATCGCTTCTTTATAGGGCGAACTTTCCGTATACAATACATGTTAAAAATAGTTTCTTAACTTTCCCTTAAAAAAAGACGACCTTGTAAAAACAAGATCGTCTTCTTACTTATATTTTTTGGTTTTTAGGGAAAATCACTTCAAAACAAGTAGCATCTCCCCATTTGCTCTCTACTGATATTTTTCCGTAATGTTTTTCTACAATCCAATTTGCGATTGAAAGACCTAATCCAGCTCCTTCTGACGTACTTCTTGCTTTATCCCCTTGATAAAAACGATCAAATAATTTCGGAATATCTTCTTCTTTCACTCCTATCCCATCATCTTTCACTCGTATACGAATCGAACTGTTCGTTTGCGTACAATCGATTTGAATATGACCACCTTCATTCGTATACTTCATCGCATTATCTAACAATATGACCATCATTTGATGAATCCGCTCTCTATCACCCATAAAAGATACGCCACGTTCTACTTTTAATATCATTTCTTTTTCTTGATAAGAGGCAATCTCCTTATATGGAGCTACTATTTCTTCTAACAATTTATCGAGTTCAAATGTTTTCTTATCCATCTCAATTTGATTAGAATCAGAACGTGCTAGCAATAATAAATTACTAACAAGTTTTGATAACCGCCTACATTCTTTTGAAATTGTAGAAATATCCATCGCTTTTTCTTCTATCGTAGCGGATGGTGACTGGAATAAAACATCTGTTTTTGATTGAATAACTGCAAGGGGTGTCCTTAGTTCATGTGATGCATCAGAAACGAATTGCTGCTGTTTTTCCCATGAATTTTGAATGGGTACAAGTGCCCTGCCAGCTAAGAAAAAGCCGATTCCTATTGCACATAAACTTCCTATGCTACAACCTATCACAAGAATTAAAAATAAAGTATGTAACATTTCTTTTTCGGCTGTTATCTCCCTTACAATTTGAACTATTTTTGTATCTTGTTGAAATGAAAATATTCTAAAATATTGCCCTTGCACTTCTATATCTTGCAAAGTTCCTAATTTCTTTGGCGAAAACTTTTCCAAATTGTCTTCAAAAATAAAACGACGTTTGCCGTTTTCAATATCTATCTCCACCGTGTTTCCAAGCCAAGTTAACTCCATTATCCTTGGATCCCCAATTGGAGGATATCCTCTAATTTTTTTAGGTAGTTTTTTATCATCTGCATTCTTTCTATGTTGAACGGCTTTTTCTATCGATTCATTTACTCCACTATAAATACGCTTATATGTGTAAGAATAAATGATACTACCTAATACGGCTATCAAAATGATAAATACTAATGAATTCAATATAGTCAATCGAATACGCGTCTTCTGAAACATACTTCCCTTTTTCATTGTTCTTTTAATATATATCCAATACCTCGAACGGTTTGAATATCTTTCTGATAACCGAATGGCTCTAATTTTTTACGTAAATGATGTACATACACTTCTACAATTGCCACTGTCGTATCTGAATCAAATCCCCAAACACGATCAAAAATTTGTTCCCTCATTAAAATCTTTCCGCTATTTTGAACGAGGTACTCTAGAAGCTCATATTGTTTTAATGTTAGCTTCATACTTTGTCCATCTACTTGAACATCTTTATCTTTTCCGAACAGTTCAATCCCTTTATATCGAATAGTCTGCTTCGTTGTTAAACTACCACTTCGCCTTAATAAAGCACGAATTCTTGCTTTTAATTCTGGGGCCTGAAACGGCTTAACGATATAGTCATCCCCTCCAAAATCCAACCCTTTCACGCGATCTTCTAAAGAATCTCTCGCTGTCAAAAATAAGACAGGTGTTTCAATCTTTTCATCACGTATTTTTTGAATTACTTCAAACCCGTCCATTTCTGGCAGCATCACATCCAGCAAAATTGCATCATATATATTTTGAAGCGCTAAAAACAATCCATCTTCTCCATTCAATGCCGTATCTACTTCAAATTCATCACGCAAAATTTGTACGATAGACTCTAATAAAGAAGCATTATCTTCTACTACGAGTAAGCGCATATTCTCACCTTCCACCATATTGTTCGATTCTATTTATAATTACATTCCTGCTTTTCCTAACAAAAGAATATCATTATATTTTGTAACTTCATTTTTAATTCGTTCTTTCTACACTTTTTCTTGATACAGAATTTTAAAGATTAATTATAAAGGCTCTTTCTTAAATTTAGCTTAATAAAAAATTGAAAGAAATAAGATTTCCCTTATCTCTTTCAATTTTTTACTACATATACCTTTTTACTTGGCAATTCCAAACAATTTAGCTGACCACCATACACAGCCCCGCCATCAATTCCAATAATTCGATTACTACCAAAATACACGCCACAATTCTCACTACCGTGAAGCGTTTTTGTTTCCGTATGGCCAAATACAACAACCTTTTCGCCACTATATCCATTATGAAACTCATTACGGATCCACATTAACGTATATGGTTCACATTCAGAAACTCGTTTCATAGGCTCAACACCAGCATGTACAAATATGTACTCTTCTGTTTCAATGTAATGATCTAATTCTTGAATAAACTTTACATGATCTTCTAAAACATGCGATTGTAAAATTGGTTTTTGGAAGTCTTCCTCATTAACTACAATATCTTCTTCTACAAATCCATAGCTATATAATGTCTTATCTCCACCATTCCTTTTTACCCAATGGTTCCATGAACGTTCCTCATCAGTCGTTAACGCCTTAATCATCATATCTTCATGATTTCCCTTTAGAACGAGGGCTCCATCTTCTTTTAACTCTTTTACCCTTTCAATTACTGCACGTGCATTTGGACCACGATCTACATAATCCCCTAATAAAATTAGTTGATCCTGTTTTGCATCGTATTGAGCTTCTTCTAATAACTGTTCGAACTTTTTTATTTCTCCATGAATATCACTAATAACAAGAATTCTTTTCATATTATCCCCTTCTTTCTAAACCACTCTCTTTATAATTATAGTTCAAAACGACAGAAATTTCCGAAATCATATTCAGAATCACTTTTATTACAAACAAAGCGATTATCCTTACAACAATGTAAGTCTCTTGTCATCCAATTCGATAGTTGCAATTGCTATATTTCCTTATACTAAAAGTAAAAAATGAAACAAAAAAACAAGGAGAGATGAGAAATGAAAAAAGTGATGGAAGTTATGGTAGCAGTGGCAGAGGTTTTCGTAAATGGCAAACAAGTTGCAATGGAGTTAAACAAATAATGAAAAGGACAAGATTCATTCTAGACCCTTTACTCATATAAAGGAGATAAGACTTCTTCATTTTTTTGATCCCTTATCTCCTAAAGAAAGCCGTATCCTTTTTCGGATACGGCTTTCTCTTATTTTTGACTCGTACGAGCTGAAATACTAATTGCTCTATCTGTCGCTTTGGCAGCTTCATCTAACGCTTCTTTACTATTCTTTCCGTCATACATTGCTTCTAATGCTTTTACAACTGCATCTCGTGATTCTGGGAATACGCTAATTAAAGCACCTTGTGTTGCTGGAGATTGTTTCGTCGCTTGCAATTGATCTACTGTTACTTTTAACTGTGGATATTTTTCATATTGCTCTTTTACTAATGGTTCATTATATGCATCTGGATTAATAGAGAAATAACCTGTTGCAGTATGCCATTTTGCTTGTACGTCTGGCTTCGTTAAATATTTCATAAAGTCCCAAGCACCTTGTTGTGTTTCTTCTGAAACCATATTCGTCATCCATAATGATGCTCCACCAATAACAACACCATTTTGTTTCGAATCCTCTGGATATGGAATATATGACACGCCTACATTAAACTTAGATGCATCAATTAAGTCGCGAACACCAGCTGAAGAATCTAAATACATAGCAACTTGTCCAGACTGGAACGCGGCACGAATATCATCCCAACTTGCTCCATACTTTCCTAGTGCACCAGCTTTATTTAACTCATCTAGCATCCCAAATACTTTCTGTCCTTCTTTACCGTTAAATACAGCTTTCTTTGCAGCATCTTTACGACCATTTTCATTATCTACATATAAAGCGCCTTGTGTCGCTAACAATTCTTCAAAGAACCAACCATAATTCAGTATTGAAAATCCATATTGTTTTACATTTCCGCCTTCTTTAATCGTTAACTTTTTCGCTGCTTCTTGCAATTCCGCATATGTTTTTGGAGCTTTCTCTGGATCTAAGCCCGCCTTTGCGAAAGCATCTTTATTATAAATTAATACTGGTGTAGATGAATTAAATGGCATAGAATACATTTTTCCATCAACTGAATAATAATTTGTAATTGCTTTTTCCAATTTTGAAGTATCATACTTATCTTTTTTTATCCAACTATCAATTGGCGTAATCTTTTTGCTATCAATCATATATTTTGTTGTAATTTCACTCGACTGAACAAGAGCTGGTGCTTCTTTCGTAGCAGACATCGTTTTAAATTTCGTTAAAGACTCTTCATATGTCCCTTGGAACTCTGCCTTTATCTCATATTTATTTTGTGACTTATTATAGTCTGCAACAAGCCCATCTAGTACGCCTTGTGTTTTTCCACCCATCGCATGCCAAAAACGAATTACAGTTTTATCACCATTTTTTTCAACTGGTGCTACTTTCGCCTGTGCTTCAGGTTTTCCCTCTGTTTTACTATTTGAACAAGCAGCACTAGATAATGCCATTGTTGCTACCATTAATAGAGCAGCACCTTTTTTAACCAGACCCATTTTAATCTCACCTTCTCTTAATTATTTAATTGCACCTTTTGTTAATCCTTGTTGTAATTGCTTTTGTCCTAAAAATAATAGAATCAATGTTGGTATAACGATAACCGTAACGCCAGCCATTACGCTTCCCCAATCAGTTGCAACTTCTTGAGATTGAAGCTGCTTCACACCAATTTGAACTGTTCTTACCTTTTCATCAGTGGTCACTAAAAGTGGCCATAAGTACATATTCCATGTTGTTAAAAAACTATATACGCCAAGCGTAATAAAACTCGTTTTACAATACGGAATTACAACGCTGAACAAAAATCTTACATTTCCAATCCCTTCAATAAAAGCAGCTTCTTTCAGTTCATTCGGAAGTGTCATAAAATGTTGGCGTAACAAGAAAATACCGAAAGCTGTTGCAAAAAACGGCACTGTCATCCCAGCGAAACTATTGATCCAGCCAAAGTTTTGAATCGTTAAAAAGTTAGGTACCATCGTCGCTTCCCACGGAATAAGCATCGTTGAAATAAACAGGAAAAAAATAAGATTTCTTCCCTTAAACTGAAGAAAGACAAAAGCATACGCCGCTAAGCTTGACACGATAAGTTGTCCAATCATAACAACTGTCGATACAACTAAGCTGTTATATAAATATGTAAAAAGTGGTACTTTCTGAAAAATATTAATGAAATTATCAAAAGTAAATTGAGTTGGAAATATCCTTCTCATTTGAATATCGTCTGGTGTCATAAAGCTTATTAAAAACGCATACAGCACAGGAAAAAATACCATTACTGCACTAATTATGAGCAGCATGTATAGCAGGAAATTTTGTTTCCACTGTTTAACGATCATTTATAATGCACCTTTCTCTCAGCAAACTTAAATTGAAGTAATGTAGCAATGAAAATGAAAACAAATAGTACCATCGCTTGTGCACTTGCTGTCCCAAATTGATGATTCACAAATGCCTCTTTATAAATCGAATATACAATTAAATTTGTTGCATCATTCGGTCCACCGTGCGTTAAAATATCAATCTGTCCAAAGCTTTGGAACGCACTAATTAACGTTACTGTCACGATAAAGAATAAAGTTGGTGATAGCATCGGTAATGTAACACGACGAAGCTTATATAAATAGCTAGCACCATCTATAGATGCACTCTCATATAAAGACGTATCAATATTTTGTAAACCACCTAATATAACTAAAAATGCAAATCCTGTATTCACCCAAACCGTTGTAACTGATACAGAGAATAGTGCCCAGTCCGGACTCGTTAACCATGCAATTGCAGGAAGATTCATAGAAGCTAATATATTATTGAATAACCCGACACTTGGATGAAATAAAAATAACCAAATCACTGCACTAGCAGCTACTGATATTCCCATTGTCGAAGAAAACAGAACTCGAAATAACCCAATACCTCTTACCTTTCCGTTTGCAATCAATGCAAGAAATAAAGCGAGTATAATACTCGTAGGCACTGTATATACAACAAATAATAAAGTTGACTTTATGCTTTTGTAGAAAGCAGGATCAGAAAATAAGTATTGATAATTTTCTAAGCCAACGAAAAGATTCGCTTCTCCGTGTATATCTGTTAAATAAAAGCTATAGTAAATCGTCCTAAATAATGGATAAAAAAGAAAAATCGAGAACAATAAAATAGATGGCGCTAAAAATAATAATCCTATTCTTAAATCTTTCGTTCTACTCCATAAATTCTTCTTTTTTGCCACCTTTGCTTGGGCTGGTAACTTGCCTACTTCAATCATTATTTCGCCACCACTTTCAACTCTTCTTCAGCTACCACTTTTAATCGTTCATTCGTATTTTGATGAAAGAAGCATAACTTATCTTGTGAGAATAATAATTTTACTTTGTCACCTTTGTTCAGGATTAGCTGTCCAATGACTTTTGCACTCCAAGTTGTTCCATTTATTGCGAAGTTTAATATAGATTCGTTGCCTAATACTTCTACAGATTGTAGCGTAACTTCTTGTCCTTCCTCAGACAGGGCAATATGCTCAGGACGCATGCCTATGCGAATTATTCCTTCTGGTAATTGCTTTAACTGTCCAATAGATAACGGAATTTGCAATTGCCCTATATGTAATACACCTTTTTCTTTGTTTACTTCTCCATCATTTATATTCATCGAAGGAGACCCTATAAAACTTGCAACAAATTCATTTGCTGGTTCGTTATAGATGTCAAGTGGTGTTCCAACTTGCTGTATGCTTCCTTTATTTAAAACCATGATGCGATCTCCCATAGTCATCGCCTCTATTTGATCATGAGTAACGTAAATCATTGTAATTCCTAAACGCTGCTGAATTTCTCTAATTTCAATTCTCATTTGCGCACGTAATTTCGCGTCTAAATTCGAAAGTGGTTCATCCATTAAACAAATCGGTGCTTGGCTCACAATCGCTCTAGCAAGCGCAACACGCTGTCTTTGTCCACCTGATAATTGACCTGGTTTCATTTTCACATACTCTTTCAGCCCTACCATTTCAATAGCTTCCATTAATCTCTTTTGCCGCTCTTCTTTTTGTACTTTCCTTACCTTAAGTCCAAATAAAATATTTTCTTCTACAGATAAGTGTGGGTATAGTGCATAATTTTGAAATACCATTGATAGATTACGATCTTTCGGCTCTAAATCATTTGCAACACGTTCATTAATAATTAAATCCCCCGAAGAAATTTCTTCTAGGCCAGCGATCATTCGTAATAATGTGCTTTTCCCACATCCTGAAGGCCCAACTAAAACAAAAAACTCACCCTTTTTAATATGAACCGATACACCCTTAACCGCTGTCTCTTCTGCATTTTTATATACCTTTGAAACATTTTTCAATTCAATCACAAAGTTGCACTCCTTTTTTCTTCTTGTATCCATACTTCATAATGACTCGTTGAAATTGCACTTGCGCCTGCACGAATAGCAATTTCCGCATCTTCTCGTGTTTGAATCAGTCCGCCTGCAATGATAGGAAATTCTATTTCCTCTGCTAACTGCTTAATAATGGAAGGCATAATACCAGGCATAATCTCTACTGCATTCGGTTTAGTCGTTTTACAATTTTCAATTGATTTTGTAAGAGATAAAGTATCGACAATAAAAATACGTTGGATCGTTTTTAATCCAATTTTATTGGCATTTCGAATTGTCGATCCTTTTGTTGAAATAATACCTTGTGCTCCGATAACGTCTTGAATATACAAAAGTGCTTCCTCTGTATTCGTATTTAAACCTTGTATAAAATCACAATGAAGAAAGACATCATGTCCATGTTTCTGTAATTCATATACACGCTCTGGTAACTCCAGCATTGAACCCGTCATAAGAAAAACTGTTTTCGGCAATTTTTTGTATGTGTTGTATCCTTTCCAATCTTTTATCATCGCAATATAAGGTTCTTTAAACATTTATTCCACCTAGCTTTTCTGTTTTTATCCAAACTAAAAACACCTACTTACATAGAACACCTTTCTCCTTATTTGAACTCTAGGGAATAGAGCACACCTAAGAAAGTGGCAAGTTATATGTAAGCGGGTGTTCTCAAATGTTCTCTACCCTAGTTATTTTGTTACCTTTACTATATTACGTATTTATTAAGTCAGTTTTGATAGATTGTTAATTAGCTGTTAATCGAATGTTAATATTCACCTATTCCTTTTTACACTAATCATTACATAGGAATAGTACAAACAAACTCCCAACTACCTTTCATATTCTATAATTAAGGTTGTTTAATTTTCTTATCACTTTTTGAATTAAAGTTATTTTCAGAAGTATGTTTCTTTTCTTATTAATATTGTCCATAATGCAACAATACCTGCACTATTACCTTAAAACTCCTTATCTATCCCTCTCTTCAAATGATTTTTCCCAAAACAAAAATCCCATTTACATACACATTACTGAATCCATCATGCTAACTGATTTCTTCATTCTGTCTATCTAAATGGGATTATTTTTCGTTTTTTATTCTACTGTTTGTTGTGGCTGTACTACTTCATTCGCTCCAGCTGCCCTCAACATATTTGCAATATCTTTAAAACCTCTTTTTTCAGCATATTGCAGTGGCGTAATATTTTCCTTATTGGCCATATTTACATCTGCCCCGTGGTCAATAAGCATTTGAATAACTTTCTTGTGATTTTCACTACCATTTCCTAATACGATTGCTTCTACTAAAGCTGTTCCACCACGAGCATTTTTATAATTCACATCAATATCTGTATGCTCTAACAATTCTTTTACGACCTCTACATGGCCACGCTCAGATGCAGAAATAAGTGCTGTTCCACCTGATTTAGTCGTTTCTTTCGTATTAACTCCTGCATTAATTAGTAGCTTTACAATGTCTGTATATCCTTCTCTACTTGCATAAAGAAATGGATTACTTTGTTTCTCATCTTTACTTTCAATATTAGCACCTGCACCAATTAATGCTTTCACTGTCTCTACATGATTTTGATACGTTGCTGCAAGGATAGGTGTTTCTCCGTTGTCACCTTCTACGTTTATATTAGCCCCATCTTGAATCAGCTTCATAGCTGTTTCTGTGTCTCCAAGGGTCGCAGAAAGTAGTAACTGTTTGTCCATTAAATTTATACTTTTTTCTTCTTTAGATTCTTCCTGTTCTTTATGCTGTTCTTTTTTCTTTTCGTTTTTCACATGAACCGGTTTCGATTCTGGCTCCTCTTGCTTATCGCAAGCCACTACCGTCATTAAAAGTCCTAATAACATACATAATAAAATTTTTTGTTTTCTCACAACTACAGCTCCTATGAAAGATAATGTTTTCTTAACCATTCCTCCATCACATACAATAACTCTTCTTGAGTACATTTATCCATAAGCCCTTTATATTCCTTCTTTAATCGGATTATCTAAACTTATATTAGCGAAGCAATTAGTTTAGCACGATTTTACCGCATTTGTATACATTTCTAAAAAGTACATAAATGATTGCTTTAGGTTACTATATTCCATTGTAACCGTTCTTCTAAAAATTTTACACCTTTTCTATATTTGCACCTGAATAATACTAGAAAAAGACAACTATGCAGTTGTCTTTTTCTAGTATTAATGATGCCCACCGTGATTTCCCTTTTTCGGGTTCCCCATCATTTCTTTATTCATTTCCCATTTATGCTCTGCTAGCTCTTTATACGAGAGAACTTTCCCCTTATAGTTAGATACAAAGCTCTCTGCATCTTTTTTGTTTTTAAATGAAATGACATTATAAGCCATTGGTGTTGTAATTGTTTTATCATATACATAAGTAGCGTCTTCTAACGAAACCCAATCTTTCGAATCATAATCTCGAACAAATTTTTCTTTTGTCTTTTCGCCCGGATTAATCTCCATCCATTTATACATACAACCAATATCATCAAACTTTAACGCTTTTCCATTTTCTAAAATAATTTCCGTTGCAAATTGATTATCCATTACCCCAATTTGGCAAATATCACACTTATCATGTTTCTCATCAATTGCTACTGCCTCTGCTTGTTTCTTACCACATCCTACTATTGTAAAGACAAAGAATAAGCATATAGCAAGTGTCACATACTTTGTTCTCATTTTACTTCCTCCCTAACCGTATCTTCCACAAGGAGCATATCAAAAAGTTGTGTGAGATTTGTGAAAAAATAATGTACTTTTTGTAATATAAAGGCCAAAAAAGATGTGTAGCCATTTCTACACACCTCTCATCATTCACAACCTGTAATTAATAAATCATCTTCCAACCTAACTAATAATGTACCTGTATAAATTTGCTGCCCAACAACTACATTTACTAATCTTATATTTCCACTAATGCCGACTGCAACCTTTTCAAGTTCACCGTTATTTTTTCGGATCATCATTAATTTTTCCCACTCATATACGTAAGAAGATTCATTAACAAAAATCTCTTCTACTTTTCCTTCATAAGAACTACAAATCTCTTCCATTCTTGTTTTCATATAAAATCTACTCCCTATTTCACACTTCAATATTGTCATCTTATTCTACCATTCTTATGGAGAGCAGCTTACTTTTTAAAAATTCAAATTAACTCCTGTGAACAAAATGACCAAAATAAAAATTATGCTTCTAATGATGTTATTTTTCAAATTATTTACCATTCAAATAGATGCTTTTATGATAAACAAAAAACCTTTTTCTGAATTTTTATTTTATTTTGAAAGCGCAATCATTTTTGAGGGGGAGATTACATGTTAGCACTACTTGGATTTGCGATGGTATTTGTCTTTATGTTTTTAATTATGACAAAACGTATGTCAGCACTAGTAGCATTAATATTAATTCCAATTACGTTCGCATTAATTGGAGGCTTTTATGCAAACATGGGACCTATGATGTTAGAGGGAATTCAAAAACTAGCACCTACTGGTATTATGCTTATGTTTGCTATTTTATATTTTGGAATTATGATTGATAGCGGTTTATTTGATCCTGTCATTAGTAGGATTTTAAAATTTGTAAAAGGAGATCCTTTAAAAATTGTTGTTGGTACAGCGATTCTTACAATTATCGTTTCATTAGATGGGGATGGAACGACAACGTATATGATTACTGTTTCCGCAATGTACCCACTATATAAACGCCTTGGAATGAATCCACTTATATTAGCTGGGGTTGTTATGTTAGGTGCAGGGGTGACAAATCTTACACCGTGGGGTGGACCGACAGCTCGTGTTATGAGTGCACTTGGACTAGACGCATCAGAGCTCTTTACACCACTTATACCAGGAATGATTGCTGGTGCACTTTGGGTAGTTTTCGTTGCTTACTATCTTGGAAAAAAAGAAAGAAAGCGTTTAGGAATTATGGATATACAATATTTAAAACAAATGCAAACAACAGATGAGCAAGCTGCAACAGTAGAAGCTGCTGTTCATAAGCGCCCTAAACTTCTATGGATTAACTTTTTATTAACTGCTACCTTACTTGTCTGTCTCATACTAGAAGTTATGCCGTTACCTGTTTTATTTACAATCGCTTTCGCTATTGCTGTTATGATTAACTATCCGAACTTAGAGCAACAGAAAGAGCGTATTGCTTCTCACGCAGGAAATGTATTAGCGGTTGTTTCTCTCGTATTTGCCGCTGGAATTTTCACTGGAATTTTATCAGGAACAAAAATGGTAGATGCAATGGCTAAAAGTGTAGTAACTCTTATACCAGACGCTCTTGGACCACAACTACCAATTATTACAGCTCTTCTTAGTATGCCATTCACATTTTTCATGTCCAATGATGCATTTTATTTCGGTGTACTACCTATTTTAACGAAAGCTGCTGCCACTTACGGAATTAGTGCAGCTGAAATGGGACGCGCTTCCTTACTCGGGCAACCTGTTCACTTATTAAGCCCCCTTGTCGCATCCACTTATTTATTAGTCGGAATGGCCAAAGTTGATTTTGGTGAACATCAACGTTTTACTTTATTGTGGGCAGTTGGAACGACAATGGTGATGTTGATTACTGGGATAGTAATTGGGATTATTCCAATATAAGACAAAAAGAGAGTAGAGGACATATATCCTCTACTCTCTTTTTTATTATGAAGAAACAAGAAAATACCGTCTCTCCGGTCTCCCTACACTCCCATATGTAAGTTCCGCATGTACTTTCTTTCCTGATATTAAATACTCTAAATAACGCCTCGCTGTCGACCTACTTACTCCTACCATCGCACTTAACATTTCTGCTGTAATTCCTTCTTCATTCACTGTTAACATATGCTTTTTTATTTTTGCTAAAGTTAAGGGGTCTATACCTTTCGGAGCATATTCTATTTCATTTCCCTTTACCCCTCTTTGAGACCATAAATGTTCAATTTGTTCTATAGATAACTGATTATTTTTCTTTAACTGTACAAGCTTTTTTTGGTAATTTTCCAAACTTGCTTTAAATCGATCAAACATAAGTGGCTTTACGATATAATCTGTTACTCCACCTCGTAAAGCATGCCTCACTACATCTGTTTCCGATGCAGCTGTAATCATAATAATATCTGTATCATGTAAATGATGCCTAATATACGTAACAAGTTCCGTTCCTTGCATATCAGGTAAGTACACGTCTAATAAAACGAGCTGTGGCTTCACAAGATCTAGCCATTCTTTCGCTTGTTCGCCAGTTGTTGCTGTTCCAATTACTTTAAATCCCACAATCTTTTCAGTAAAACGACGATGAATATCCGCAATTCGAATATCATCTTCTACAATCAATACTTCAATCTCCTCACCCATTACAAATCGCCCCTCTCTTTTGGTAATGCAATAATAAACAATGCACCACCTAAATCCCCTTTTTCGATTGCAATACTCCCATTTAAATCTTCTACTAACTCTTTCACTTTTGCTAATCCATATCCTCGCTTCCCGCCTTCTTTCGTCGAGAAGCCTTTATAGAATATGCTAGTAATGACTTCATCATGAATTCCTTGCCCTGAATCTTCCACTTCAATGACTATTTCTTCTCCGATATCAGTTACAAACATTCTTACTTTCTTATCATGTTCTTCATTTCTTTCGATCGCTTCAAATGCATTCGTAATTAAATTTCCTAAAATAGAAACGACATAATTACTCTCAATATGCGGGCTTAATTTGTCTAAGCTACTTTCTCTATCTAGCATAAAATCAATCTTCAACTCTCTTGCTCTATTATAGAATCCAATTAAAATCCCACCTAACCATGGATTTTGAATTCGTTTCATAATAAATTGAACAAAATCTTGATATACCGCTGTTTCCTTATGAATAAGCTCCAAAGCATCTTCATATAATTCTAGCTGGATAAGACCTGAAAGCGTATACAACAAATTGTTATATTCATGTGTTTGCGCTCGTAGTGCCTCTGTATATTGCTTCGTCTGAGATAACTCTGCTGTTAACTGATCCATTTCAGATTTCAAACGCAAGCTCGATACAACACCCGTTACTCTATTCTTTACTTTAATCGGTAAACGATTCGCAATAACAGCCTGCCCTTTTATATTTAATTGACGATCAAACTGTTCTTCACCAGTTTGAAGTATATCTAATATCGTTGAATTAGGAATTATATTTAAAATGAATTCTCCAATAATATTTCGTTGTTCATCTAGCGAAAGAATATCGTAAGCTGCTTGATTGACTAAACTAATCATTCCATTTTGATCAATAACAATAATCCCTTCCCGTACAGATTGAATCACTGTACTATGCTCTTCATATAAAGATGAAATTTCTTCTGGCTCCATCCCAAACATCATTCTTTTTATACTTCCCGCTAAATATATAGAACCAATTACCCCGATTAAAAGACCTATTATTGTAATCCAAAATACACGCTTTCCATATACTTCTACTGCTCCATGAATATCATCCATTGAAAATCCAACAGACACTACACCTATAATTTCATTTTCCTGATTACGGATTGGAACTTTCCCGCGTAATGAAGGGCCTAATGATCCAGTTGCTCTCGAAACATAAGATTTCCCTTCTAATAGAACCCCTTCATTATCTCCACCAGTCATTGCTTCTCCTATTTTATCTCGCTCTGGATGCGCATATCGAATCCCCTCTTTGTTTCCAACTACAATAAAATCAGCATCTGTATCAATTCGAATTTTCTCTGCTATTGGCTGAATGATAGAAGCTGGGTTTTCTTTTTGAAAAGCTTCTTTTATTTCAGGTATAGCAGCAACGGTTTTCGCAACATGCAAAGCACGTTTCCCAATTTGCTCTTCTACCGTTTCAGACAATATGTAATAGAATAAATAGCTTGTTAACAGAAGTACAACTAAAATAAGTGTACTAATTGTTAAAGTAATTCTCGGTTGTAGTTTTAATTTTTTCAATTTCAAAACCATTCCCCTAACATGATTAAAAGTATAATTTAAAGAATATACAGTCTTTTTTAATTATACTTAAATCATAACACGGTTACTCTATATTTCTTTCTTTTTCTCTTCGTAAAAAAAGAAACGAAGTAAAATTATTACCTCGTTTCTTAACATTTATTATTACACTTTAAACTTACCAATCATCTCTTGTAATTCCTCTGCCATTTGTGATAAGTGAACTGCTGCTGCATTTATTTCGTCTACTGAAGCTAATTGTTCTTCAGAAGAACCAGCAATATTTTGAACGCTTGCTGCATTTTCTTCAATCGTAGCTGCAATTTCATTAATGGATGCACTTACTTGTCTTGCATCTACTGTCATTTGCTTCGCTACATCTACCATGTTATCAATTTGTACAACTGTATCATCCGTAGATTTCAGTATTTCAGCAAAGCTTTGCTTCGTTTCATTTGCAACTACAAGCCCTGATTGTACTTCTGTCCCAACTTGCTTCATAGAACTTACCGTTTCCTTTATATCAAATTGGATCTCTTTCACTAGTTTTCCAATTTCCGTAGAAGACTGTCCTGATTGCTCAGCTAATTTTCGTACTTCATCTGCTACAATTGCAAATCCTCTTCCTTGCTCTCCAGCTCTTGCAGCCTCAATTGCCGCATTTAACGCTAATAAATTGGTCTGCTCTGCAATGTGTTGAATCACCTCAAGAATTGCTCCAATTTGTTTTGATTTATCATCTAACAAAACAATAACTTTATCTGATTGTGAAACAGACTCATGGATTAATTGCATTTGATTCACAGTTTGTTCAACTAACTTCCCACCATCTTCAGCCTTTTTCTTCGTATACATAGATGCTGTGGATACTAATGAAGAACTATCTGCAACACGCTGAATTCCTTCTGTAACTTCTTCTAATAATGTTGCGCCTTCTTCAACTTCTTTCGTTTGTATTTCAGCCCCACTCGACACTTGCTCTATTGCTTGTGTAATTTGTTCCGTCGCTTCACTTGTCTGCTTCATACTAGCTGTTAATTCTTCTGAAGATGCCGCCACGTGACTTGCTGAAGTATTTATATTGGAAATGACCTGATGTAATGATGCCGCCATCTCATTAAAACTTTCTCCTAGCTGTCCAATTTCATCTTTAGAATGAACTGTAATTGTTTCTGTTAAATCGCCTTCACTAATCTTTTTCGATGATATAACAAGTTGTTTTAACGGACTAATGATAGAAGCAATTATGAAGTAAATTAAAATCCCACCAATTATTAATGAAATACCAATAACAGTTAGCGTTTTATAGAAAATAGGATTAGCTGCTTCAATAATTTCTTTTGAAGGCATAATTCCTGCTATTTTCCATCCAGTCTGCTTATTTGTTATAAAGGTAATATTGCGATCATCACCATCGAGTTTGAATTTAAAATCACCTGTTTCCTGTTTGTACAATTCCTTCTCAAGTTTTTCTTCTATTTTGTCACCCGGTTTCATCGTCGGATGTGCTATTACATGTTTAGATTGGTCGAAGATTGCTACATATCCTTTTTTGCCGATATTGACCATTTTTGAAGTATTTACAATGCCATTAATAATTAAATCAATACCGAGAACACCGCTCTTATCCTCATTTTGTTTTGCTATTGTAATAACAATATTCCCTGTTGTACTTGACTTATATGGGGCTGTGATAACCACTTCTCCGCTTTTTTTCGCTGCTTCTTTATACCAATCTCTTTCGGTAGGATTGTATCCATCTGGCATTTGAATAGACGGTGATTGAATAAATTGTCCCGTACTAGATCCCGTATAAATTGCTTCTATTTCTGGATGTAATTTATTATATTCTTCTAATTTATTTTGCACATTTTGGAGCTGATCAGTCCCGTAACTTACTCCGTTAAATAACTTTGTAAAATATACTGCGTCTACCTTTTTACTGTCTATCTCTTTATTAATAACATTATTTAAAATCTTTACGTTATCTTCCGCTGATTGTAAAATTGTTTCATTAAAATTTGTCTTCGCTTGTTGATAAGACGTCCAACCAATTACAATACTTGGAAGAACTAAAATAATAACAAATGACACAAGTAACTTTGCTTTTAAACTACTTCTCCTTAATTTCCCTTGAAGCATATCTCTACCCCTCCATACCGTTTTAAATGTAATTACCTTACATTTAATTTCTTTATATAAATTATACGATTAAAATATATCAACTCTTTATCTCTTTTTCTATTAAAGAATTAATACATACCCTTTTCATTCTATATAAATTAAATAATTAAAACAATATATTAAAATGTACATTATTCGAATAATTCACAGAAGAACCTCTAGTATCTCACTTACTAGAGGTTCCACCCACTATACTATTCTTTATCTTTATCTTTATCTTTTTTCTCATCTTCTACTACAGATACAATAGGTTTATCGTTTGATAATTGTTGAACCGCTCCTTTTCCAGCAAATCCTTCTAATAACTCTTTTAAATCAATGCCAGAAGAAGCTTTTAATGTTTCTTGCATCGTTGCCATTAAATCAGTCGCATAACCTGCAACTTTTCCGGCGCCGCTATTTTTACCACCGCCGCCTGTATCGACAACTGTAATTTTATCAATGTTGCTAAGCGGGCTTGCAACTTCCTTCGCATAACTTGGAAGCATTTTAAGAACCATATCCATAATTGCCGCTTGGCCATATAACTCAAATGCCTCTGCAATTTTTTGTTTCGCTTCAGCTTCTGCTAAACCTTTTAATCTAATAACATCTGCTTCCGCTGTACCTTGTGCTTTTTGTACTTCCGCTTTTGCTTGACCTTGCGCTTTTTCGATTTCCGCCTTCGCTAAACCTTCCACACGTACTTCTTCTGCACGAGCTCTCGCTTCCGCTTCAATCTTATATTGATCCGCATCTGCCTTTTTAATTTGTTTTACTTTTTCTGCTTCCGCTGATTGCTCAACAGCGTAGCGATCTGCATCTGCTTTTTTCTTAACTTCTGCATCGTATTGCTTCTCACGACGCGCAATCTCTTTTTCTTCTAATTCAATTTGTTTCTCACGCTCAATGATTTTAACGCGCATTTGCTCTTCTGTAACACCTTGTTGCGCTTTCGCTTGTTGTAATTCGTAAGAAAGATCCGCGTCTGCTCGAGCTTGTTCTTGCTCTCTCTTATAAGATTGTACTTTTAACTCTTTATGTTTTTCAGCTTCAGCGATTTGCGCATCACGTTGATATTCAGCTTCTTTCGCTTCTTTCTCAGCACGAGCTTTCTCAATACGCGCTTCTTTTTCACGCTCTGCATTCGCAATAGTTGCATCACGCTTAACTGTCGCAATTTGTGGCTGACCAAGTGCATCTAAGTAACCGTTCTTATCCATGATTTCTTTAATTGTAAAGGAAACGATGCGAAGACCCATCTTCTTTAAATCTGTAGAAGCTACTTCATGCACCTTTTGAGCAAATTGCTCTCTATTACTATACGCATCTTCTACTGTCATAGAAGATAAAATCGCACGTAAATGACCTTCTAAAACTTCTTTTGCTTCTACTTTTAACTCTTCTGTTTCTTTTCCTAAATATTGTTCAGCTGCTGTAGATACTTCTTCAATGGTAGAACCTACTTTAATAATAGAAACACCATTTACTGTAACTGGAACACCTTGCTTCGTATACGTATCACGTGTACCAACTTCTAATTTGTAATTTAATAGGCTTAAAGGCTCTGCTCTTTGCATAATTGGAACTACGAAAGTACCGCCACCGCGAATAATCTTAATCTTCTTTCCATCATCAGTGGTAACTACATTTTTCCCGCCACCAAGCCAGTTCCCTGTAACAATTAATGCTTCATCTGGGCCAACTGTTCGATACTTCGTAATGAATACTAAAATGAGTAGAATTAAAATTGCGAGTAAAACTCCACCAATAATTAATGGAATTGTCATGTGAATTCCCCCTTATAATTTTGGTTTTTTTAAAGAATAAGCGATGTTTTGTACAAGCAAAACACCATCTTGGACTCCCTCGATAATAACTTCAGTTCCTTGTGAAATATCTTTTTTCCCAATTGTTTTAGCTGGAATTGCATTACTTCCAAATTGGGAGGAGATTAATACTTCTCCAAATCCTTCTGTAGGAATTGTCGTAATGACTTCTCCCTTGCAACCAATGAATTCATCCATACGTTGCACAGTATTTTGTTCTGCTTCTGCAATCGGCTTTAAAATTAATATTTTCATTATAAATACACCAATAAAAGATATAGCACATGCAGCCCCGAAAATAAGAATGCTATTAAAGGAAAATAAATATTCTCCTATATAACTAAGTCCACATAACATGGCGAAGAAACTAAGTAATAAAGTAACAACGGATACTGATCCGCCTCCAAAACTAAATATGGATTCAAATATATCTCCAAAAAAGATATAAATCACAGTAAGTATAGTAGCAATAATAAATCCGTATAAATAAATTGTCTCAAGTGGATAACCAAACAAAACCATTTCTTATCCCCCTCTCTTAAACAATCCCTTTTTTGTTATGTGTATGCCCCACCTCTTCCAAAGATTATTGTTCTTAATTTTCAGTTATTTAATCTTTAAAGAAAAGCCTGCAGTACAGGCCTCTAAAAAAGAACAGGAGAAGCCTATTGTGACAGGCTCCTCCTAGAAAATAACCGATATATTATATATCTATATAATATACTATTTTCCACAAAAAGTAAAGTTAAACATACATTGGAAAAGCACTTATTTTACTGATAATTCGTATGTTCCATCGCCATTATCATATTTATATACATACAAGTAATACTTACCTGGTTTTGCATTAAAGTTTGCCTCTATATGATTTCCATTCGCTTGACCGTAGGCAGCATAATTTTGCATATCTGATTCATGGTGAAGTACCCATGTCATCCCGATTCCATACTCATTTAAAACGGAAATATCAATATTTTTCGCTGATGCTACATTAAATGTATAAACATCAGTGTGATCTCCGCCGATAAGGCTACCTTTTATCGTATTGTTTAGTCCAATACGATTTGCTTCCTCTGGGCGATTATTTGGTTCTAATTCTGTTAAACTTCCATCTTTAACCGTAACCGTTGTTTCGCTTTTGCTCTCTTTTCCTTTATCATCTTTTACTATTAACGCTACTTTATATGAACCTTCTCTTTCATATACATGTACTGGATTTACTTCTGCACTTGTGCTTCCGTCTCCAAAGTCCCATAAATAAGAAACGATTTTTCCATCTTCATCTTTTGAGCCGTCGCTTTTAAATTGAATACCTTCTTTTACAAGTCCATTATAAGGGCCATTTATATTAACCGTTGGAGCTTTATTTTCTCCGTCATCTTTTGCGATACCGTGGAAGACCACATCATATTCAAATTCATTTGAGCTATTTACACGATAATTGACGAAATATGCTGTAACAGTTTTGTAGCCACTCCATTCTTTTTGCGCAAGTTGTTCCAAAGCTTCATTTACTTTCTTACTCATTGCGTTCCAATCTTCTGACTCACCTTTTGTTACACTACCTGTATACGTACCTTCTAATGTAAATGTATTAAAGAATTGGGAGCTATGTTTTGTCATTTTTGCATCTTTCATCGGCAACGTTTCAGTCATTTCTTTCTCTACTGCTGTTAATGATTTTGGTGCATGTTCAGCTAAATAATCATCTGCTACTGCCGGTACATTATATTTATCTTGATTATCGATTAGCTGCTGCATATACTCTTGATACTCTTCATTTAGTTTAAGGTCTTTACTTAAATTCTCACGATAGGCATCATAATTTTTCACGTCATTTGCACGAATTAAATCTTGAATTTTATCAAATGTTTCAAATTGATGTGTATATAAGTAAGATTGCAATGCGAACGAGTAATTATAGAAATCCCAAGAACCGTATTTAGCAAATAATGTACGCTCTGCTGTATAACGGCTTGCAGGATCAGATGATAATCCACTAATGATGCTCTTTCTCGGTACTACATTATTTGTTCGAGTAGACCCTGCGAAAAACTCTGCATTTCCTTCTTGGAACCAAGTTAACCTTTCATTTTGATACATATCTCCTCTTCCGAATAAACCTGGCACTTCATATCTCCCTTGAAGATAATGGGTAAACTCATGGCGGAATAATTCTTCTAAACTATAAATACTTTGTTCTGGCGTGCGTTCATATGTAAAGAATGTTCCTGTTTCTTCAATATAAATTCCACCGTTGTTCGTTTCATATCCATACAGTTGTCTATTTAATTGGTACTCTTCTGGACTGTTATAAATTACGATCGTTAATATATCATCTGCATTGCCCGGCTCTAACGCTTTATCATTCCCAATTACACGATGATACTGCGCTTTTACTTCCTTTGCAGCCCAGTATAGTCTCTTAATTTTTTCTTCCGATACTTTATCTCCTGTTTTAAATACGATAGATCCATCATCAAATGTATACGTTTTTGGTAAGTACTGCTCTTTTCCTTCTTTACGTATTTTCTCTAAATCTACTGTATTCCCGCTATAATCTTTTCCGTTATAATTTGTTGTAATTTGTTCTACTGCGACAAAATACGGTTCACTTAAACGTGGATACATATGCATTGCCTGTGTCACAACTTCTAATCCTTTATTTGGATTGCTATGAAACTTCCCTAAACGACTAGCAAAGTAAATTCCATTATTAACGAGCCACTTATTTTCTGGTGTTACTTCATTTAGAAGAGCGATACGATTTATTTCATTAATAAACCCATCTACTTTTCCATACCACATCGTTTCATTCGCTTCTTTACGAGCCTCAATTAAGTAAGACTGTATATCATAGTCAATCCCTTGCATAATATCGTATACAGCTTGTCCTTTCATACGATCGTCTACATACGTATGAAGATTATCATTATATTGTTTTAAAATATTAGCTGCGTATTGAACCGTTTCAACATCACTTGAAGCGTTACTAATCAATTTTCCGTATGCAGATACGACTGTATCTTGCTCATCTGTACCTAGCTTAAAGTTTGGGTTATTCGCAATTGCTTTTAAAGCAGGTAAACATTTGTCCTGGAAGCTTCTTTCATTTAATTCACTTAATTCATTATTATAAAATGCCAAATAAAAAGCTGAACGTAACACTTCCGTAAACGTTTGAATTCCTTTTGAATCATCTTTCGTAAATGTACTACCTCGATGAGCTAATTCATCTATAACGACTTGCATTTTCCCTTTATCTTTATAAAAGGACTTTGCATCTTCATTAAACTGGAATAAGTCTGTAATTTGATGCCACTTAATACTGCCTAACGTTTCAACTAATTCTTGATCATTCATCTTGTTTAAATCAGCCATTGAATAGCTTTCTTTAACTTTCTTTACTGTCGCTTTGTTCGTAATAGATGCTGGTCGTTGTGAAAAGTCTCCTACTTTTAACCGTTCTTGAAACGATAATGTTTCCTCCGCTTTAGAAACGTGTCCAACCTCATCTACTGGTTTTTCAATTCCAACTGGTTTCGAATGCAATACATTATATGGCACCTTTTCTTCTGCTGATGCATGAGTTTGAATTGCCCCCAGCGATAGAGCCATTGTACTAATACTAAGCATTACTTTATTAATTTTTGATTTCTTGTTCATATCCTTGCCCCCTATTCAAATATTCCATTCACGAATTTAACATAAAATCTAGATACAACAATATAAAATGCAATATTTCATATTATTTCTTCTTACATTTTGTACATATCGTGAACAATCTCCCCACTATCTAGCCGCCAATAGTTATGAATCTTTAGCGATTAAACAGTCCTTTTACACATGTTAAAAATCGAATTTTTTGACAATTAACCCTTTAATTGTTATGATTAATATAATTGTTAACTTTATTAAACAAGGGTGGGATTCTATGATAAAAAAAGAGAACAGTGTATTTTATATCTCCATCTTGCTAACAACATTATTCATTATATGGGGAATTACCCCGGCAAGTTGGATACAAGGCTATGATTTACAAAGCGTTACATCTTCCTTAAATTCATTTATCCTCAATAAATTTGGATGGTTTTACTCTCTACTTATGACCGCAATGATTATTTTAGCCGCTTATTTAGCATTTTCTAAGTACGGTTCTATTCGTCTTGGTAAAGATGGAGAAAAACCAAAGTATAGTTATCCATCTTGGCTATCCATGTTATTTGGGGCAGGAATGGGAATTGGACTCCTCTTTTATGGAATCGCTGAACCGATTTCACACTTTACAGATCCACTAACAGGAAAAGCAGGTACAGAGGAAAGTGCCAAGCTCGCTATGCAATATTCATTTTTTCACTGGGGTCTCTTTCCATGGTCACTATACGCAATGGTTGCTTTAACAATTGCATATTTCACATTTCGCAAACAAAAAGGTAGCACAATTGGGGCTACAGTTACTCCATTATTTAATCGATCGAAAAATTCTCCTATCGGAAAAACAGTCGATATTTTAGCTGTTTTAGCTACTGTATTCGGTATTGTGCCATCTGTTGGGATTGGTGCTCAACAAATCGCCGGAGGATTAAGCTATTTATTCCCTTCTATTCATAACACTTTACTTACACAGCTCATACTTATCGCCATCTTCGCTGTTTTATATTTAACAAGCGCACAAACTGGCTTAGATCGTGGGATTAAATATTTGAGTAACTTAAATTTCTCTCTTGCAGGTATTTTACTCGTCTCCTTTTTACTTTTAGGACCAACTGTATTCATTATGAAATATTTCACATCTACACTCGGTTCTTATATCGGAGCTTTACCTAGTATGGGATTAAATTTAGGAGCATTTAATGAAAAATCTTCTTCTTGGATAGAAAACTGGACTATTTTCTATTGGGGATGGTGGATCTCTTGGTCTCCATTCGTCGGTACATTCATCGCTCGTATTTCTAAAGGGCGCACAATAAAAGAATTTATTATTGGAGTTGTATTAGTCCCAACTCTTATCTGTACATTTTGGTTTGCAGTATTTGGCGGTACCGCTATCCATATGGAAATGTTCCAATCGCTTGGAATAGCTGATGAAATCGCGAAAAATGGTACAGAGATTGGATTATTTGCTGTTATTTCACATCTACCGTTCTCTACATTTTTAACAATTATCGGGTTAATTTTAGTAGCCACATTTTTCGTTACTTCTGCTGACTCGGCAACATTTGTCGTTTCTATGCAAACGAGTAACGGAAGCTTATCACCAAAAAATAGTTTAAAACTTATATGGGGATTAACAATCGCGATCATTGCAGCTATTTTATTACAAGCTGGAGGATTAAATGCACTGCAAATTGCAGCGATCATCGCAGCACTACCATTTTCTATCGTAGTCGTCCTTATGATTACTTCACTCTTTAAAGAGCTACGAAAAGAAGACGTTAATTTGCAAACGAAAGAAGTTCCGAAAAAAATAAAAAAGGTTATGTAACGATTGGCACCTCTTCTAAAAGAAGAATTCGGTCCTCAAATTAGTCCTGAATCTGTTATTACTGAGGGTGGCAAAGTAAATTAAATAAAACCCATTCGTATGAATTATAATCTTCATACGAATGGGTTTTTACTCTATTATATAGTGTTGTAAACATGCCTTCTCTTCAAAACCTACTTTCTTGTACAACTTCACCGCACGATCATTATTCGTATTCAAACATAGTTCTATCTCTCTCATCCCTTGGAACGAGAAAATATACTGAATTGCAGCTTGTAATAAACGCTCTCCTACACCTTTTCTTCTACTATTTTCAGCAGTTGCAATAAATTCGATATTCGCTCCTTGAAACTCCGGGTTTACTTCTACATATACGTAACCTTCTAACTTCTCTTTCTTCATACTTACAAATAATTTATTCGTATCACTTAAACGTTCAATAATTTCATTTCCTTCATAATATGTATTAGGAAAAACATAATTGTGTAAAGCGACAAACTGCCCAAACACTTTTGGTAAAGCTTCTTCTACATTACATATACTGCGCTCTTCCACAGTATTATGACTTAAACTGAAAATACTATGTCGAACTTGTTCTTTTGCATGTAACTTCTTCATTAAACGGGCACAATTATTATTTTCCACATGATAAAAACCATAAAACTTTTCAATATGAAAAGGCACCTTTTCGATAAGTTCCTTCCACATATGTAAAGCAACTTCTTCCCAATTCGTTGAAAGAATAAACGGTCCCCAAATCTCTGCACATTTTTTTACTTCATCCACATCAAACCCTAATACACCTATTAAATTATTATTCTCATAAGTAGCAACAAAAGATTGTTCCCATCCTATATCCGAAAAGTCATGAATAATTGTCTGTAATAACTCCTCTTTCTCATCTCCACAATAACCAACATGATGAGTAGCATCTTTATTCATATTCGCAATAAATGCTGCCACCTCTTCAATTTTCAAAATAGAACTAACATGCATAACCTCTCCTTCTTCTCTAATACATTTACACTTTCCCCATTTATATCCTTCAAAAAAAGACATTATCATAAGCATATTTCAAAATGAAATCGCCATGATAATGTCTTCTCAAAAACTTGCATAATCATATTACGTTATAATAAGATAAAACGTTTTTATTTCTTAAATAATCTCTTTCTAAATACAAACATACTCAGCGCTGAAAGGACTAACGCTACGCCTGAAAGTAATGTTGATGTATTCTCTTGTCCACCTGTTGCTCCTAATGATTTCTTGCTTTCTTCTTGTTTATTAACAGCCGGTTTACTTTCTTTCATTTTTTGATTCTCTACTACTTTTTCTTTCACAACTTGATTATTCACGTTTTGTTCTTGAACTACTGCTGATTGATTTACTGCGTCTTTTGAACCTTCAATTTCTTTTCCTGGTTCTTTTACCTCCGCTATCGATCCTTCAACTTCTTTCACTGGTCCTTTTACCTCTTCTTTCGGACCTTCAACTTCTTTTCCTGGTTCTTTTGGTTCTTCTTTTGATTCTTCAACTTCTTTTGTTGGTTCTTTTGGCTCTTCTTTTGATTCTTCAACTTCTTCGGCTGGTTCTTTTACTCCTTCTTTTGATTCTTCAACTTCTTTTGTTGGTTCTTTTGGTTCTTCTTTTGATTCTTCAACTTCTTTTGTTGGTTCTTTTACTTCTTCTTTCGGTTCTTCAACTTCTTTTGTTGGTTCTTTTACTTCTTCTTTCGGTTCTTCAACTTCTTTTGTTGGTTCTTTTGGTTCTTCTTTTGATTCTTCAACTTCTTTGGCTGGTTCTTTTACTTCTTCTTTTGATTCTTCAACTTCTTTGGCTGGTTCTTTTGGCTCTTCTTTTGGTTCTTCAACTTCTTTTATTGGTTCTTTCACTTCTTCTTTTTCAATTATATTTTGAATTACCGTTCCGTTAAAACTTATACTAATTTCATCAGAATCCAAATCAAATTTATACACCTTTTCACCTGGGGTACTCCATTTTATTACTCCGTTATTAAACGTCCCTCCCTCACTTGCCAATTGAATATTTTCAATACTTTCTCCTTCTAAATTATATACAGGAACTTGAATTTCTTCGTTTATTTTTGCATCATTTAAAATGATATTTTGTCTTCCTACATCAATTGTAAACCACTGACCTAATTGTATTAACGGTCTTACATCCCGAATCTCGTTTCCAGCTAATTTTAAACTAAGTAGGTCTAACATTGAGCCAAAAACTGATACATCTTTGATATGATTATCCGCAAGATTTAACCACTGTAAATTCTTCAATGAAGATAATGGGCTTATATCTTCAATTTGATTATAAGATACATTCACATCGTTCAACTTTTCTAAGTTCGAAATAAATTCGATATTCTTTAAACCTACTCCTTCTAAAGTGAGTTTTTCTAAGTTCACCATGTACTCTAACCCTGTTATATCCTTTATCTCTTTTCCTTTTTCTTTAAGGATCTCTAATTTTTTAATCTGTAATAAATCTTCTTTTGTGATAGGATCGTTTAAATTCTCTCTACCTAAACTCTCTTTATTGATATATTGTTGTAAAGTTTTATCCAGAATTACATTTTCACGTTCTTTTTGTTTTTCAACTATATTCTGTATAACCGCACCATTAAATCTAATTTTACTTTCAGTAGAATTAGTATCTAGTTTAAATTCATATATTTTTTCTCCAGGGCTATTCCATTTTATAAATCCATTGTTCAGAACGGCCCCCTCACTTTTCACATTAATATTTTGAAGTGGCTCTCCTTTAAGATTGTATATTGGAATTTTTATTTCTTCATCTACGCTTGCTTCATTTAAAAAGATTTTTTGTCTTTGAATGTCAATTGAAATTCGCTTACCTAATTCCTCAACAGGTCTTACGTCAGAAATTTCATTCGCTCCAAGATTTATCTCATTTAAATTTGTTAAAGTGCTCAGCGGTGATATATCAGAAATATAGTTTTCTTCTAAATTCAGTACTTGTAATTTTTCTAATTTAGATAATGGTGAGATATCATTTATTTCACTATCAGCAATTTCTAGTTCAAGAAGATTACTCATTTTACTAATAGATTCAACATTATTAATTTTATTGTTCCCTATCCATAGTAGTTCCACATTATTTAATTGGTCAATTCCAGTAAGGTTACTGATTTGATTATTTGCTAAGTATAATTGTTTCATAGTTGATAATGTAAATAATGGCTGAATATCTTTAATGTTATTACCGATTAAATCTAATGTTTTAATTTTTTTCATTTTACCTAATGGTGTAAGATCTGAAATTTTATTATCTCTTAAAAAAAGCATATTAATATTCTCTAACTGCCCAATTGGATGAATATTTTCAATTGGATTAGAAGATAAATCTACGTACTTCAAACCTCTCAATTTCGAGATGGCTGATATGTCTTTTACATTAGACTCTTGTAACGTCAACTTCTCTAAATTTGTCATATGTTCTAAACCAGTTATTTCATTTATTCCTTCACCTGAGTAAATTGATAATATTTTAATCTTTAATAAATCTTCCTTAGTTATTGGCGTATCTAGATTCTCTCTATTTAAATTATATTTATTAATATGTCTTTGTAATTGCTTATCTACTATTACATTTCCGCTTTCATCCTGTTGATCTACTTTATCCTCTTTATTTTCCTTTTGTTTTTCTGGAACATTGTTTTCTAAATCTAAAACATTTACTTCAAACTGCACTTGATATTTATTATCATAGGCCATTGTTGGAATATAAATATGCATTTGCATATTATATCTTTTTCCTAATTCTCCAACTTCAAATTGAATAACCTTCGTTCCATTTTTCTTTTTATCTTCTGATATTACTTTTACATCATGGAACACACCTGGAGTATGAATATCTTCTGTTTTCAAGTATTGAAAGAAATCACTATCACTTAATGTTGCGGTTACAATTTTCTTTCCATTCCCAATTTTTAATTTCGGATCCTTTATATAAACGGCTGCCATAGACTCTTCATTCGTTTTATCCTTATACGCTTTAATTACAGCATCATATGTACCATCTTCTAAAGTATGTCCAGCCTTATTCGCCTCAATTGCTACAGTTGCTAAAGCAGGTGTTGAATACGCAGCAAATGGTAGCGCTAATGCTGCTGCCACTAACATCGCATTTATATGTTTTCTTTTATTTTTCTTCAACTTTACATCTCCTCCAAAATATATAATTCAAAATGTAATCATTTCTCGAATAAATGATAATGATTTTCATTATCATCGTCAACTGAAAAAATAAAAAGTTTACAAAAAAATAACCCCTCAAAAAGGGGTTATGCCATTTTCTCTCCTGATTCTTCTCTAAAAAAGCTCTTCATCGCGTGAAATACATCTGCTTTTTGCTTTAAAATATAATATCTGAAATTCTCATCTTTAATATTTTTATAGGCTGACATAAGTGTACTGTGGCGGTTGTACTGGTTCACTTCCCCATACCCAAACATATTACACTTCTTCATTAACTCTTCAACAAGTTTTACACATCTAGCATTATCTGATGTTAAATTATCACCGTCTGAAAAATGGAATGGATAAATATTATAGCGGTCTGGTGAGTATTTATTATCAATTAGCTCGAGTGCTTTTTTGTATACAGAAGAACAAATTGTTCCGCCACTTTCTCCTTTTGAGAAAAACTCTTCCTCTGGAACTACTTTTGCCTCCGTATGATGGGCAATAAATTCAATATCTACTGTTTCATACTTTGTGCGTAGAAATCTCGTCATCCAGAAAAAGAAGCTCCGTGCCATATATTTCTCCCATATTCCCATCGATCCACTCGTATCCATCATCGCTAATACAACAGCTTTTGAATCTGGCTTTAATACTTCATTCCAAGTGCGGAATTTTAAATCTTCTTGGTGAATCGGATGGAAAGATGCTTTACCACGCATCGCATTTCGTTTATATGCGGATATCATCGTTCTTTTCTTATCGATGTTGCCCCATAATCCCGTTTTTCTAATATCATTAAATTCAACATGTTCAATCTTGTTTTCATCCATTTCTTTTCTCTTTAAATTAGGTAATTCTAATTCTTTGAAAAATGCTTGCTCTAATTCTAAAATAGAGACTTCAGCTTCATAATAATCTTCTCCAGCCGCATCCCCTGCTCCTTGCCCTTTTCCTGGTCCTTTTTGCTTTTGACCACCTGATCCATCTCTCGCAACGACATCACCAACTTTGCTGTCACCATTTCCTTGCCCAACGTGTTTGTTTTTATCATAATTGTACCTAATCTTATATTCATCTAAAGAACGAATCGGTATTTTTACAACATCCTTACCATTAGACATAACAATGCTTTCTTCTGTTACAAGATCGGGTAAATTATTCTTAATTGCCTCTTGTACTTTCTCTTGATGGCGTTGTTGGTCGTCATATCCTTTGCGATGGAGGGACCAGTTTTCCTGTGAAATCGTATAATTTGGTTGGTTTTCTTCACCCATTTCTTTCCCTCCTTACTGTAATTGTCTTCCTATATGAACAGCAAGCTAGAAATTTTGTTTTATACTGTACCAGCTAGAATGAAAGGTCACTGCCCATCGAAAATCATCCCATAAACATATATAACGTTTTTCATATAATACTCCGAGCATCCTAAACAAAATTTTGCCACTCACATACTAGAAAAGAATCATTCAGCCTTTGATAAGAAAGAAACACAATGCATAGTTGCACACATTTACACTTTGCAACATATTGTATTGTGTTGGCTTTTTTCGTATGAATGGTTGGTTACTCTATCATATGCATATTGTAAAAATAATTGACAATAAATTCATAAAATTGCATCTTAATTTATTACATTTGGACAAGGTATGACACTTTACACATATGACTGGATAATAAAACGCTGTCCCGCAAAATACAAGAGACAGCGTTTTGTTATCAAACTATCGATTTAGCAGGCTACCTACATAGCGTAATAATTCATTTGCTGAAGAAGAATTATAGCCGTGCTCATCAATTAAACGTGCAACAACATCATTAATTTTCTTCAGCTGATTTTCGTCTGGTGTTTTCGTTGATGTTGTAATTTTCACTATATCTTTTAAATCAGCAAATAGCTTCTTCTGAATCGCTTCACGAAGACGTTCGTGCGAATTATAGTCGAAGCGTTTTCCTTTACGTGCATAAGCAGAGATGCGAATTAATATTTCTTCCCGGAATGCTTTTTTAGCATTTTCTGAAATTCCAATTTGCTCCTCAATCGAGCGCATTAACTTTTCATCTGGGCTCATTTCTTCACCTGTTAACGGATCACGTAATTTCGACTTATTGCAGTACGCCTCAACGTTGTCTAAGTAATTATCCATAAGTGTCTTAGCGGATTCTTCATACGAATAAACAAACGCTTTTTGTACTTCTTTTTTAGCAATTTCATCATATTCTTTTCTTGCTAATGAAATGAAGTTCATATAGCGCTCTCGGTCTTCATTACTAATCGATGGATGCTGATCCAATCCATCTTTTAAAGATCTAAGCACATCTAGAGCATTAATAGATGGTACTTCTTTTCGAATAATTGTAGAAGAAATGCGGTTAATAACGTAACGAGGATCAATACCTTTCATACCTTCATCTTGATATTCGCGTTGCAACTCCTCTACATCAATCGCATTATAACCTTCTACCGTTTCTCCATCATACAAACGCATCTTTTTAATTAAATCAATATCTGGACGCTTCGGATCTTTTAAACGAGTTAAAATCGTAAACATTGCTGCAACCCGAAGTGTATGCGGTGCAATGTGCACATCGGACACGTCACTTTCACGAATCATTTTTTCATAAATATGTTCTTCTTCACTCACTCGTAAATTATATGGAACTGGCATTACAATAATTCTTGAGTGTAATGCTTCATTTTTCTTATTTGCTATGAAAGAGCGATACTCTGTTTCATTCGTATGCGCTACAATTAATTCATCTGCTGAAATAAGTGCAAATCTTCCCGCTTTAAAATTCCCTTCTTGTGTAAGCGATAATAAATGCCATAAGAACTTCTCGTCGCATTTTAACATCTCTTGGAATTCCATCATCCCACGGTTTGCCTTATTCAATTCTCCATCGAAGCGATACGCTCGTGGATCTGATTCTGAACCATATTCTGCAATTGTAGAAAAGTCCAAGCTACCTGTTAAATCTGCAATATCTTGTGATTTAGGATCAGAAGGGCTAAATGTACCAATACCAGTTCGGCGATCTTCAGAGAAGAAAATACGCTCCACAACTACATCTTCAATTCTCCCACCATATTCTTGCTCTAGGCGCATAACGTTGAGTGGTGATAAATTCCCTTCAATTCTTACTCCATACTCATCAAAGAAATCATCTCGTAAATGATGCGGAATTAAATGAAGTGGATCTTCATGCATTGGGCACCCTTTAATTGCAAAAATTGCTCCTCGATCTGTTCTTGAATATGTTTCTAATCCTCGTTTCAACATCGTAACTAATGTTGATTTACCTCCACTAACAGGACCCATTAATAATAAAATACGTTTTCTAACATCTAATCGTTTTGCAGACGGATGAAAATATTCCTCTACAAGACGTTCTAAAGCATCCTCTAACCCAAATAGCTGATTACTAAAGAAGTTATACTTTCTTCTACCATCAACTTCTTCAATTCCAGCATCTTTTATCATATTGTAAATGCGAGAGTGTGCTGTTTGAGCCACCCATGGTCTTTCCTTCACAAGCTCCAAATACTCCGCAAACGTACCTTCCCATTGTAAGCGTTCTTCTGCTTCTCGATGCTGTTCAATTTTTTTTAGAATATCCATTATAGCTCCTCCCCCATCTCCTTGTTCAATCGGATTATTATAAAAGGTATGCTAGGATGTCCTTAAACATTCTTTAAATCAAAATGAAATATACAGTAGTGTTATAAAATTCTCTCCAAAATTCAAAGAAAATTCTGTATAATATAGGTATTAAAGTTTTTACACCTCTATTCACTTTAAATAAATTCTTTTCTTCCAAGAACATTACATACATTTCGATTCATATTTCAGATTCGTAAACTGAAAAAATAGGAGGGATATTAGTATGAAATTATTATTAATTTTAGGTGTATCACTCACATTTCTTACAGCTATTTTTACATCTGGTTACAATGATAAACCCGGTACACATAAAAAGTGATGTGCTTCTTAGCACATCACTTTTTTTATCAATTATTTATAATACACATTTTCCACATCATATTTTGATAAAGGGCGGCTATAATAATAACCTTGTACAAACTTCACATTCTTTTCCTTCAAAAATTGTATTTGTTCCGCTTTTTCTACCCCTTCTGCAATTACATTCAATTCCAACGTATGAGCTAGATGAATAATTGCAGCCGTAATATTCGTATCGCGTTCATCTACATGTATACCTTCCATAAAAGAACGATCAATTTTCAAAGTATCAATTGGATACGTTTTTAAATAACTTAAAGATGAATACCCTGTACCAAAATCATCTAAATGAATCTTTAAATTTTGTTCTTTTAATTGTAGCAATACTCTTTTCGATATATCTTTATGTATAAGGGCTCCTTCTGTAACCTCTATCGCTAATAAATGAGCTGGTACATTGTACTTATGTAAAGCTCGTGTAATCATCTCTATTAATGTAATAGAGCGAAAATGCCTGGCTGAAATATTAACTGCAATTGGGACAACTTCATATCCTTTATTTAACCATTCGCGTATTTGTCGACACACTTCATTTACTACCCATTCATCAAGCTTAATAATAAATCCTGTTCTTTCTGCTAGCGGAATAAATTGATTGGGAGAGACAAATCCTAATTCTTTATTCTCCCACCTTATTAAAGCCTCCATACTAGCTATTTTTTTCGTTTCAATATTCATTTGCGGCTGATAATATAAGAAGAATTCATTTTTTTCTATAGCACGATGTAATTGGTTTTCTATTATAAATCTTTGTTCACGCTCACAATCTAACCCACTGCAATAAAAATGATAATGCCCTTTTCCTTTTTCTTTTGCTTTTTCCAAAGCAGCATCCACTCTTTGGAATAATATCTTTTCATCTTCTCCATCTGTTGGAGCCATTACAATTCCGATTGAAGCACTTAAATACACGTCCTCTTCTTCGATTACAAAATGTTCACTAATCCTTTTCAGTATGTTTTTGGAAACTCCCTCTACACGTTCTTTCGTTATATTTTCTATTAACATAACAAATTGATCATCGTGTTCTCTAAATAAGTGCATACCAGCTATTTCAAAACTGCTTAAACATTCTGTAACTTTTTGTAATACTTTATCTCCTTCTTTATGGCCAAAAGTATCATTAATAAGATGAAATTCATCTAAATCTATAAAAACAAGCGCAAACTCTGTATTATCATTCAACAAAGTATTTAACTTATTTGCACATGAAATTCTATTCATTAATCCTGTTAACTGGTCATAGTAAGCTAAATATTCCGTTCTCATCTCATTTAATACTTGCCTTGTAACATCTCTCGTAACAATATATACTCCAACAATTTCACCATTTACAATAATCGGAATCGTCCTCAGAGAAATATATAGCTCGTACCCTTCTTTATGAACATACTTCTTTGAAACAATTTGCTTCGCTTTTCCTTGCATGGATCCTTTAAATATAATTTGAAAATCTTTTTCATATTCTTTATTAATAAATTCAAAGATAAATTTATTATTTAATTCTTCATATCGATATCCAAATATTTCATACGTTGCTGGATTCGCGTATGTAATTCTACCTATAGAATCTATAGATATAATGGCGTCATTATTATATTCTAGTAATGACTTAAATAACATTTGTTTTTCCTCTATTTCAATCTTCTCCTCAATTTGAGCTGTAATATCCCTCGTAATACAAATAATAAACTGGCATACCCCTTCTTCATCAAATACAGGATTAAGTGAAGATTCATAATGTAAATTACCAGTTGGTAAACTAACTACATCACAAAAGGTATGTGCTTTTGCTTCGCTCGCTACTTTTGCATATTGCACTTGCAATATTTCCGCCGTATCTTTCGGCAATACTTCAGAAAACGTTTTTCCATAACATTCTTCGCTTAGCTTTGCATAATCCATACCTATCTTATTTACATAAATATATGTAAAGGTTTCATCATCCATAACTTTCACAATAAATACTAAATCTTGAATAGCATGTAATAATCCTTTTCTTATTAAATCCATATCTATCATACTTAAAAAGGTATTTTGATTACGATATTGTTCCTTCATATTTATCTCAACCCGTCTAATCTATTTTTATTCATATATCACCATTCTATATGACTATGTACCCTTTTTTAAATGTATGATTCCATATTTACTTTTATTTTTAGAAAAAAAGCCGCCATATGGCGACTTTTAATAAACAATTTCTAAATCTAATCCTGGATAATTTTGTTGACGGAACGCTTCATAAATTAAAATAGCTGCTGTATTTGATAAATTTAATGAACGCACTTTATCAGTCATTGGAATACGTAAACAATGATCGAAATTTTCTTCGATTACATTAGCTGGTAAACCGTTCGTTTCTCTTCCAAATACAAAGTAGTAATCCTTCTCACGTTTACTATAATCAAACGCTGTATGAGCTTTCTCGCCATACTTTGTTAAATAGAAGAACTCACCGTCTTTATTTTTCTCATAAAACTCTTCAATTGAATCATAATACGTAATTTTCACGTGCTGCCAATAATCTAATCCTGCACGCTTTAACATTTTATCATCCGTTGAAAATCCAAGCGGTCTAATCAAATGTAATTCTGTTCCAGTTGCTGCACAAGTACGAGCAATATTTCCTGTATTTGCTGGAATTTCTGGTTGATATAAAACAACATGTACTCCCACGCGATATTCACCTCTGTTTTTTGTCTACTACGTATTATACCACTTGAGCGAAAAATCTCTACCCATTAATAATATGAAAGAATTTATATTTCATTTGTGGTGTATATTTACTAGAATCTTCATAGTTCCAATAACGCCGACGGCTATTCGCTGAATGTGCATTTACAAGTGGCATACCATCTGCGTCTTTTGCTACTACAATCGTCGTATGATTCCACCTACCATCATCCTCGAAATCATAAGCGATGACATCACCAAGAATAAGGTCCTCTGGCCTTTCTACAGCTTCAGCTCGAAGTCCTGATGTAGCACCTGACAAATACCAATAAAAAGAGTGTGCAACAGCCCAGCTCCAACTCCACTGATTCTCCCTTTGCCACCATCCTTTACGAATATTAGGATATCCATTCATTGGTACTTCTCCAGTATGAAGACATTGAGAAATAAAATTCGTACAATTATCAGGGAAATTACGATATGCAGGGTTTCGATCATCCCACCAACGCTCTGCATATTTAACTGCCTCTAAACGGTTGTACTGATAGGAACCGTACTTCTCTTTTGTAACTTCCCTTTCTAATGTCTCACTCATTCCAACTGCTTCTGGCACTTCAATAGCATAATCACCTATTATCCGGCTATTATTTAAACAAACCCTTCGCTTTAATTGTTCCTCTTCAATATAAAATAATTCTTTATGCTTAATTAAATATTTAAAATGTATTTGATAATCAATTTCTTGATGATTGCTATTATTTAATTGCCTCATAAAAGAAACATCCGCAGTTGCTTTTACTATCTCTGCATTACGCTTTTGAAATAATTGTTTCTTTCTCTTTGCTATTTGTAATAAATCTTCAGCAATACCATCTACATTTGTTCGTTTCTCTGTTATATATGCTAAAAAGTGTTGGACTTGCTTTTCAATGTTTATTTTTACAACCATTTCGTCTCCCTCCCATATTACAATATGAAAAAGGGAGATATTATCTACTCTTTTTTCTGCGCTAACAGTTCAAGTCCGCGATTCATTTCATGAAGAACCTCTTCGTCTTTCTCACGTTGCATCGCTTTTTCAATAGCTTCGCCCACGCCGTCTCCACCAATTTTCCCAAGCGCCCACGCTGCCGTCCCGCGAAGCACTGGTCTTGGATCATCTTTCATAACACCTATTAAATCTGGAATTGCTGATGCTTCTTTAAAATGTGCAAGTGCCAAAATCGCATTTCGTTGCAAAGGTTTTTTACCTCTCCATGAACCAGACATAATTCCATATTTCTCTTTAAAATCACGATTGCTAATTGTTAAAAGCGGTGTTAATAACGGTTTAACTAACTCAGGATCTGGTTCCATCTCAGGGTGATTATGAAAATCCATTCCTTTATTTTTCGGACAAACTGTCTGACACGTATCACATCCATAAATACGATTACCTATTTTGTCGCGATACTCTTCTGGTAGGAATCCTTTCGTCTGTGTTAAAAATGCTATACACTTCTTCGAATCTAACTGTCCTCCTTGTATTAAAGCACCTGTAGGACAAATATCAATACACTTTGTACAGCTCCCGCATTGATCTTCTATCGGCTGATCTGGTGGGAAGGGAACGTTTGTAATCATTTCTCCTAAATACACATACGAACCAAATTCAGGTGTAATAATAGAGCAGTTCTTACCGCTCCATCCAATACCAGCACGCTCTGAAACAGCTCGATCACTTAATTCACCCGTATCAACCATTGACTTAACTTCTATATCGGGAAGTTTTTCGATTAAATATGCTTCTAATTTCTGCAAACGATCTCGTAAAACTAGATGATAATCTTGTCCCCAAGAAGCACGACAAAAAATCCCGCGACGTTCTCCGCGCTTACTTAATGGTGCATTTTTTAATTTTGAAGGATACGCTAATGCAATCGCAATAATTGATTTTGCACCAGGTAATAGAAGCTGTGGGTTCGTTCTCTTTTCTATATCAGGCTCTTCAAATCCAGATTGATAATTTAATTGTTGCTGCTGGATTAACCGCTGCTTTAATTCTTCAAATGGTGAAGCACTAGCAAAGCCTATTTTATCTATACCAATCGTTTTACTATACGCAATAACATCTTGCTTTAATTGTTCAAAATCCATTCCTAATCGCCTCCTCAGATGAATCCATCCTTTATGTAACGATCTATTAGTTAGCAATTCACTTTTGGAATACTATTCTTTACTTCTATTTTCGCATACAATGATGTTTTTAAAACATTAAAAAACGCAATGCCTCGTTTATCTCGGAAACGAAACACTGCGTTGATCACAATTTATAGAAAAACATTTAATAAAATTTGGAGCGGGTGAAGAGAATCGAACTCTCGACCAGAGCTTGGAAGGCTCTTGTTTTACCACTAAACTACACCCGCAAATATGAAATACATATAAGATATTAGAATAACTTATGTAAAGTAGTATAGCATGTACAAAAAGCGGAAGCAAGAATTTTATCGAAAAAAGTCGAAAAAGTGATGAGAGGACTCATCACTTTTTCAATTCTTTATCAATTGCCGCCTTCATACTATCAAAATCAGGATTTGCAAGATTTCCATTCACATATACCGAAGGAGCACCTTGAACTTTTAATTTTTGAGCACGATCTGAATCTTTACGTACTTTTTCTTTTATTTCTTTACTGTGTAAATCTTTCTTAAATTGCGCTACATCAACTTTCGGAAGCTTCTCTTTCACAATATTAAGAAGCAATTCTTCTGTAATCCATTCTTCCGTATCTTTCTTTTGACTTTGATAAATCTCATCATAGAAAGTCCAGAATGAATCTTTATCTTGTTTATAAATTGCTTCACCAGCTGCTGCACCTAAATCAGAGTCTTTTCCGATAAATGGGAAATTAATAAAGTATAACTGCACTTTTCCTTTATCGATATACTCTTCTTTTAATCGTGGTAATACTGTTACATCCCAAGTACGACAAGCAGGACATTTGAAGTCTCCAAATTCAACTACCTTAACTGGGGCATCATCTTTCCCTAAAGATTGTTGTGTGGAATAAGCAAACATCTCATTCCCTTTATCCTTTTTGTCATTTATGATGCTATACGCAATTGTTCCGATTACAATCAATACTGCAATAGAAAAAACTATACCAAGGGCCATGAGTTTATTTGATTTCATATACATTCCTCTTTAAATTCATATTCTGTATACAGCATTGTACACAATACACATAATATCAACACTTATATACATCACGCAATGAACACGCTCACATAAATTACAAAAACACAATAATTGTGACGATATTGTGTCACAATTTGTCACAATTTATTCAAAAAAAGAAGCTCCTATGTAGGAACTTCCTTTAGCTTACTGCTTTTTCACGAGCACTATTTAACATTGACTGCTCTGTTTTTATATCATGCCGAATTACTAACTTCTCACTAACTGCTTGCACATACTCATCATGATTGATATAGCCTTCTTTCTCCATCAATCTCAAAACGACATTTCGTCTCTCTACGGCCTTATCATAATTTTGTGCAGGTGAGTAATAAGCAGGTGCCTTTACTACAGCAGCCATCATTGCACTTTCAGCCAACGTTAATTGGCTTACCTTTTTACCGAAGTATAGGTTTGCTGCTTTTTCAATTCCCCATGCTCCTTCTCCGTAATAAATATTGCTTACATACAATTTTAAAATTTCATCCTTCGTAAATGTACGTTCAATTTTTTTCGTATAGAAAATCTCTTTCCACTTACGAGAAAATGTACGTTCATTCGTTAAAAAAGCATTTTTAGATAACTGTTGTGTAATTGTACTTCCACCTTGCACAACACCACCAGCTTTTATATTTTCAACAGACGCTCTGACAATCGCTATATAATCTAAACCGTTATGATGATAAAACCTTTTATCTTCTGTCGCAATAAATGCATGTGTCAATGATTCTGGTACCTCTAACTTAGCCGGTACATGTAATTTACTAATATCACTTTTCTCAATCATTACATTTCCAATGAATAATAACGTAAAACTTAACAATAATAATAAAATAATGGCTTTATAAAAAAACTTAGTCATTGGATTTAATGCAACTTTTTGATGATAGTTCACCCTAGATAATACTCGTTCTTTCATCTTAAACACCTCTTTTCCACACAGCGTATAACTCTTACTTTAAGAATACCTTGTTGTAAAAAAATATCCCATCGATTTCTCTTACACGTACCTTACATCATTGTAAGGTATAAATTGAAACTTTCATCAGACCCCCACCAATCTGGCTGCCCGGCAAATAGCGGGATAAAAAAGTATTGTATCACAGTCCTTTTTTATCTACTATTCATCTGAAATATTGAATATAGATTATGCTAAATCAATAGCAGATTAGATCTTAAGGTTATTATACTTTCTCTATTAAAGCACCCTATTTTCATTATATCATCTACCAATATATATACTTTTGAGTATCTAGTAATCTAAATGTACATAATATATCATATATTGTACAGAACAAACGTTCTTTAAATCAATACTAACGCTATTATTATTTTGACCTTTTTCTTAAACAGTATACAAAAAAGAGTAGTGATTTGACTGTATCTCAAATCGGCTACTCTTTTCTTTACAATCTTCCTATTAAGTTATACGGCTGCACTTCCCACGTTTCATACGGAATGAAATGGGTTGCTCTCATCGCATCAAGCGTTCTGGATTTCATATGAGGACGCGTTATATACTCATTTATGTTCTCTTCGTTTAAAGCTACAAATTTAGCCTCTTGTATTTCTTCATGTTGAATTTTTATTTCACCGCTTACATATGCTACTTTAAAAACGACAGCTAAAATGTTCTTGGAAGCATTATAATAAACTCCTGTAACTCCAAGCGGCTTCACAGTTAAACCCGTCTCCTCAAGCATTTCCCTACAAACAGCTTGATCGAGTGCTTCCCCTTCTTCTACCTGTCCTCCTGGTAACTCCCACGTATCAGCTCGCCAGTGTACCTTTGCTAATAACACTTCATCTTTTTCATTTGTTAAATAGCCTGCTACAGCAACGATATGTTTTGGTGTTTTTTGTTCCATGTTAAGCCTCCTAGCAATAATGAATATTTCATATATCCCTATAAGCATATTCCCTGTTTACAATAAAATACCTTTATTAAAAAAGCCCCTATTCGTTAAACTGAACTGTACCCCGAATCATGGACACTAAAAAAAAGACCCATGATTCGGGGTTTTTGTGTATTTTTATCAAAAAACCTCGTTATAATGGAATCAACGATAGAAATGAGGTACGGAGAATGAGTAAAATTATTTTTAACGAGATTCAAATGAAACAGCTAGAAAAAAATAAAAATGTATTAAAAGCGTCGGAACGTTCGATTAGCTATTGTCCTGATTTCAAAATAAGAGCGGTAAAAGAAAATCAACAAGGAAAAGGTCCTAGCCAAATCTTTTTAGAGAATGGGTTTGACTTAGCTGTGATTGGTGAGAAGAAACCAAAACAATGCTTGAAACGCTGGCGAAGAACCTTTGAACAATTTGGTGAAGAGGGCTTTTATACAGAACGCCGCGGGAAAGGAAGCACGGGACGCCCTTCGGAAAAAGCTCTCTCTTCTGATGAAAAATTAAAAAAAGCGGAAGCACGTATTGCGTTTTTAGAAGCGGAATTGACATTCCTAAAAAAGTTAGACGAACTCGAAAGGCAGGCGTTACAGAAGAAGCGTTAACACCACGAGAAACATACGCACTGATTGAACAAACCATACGTCGCTTCCAATTCCCACGTATGGTGCGTTACCTTTGTACACTGGCTGGGGTAAGTCGGAGTGGATACTATGCGTGGCTTCATCAGTCAGATAAACATCTAGAAAAAGAACGTAATGATGAAACAGATTATGAATGGATCCAAGAAATTTTTAATCGAAAAGGAAAAATATGTGGTGGTCGTTCTATCAAAATGGTGTTGGAAAAGACAAAAGGAATTTGTATGAATCTCAAGCGTATTTACCGTATTATGCGTAAATATAATCTTGTGACAAAGATTCGCCGAGCAAACCCTTATAAACACATCGCAAAAGCGACACAAGAACATAAAACATGTCCGAACCTTTTAAATCGCCAATTCAATCAAGAAGAGCCTGAAAAAAGTATGTTAACCGATATTACCTATTTATTTTATGGACAAGGAAAGAAGGCTTATTTATCATGTGTAAAAGACAGTACAACACGAGAGATTTTAGCCTATCATGTCTCCTCTTCTTTACAAATGGATATCGTCTATCAAACATTAGATAACTTGAAAGAGAGATTAGGAGAAGTCATCCATCCTGAAGCGCTTCTACATTCAGACCAAGGTATTCATTATACACACCCTGAATTTCAGAAACGTGTAAGAGAAATGGGGATCAAACAATCTATGTCCCGTAGGGGCAATTGTTTAGACAACGCACCAATGGAATCCTTCTTTGGTCATATGAAAGATGAATTAGATTACAAAGATTGTCAAACCTTTGAATCCCTTGAGCTCAACATAAAGGATTATATGGAGGAGTATAATTATAATCGTTATCAGTGGACATTAAAAAAGATGGCTCCGATCGAATATCGGAACCATCTTTTAAGTGCTTGATTTTTCAGGGCTTTTTTATTAAACTGTCCATTTTATAGGGTACAGTTCAAACGAACAGGGGCTTTTATCGTATTATTCTCCTAAGTCTACGTTGTGATAAACTTGTTGTACATCTTCTAAATCTTCTAATGCATCAACCATTTTTTCAAATTGTGCTTGTGCATCTTCAGGAAGTGTTACATCGTTTTGTGCAAGCATTGTTAATTCGGCAACTGTAAATTCTTCAACACCCGCATCTTTAAGAGCAGATTGTACTGCATGGAATTGATCTGGTTCAGCATACACGATAACAGCATCTTCTTCTTCAAGAATGTCACGTGCATCCACATCTGCTTCCATTAAAATCTCAAGAACTTCATCTGATGTTTTCCCTTCAAGGCCGATAACAGCTGTTGCATCAAACATGTAAGCTACAGAACCGTTTACACCCATGTTACCACCGTTTTTGCTAAATGCAGCTCGTACATCTGCTGCAGTACGGTTTACGTTGTTTGTAAGTGTATCTACAATTACCATAGCTCCATTTGGTCCGAACCCTTCATAACGAAGCTCGTCATAATTTTCTTCTGAACCACCTTTTGCTTTTTCAACTGCACGATCGATAATTGTTCTTGGAACATTGTATGTTTTCGCACGTTCTAATACAACTCTAAGCGCTTGGTTTGATTCCGGATCTGGCTCGCCTTGTTTTGCCGCTACATAAATTTCACGTCCAAATTTCGCGTATATACGGCTAGTATTTGCATCTTTTGATGCTTTTTTATCTTTAATATTATTCCATTTACGACCCATACTTTCCACTCTCTTTCCCGTTTTAAATCTACATAAAAATATTAATATGAAATATCATGTGTGTTCAACACATTTTTAAAAGAAATATAAAAAGTTCATTTTTGATTCATATTACAGACATAATATAAATCACTATCATTTTGTTCTTTCGACAAGTTATATTATACATGAATTCCTACGTTTATTACGAATTTTAGAAGCACATAACATAATTTAGCAAAAAAATTCTACCATTTCACCAACACACTATTTATGCTTATTTTGTAGTGTGATGAAAATATAAAAAGACTCTACACATTTGGTGTAGAGTCTTTTTATTACGCCGTTCGTGATACCGATGGTCGGGGTCGAACCGACACTCCCGAAGGAACACGATTTTGAGTCGTGCGCGTCTGCCAATTCCGCCACATCGGCACAAAAGAAAAGGCGGCAACCGGATTTGAACCGGTGATAAAGGTTTTGCAGACCTCTGCCTTACCACTTGGCTATGCCGCCATATAAAATTTTACTGGAGCGGAAGACGGGATTCGAACCCGCGACCCCAACCTTGGCAAGGTTGTATTCTACCACTGAACTACTTCCGCAAAAATGGCTGGGCTAGCTGGATTCGAACCAGCGCATGACGGAGTCAAAGTCCGTTGCCTTACCGCTTGGCTATAGCCCATCGAATTCTTACTTAATTATATGTAAGTATCCATTAGATTATTTATAATTTTTAAAATAAAAATGGGGCGACTGATGGGAATCGAACCCACGAATGCCGGAGCCACAATCCGGTGCGTTAACCACTTCGCCACAACCGCCATGTTGTGTAAATATATTTGGCAGGGGCAGTAGGAATCGAACCCACACTGGAGGTTTTGGAGACCTCAGTTCTACCTTTAAACTATGCCCCTATGTAAATGGTGGAGGGGGGCAGATTCGAACTGCCGAACCCGAAGGAGCGGATTTACAGTCCGCCGCGTTTAGCCACTTCGCTACCCCTCCGAAACTTACATGGTGCCGGCTAGAGGACTTGAACCCCCAACCTACTGATTACAAGTCAGTTGCTCTACCAATTGAGCTAAGCCGGCGTATTTTATTAAAGTAAATGGTGGCTCGGGACGGAATCGAACCGCCGACACGAGGATTTTCAGTCCTCTGCTCTACCGACTGAGCTACCGAGCCTTATTAAAATGGCGGTCCCGACCGGGGTCGAACCGGCGATCTCCTGCGTGACAGGCAGGCATGTTAACCACTACACCACGGGACCATTTGGTTGCGGGGACAGGATTTGAACCTGCGACCTTCGGGTTATGAGCCCGACGAGCTACCGTGCTGCTCCACCCCGCGATAATATTATTCATATAGTTTATATGGTGGAGGATGACGGGATCGAACCGCCGACCCCCTGCTTGTAAGGCAGGTGCTCTCCCAGCTGAGCTAATCCTCCAAAAGTGGTGACCCGTACGGGATTCGAACCCGTGTTACCGCCGTGAAAGGGCGGTGTCTTAACCACTTGACCAACGGGCCAAATATTATAAATCCTATGGCGGAGAGCAAGGGATTCGAACCCTTGATACGCTTGTGACGTATACACGATTTCCAATCGTGCTCCTTCGGCCAACTCGGACAGCTCTCCAATGGCTCCGCAGGTAGGAATCGAACCTACGACCGATCGGTTAACAGCCGATAGCTCTACCGCTGAGCTACTGCGGAATAATATTGCCTGGCAACGTCCTACTCTCACAGGGACAAGGTCCCAACTACCATCGGCGCTAGAGAGCTTAACTTCCGTGTTCGGTATGGGAACGGGTGTGACCTCTCTGCCATCATTACCAGACATTATTCTTTTGAGACAATCATTATTATAACTTATTTTCTTTAAAAGTCAACAAGTTTTTTATGTTCTCTCAAAACTAGATAACATTGCTACATATTATATGGTTAAGTCCTCGATCTATTAGTATTCGTCAGCTCCACATGTCACCATGCTTCCACCTCGAACCTATCAACCTGATCATCTTTCAGGGATCTTACTAGCTTACGCTATGGGAAATCTCATCTTGAGGGGGGCTTCATGCTTAGATGCTTTCAGCACTTATCCCTTCCGCACATAGCTACCCAGCTATGCCCTTGGCAGAACAACTGGTACACCAGCGGTGCGTCCATCCCGGTCCTCTCGTACTAAGGACAGCTCCTCTCAAATTTCCTACGCCCACGACGGATAGGGACCGAACTGTCTCACGACGTTCTGAACCCAGCTCGCGTACCGCTTTAATGGGCGAACAGCCCAACCCTTGGGACCGACTACAGCCCCAGGATGCGATGAGCCGACATCGAGGTGCCAAACCTCCCCGTCGATGTGGACTCTTGGGGGAGATAAGCCTGTTATCCCCGGGGTAGCTTTTATCCGTTGAGCGATGGCCCTTCCATGCGGAACCACCGGATCACTAAGCCCGACTTTCGTCCCTGCTCGACTTGTAGGTCTCGCAGTCAAGCTCCCTTATGCCTTTGCACTCTACGAATGATTTCCAACCATTCTGAGGGAACCTTTGGGCGCCTCCGTTACACTTTAGGAGGCGACCGCCCCAGTCAAACTGCCCACCTGACACTGTCTCCCGGGTCGATAAGACCCGTAGGTTAGAATTTCAATACAGTCAGGGCGGTATCCCACCAGCGCCTCCACCGAAGCTAGCGCTCCGGTTTCAAAGGCTCCCGCCTATCCTGTACAAACTGTACCAAAATTCAATATCAGGCTACAGTAAAGCTCCACGGGGTCTTTCCGTCCTGTCGCGGGTAACCTGCATCTTCACAGGTACTATAATTTCACCGAGTCTCTGGTTGAGACAGTGCCCAAATCGTTACACCTTTCGTGCGGGTCGGAACTTACCCGACAAGGAATTTCGCTACCTTAGGACCGTTATAGTTACGGCCGCCGTTTACTGGGGCTTCAGTTCAGAGCTTCGCTTACGCTAACCCCTCTCCTTAACCTTCCAGCACCGGGCAGGTGTCACCCCCTA
>NZ_CP017016.1:305000-520000 GCF_001831375.1 Bacillus sp. ABP14 | reverse complement strand
ATAAGTATGTGGTTTATTTTTGTATATAGCCTTATTCTTATGTATCTTTCCCTATTTTTTATGCATTTACAATAGAAAAAAAGTGCGACATAATCGCACTTGGAATACTATCATCTGAGGAGGTATGCCCTACACTTCACTTTATGTAAGACAATAAAATATGTATAGACACTCGCCTTACTTCTATATATTTTATCTCCACAATGGATTTACTTTATATAAGAAAGAACATCTTCAATATGTCCCTTCACTTTCACTTTACGCCACTCTTTTACAAGCTCACCGTCTTTATTAATAAGGAATGTAGAGCGCTCAATTCCCATGTACTCTTTCCCAAAGTTCTTTTTCAACTTCCAAACATCGTACAATTCCGCCACCTTATGATCTTCATCTACTAAAAGTACAAATGGAAGTTCATGCTTCTCAATGAACTTCAGATGTCTGTTCGCTGAATCAGGGCTTACACCAAGAATAACTGTGTCCTTCTCTTGAAATAATCCATATGCATCTCGAAAATCACATGCTTCAGTTGTACACCCTGGAGTCATATCTTTCGGATAAAAATATAGAACTACATTTTTACCACGAAAATCAGCTAAGCGAACTTGTTCCCCGTTACTTCCCTCTAATGTAAATTCTGGAGCCATTTCTCCTACTGTGATCATTGTTATCACTCCTACTCTTTTCTTTTACTATAACAAATGCTTCCTTATTTTTCATTGTCTATTACAGACCTCATTACAAAAGCAAACGGTAATGTATATCCAATTAGCGCTTCTCCAATCGCAATCCATCGCCCAATTCCAATCGGAGATATGTCACCATATCCAACAGACAATAAAGTAACTGCGCTAAAATATAAACAAATTTCAACCAGTTGAAAAGAGTGAGCGTTTAAGCTTTCTCCATCCTCTTTCAAAACTGCAAAACCCATTTCCTCTAATACAACGTAACTTAATCCAAATGCAATCAATACTGTTGTATAAATCAAAAATAATGTAGCTAAATTATACAGCGAAAAAAAACGCGTTGAATCCGAATAGGAACTCCATAACAATTGGACACTCCTCAAAATAGCAATTGCTGCAATTAATAGAATAAATCCCCATAACATGTCCTCCACCTCATTTTATATGTATGAGACAGCCATTAGATTTATCCCTTAGAAACAAACAAGCTTTTATAATTAATTCCCTGCACCACGGTACCTTTTTACCCCTTGATTCCAAAGAGTAATTGCAATCGTAAAACAGATAACACCAACAAATGGTGTTGCAAATGCATAGCTATTCCACTCTGTCTTTCTTAAGAAGTATGCTGCTGGATACACTCCAACAAACGCAAATGGTAGGACAAACGTTAAAATGAAGCGAATCACACGGTTATAAATATTAACAGGATAGCGGCCATAATTCCCTATGTTATACATTAGCGGCATAATCGAACTTTTCGCGTCCGACCAAAAACCAAGACTTGCAAGCGTAACAAATATCCCTCCGTATACAAGTGCGCCCCCTCCTACCATCAATAAGAATAAGAAGATATCGTACCAGTAAAAAGATAATTGCAACTCCACTGCTGCGTAGCCCATTACAATCATTCCCGTAATCGCTCCAATTAAAGATTCAAGCTCCATTCTTTCTAAAATAATTTGAAATAAACTATGAATCGGTCTCGTTAATATGCGATCCATTTCTCCTTTAATAATGTAACGATCATTAAAGTCCCATATGTTAAAGAAAGCTGAGAAAATGGCAAACGGCACTAAAAAGAAACCATAAATAAAGATGACTTCTTCTCTACTCCAACCTTTTAATGCTTGCGTATGTCCAAACACAACAAGAATAAAGATTAAATTAACAGCCTGTAGTGATAAATCAGAAAGTAACCCAACGATAAAATCGCCCCGATACTCCAATTTTGTTTTTATATATTGACTTGCATATTGCAAAAATAGTTTTATATATATCATCTCATCATCCCCCTTGTACAATTAGACGTTTTCTCGCCGTTCTCCACATAAGTACAATCGGAATAATAAGTACAATGGCCCAAATTACTTGGAATAATAATGCCTCATACAATTTACTTCCTTGTATACCTTCTGAGAAAATCATACTCGGAATATAACTAATAGCCTGAAACGGTAAAAACATCATTGTCTTTTGGGCCCATAACGGATAAAAACTAATTGGTAATAATAGACCTGAAAACAAATCAATAACAACACGTTTTGCATACATAATTCCGCTATTATTAAATAAGAAGAATGTGAGCATTCCCGTCATTAAATTAATTTGTGTATTAATAATAAAACTAAATATTAAAGATAAGAAGAAATATAACCACGTTTGAAAGTTCGTTGTAATTTGCAATGAAAATAATAAGGTAACGATGACCATACCCGGAATTGAAAAGAAGGCAAAGCGAAATATTCCTTCACCAAGACCTTGCATCACTTTCATCCCTAAATAGTTATATGGACGTATCAGTTCTACCGCTACACGTCCCTCTTGAATCTCCATCGCAATTTCCCTGTCTATATTATTAAAATAAAAAGCACGTGCCATCCACGCAATTGCGATATACGTAGTCATTTGCGAAATAGATAAACTTTCAATATTCTCTTTTCCGCTATAAATTGCTTGCCACAAAAAATAATATGCGCCGATATTAATTGTATAAATTAAAATCCCGCTATAGTAGTTTGTACGATACGCAAGCATCATTAAAAAGCGAATTCGAATCATTTCAATGTACTTACCCATGTTTAATACCTTCCTCATAAATGTTACGAATAATTTCCTCTGTAGACACTTCGTTAATTTTTAAATCTTTAATTTGAAAGGCTTGTACCACTTTAGAAATAAGCATTGAAATAATAACTTCTTCATTCGGTATTTTGGCAATCCACGCGTTTTCCTCTTTCGCTTTCGACCAAACGACATGACTATCTGGCATAACCATTGATAAATCCTGATAAGAAACTGGTGCGACAAACTGAAAATGTATTTCTTTCTCTGCTCCCCACTGCGTACGAAGATTATGTAAAGAACCGTCATACATAATATTGCCTTCATCCAGCATGATAACGCGCTCACATAAAGCTTCAATATCAGTAATATCATGAGTTGTTAATAAAATCGTTGTTTTATAACGTTCATTCATTTCTTTTAAAAATTCACGTATTTTCAATTTCACAAGTACATCTAACCCAATTGTTGGTTCATCTAAAAATAATAACGGCGGATTATGAATTAATGCTGCCGCTAATTCACAACGCATTCTTTGACCTAAAGATAGCTTTCGAACTGGCTTATCTAATAAAGGACCAATATCTAACGTTTCGATCACGTGCTCCATATGTTCTTTATACTGAGCGTCTGATACACCGTACACTTTTTTTAATAAACGAAACGATTCTTGTACCGCAATATCCCACCAAAGCTGTGAGCGTTGTCCGAAAACAACACCAATCGTTCTTACAAATTCTTCCCTCTGCTTATGCGGGTTCATCCCGTTTACTAAAATGTCTCCTGATGTCGGAGTCAAAATCCCCGTAAGCATTTTAATTGTCGTTGATTTACCAGCACCATTCTCACCGATATATCCAACCATTTCACCTTGTTTCACAGTAAAAGATACATCATTTACTGCTGGTACTATTTTATAATTACGATTTAATAAATCGCGAAATGCACCCTTTAAACCTGGACGACTTGAATAGGCTGTAAATTCTTTACGTAACCCTTGTACCTCAATTACCGATTTCATAACCGGACCCCCTTCCTAAATGTCACAACGAATAGTTTACCCAACTGCCTTCTCTATCACAAACAATACGTCTTTTCGAAAAACATGTTAGAATAATACATAGATTTTTGTAAGGAGATGAATGGTAGTGAAATTCACAAAATCAGAAGCATTACATAAAGAAGCTTTAGAACATATCGTTGGCGGTGTTAATAGTCCTTCTCGTTCTTTTAAAGCAGTTGGTGGCGGCGCTCCTGTTGCTATGGAACGTGGAAAAGGTGCTTATTTCTGGGATGTAGACGGAAATAAATATATCGATTATTTAGCAGCATACGGTCCTATTATTACTGGACATGCTCACCCGCACATTACAAAAGCAATTACAACAGCTGCTGAAAATGGTGTACTTTACGGAACTCCAACAGCGCTAGAAGTAAAATTTGCAAAAATGTTAAAAGAAGCAATGCCTGCATTAGATAAAGTCCGCTTCGTAAACTCTGGTACTGAAGCTGTAATGACAACAATTCGTGTCGCTCGCGCTTACACAGGCCGCACAAAAATTATGAAATTCGCTGGTTGTTACCACGGTCATTCTGATTTAGTACTTGTAGCAGCTGGATCTGGCCCTTCTACACTAGGAACTCCTGACTCAGCGGGTGTACCACAAAGTATCGCTCAAGAAGTTATTACCGTTCCATTTAATAATGTAGAAACTTTAAAAGAAGCATTAGATAAATGGGGACATGAAGTAGCAGCTATTCTTGTAGAACCAATCGTTGGAAACTTCGGTATTGTAGAGCCAAAACCTGGCTTCCTTGAGAAAGTGAATGAACTTGTTCACGAAGCTGGTGCACTAGTAATTTACGATGAAGTTATTACTGCTTTCCGCTTCATGTACGGTGGTGCTCAAGACTTACTTGGCGTAACACCAGACTTAACAGCGCTTGGTAAAGTTATTGGCGGCGGACTTCCAATCGGTGCTTACGGTGGTAAGAAAGAAATTATGGAACAAGTTGCCCCTCTTGGACCTGCATATCAAGCTGGTACAATGGCAGGAAATCCTGCTTCTATGGCATCTGGTATTGCTTGTCTAGAAGTTCTTCAACAAGAAGGGCTTTATGAAAAATTAGATGAACTTGGTGCAATGCTTGAAAAAGGAATTTTAGAGCAGGCTGAAAAACATAATATCGATATTACATTAAACCGCCTAAAAGGTGCTTTAACTGTATACTTCACAACAAATACAATTGAAGATTACGATGCAGCACAAGATACAGATGGGGAAATGTTCGGCAAATTCTTCAAGCTAATGCTTCAAGAAGGCGTTAACTTAGCACCTTCTAAATACGAAGCATGGTTCTTAACAACAGAACATACAAAAGAAGATATTGAATATACAATCGAAGCTGTAGGCAGAGCATTTGCTGCTTTAGCAGACAATAAATAATCGCATCATGAAAAGGAAAAAAGAAAGCACACCTTTCTTTTTTCCTTTTTTCTATTTCATAAATTCCTCATTAATAGTATAATTATTCATAATTATCTGTTTAATTTTCTTTTATATCCTTACTATCTTTGTATGCAAGGCTGCTCACACCTTAAATAGTAAGATTATTCAAACTTCAATAAGAGGGGGGATTGACGGATGCTCAATAAAACAAATACATGGACACCGTCTTTATTTCGAGGTTATAAAAATGCAGAACATGATGCGTGTGGAATCGTTTCCGTTATGGAGAAACGAAAAATTCCTACAAAAGAAAACATTGATCTTTGCATACAATCTCTCGTTAAAATGAATCATAGAGCTGGTTTCATTAATGGTGAAGGCGATGGAATCGGTATTCACATTGATGTACCAAAAGCACTTTGGAGTGAAAAACTAAAAAGTAGCGGATATAATCCAACGATCGTGGATCATCCCCACTTTATCGTTGGACATTTTTTTCTAAACAAAAACGCAAATGTAGTTAATTTAAAAAATCATATTCGTACCCAACTAAGCAACGAAAACTTTGCAATTCTTTTTGAAAGTGACGATGCAATAAACTCCGATGCACTCGGTCCACTTGGTAAACAAGAAGAACCTTTATTTTGGCAAGTTGCCCTTATCGCTGAAAATGAAGTTAAAAATATTGAGCAAACATTATTTTCAGTAACGATAAAAATAGAGGAAAACGAAGCGATTCATGTTGCTTCCTTAAGTCGTGATCATGTTGTATATAAAGTTCTCGGTGCTGGTGATACGCTTGTGGCCTATTACAATGATTTACAACACCCGCTGATCGCTTCAACTATGACACTTGGACATAATCGCTATTCTACAAATACATTATCTAATTTTTTTCGTGTACAACCATTTAGCATTCTCGGACATAATGGTGAAATTAACACAATTGCCAAGTTACGCGATCAAGCTGACATGATTCATGTTCCACTTACTGCTGGGGGTAGCGACTCCCAAGATTTAAACCGCACCTTAGAAACTCTACTTGTTCAATACGACTACAGTTTATTTGAAGCAATGGATATACTATTCCCACCAATCATTAATGAAATTAAACTTTATGAACCACATTTACAAGATTTATATACGTATATACGTGAAGCATGGGGCCATTTTGCACAAGGTCCAGCTGGCATTATTTCACGCTATAAAGATGAAGCTGTTTTCAGCGTCGATTCCCTCGGACTACGACCAGTTTGGAAAGTAGAGACAGAGAGTTCTTATATTTTCTCTTCTGAACCTGGAGTTGTATCTCCAACTGAATATGTAGCAGAACCGAAACCACTCGCTCCTGGAGAAAAAGTCGGACTAAAGTGGAATGAACAAGATGAGCTTGTTCTTTATGAATATGACAAATACCAAGCTCAAGTATATGACCGTTTTAAAAAACGAGTGGATACTAAAGATTATCATTTAAACTTATCTACCCCTGAAACGAAAGAAATCCAAGGATTATGTGATTCTATGCAAGTTGAAACGAAGCAATACGTTGCTTTCGGATGGGATCGTGAACATATTCAACTTCTTGAACAGATGGCAACAAAAGGCGTTGAGCCAATTCGCTCACTTGGGCATGACTCACCACTCGCTGCACTCGATACTGATAGACGAAATATCGCTGACTTCATTAAGGAGAGTGTAGCTGTTGTTACAAATCCAGCAATCGATCGTGACCGAGAAGTTGAACACTTCTCCACACGAACGATACTTGGCGAACGTCCAAGTTTATTGGCTGGTGCTAAACAGCCATTTGTAGTTGAGATGCTTTCCCCAATCATTTTAGAAGGAAGCGTAGCACAATCTATTGCAGAAGAATTACACACAATTACGTACGAACAACTTATACAGCTATTCAATACTCATAGCTCTATCGCTACAATCTCTGCTACATTCAGTCAGGCAGAAACTTTACAATGCGCCTTAAATCGAATTAGTTCTGAAGCGATAACAGCTGTGAACGATGGAGCTTCCCTATTATTAATAGACGATGCTGATGCTCACCTAAATGGACGATTATGGATTGATCCGCATTTAGTTACCGCTAAAGTACATCAAATATTAAGCGAAAATAAATTACGCCGAAACTGCTCTCTCGTTATACGTTCTGGTGCCCTTCGCTCCTTACACGATATCGTCACACTGTATGGATTAGGAGCAGATAGTATCAATCCATATTTACTATTTGCAACCGTAAATGATGGGACAAAAACACCAATTACGAATTTATATCATGCACTTAATAAAGGACTGGAAAAAGTCATTTCAACAATTGGAATTCATGAATTGCGTGGTTACGGTCGCCTCTATTCTTCTATCGGGTTACATGAAGAAATCGCAAATATATTGCAAATTACAAATTTCTTCGGTTCAAATAATTTAGCTTTCTCGCTTGAGTCACTTGCTGAAGATGCACAAATGCGAGCAGATGATTATAACAATCCTAAAGTTAGAATGCGAAAATCTTTTCATATATTCCCGCGAATTTGGAAAGCAATCGGTGATGTCGCAAAAGGAAACTCTTATGATGATTACCGTGAAAAATTAAGTGAATTAGAAGAAAACAATCCAATCGCGATTAGACATCTTATTCAAACGAAAGAAACAAAACATGTCGTTCCGGCTGAAGAAGTGTCCATCAGTATTCAAAATCATGATTTACCATTTATTATTAGTTCTATGTCATTCGGTTCTCAAAATGAAATTGCCTTTCGTGCATATGCAGAAGCAGCCGATCAGCTAAATATGATTAGTTTGAACGGTGAAGGCGGCGAAATTAAAGATATGATTGGAAAATATCCACATACACGTGGACAACAAATCGCGTCCGGACGATTTGGCGTAAACGCCGAACTACTCAATTCATCAAACTTAATTGAAATAAAAATTGGGCAAGGTGCCAAGCCTGGTGAAGGTGGACATTTGCCAGGTTCAAAAGTAACAGCCAAAATCGCCGAAGCGCGTAATGCTACAATTGGCTCTGATTTAATTTCACCTTCTAACAACCATGATATTTATTCCATTGAAGATTTAGCTCAAATGATTACAGAAATTAAAACGGCTAATCAGCTTGCAAAAGTAGCTGTAAAAGTTCCTGTCGTCCCTAACATTGGAACAATTGCTGTCGGTATCGCAAAAGCTGGTGCTGATTTTATTAACATTAGCGGATTTGATGGTGGTACAGGTGCCGCACGTATTCACGCATTGCAACATGTAGGGCTTCCTGTAGAAATTGGTGTGAAAGCCGCTCACAATGCTTTATTAGAAGCAAATATGAGACATAAAGTAGAAATTTGGGCTGATGGTGGTATTCGAAGTGTGAATGATGCCTTGAAAATTATGCTCCTTGGAGCAAACCGCATTGGATTTGGTACATTATCCATGATTGCAATTGGCTGTACAACTTGCCGCGGATGTCATCTAGATACTTGCCACGTTGGAATCGCAACACAGATTGAATCTGAAGCTCAAGCGAAAGAACACGGATTACGCCGCTTCGTCCCGCGTGAATTAGAAAGCGCCGTGGCTGGATTATTGCATTTATTCACTACTTTTGGCGAAGAACTAAAACGATTAACAGGAAATCTCGGCTATACAAATTTACAAGAAATTGTCGGACGTTCCGATTTATTAGAACAAGTTCGAGGCAAAAATTTATTAAACTTATGTAATTTACTACAAACGATAGAACATCCATCTAGTACAAAAACAGAACACGTACTAGAAAAACAATTTGAAACAATTCATTCTCCTCATTCAAAAGAATTAGTAGGCGTTGGCGTAGAGCAACGCGTTATGGGTGGTCTAGAATCTTGTTATCGCGTTCGTAGTAAATTATATGAAGACACGAAGCTTGAACCACTTACATTAAAGTATACGAATGGCTCGATTCCTGGAAATGGATTAGGTGCTTACAATAGTGAGAACTTATTTATACACGTAAACGGCGGCGCACAAGATGGTATTGGTAAAACTTCCTTTGGTGGTGGTATTTATATAACGAAAGCAAAAGGAAAAGACGGTCTATATTATAACGGTTCTGTCGGAAAAGGTTTTGGATACGGTGCACAAAAAGGGGCGCTATACGTTCAAGGTAACGCTGATGCTCGCGCTGGCATTCGCCTCTCTGGAGCAGACATGATAATTGGCGGACGCATGATAAAGCCACTCCGCGAAAAAGAACAAGGGAATATAGGAGCATACTCTAATATTAAAGGTTTCGCTTTTGAATATATGACAAATGGGCGCGCGCTTGTTTTAGGAGATCCTGGTCCATGGATTTGCGCTGGTATGACTGGCGGTGTTGTTTATTTACGCCATGATTCAAGCTTAGGTTTAACAGAACAGGCCTTAAAAAGAAGAATCGCAAAAGGAGCAAATGTCACATTACAACCACTTAGTAAAAATGGTGTGCAAGATGTGACCGAGTTATTACTAGATTATATCCGTGTATTAAATGAACATGAGCAATACGAGGAAGTTGCTTTATTGACACCGTTATTCGATGATATGCAGCAACAGTTTTTTGAAATCATCCCGAAAAAAGAGCAGGCTGATCCATCTATCTCAACAGAGTGATATGCCTAATTTTCATCTTCAAGAAAAAAATTGACGAAGTACACTTCTCATAGTAATCTATAGTAACAATTTGAAACCTGCTGAAATTCAGCAGGTTTTTTTACTAAAAATTGATGTTTAAAAAGAATTAGGAAAAAGTATAAAATGAATCTTAATTTCTTATTAACGTCACTAAAATATCACTTGCTAACATATTGTAATGAATGTATAGTATCATGTTGTACATTCATTATGACAAGAGAAAGGATCTTATTAAGGGTATGAAACTTGGTGCTCGCATTTTAAAAACGGGTATTGCCATCACATTAGCTTTATTTGCTTGTATTTTACTTAACTTACCGAGTCCAGTATTTGCGGGAATTTCAGCTATCTTCGCTGTTCAACCATCTGTATACCGTTCGTATTTAACTGCACTTGAACAAATTCAAGCAAACGTCATTGGTGCGGTATTCGCTATCGCATTCGCTACTGCTTTTGGACATAATCCTTTTATTATTGGATTAACATGTATATTAGTAATTGCTCTTACATTGCAATTACGATTAGAAAACACAATATCAATTGCTTTAGTAACAGTTATCGCTATTATGGAGTATCAAGGTGAAGATTTCTTTAGTTTTGCCTTACTTCGATTTGCGACGATTATGGTTGGAATTATTGCGGCTTCACTTGTAAATTTAGTGTTTATGCCGCCAAAATACGAAACAAAGTTATATCATCGCATCGTTGATAATACAGAAGAAATTGTAAAATGGATTCGAATGAATAGCAGGCAAGCTTCTGATTTTACAACATTAAAAACTGATATTGATCGTATGAAAGAAAAAATGATCAAACTAAACCATTACTATTTGCTGTATAAAGAAGAAAGAAGCTATACGAAAAAAGTAAAGTTCGCAAAAATTCGTAAGCTTGTTTTATTCAGACAAATGTTAGCGACGACAAGTCGTGCTTTAAGTACGTTAAAATCATTACATCGTACTGAAAACGAACTGCGCTATATGCCAGAAGAATTCCAGGAATCTATTCAGAACGAACTTGATTCATTAACACATTATCATGAACAAGTTTTATTAAAATTTATTGGTAAAGCAAAAAAACAACAATCTGTTGAAATGCTTGATGAAGTTGAAACAGGTAAACAGGAATTAATTGATATCTTTATGGAATATCAAAACAAGGATGATGAAGAGGCATATAAAACATGGCTACATCTCTTCCCTCTTATTTCTGCTATTATTAACTATAGTGAAGAAGTAGAGCATTTAGATTTACTTGTGGATAGCTTCTACACATACCATAAACCAGAAGCAGAACTCAAAATCGATGATAAAAAAGAAGACGAATAAAAAACAGCTCCTTTTACGCTAAAGGAGCTGTTTCTGTTATATGTTGAAGTTGATATAAATTGTGGTAATATCCTCTTTTTTTCATTAATTCTTCATGAGATCCTGTTTCTTTAATTTCACCATCTTCAATGTAAATAATCGTATCCACATGCGTAATCGTCGCCAATCGATGTGCAATTATGATCGTCGTTCGATCAGCAGCTAACGTTTGAAGCGCCTCTTGAATATATCGTTCATTTTCTAAATCCAAAGCGGAAGTCGCTTCATCTAATATAAGTAACGATGGATTCTTTAAAAACACGCGTGCAATCGCTACACGTTGCCTTTGCCCACCAGATAACTTCACACCGCGTTCCCCGACGACAGTATCATAACCATCAGGTAACTCAATAATAAAATCATGAATTTGCGCAGCTTTGGCAGCTGCAATTACTTCTTCCTCTGTAGCTTTCGGATTCCCATATAAAATATTTGCCCCGATTGTATCGCTAAATAACAAATTATCTTGCAGTACAATTCCAATATGACTACGTAAATTTCTCATATCATACTTTCTAACATCTATCCCATCTACATAAACTGCGCCTGAAGAAACATCATAGAAACGCGGGATTAAACTAGCAAGAGATGACTTCCCTCCCCCACTCGCTCCTACAAGTGCTACCTTCTCTCCTGGCAATATAGTTAACGAAAGGTTATGTAATACCTCTTTTTCATCCGAGTTGTAACGAAAAGATACATTATCAAATATCACTTCACCATTTAATTTTTTCGTTTGTACCGCACCTTGTACATTCACAATATCGTATTTTTCGTCTAACAGTTCAAACACCCGATCCATCGATGCGAAAGACTGTGTTAATGTCGTAGAGGAATTAACAAGGCGGCGAAGTGGACTATACAAACTATCCATATATCCAACAAAGGCAACCATAGTTCCTAAGGTTAACTGCCCCTGAATCACTTCATACGCCGCAAAACCGATCACGAGTAACGGCCCTAAATCTGTTAACGTATTTACTGCCGAAAATGTTCTCGCCGTCCAACTCGTATGTGTTAACGCTTTCGTCAAAAATTCATTATTTCTTTTTTCAAATTGCTTCCCTTCATACTCTTCTAATGCAAAGCTACGTGTCACTTGCATCCCTTGAATACGTTCATGTAAATACCCTTGCATCGTTGCTAACGCTTGTGAACGCTCTTTCGTCAATTTTCGAAGACGCCCGAAAAAATATTTCACTGCCACTACATAAATAGGTAAAATTAATAGCGCAACAAATGTCAATTTTATATTCATAGAAAACATAACAATAATAGCGATAGCAATTGTTGCCGTGTCTAACCAAACATTCATCAAACCAGTAATTACAAAATCCTTCGTTTGTTCTACATCATGAATGACACGCGAAATAATCTCCCCTGTTTTTGTATTCGAATAATAACGTAAACTCAACTTTTGTAAATGACCAAAAATATGTTTTCGCAAATCATATAGTATTGTATTTGCGATACGCTGCGCAAAATATTGACGATAATATTCAATCGGTGGTCTTAACACTGCAAAAATAAAAAAAGCAATCCCAATCGCTGTTACTAGTTGGGACGTCTTATCTTGAAGTGACCCTCCGCCCTGAATGACATCATCAATAATATACTTTAATAACCACGGCATAATGAGCGGGATGCCGAATTTAACTAGACCAATCATAATCGTAATAGCAATAAGCCATCGATATGGTTTAACAAATTGCAAATATCTTTTTATACCTTGCACATAATCCCCCCTCTAATAGGACAAACCTGCGGGGAAATCCCCTGCAGGTTTGTTTTAATTTCTGTACATTAAATATCTCTCATACCACATATCTACAAAGTCTGGTGCGAATGGCCCTTTTCTTTGATGAATCCATTGTGTTAATTGTGCTACATTTCGTTTTAAAATCGTATCAATTACAGGTGGATATTGCATAATTTGACTATGTTTTTCATATTCATCTTCATCTAAAAGTGTATATGTCATATCTGGATACACTTTAATATCTAAATCATAATCAATATACTTTAACGCTTCAGAATCATATGCAAAAGGTGAGCTTAAATTACAATAATAATATACGCCCTCTTCCCTTAACATTCCAATCACATTAAACCAGTAGTTTGCATGAAAATAACAAATTGCTGGTTCACGAGTAATCCATGTTCGGCCATCTGATTCTGTCACTACTGTACGATCATTTGCTCCGATCACAAGACTTTGTGTCCCTTTTAAAATCGTTGTCTCTTCCCACATTCTATGAATGGAGCCATTATGTTTATAACTATGTATTTGTACTTTTTCTCCTTCTTTGGGAAATCCCATATATGCTCCCTTCCTTCAACTGCAAATGCCCTTTGAACTGCATTCACTTTTTTTCTATTATAACTTTTTTGTCGAAATTTTAAAACTAAAGCGATAAGACTCTATATTTCACACTGAATACCATATCCATAGTCTTTCTTAGGGAACGGGGCCAAACGAGGAAAGGAGAATAAAGTGAAACTTTAATCAGCCCTCACCAATCGGACTTTTATGGTCAGCCTGCCCCCACCTAACGCCTTTGCTTTCGCTGAATTTTGAGATGGGGGTCTTACTGCCCATTAAAGTGGGATAAAAAAAGTCCTTCCTCATTTCCATGTAAAGAAGGACCTTTCACCTAAAGGTAACGATATATCTTATCCTAAATTTGAAATCATTTTTTCAGTTTCAAAAGATTGAATCACACTATTTGTTTGCTCTTCAAATTTCTCATGTAATAGCTTGAGCGCTAATTCTGTTCTATATATTTCTTGGCGGATAAAATGTAATTCCTTTTTATCGCACGTATCCTTTTCGCTCATTTCAATTTGCTGATACTTCTCTAGGTGAGCTTGTAACTTCAACAACTCATCCATCGTTTCCAATTGCTCTCCTACCAACTTATCAAAATCGTTCATTACTTACCCCCTTTTGGACTTATTTATCATTTATTATTCCTCATTACATATTTCTAATCTTTAACTTCCTTCTCCTTTGACTACATTTGTTGACTTATTAGAAGTTATGTCGTTCGTTTTATTTTCATTCCCATGACCAAAGCACAAAGAAAACACTTCTCTCGAATTAGAGAAGTGTTTTTCTTTCATTACTGATTTGAACTAGAAGATTGTGATTGTTTTGCAGCTGATTGTGCATTTTGTTTTTTCACAGCATGCACGTCTGTTTCAGTTGCAAATTCAGTACCATAACTAGCGTTTGCACTTTGTGCACCAGAAGCTTGTGCTTTCTTTGCTTCTGATTGCGCGTTTGCTTGTTTTACTGCTTGCACATCTGTTTCAGTTGAAAACTCTGTACCATAACTAGCATTTGTACTTTGAATGCTAGCACCAGAAGTTGCCTTGTTATAACCTTGTTGTTTTTTACTCATCTTTCTCACCTCCACAACCAATAATGTAACCAATTCACTTAGAAGCTATCCGTGATTTTCTTTTTTTAATCTCCGTATATATCTCTTGTCACTCATTCAAACTATAGAAAATGGAGGTGGAAATATGTATATAGGACGCGATATGACTGAACTAACGATGGTTTCAAAAAATGAATGGAAAGAAGATGAATTAGCTTATTTTCATCATTCATTACAACAGATTCTGCCGTATTTAAATGCAGAAGGTCAAAGTATTTACAAAGAAATTGTAATAGAAATTGAATCAAGAGGCGGCTTACAAGAAGGTGATGCTAGTTGGACTCATGGGACGAAAATTTCTTACGATTAAAAAAGTGTTCCCAACCTGGGAACACTTTTTTTGTTTATTGCATTGTAATTTTCTCAACACAACTCTCATAAATCGTACGATGCGATTTAGAGAAAGGTAACTGCTCAAATGCTTCTTTCGATACAAATTTCAATGTATCTGTTTCAACAATATCACCAGTTACTTTTCCGTAAAATACGAATATATCCCAAGTACGATGTGTAAACGTATGTTGTACATTCATTGCGTATTCTTCAATAGAAATCGAAAGCTCAAATTTTTCTTTCATATAATCTATAAGCTGTTCCTTCTGATTACGAATCCCTTCGCCAAGTTCAATATTCGGAAACTCCCACATATTAGCTAATAAACCGGTACTTGGACGTTTATTAATGACGTAACGACCATCTTCCGTTTGAAGTACTCCTGCAACAATCGGTACCATCGTAGGGGCCTTTGCTTTACTTTTGACTGGTAATTCCTTTTGAACACCTTCAGCATATCCCCTGCAATGCTCACGTACAGGACAAAGTAAGCATGCTGGATTTTTAGGAATACAAATCAGTGCTCCTAATTCCATCAAACCTTGATTAAAATAAGATGGATTTTCTGCCGAAATAATTTCACGCACAATCTCTTCAAACACTTTTCTCGTTTTTGGTTTTGCAATGTCATCCCATACTGATAAAATGCGAGACAATACACGCATTACATTTCCATCAACTGCCGGCTCTGGTATACCATAGGCAATACTTAAAATAGCACCTTTTGTATAGGGGCCGACTCCTTTTAATTTTTCAATTTTCTTTACATCACTTGGTACTATCCCGCCATATACTTCTTTTACTTCTTTTACGGCCGCATGTAAATTTCTTGCTCTAGAATAATAACCTAAACCTTCCCATGCTTTTAACACTTCTTCATCATCAGCATTTGCCAAAGCTTCTAGAGTAGGAAACTTCCCCATAAAATTCGCGTAATATGGTTTTACAGCTTCTACTCTAGTTTGCTGCAACATAATTTCCGAAACCCAAACACGGTATGGATCTTTATTTTTACGCCACGGTAAGTCGCGTTGCTCTTTTTCAAACCAACCAATTAAATCATTTTGAAACTGCTCTATGTTAAAATTATTTAATATTTCAAGTGTCAAACTTGATCCCCCTCATTTTTTTGCATATAAGTACTATTATAAAGATTTTAGGAAAAAATTTAAGTAAGATGACATAGGAAATAGAAGGCAAAGGACTTGAGGTATCGAATAAAAAGAGTTACATTAATAAAAAACGGAGGTGGATTTCTATGGACACAGCCACTCACCTTGTTATGGGCGTTACTCTAGGCAGCTTGGCCACGTTAGATCCAGCCATAGCACAAAGTGATATTGGGCCACAAGCAGTTATGCTCGCTACAATTGCTGGTTCCAATATTCCTGATATCGATACAGTTTTAAAATTGCGTAATAACGCTAAATATATAAGAAATCATCGCGGGATTACTCATTCCATTCCTGCAGTGATTCTTTGGTCATTCCTTATAAGTGGCATCTCTTTCGCCTTCTTTTCAGACGCTCCATATTTGCATCTACTACTTTGGTCATTTATTGCCGTCTTTCTTCATGTCTTTGTAGATATTTTCAATGCCTACGGTACACAGGCATTACGACCCTTCACAAAAAAATGGGTAGCGCTAGGTATCATTAATACATTCGATACCGTCATTTTCTTCATCCATATACTCGCAATTGCTTGTATGCTCGTAGGTTCCCATAAAGGGTATACTGCCTTAGCAGCGTATATATTGATGATTGTTTACTATATCGGACGGATTATGATGCATAGAAATATAAGAAGCGTTGTACAAAAACGTTTCAAACATGTTGAGAAGATAATTATTTCTCCTTCTTATCGATTTTATCATTATCATTTAGCAATCGTTACAACCAATTATTACTACGTTGCTAGATGGCATCGTGGTAACATCATGGTATATGATAAGTTCGATCGGGTACCGTTCCCAGATAATGCTATTATGCGCGCAGCTAAACAAGATGAAAACATCTCAGCATTTTTATCTTTCTCCCCTGTATATCGCTGGGACATTTTCGATTATGATCATTATTATGAAGTTCGATTCATTGATTTGCGATATCGCAGTAAAGACTATTATCCATTCGTTGCAATCGTTCAACTCGATCATAATTTAAATATTATTAGTTCCTATACAGGATGGATTTTTAGTGAAGAAAAACTTCGAAAAAAACTGGAGTTACTTCCACATTAAAAAAAGCGACTTCAGTCGCTTTTTTTAATGTTTCAAATGATCTTCTTGATTGATTAAATGGCTATATTTCGGATTATTTGTACGCATTTCATGAAGGCGTACTCCATGATTATTAATCCATGATCGCACCACTTGTTCAGTCATTTCTTCTCCTTGATAACGACCTGATTTCGCATAAGTTGTTTGAAAATCTTCCCACAGTAATTCAACCCACGCACGAGCTTGCGCGTAAGAAAGTTTGTCATTTTTGTCTAATAGTTCTTTCGTTAATGCTTCATAAATATCATTCATGTTCTAATCTCCTTTACCTAATTATCCCTTCATTTCTAAAGGATAGTTTCTTCTATTTTGCACATTCTATAATTGATACTTCTTCAAGAGGTATCAACTGATGATGAGGAGGGCGTTCGCAATGGGTAAACAAGCCGAATTTTGGTCTGAGTCAAAAAACAACAGCAAAATCGACGGTCAACCGAAAGCGAAATCACGCTTCGCTTCGAAGCGACCTAACGGCACAATTAACACGCACCCACAAGAACGTATGCGTGCTGCAAATCAGCAGGAAGAATAGTAACAAAGTAACTTAACTTCCTACACGAGGTGATAAAGATGAGCTACCGTGATCGCTTAGATAGTCGTTCTGAATTATTTAACCATACGTGGACTCGTCCGAAACATGCAAAAGCGCAAGTTAACGGACAGACGCAACAAACCCAGTCTCTCATTATATTGGCGAATGAATGTAAAAAACGCCAATTTTAGAATCTCCTATCTCCTGTAACGCCTACCAAAGATGAAAACCAGAGAGATATTCGCTCTCTGGTTTTTATTTTTCTTGTAATAAAGAAATCGGGATTCCGATCTCTTCATTATCATTTTGCTTATGTCCCCAAGCAAATACCCCATTGAAATACGTAATTTCAAATAATATACCAGGTTCTTCTACTAATTCATATGTCTCACCGATATGGAATTTGTTTATGTCAGTCATATAAGCGCGAGCCATTGCTATCTTTCGCATTAATACATCGAACTCATTTACAATTCCAAGTTGCTCAGCTTTTATCGCTTGCTCTTTCAAAAGCCCAATTTCTTCCCTTAGCTCATATGGTGTCATTTCACTGTAGCGCTTTGGCATATTCATCTTATTCTCCTCATCCCTCTTCGCGTTTCATTTGCAAAAATACCTCTATTTCATCGATAGAGAATCCTTTGCGATATAACGCTTGTTTCATCTTATTTTCGAATGTCCATCCATCATGCTTCTTATATTTCTCATAATATTTATTCCCATGATAGTGTAACGCTTCTTGTTGCTTTTCGTCATCTTTTTCGTCTTTCAATTCTTCTAAACAAATTTGAATCACATCTCTAGAATATCCTTTCCGAACAAGCATTTCGTCTAACTTTAGCTTCATTTGTAAAAAGGAATGCTTTTGATAAGATTTCTTCTTCTTTTCTATAAGAATTAAAGCATTCTCAATTTGCTTTTCCTTCGGATATTCTTGTAAACTATGCGTAATAATTAAATCCTGAACACCTTTATTTAACAACTCTCTTTTAATAACAGTAGGACCTTTTCGATTCACATTGCTTTGCGTTCTCGTATATAAAATAGCATACTCTTTATCATTAATATATCGGTCATGTAATAATTTCGAAACGACTTCAGAGATGATGGCCTGTCCCACTTCTTTTTTTCGTAAAAAATCTTCTATTTCTAGTTTCGTTCTCATTTGATAGGATAAATAGGAGATTGCTTGTAAATATGCTTTTTGTACCTCTTCATTGTACAAAATATTTCCTAACGCTATTTCATCAATTTCTAAGCCCTTTTGTAATCCGTGTTTTATTAAGATTACTTCATTGACACTAAATCCGTACTCTTCACCTTGACCTTTATCAATATAAATATTAAATCGTTCTTTCGATCGTTTTTGGACTTCTATTTTTGTAATGACAGCCATACTCTCACCTCTCTATTATTTTAACATAGTCGAGGAACGTTTTTGCTTTTCAAGAATATATATAATGAGGAGGAAATAATTGTGAGAATCGCAATTTCTGGTGGTACCGGCTTTATCGGTACATACCTTTCTACTTTTTTCATTCAAAAAGGATATACGGTTTACATTCTGACTCGAAACAAAACGACTGAAACTTTCGATCCTAACCTTCAATACGTACAATGGACACCAGATTTACAAACCTTCCCTCTCTCTTCTATTGATGTAGTTATTAATCTAGCTGGAGAGTCTATTAATAGTAGATGGACAAAGAAACAAAAAAAAGCCATTGTAAACAGTAGAATTCAAACGACAAAAGGACTCATTAAACAATTGCAGACACTCACCATAAAACCGCACACATTTATTAACGCAAGCGCTATTGGATACTATGGAACGTCTGAAACCGAGTCTTTTACAGAACAGCATGAGCCTCCTGGAGATGACTTTTTAGCACATACAGTATATTCATGGGAACAAGAAGCATCCAAAGCACGCGCTCTCGGAATACGAACAATCTACGCAAGATTTGGAGTCGTATTAAGTGCAGATGGAGGAGCTCTTCCAAAAATGCTACTCCCCTATCAATTCTATATCGGCGGTACAATTGGCTCTGGAAATCAATGGTTATCATGGATTCATATAGACGATGTCGTTCGCCTGATTGATTTCATCATACACAAAAAAGAAATTGATGGACCGCTTAACATTACAGCTCCCCGCCCTATAAGAATGAAGGAATTCGGAGAAACCATTGCAGCTATAATGAAAAAACCTCATTGGTTACCTGTCCCTTCATTTATGCTTCGCATTTTACTTGGTGAGATGAGCATACTTGTACTAGAAGGGCAACATGTATTACCTAGTAAAGCAATTGAGCATGGGTATGAATATACATTTCCGGCAATAGACCATGCATTACAAAATATACTTTCGCATACAATGTAGTACTTCTAAAACACAGTTTTACAGAGGGCCCTTTCAAAACTTTTATTTTCTAGCATCCGGAGCATTATTACACAAATAATCTTTCAGTTACTTTCCCTTACATTCCATTAACATTATAAAGTAACAGAAATGAGGTACCTATGAAAATATTGCTCAAACAAGCCATTGTCTATCCTATTACATCCCAAAAATTTCAAGGGGATGTACTCGTTATAGGAGAAAAAATTGCTGAGGTCAAGCCTTCCATTCAACCTACTCAAGAGATGACAGTTATAGACGCACGTGCTCTTCATCTCTTACCTGGATTTATTGATGTCCATACCCATCTTGGTCTCTATGATGAAGGTACTGGTTGGGCTGGCAATGATGCAAATGAAACGTCTGAAGTTTCAACACCACATATCCGTTCTTTAGATGGAATCCACCCTTTGGATATTGCATTTCAAGATGCGGTACAAAATGGAATTACAACTGTTCACGTTATGCCAGGAAGTCAAAACATTATCGGTGGTACGACTTGTGTAATAAAAACAGCTGGAACTTGTATTGATCATATGATTATCCAAGAACCTGCTGGTTTAAAGATTGCCTTTGGAGAAAATCCTAAAAAGGTCCATAGTAATGGCACAAAAGAGTCCATTACGCGTATGGGAATTATGGGATTACTTCGGGAATCATTCTATGAAGCACAGCACTACGGGCATGAAGCTGATTTTCGAATGCTTCCTATCTTAAAAGCATTACGCCGTGAAATACCCGTACGTATCCACGCTCACAGAGCAGATGATATTAGTTCTGCTCTACGCTTTGCAACAGAGTTCAATCTTGATTTACGTATTGAACATTGTACAGAAGGACACTTTATTGTTGAAGAACTTTCAAAACACAATTTGAAGGTTTCAGTTGGCCCCACGCTTACACGCCGTTCTAAAATCGAACTAAAAAATAAAACATGGGATACTTACCATATATTATCAAAAAATGGAGTGGAAGTTTCCATCACAACAGATCACCCCTATACACCCATTCAATATTTAAATATTTGTGCTGCTGTCGCAGTAAGGGAAGGATTAGACGAAAAAACTGCACTAGAAGGAATCACTATATTTCCAGCGCGAAATTTACGGTTAGAGGATAGAATTGGAAGTATTGAGGCTGGAAAAGACGCTGATCTTGTGCTCTGGACCCATCATCCTTTCCATTATTTAGCCAAGCCTGTACTAACTATGATTGATGGAAAAATAATTTACAAAAAAAATAAAAAAAACTAGTTTATTTTTTTGACTAGATAAAGTATTATACGATTATAAACTGAATGAAACCATAATCAATTTGTGTCGTGATTATCATTTTCAAATTGATGAATGGGGAAGGCAAATGGTGCGCCACCAGCGTTAGAAACTGGTTCTAGTGGGTTCGATTCCCACCCCGAAATTTTTTAAAGATTGATATAAAAATTTCGAGGGTGGGGTGTTTTTTCGTCATGCTACCCTCGTGTGAGGAGGAGTTAGTATGTTGAAAAAACGCGACTTACACGACAGCCACGTTCTATACGAGTTAATGGTGGATCCAGCTGTCTTCCCTTTTGTGCGTCAAAAGGCTTATTCTTATGAGGAATATTTATTTTTAACGAAACAAACGATTGAAGCTGAAGAGCGTGGGGAATTAATTTCACGTACAATTTTAGATGAATGGGGTAACCCTATCGGAACAATTACTTTATTTGATGTGCAAGAAAAAGCCGGATTCCTTGGAACATGGCTTGGCAAACCTTATCACGGAAAAGGCTACAATAAATTGGCAAAAGATTCATTTTTTAGCGAACTTTTCTACGAGTTAGATATTGAAACGATTTTTATGCGTATTCGCAAAATAAATATTCGTTCTATTAAAGCTGCAGAAAAATTACAATATGTAAATCTAGCAAACGAAACAAGAAAAGCCGTTTATGATGAAATTAACGCAAATGAAGAAGTATATAACTTATATGAAATTCCAAAAGATCAATATACACTTGCTACAATGCGAGATACAACGTTCCAAGATTCTCATCACTTAAAAGAAGCGTAATCTAAATTTTCAGAAATAATAATTAACCATTAACATTTTGATATATACGTATATCACCCCATGTCTTTGGAAACGATAAATAGTGACTTTAGGACACGAGGTGATTTGTAATGGATAAAAAGAAACGTGACAAAACAAAAAACGCATTATCTAGTACACAAGAAGTTCTCTACCAACGAGAATTTCGTAAAGCAGATCGCGCAGCGGGTTATCGTTCGAAAAGTATTTAAAGTGAGAATGAATAATTAGAAGTTCTCCCCCCTAATTATTCATTCTCATTACATATTTTTTCTACGTGATAGAGTAAAAAAAGGTTCCTTATAAATAAGGAACCTTTTTTATGTGGATAACGTTATCCACATAATTTATAGAATTGTGAATAAATTGAATAAATCTTTCAAAAGTTTATATATTGTAACGTACATCAAATGTTAGAATTGTGGATATTTTTCTAAAAATTGTGGATAATGTGGATATAGTTGTTAATATTCCGACTTTACTGTTTAATGAAAGCGCACTCTTCATGTGGATAAGTCTTTATCTTCGAAAATAATAAAGAACCCTCTTTAAACATACAAAAGAGGGTTTCATATTAAGTAAATGATTGTGCAAGAGCAGGTGATTTAATAGGTATATGATTCGGTTCTACATGGTTTTCTGCCAAAATTGTATCCACAATATGATCAGCTGGCTCTGGACGATAAATACTTTTCATCGCTTCTTTCATTTGAAGAAGCCTCATATCATCTTGTAATAACGCCTCTGTTTTTGCAAAAACCTCACTATCATCACGAATGACAACTGCAGCCCCTTTTCTTTCAAAGTACATCGCATTTTCATTTTCTTGTCCTGGAACAGGCTTATATAAAATGACAGGTACTTGCAATGCTGCCGCTTCACTTAACGTAATACCGCCTGGCTTTGTAATCATACAAGAAGTAACACGGAATAGTTCATCAATATTTTCTACATAACCAAATACTTTTAATGCATCAGGATTTTTTTCCTGTAATCCTACCAAATCCTGTTTTAACGCTTCATTTTTCCCACAAACGACAACTACTTGTAAATCAGGTACTGACATAAATGATTGGCATAGTTCTTTTACACTTCCTAATACTCCATGAGCACCTGCTACAATTAGTAAAATCTTTTTATTCTTACATAACTGATATTTATTATATATAATATCTGAATTGATCTTTAACTCAAAACTACTACGAATCGGAATTCCAGTTTCAACAATTTGCTCCGCAGGCACACCAATATCAACCATAACTTTTTTTACGTGATCAGTTGCTACAAAATAACGATCTACTTCCCGATGAATCCATATTTTGTGCACACAAAAATCCGTTAATACGTTATACACAGGAATTGAAATACCTGTTTGCTTTTTTAATTCTGGTACAGCTATAATCGGAAAAGTATTAATAACAATATCCGGTTTCTCCGCTTGTAAAAGTAATTTCAAACGTTTCCTTCCAAAATTTGCATACCAAGATGCTATTTTTTTATCATAAATTTTTTCTACGCCATAATAAAACAAGCGGTACAATTCTTTTCCTATTGTATAACTTTTTAAATATAAATATTTTGTAATATCGGTTATAACCGGATGTGATTCTCCGAACAAATCGCATACAATTACATCTTTAATTCCTTTTTGGCGAAATGTTTGCTCTAATGTTTTCGCTACTTGCACATGACCGTTACCGTAATGTGCAGTTAATATTAAAACCTTGGGGTTTTTTATCAAACAAATCCACTCCTAGCTTATTGTTTCTCCATATTGCATATACGACAATAGGAAAAACATTTTCCTTAAAAATTACATAAACAGACTCTAATATTTCTCTTTCAGCTATGTACCTGTCGTGGATATGCAAAGCATATAAGATTGACCCCTTAATCCTATCTGTGCTCATATCTTTACATTATACTTTCCTATAAGAGCTTTCGCAATAACTTACAAATGTTCTCTATTCCATGATACTCACTCTTTTACTTCTTAATTCTTTTTACTATTTTGATTTCCCTTTACAATTATGTAAATTTCTCTACTTATTCCTTACAAAAATATGGATATTCTATTTTTAGTATACTCTTTTCTCTATATATACTCTAGGTTTTATTGTAAAGAAAGCAAAAAGCCTAATCCAATATTTGGATTAGACTGCTTGTAAAATATGTCTTGCTTCTTCTACATTTTTTTCAGTAGGTGGTTCTACATTCGCAAGTGGATACTTATGTCCAAGTGCCTCCCATTTATATACACCAAGCTTATGATATGGTAACACTTCAACTTTTTGAACATTAGACAGACTTTGAATAAAGCTAGATAACTTTTGTAGATCCTCTTCATTATCAGTAACACCAGGAACTAATACGTGTCGTACCCAAATCGGTTTATTTTTATCCGATAAATAACGAGCAAATTGTAAAATATGTTCATTTGGTTTTCCTGTTAATTTACGATGTTTCTTTGAATCAATATGTTTTAAATCCAATAAAACTAAATCTGTGTACTCCATTAAAATATCTAGCTTATTTTGGAATTTTGGTTCTTCAGAATAACAACCACCCGAAGAGTCAATTGTTGTATGAATTCCAATTTCCTTACATTTCTTAAATAATTCAATTAAGAAATCTAGTTGTAATAATGGTTCCCCACCACTAACTGTTATACCGCCTCCGGAAGCTTCAATAAAAGGAAGGTAACATGTCACATCCTGCATTACTTCTTCGACTGTTATTTCTTTTCCTTTACCGATCTCCCACGTATCAGCATTATGACAATATTGACAACGTAATAAACACCCTTGTGTAAATATGACATAACGAATTCCTGGGCCATCAACAGTACCACAAGACTCTACAGAATGAATTCTTCCTTTTACCATGTTACTTCCTCCTTTATTGAAACAGCCTCCCTCTGCTATTTATAAAATGCAGAGGGACACTTTTTTCATTTACATGCTTTCATGCATTGTACGGTTAATTACATCGATTTGTTGTTCACGAGTTAATTTAATAAAGTTTACAGCGTAACCAGATACGCGAATTGTTAATTGTGGATATTTCTCAGGATGTTCCATTGCATCCATTAATGTTTCACGGTTAAATACGTTAATATTTAAGTGATGTCCTTCTTTTACTGCATAACCATCAAGCATTGATACTAAGTTACGTACTTGTACTTCATCCTCTTTACCAAGTGCTTTTGGAATAATAGAGAATGTATTAGAAATGCCATCTTGTGCATCTTCATATGGTAATTTAGCTACAGATAATAATGAAGCTAACGCACCTTTTGTATCACGTCCATGCATCGGGTTCGCACCTGGTGCAAATGGTTCTCCAGTACGGCGACCATCTGGAGTGTTACCAGTTTTCTTACCGTATACAACGTTAGATGTGATTGTTAAGATTGACATTGTATGAACGGAATTTCTATATGTTTTGTGTTTACGAAGTTTATTCATAAATGTTTTCACAAGATTTACAGCAATTTCATCTACACGGTCATCATTGTTACCGTATTTAGGGAAATCTCCTTCAATTTCAAAGTCAACTGCAATTCCGTTTTCATCGCGAATTGGTTTTACTTTTGCGTATTTAATTGCACTTAAAGAGTCTGCTACTACAGATAGACCCGCGATACCTGTTGCCATTGTACGAAGAACATTTGTATCGTGAAGTGCCATTTCAATACGTTCATAGCTATATTTATCGTGCATGTAGTGAATAACATTTAATGTGTTTAAATATAGACCCGCTAACCATTCCATTGTCATATCAAACTTATGCATAACTTCTTCATAATCTAATACTTCAGAAGTAATCGGTGCGTACTCAGGACCAACTTGTGCTTTAGATTTTTCATCTTTACCACCGTTAATCGCATATAGCAATGCTTTTGCTAAGTTTGCACGTGCACCGAAGAACTGCATTTGTTTACCAATTCTCATTGCAGATACACAACAAGCAATTCCGTAGTCATCGCCATAGTCAGCACGCATAATGTCATCATTTTCATATTGAATTGCTGATGTTTTAATAGACATTTTCGCACAGTAGTTTTTAAAGTTCTGTGGTAATTGTTTAGACCAAAGAACTGTTAAGTTTGGTTCTGGAGCTGGTCCTAAATTATCTAATGTATGCAAGAAACGGAATGAGTTCTTTGTTACTAATGGACGACCATCCAATGCCATACCACCGATAGACTCAGTTACCCAAGTTGGGTCACCAGAGAATAACTCATTATAATCAGGTGTTCTTGCAAATTTCACAAGACGTAATTTCATAATGAAGTGATCCACAATTTCTTGTACGTCTTCTTCTGTTAAAGTACCATTTGCTAAATCTCTTTCAATATAAATATCTAAGAATGTAGAAGTACGTCCAAGACTCATTGCAGCTCCGTTTTGCTCTTTAATTGCTGCAAGATATGCAAAGTATAACCATTGGAATGCTTCTTGAGCAGTTGTTGCTGGCTTAGAAATATCAAAGCCATGAGAAGCAGCCATTTGTTTTAACTCTTGAAGTGCACGTATTTGCTCAGATAACTCTTCGCGTAAACGCATTGTATCTTCACTCATTACACCACCAGTTAAATTTAAATCTGTTTTCTTCGCTTCAATTAAATGATCTACTCCATATAATGCTACGCGGCGGTAGTCACCGATAATACGTCCACGTCCGTATGCATCTGGAAGACCCGTAATAACACCTGATTTACGAGCAGCTCTCATTTCTGGTGTATAAGCATCAAATACACCTTGGTTATGAGTTTTTCTCCAATCTCTGAAAATACGACTAAGCTCTTTATCCATTTCGTATCCATAAGATTCACAAGCTTGTTCCGCCATACGAATACCACCATATGGTTGTAAAGAACGTTTAAATGGTTTATCAGTTTGGAAACCGACTACTTTTTCAGTCTCTTTATTTAAATATCCTGGTTCATGTGATGTAATAGAAGAAACAATTTTTGTATCCATATCAAGAACGCCACCGTTTTCACGTTCTTTCGTTGTTAAATCCATTACTTGATCCCAAAGTTGTTTCGTTGCTTCAGTTGCTCCCGCTAAGAAAGATTCGTCTCCCTCGTAAACGTTTACATTATTTAAAATGAAATCGCGAACATCAATCTCTGCTTTCCATTTTTCACCTTTAAAGTTTTCCCATGCGTTTTTAACATTTTCTAATACTTGAGTCATCCTAATCTCCTCCATTTTTGATTAGTACAGGACTAAGATTTTTTATATAACAGCTTACACACTTAGAATACTACTTTTTTACGAAAGTGAACGAAATAGTTGTGACATGTTTGTGAAATATTGAGCAAACTACTATATACATAGTGTTAACTTCATTTGAAAGTCTTTAAAATTAACCCTTTCCTTAATTGTATTTTTTTGGTATTCTTATATACGAGTCCTATTTTGTAATATAAAAACAATACCCATTGTAGAGCTGTAATACTCTTATCTCCTAATCTGTTATAGTTTTTTATAACAGAACAAAAAAGTGTACATATGTTGTACACTTTTTTGTTACTTATAAAATATCTCTTTTTCTATTTCCATCATGGAATCCACCACGACTGCCTGTTAATACAATTAATTGCTCTAACCCTTCTATATGATCACCTATAATTCGAAGTACAGCTGGTGGATGACCTATTTTAGCAAAATGTTCACTGGGACGAATACGGTTCATCTTATCGACTTCAACACGACTTACACATGCAACTTCAAATCCTGAAAGAATAGCTTTCACTTGGGCTACACACGGTGCCAGTAAAGATCTATATCCAATTTCTTTCAAACACTTACGACTAAACGCATTCGGTACAGCGATAAGAGAGCCTACGCCTAGATCTTTTCTATCACAAGCTAAATTTAATGCATATTTAAATGCAGTTACAAGATGAAGCGGTACTCTTAAATCTAAATAATGATTTAGATCATTTAATGCAACATCTGTTCCATCTGCAATAGCTTTCGCAAAAGGATATAACTCACTCGCTGGAATAACAAAATCGCCGTCTATAAATAACACAATTTCTCCTTTTGCAAAATACGTTCCAAGTGAGCGCCCCACATCATTTCCGAGTGCTTCTTTATATACGATTGTCGTTGCTCCCTTTTCTTTTGCAATCGTTGCTGTTTGATCAGACGAACCATTTACAACAACGATAATTTCAAAAGGTTCAATTTTGCGAAGTTCTTCTATAACGTTTCCAATTGTTTTCTCTTCATCTTGTACAGGAATAATGACCGATAATTGCTTTCCCTTATACAAATTAGATGTAACGCCCCATCCTTGATAAAAATCTTCAAAATCTAAAGTATGATAGACACTATCTCTTTTCCTATTTCCATCACAATACCCTCCGCGCTCATCGCTACCTACTATTCGCTCCGCTACAGCTTCTATATGGTCACCTATCATCCGTTTTTCAGAATGAGAAAGACCTGCGCCATACGCAGCATGCTCGGTCGGCCGAAATTTATTTGGCGTAATAACGTCAATTGCACAATGTCGACTAATTCTCCATTTGCTTTGAACTAGACGTAAATGAGCGAGAATAGGATTAACAAAACATTCATATCCAATACTTTGAACAACTTCTTTCGTCAACGCATGAGGTACAGCTAATAAAGAATCAATTTTTAACTCTTCACGCTCTAATATTGCATTTAATATTTGGCGCCATACTGTAATAGAATTAGGTTTTTGCCTTTTTAAAAATAATGCGTCCAAATTATTTAAAACTACATCTGCCTGATTGTATAAAATCGGATTAAGAAATAACTGTAATTTTGAAGTTTGAATAGCAAAATCGCCATCTATAAATAGTAGTACATCACCTATAGCTTCTTTGGCACCAGCTGCACGTCCAACATCATTTCCAAGCTTTTCTGTATACCGCAGTACTTTACATCCTAAATGCTCAGCAACTGTTTCTGTACCATCAGTACAACCATTTGCTACTACAATAATCTCTAATGGATTTAATCCTTTTACCGATTGAATAACGTCTGAAATCGTATCGATTTCATTACATGCAGGAATAATAACAGATAATGACTTAGCCATTGTCTTCTTCACGAAACCACTTAATTGTTTCCTTCAATCCGTCTTCCCACGTTACTTTCGCCTGAAATTGAACAAGCTCTTTTAATTTTGTTACGTCCGGTCTTCTATTTGGAATTTCCTCAAAGCCATGTGGGTATACCTCTTCGAAAGGAACTTGAACAATTTTCGAAGAAGATTTCGTTAGTTTTTTAATTACTTCTGCTACTTCTTTTATACTCTTTTCATTCTCAGAACCTATGTTAATAATTTCACCATTTACCTTTTCATCCATCGCTCGAATCGTTGCCTCTACCGCATCACTTACATACGTAAAACAACGTGTCTGCTCTCCATCTCCATATACGAGAATGTCTTCTCCTTGCAAAGCCGCACTAATAAATCGCGGGATTACCCCTGCATACGGACCATCTTTCGCTCTTGGACCATAAATATTAAAATAACGAACAATCGTTACCGGTAAACCTTCTAATGCGTATCCTAAACATAATGTTTCTTCTAATGTTTTACACACTGCATAACTCCAACGTATTTTAGAAGTTGCCCCGTATAATCGATCTCCCTCTTCAGAGAAGGGTGGCTTTGCCTTACCATATACTTCTGAAGTAGACGCAAAAACTACTTTCTTCTTTCCTTTTAGCGCTGCTTGTAAAATGTTTCTCGTTCCATCAAAATTCGTTTCAATAAGCTCTATACTCTTTTCCATTGTCGTTTTCACACCTAAAATTGCTGCTAAATGAAACACTACATCATGTTGATTTACTAATTCATAAATAGAATTTTTATCTAAAACACTTATTGGAATAATCCGAATTTCTTTCATTAACTCATCATGATATTTATTTCTCCCTTTATAGAAGTTATCAACGATAGTGACATCATAACCTCTTTTCACCAGCTCTTCAGCTAAATGCGATCCAATAAATCCTGCTCCACCTGTAATTAAACATTTCTTACTCATACACTCACCTTCTTTATAATTCCACGTGTATCTACGACTTGCTTTATCCCTTTAAAAACCTTCCAATCGATATTAGAGTGGTCTGTTAAAATTAAAATACAATTCGCTTGTTTAACGACTTGTTCATCCAAAGAAACAGATTGATACACCTTATCTCCAAACTTTGCAGAAGAAATATATGGATCGTGATATTCGATTTCATATCCTTCTTTTATTAACAATTCAATAATTGGTAAAGCAGGTGATTCTCTCAAATCATTTACATCTTTCTTATACGCAACTCCTACAATTAAAACTGATGCAGGTGATTGCACCATACCTTTTACTTTCCTGACTATTTTCTCTGGCATTTCTTCATTAATCACATGTGCAGCCTCAATTAATTGACTAATTTCCCCATTTCTTTTTATTCTCCATTGGAAATATAAAGGATCTACTGGAATACAATGTCCTCCTATTCCTGGTCCTGGCCAATATGGAGTAAATCCAAACGGTTTTGTAGATGCCGCTTCAAGCGCCTCATAAAAATCAATTCCTAAACTTTCACATAGTGTGTTTAACTCATTTACTAAGGAAATATTGACTAGGCGCTGAATATTTTCAAATAACTTACACATTTCCGCTACTTTCGGAGAACTAACTGGAACAACTACATCAAATGTAGTGCTATACAACTCCTGAACTTTTTGTTTACACTTTTCTGTTTGTCCACTAATAACTTTTGGAATCGTTTGAACAGAATAGTGACTATTAGCCGGATCAATTCTCTCAGGGGAATATCCGATATAGAAATCTTCTCCTACCTTTTTCCCTGTTTGAGAAATAATAGGAATGATAACTTCCTCGAGTGTACCTGGATATGTGGAGCTTTCAAAAATGAAGGTTTGTCCTTTTTGAAGGTTTTGTTGTATATAATGTGAGGCTGAAATGAGGGCACTTAAGTCTGGTTCTCTTTGTTCATTAATTGGAGTCGGGACAGTAACAATAACATAATCACTATTTTGAAAATCAGCAATACCTTGATCCGGTGTATTTACTATTAATTTTTTTTTCGTCAATAAACTTTGTAACTCTTTAGAAGAAACATCCGGAATATAACTTTCTCCTTTTATAATTGATTCTATTTTTCTAATATCTTTATCTAACCCAAGTACTGTATGCCCTCTCTCTGCAAAATGGACTGCTAAAGGAAGGCCAACATACCCTAAGCCAATAATAGCTACTTTACTACTATTCATTTGTATTCTCTTCTTCCCTTCTCAATTGTTGAATGATATCTCTATCTCTATCTCCATCCGTAAAGCCACCGCGTTCGTCCGTACACTGTAATAAATACGCAATCGCCTCAATTTGATCACCGAAAATACGATCAAATGCTGAAATACGCCCATTTACAAATTCGTGTTGCTCTGGACGTACTCGATTTGTTTTTATAACATCTACTAACTCTACTGCTGTAATAGAGAATCCTTCTAAAATAGCTTTTATCTGAGCTAATGGAGGAATCACAAGAGAATCATAACCAATTTTCTCTATTACTTTTTTATGCATAGCGTGTGGTACTGCTGTTAATGAGTTATTCCATAAATCTGGTCGCTTCGCTATCAAATTCACAAAATATTTTCCCATGCTAATTGGATCTGCTGGATGAAACATATCTAATAAACACTGTAAATCATTTAATGCCACATCACTTCCATCTTCAATAGCGCGCAAAAATAGAATTAAATTTGTTGCTGGAATAACAAAATCACTATCAACAAATAAACAAATATCTGCCGTAGCATACATGGCCCCTATCGCCCGTGCTACATTATGCCCAAGCGTTTCCTCCAACTCAACAACAATAACATTCTCTAGCTTTACTTGTTTAATGGTCTTTACGGCAGCTCCATTCGCAACAACTATAATTTCATCTACACCCGCTTTTTTCACTTCCTGTATAACAGACCTTATAGTTGTTTTCTCTTCTGATACTGGGATAATGGCACTATATTTCGCTTTTTTCTTTTGCAATAAAACTGGTTTATACTTTCCTACAAACTCCCTATCTTTATTGCCCTTAGAAAAACCACCGCGATTACCGTATGTTTCGATTACGTATTGTAAAGCTCGCAAATGATCACCCATAATACGACTAGTCGCTTTCGGATAAGGAGAGCCAGGTGATGTGCCCGTATGGACAGGACGAACTTTATTTGTGTAAATGACATCAACTGAAGCCATATCAGAAATATCTACTCCTCTAGACATCGCCATCGCTTGAAATAGTGCTGGGTCCGCTAAATTCCACCACCCTAGTTTTTCAATCACTTCACGACTGATTGCATGTGGTATCGCAATTAAAGACCCTACAACAAATTCTTTCTTGTTCAAATAACGATTTAACATATATTTTCCAACCGTCGTATAATGCGGTCGTACTTTTAAATAAACAGACCATGTTAAGTTATTCAAAACAATTTGATGTCCTTGTTGTATTCCTTTAATAAAAGGATATAATTCTTCACTTTTCATGACGATATCACCGTCTAAAAATAAGACAATTTCACCTTTTGCTTCTCTAGCGCCAATTGCCCGTCCCACATCATTACCAAGAGAATATCTATAATAAATCACACGACAATTATGCTGTAGCGCTATTTCTTTCGTACCATCTGTCGATCCATTATCTACTATGATAATTTCATATGGTTCCAACTTCCTTACTTCTACTAAAACTTTTGATAAAGTACTTGCTTCATTATGCACTGGAATCACAACTGACACTCTCATACTTGTATCACTCTTACCCTTCCAAGCGAACATAAGCAATAATAGGAATACGTACAGCTACATCTTCTGGTGGTCCATAAGAAGGAGAAGTACGAATAATTACTGCCCCATCCGTCACAGATAAAAGAACGCCCGCAATGATTTCTACAGCTGTCACAACTTGCACTAGTTCACCAACATGGTTACGTAATTCATCAGTAAATAACATATATAACTCTCCTTTCTTACGCTTCTTTAATTGATATAATACTTGTAAATGGTAATAAAACTTCTGTTCCTATTCCTTCTTGCAGTGTTAAGAAATCATCACCAACTGCTACAATTACACCCGTTAACTGTCCAACTGTCACAGTAATTTCAACATTTTTACCCAAATACTGCTCTGCAATTTCTTTAAAAGGTGATGTATTACATTCTTTTAAAATGTTACAAATAATAGATTGAAATCTACTTGATTCAATAACTTCTTCCGTAGCTTGCTTAGAGTTTCTTTGAATAAATCTCGCGAAGTTTTGTGAAAATAAAAGTCTTTCCACAGCAGGTAATAACTTATTATCTAAAAAGTAATCTAATTGCCTATTAAACAATCTCGATAACTTTTTCCAATACTTACCGAACAGACACATACACTTCTCCTCCTATTATTTTAAAATTATAAAAACACATCCATACATCTTAATGTATACAAATCAGGCTTTTTTTGTGATAGGTAAGGCATACATTTTTCATCGAAACAATATGTTCTAACAATAAAAAAGATAGATGGCATTCCATCTATCTTTTTTACCTCTTAATTTTTAATTGTAACTATCGCAGAGACACAGTAATAAACCGCTCTGCCCGTTCACTTATAGAAGCTGTAACAAGTGAACCACCGCTTGCCGAGAAATATTTAACAGCTTCTAACGGAATACCATCTTCTTTCACATCAATATGCGTTCCATCTCGCCATTCTATTTTCTGCATTGTTGCTGAAAGGTCCCCAGTCACTTTACCAAATTCCTTATCATCCGGCCCAAAAAAGATCCATTCCCACTTTTTTAAACTTAGTACTTGTTTCAACTCTCCTAATTTCTCTCCATCTACATTAGAAAAAATATAAAAGTTGCGTACTCCCATCTTCTTTTGAACACGCAATAATCTTTCTCCCGATTGATTATATAAATAAAATTGTTGCTTATGTAGTCCCTTAAAAAGAAAAGAGAGTACAGCTTGCCATACACTTTGAATCACAAAATCATACTCTTCTTTTAAAAATCCTACTGTATTTCCATCTAATCCAAAGTATGTAATTACTTGAAATATCCCTACCTCTTTGCGAACAACAAATTTTTGTTGTTCCAATAATTCAAAAGTCTCTATATTATAATTTTCCTGTTTGAGCATTTTTGATCTTCTTTTTTCTATAAAGCTATATATTAATAATCCAAATGCCGGTAGTATAACACCTATTAATTTCAGATTTTCTTTCTCCGAAGTAAATAACATCCCTTTTTTATATTCCATCACTAATCCAATTGCGACGATAATCCATACAATAACAGATAAAAAAAAGATGCGCTTTGCATTACGTTCATGATGCTTATGTATACTCATACCCCTCCCCCTTTTCCATTTATTTCATTATCTCATTGCACATACACTTCCTCAATAAAAAAAACTACCCAAAAGGATAGTCTCTTATACTTCAATATTTCGCAACATCGTATAAATATCGTTGTTCACTTTACCAAACGATTTAATATTGTTTTGAATGTTAGATAATAAAACGACATACACACTTCCGTTTTTACTAAATCCATTCAAGCAATTCCAGCCTGGCATTACACCGTGATTCGAATAACTTCCCGGATCTACGTACCATCCAAACCCGTAATCTTTTTTTCCGCCTGTAAACATTTGATTGTAGCTTTCTTTTGAAATTAGCTTTCCAGAGAAGAGTGCTTCATTAAATAAATATAAATCGTGTGCACTTGTATATATATCACCACAACCATATAGTTGTGACATACTTGGAATATTAGGTGTTGTCATATTGTTATTTACTATTTTATAACCTGTCGATGGAAATCTTGTTTGTTCTAGCTCTCTACCAAAACCAGAATGTTTCATACCAGCAGGTGCAAAAATATGTTGTTTAATATACTCTTCTAACGGTTGTCCGCTTACCTTCTCAGCAATATAGGCGAGTATCGAATAGTTAGAATCGGAATACTTCCATTTCTCTCCTGGACCCCCAACACGCTTTTGGTTTCCTATTCGTTTTATCAGTTCTTCATGCGAAATATCCTCTGTTCCCTGTTCATACTCTGGAATTCCTGATGTATGTGTTAGTAAATGTTTTAACTGAATCCCATTACCTTGAGGGAAATCTGGAATATACTTTGCAATCGTATCCTCTACGTTTAATTTATTTTGATCTTTTAATTGCATAATAGCAGTCGCTACAAATGCCTTTGAAATAGAACCAATATAAAAGGTTGTCTCTGAATTATTCGGTACTTGTTTCTCTTTATTCGCCATACCGTATCCTTTATTCAAAAGAACTTTTCCGTTCTTCACAATAACCGCTGTCCCGCTAAATCCTGTATTTTGTAAATATTGATCTAATTGAGCGTTTTCATTAACTTCTTGAGGTGGTCCCTCAGCAGGCTGTTCTGCAGCTTGTGCTTGCTTCACTTGTTCTTCCTGCTCTTTTTGTTTTTGTGCTTCTTGCTTCTTTTTTTCTTCTTTCTTTTTTAGCTCTTCTTGTTTCTTCATTTCTGCTGCTGCTTTTAAAGTTTCTTCTTTCTTATTATGCGCAACAATTTTTGTATACATGAAATATACAACTGAAAATAGTAAGACGATAATGATTGTTCTTTTTATGTATACAATCGGCCGACGTGCTTTCCCATTCGCATTATTTTTTTCCTGATCCATGATTGCTTTTTTCCCCTTACTCAACAATAATTTACTCCCTCTACTAAAGATTTTTTTTAGTAGATTATGGATACGCCATTCTATGTCATCCCTACTTTATCACGCACTGCACATATTACCAACCTATATGTATAAAAAAGAAAAAGAAAATTTACAAAAGTAAGATTGCTGTTAAATTGTTAACAAAAAAAGAGGATATCCTCTAAAAAAATTGATGTCATCAATCTTTTCGGATATCCTCTTATCTCATTATTTATACGTGTTTTTTCATATCATCGGCAACAGATTCAACATTTGTACCTACAATAACTTGGACACTCGTGTTACTTAATTTCATAACACCTTTTGCACCAGCACGTTTTAATGCTGCTTCGTTTACTTGACCAGCATCTTTCACTTGTAAGCGTAGACGTGTTGCACAGTTATCAATAACTGTTAAGTTTTCTTTTCCACCTAAAGCTGCTACGTAAGTTTCACCAATTGAACCTGCAACTGGAGCTTCTTCGCCTTCAGCTACTTCCTCTTCATCTTCACGACCAGGAGTTTTTAGGTCGAACTTCTTAATTAAGAAGTAGAATACTACAAAGTAAATTGCTGCGTAAATTAAACCAATTCCTGCTAGTAACAATGGTTTTGTTGCAATACCGAAGTTTAAGAAGTAATCGATTGCCCCAGCACTAAATGAGAAACCATCGTGAATGCCAAGTGTTGTTGTAATGAATAGAGACAGACCTGTTAATACAGCATGAATACCATATAATACTGGTGATAAGAACATGAATGAGAATTCAATTGGCTCTGTAATACCAGTTAAGAATGAAGTTAATGCTAGACCACCTAACATACCTGTAACCATTTTACGTTTTTCTGGTTTAGCAGCTGCAATCATTGCGAAACATGCTGCTGGTAAACCGAACATCATAATTGGGAAGAAACCAGTCATGAACATACCTGCTGATGGATCTTTTGCAAAGAAGCGTGCAATATCACCATGAACGATATCGCCAGCTGCATTTGTAAAGTCACCAAGTACGAACCAGAAGTATGTGTTCATTACGTGGTGTAAACCGATTGGAATTAATAAACGGTTTAATAATCCGAATAAACCAGCACCAATTGAACCTAAGTTCACGATACCGTGTGCTACTGCATCAATACCACTTTGAATCGTTGGCCAAATTTGACCGAATACTAATCCTAAAAGAAGCATCACGATTGAAGTAATGATTGGTACAAAACGTTTTCCTGCAAAGAATCCTAACCATTCTGGTAGCTTAATCTTATGGAATTTGTTGTATAGTAACCCAGCAACAACCCCTGCAATAATACCACCGAGTATGGCCATATTAATTTTCGGCGTTAACGCCGCTGCTTTTGAAACCTTTGTCATTGTATCTGCTAATTTAGTTGGATCTACTGAACCGACTAAATCTTGAACACTTTTTAATTTATCATTTAACTCTGCTGCTGAATACGTCTTACTTAGAGCATTCGTTGTATTTTGTAAAACAAGATATCCGATTGCTCCGGCAAGTCCAGCTGCTCCACTACCGTCAACAGACAAACCGATTGCAACACCAATTGCAAAAATAAGTGCTAAATTATCAAAAATTGCTGCACCGGCCTGTGCCATAACAGGAATGTTAAATACGTCTTCTTGTCCTAAACGAAGCAATAATCCTGCTGCTGGTAGTACGGCAATTGGAAGCATTAACGCTTTACCAATACGTTGTAAAAACTGCAACATTTTAATTCCCCCTATCAAATTTATGAAATCGTTATCATTATAAGTACGCCTTAGAAAACGCTTTCTATTTACATAACCATAATAACATATAGTTGTATAGATGTGTAGTTTTTATTTTTGAATTTTTTATGGATAAATCTCCTATTTCCAAACTGTTATATAAAAGGAAATTTCTCCTTTTTCACTACAAAATACGCGAAACGAAAGACCCACTATAGAACATGCAACTTTCGTTTTATCATTCCACTTTTTCATGTTATTATTTATTTCCGAGCATATCGGGAAAAGTAAACTTAGTTAATTCAAAATAGGAGCGTTGGTACTATGCAGTGCATTGAGACAAACAACTTACAACAGTTGTTAGAACAAGTAAAACCATATACGAAAAAAGGAAAGCTTGCTACTTATATCCCCGAACTAGGAAATGCCAATCCAGATGATTTAGGGATTGCCATTTTTCATAAAGAAACAGAATACATCCATGCTGGCAACTCACAAACACTATTCACTCTTCAAAGTATTTCAAAAGTAATTACACTTGCACTTGCCCTTTTAGATCGTGGTGAAGAATATGTATTTTCTAAAGTTGGAATGGAACCAACCGGTGATCCATTTAATTCTATTATTAAATTAGAAACGACAAGTCCTTCTAAACCACTTAATCCAATGATTAATGCAGGGGCACTAGCCATTACAAGCATGTTAGCAGGTAAAGATAATGAAGAAAAAATGGAGCGCATTCTTCATTTCGTACGTGAAATAACAGATAATCCTACTATTAATTATTCTTCTAAAGTTGCGAATTCAGAATTAGAGACAGCTTACTTAAATCGTTCACTTTGTTACTATATGAAACAAAACGGAATTATTGATTGTGATATCGAAGAACTGATGGATTTATACACTCGTCAATGTGCAGTTGAGGTAAACTGTATCGATTTAGCACGTATCGGTTTAATTTTTGCAATGGATGGATATGATCCATATAAGGAAAAACAAATTATCCCTAAGCATATTACAAAGATTTGTAAAACATTTATGGTTACATGCGGTATGTATAACGAGTCTGGTGAATTTGCGATTCGTGTTGGTATCCCCGCAAAAAGTGGTGTAGCTGGTGGCATTTTCGGCTGTGTAAAAGGCGAAATGGGAATTGGTATTTTCGGACCAGCTTTAGATGCAAACGGAAATAGTATCGCTGGTTTTAAAATTCTTGAACTTCTTTCTGCTCAAGAAGGTTGGAGCATTTTTTAATTCAGAACTATCCTGCTATACTAGCAGGATTTTTTCATTTCATAAAAATCTTAACTTTATCAGCTATCCATGACCGTACTGAAACCGTACTGAAAGTTTCTCTATATCATGCATATTTGCTCCCCCCTCCTGAATAATATAGTACAACCTAGCGCTATATGTGGAGGTGTGAAAGATGAAGCTAATATTTCAAATGGGAAAACAGCCTGTTCTTGAAAAAACAATTCTTCTTTTTATATTGAGTATTGTAGAAAGCTTAAAGCTAAAAGTTGTTTCACTCGATGAAGCTCACCGATACATATTCAATTTAGAAGTACTTGAACTATTAATGGATCGGAACATCGATGATCAAGTACTTGAACTTATTCATTTCGGAATGGGACTTGAAGACATTCATCATGTGCTTCCTGAAGAACTTGAACATACGATTGAAGAATTAAAGTGGCTTTGTATCCAAGTATTAAGTGAGTACAGTATGCATGAAGAATCAGAACAATTAATTGAAGATATACGTTAAAAAAAGCACCTATGTAGGTGCTTTTAATGTTTTTTCAAACTATTTTTATACGCTTCAATATTTACTGGTAGCTCTTCCTCTTCCAAAGTATGTTCATTTACATCTTTATGAATGAACGCACCTTTAGGTGGTTGGTGATCATGCCCTTTTTTCTTATGATCAAATGCTTTCCCACGTCCCATACAAATCCCCCTTTCTTAAAAGAAATCCGTATTAGTATGGAGAAAAGTACGTCGATATATGCAATCCCTTGCTGTATTTCCAAGGAAATACTCGAACCTTGTTTTCTACTCTCCTTACAACAACTGATCTATCCCGATAAGAATTAATAACACACCCGCAATAACCGTAGCCCATTTCCCTAAGTATTCTGCTAAATATCGTTTTCCTACATACGCAAAGCCACTTATGCAAATAAAACTAAACACCCCAGAAATAGTTGCTGTAAGCCAAAGGTTCAAGTTTGTTACTCCAGCATCAAATCCACCTGCAATATTATTAATAGACAACGCAATCCCTAAAACAATTGCTTCTGAAAAACTAATTGTTTTAGAACCATCAAAATCTGCTTTTTCTGGATCACGTAAAATTCCCATAAGTACATTACCATCTTTAGAGCCTACGGTATTTCTTTGCCCCAAGAAAGGCTGGCACAAAATAAACACACCGATTATCGCTAAAACGATTGCTCCAATCAAGTTTGCTGTAAACTCTGAAATAAATAACGCAATCCAGTTCCCAAAAAATCCAGCTAATAAAGTAAATAAAAAACCAAAAAATGCGATAATAAAATTGTTGAACCACGAAATTCTAATTTTACGAATGCCATATGCAATCCCAACACCTGCATTATCTAAATTAGAAGCAATCCCAATTAAAAAAATTGAAAATAGACCTGCCGTACTCATAAATAGCCACCCCTTTTTCTCACTTTTCAATGCATCTTATGAAAATGTTGAGCAACTGTGCCTGTCTGTTTCATATACATGTAATAAATACTCAACATTTTTTCAACAATAAAAAGGAGTGCCTTCGCTATGCCTAAAGAAAATCCAAATGAGCGGCTTAGTAGATTAATAAAAAAACTTTTAAAAGAACGTGCCTTATCTATGCGTCAACTCGGAATGCTTACAAATATTGATCCCGCAACAATCTCAAGAATTATGAATGGTAAACAACCGCCAAAACAAAAACACCTACAAAAATTCGCAGAATGTCTGCAAGTTCCACCCCAATTGTTATTTGATGAAATGTATCCGGATTCTCCTCACATTAATAAAGAAAAGACGGATATGTACACATCTCTTGATACAATTCAGCAAACGCTGCAATCCTCTAACTTATTCGATTTCGACTACACAACAACCCGCGTAAAACAAGAACTTGAAAACTATGAACGATATGCGCAAACAACAGAGGGTGAAAAACGTATTCATGAAAGTTTTGCAAGCAAGTTAGAACAAATTGATAGCGCTGGTCCTTTCATTGAACAATTAACGGATATGTATCAACAATTTTGCAATGAAACGATTTCAAAAGAAGAGCGTGCAGTTCTTGGCGGCGCATTACTGTATTTCATTTTATCGACAGATATCATTCCCGACTATCTCTTTCCAATTGGTTATTTAGATGATGCAATTGCTGTTGAATTAGCGAAAGAGAAATTAATTGAGCTAAAACGAAAGACATAGAAAAATAAAGAACTATTTCAGTTGTTTCTATCCAACTCTGAAATAGTTCACTAAAAAATCGTACAAGTATACATACCTGTACGATTTCAACATACTAATCTATTTTTTTCGTATGACACCATTCGTATATAAATGCTGTTATTACTTTTGTAAATTCAATTAACTGTTCTATTTCTACTTTCTCATTTATTGAATGAGCTTCCTCTAATGTACCTGGTCCGTAAATAACGGCCGGAATATGAAATTCACTAAACCAACCACCATCCGTTACCGTTGCAGACATATCTAAAATTGCATTTTTAGAAAGAATTGATTCGTGTACTGAGCTAAGCGTTTTTACAGCTGCATGTTCACTATCTATTTCTAAAGAAGGGAAAATTTCGCCACGATCCACAATCATTGATTCTCCGCCCCACTTAAATTGCGGTGGATTTTCACTTAACCATGGATCGGCAGCTGCCACTTTCCCAATATACTCTTCAATTTCTTTTATTATTTGTTCATGTGTTTCATTCGGATAAAAGTGCACCGTGATCCATAATCGGCACTCATCGGCAATAAACGCTGCATGTCTTCCACCTTCTATAACAGCTGGATTAATTGTTGTTGTTCCAGACGGATAACCTTCATATGTTTTCATGACTGCCCAGTGACGCTCTAATTCTTGTAAACTTTGCACAATTTTCATCATTTTTTCAATCGCGCTCGCTCCGAATAAACGCCCCCCTGCATGGATCATTTGCCTACGTGTTGCATCATGAAACGTTTGCGGGCTTTTCACAGTAATCCATCCAGTAATTACGCCGCCCTGTCCTTGCATATGTAAATTACTCGTATCCACTACGACTGCAAAATCAGCTTCATATCCCCTTTTACAGCATTGAAGTGTTCCCGCCTCTCCAACTTCTTCCCCAATTACGGATTGAAAGATTACATCTCCAGGTAATTCAATGCCAGCTTCTTGTAAAAGCTGAATAGCAAATAGTGCCCCAGCCAGTCCCCCTTTCATATCTGCTGCACCACGTCCAACTAACCAACCATCTTTTATAAATGGCTCAAACGGATTCGTTTCCCACGCCTCATCTGCTGATACTTCAGCTACATCCATATGTCCATTAATAATAAGACTTTTATGTGTGTCACTTTCTGTCCCTTTTTTCACCCCAACAACGTTCGGGTCATTCGGATATACATCCCATTTATCAACACTAAAATTTCGTTTTCTTAAAAACTGTGCAACAAATTCTTGCGCCTCATTTGTATTTCTCGCCGGCGGTGCTGGTGTTTCAAAACGAATTAATGTTTTTGTAAGCTCTAGTAACTCATTTTTTCGTAGATCAATCTGTTCTAATAGCTGTGCAACTTCTTCATTCATCGCTAATTCCCCTTTGCATACGTAGTATGTTTCCAGCTTTATTTTCACAAAAAAAGAGACTGTTTACAATTTTACAGTCTCCGAATTACTCAATATTATAAACTTTCTACTTCTGTTGTATTTGTCTTTTCAATATGCTCCAAGTTACTCCCCTTATTTCTTGTCGCACGGTAAAACAGTAAACAAACAATCATAAAGGGAATACCACAATACAATGCCATTCTTTGTTCTGGAATAAAGGCCATACCAACAATTACCGTTACATTTAATACTAACGCAAGCAGTGGTACGAACGGATACAGCGGTGTTTTAAATTTCAAGTTTTTCACATCTCCGCCCTGCTTCACATATGACCTTCTAGCTAATAAGTTAGATAGAGCAATAGATGCCCAAACTAATATCGCTCCGAACCCGGCAATAGAAAGTAGCCATAAATAAACTGTATCTTCCGCATAAATACCTGATAGTAATGAAAGGCAACCTACAATTGTACTTACAATCAATGCATAAATAGGAACACCATTTTTAGATAACTTACCGAAAATCGGACTAATCATTCCTTGATTAGACATAGACCATAGCATACGAGAAGTTGCATATAATCCTGAATTCGCAACGGATAGAACCGCTGTAATAATAACGAAATTGATAATATCGGCTGCATAAGGAATACCAATTTTATCAAATACAACTACGAATGGACTTTCTATCACTCCTGCTTGTTGCCATGGGAATAATCCTGCAAGAATGAAAATAGATAATACAAAGAACACAAGTATACGCCAAACTGTATTATTAATTGCCTTCGGGATCGTTTTCTCTGGATTTTCACTCTCCCCAGCTGCAATACCAACCAGCTCTGTTCCTTGGAAGGAAAAATTAACAGCAATCATCGTAATTAAAATAGCGGATAATCCATTTGGAAACAACCCACCATAATCAGTAAAGCTAGAAAACATTGGTGCTGGTTCATTTCCTTTCATATCTAGAAAACCAAACATTGCTGCCCCGCCCAAAATAATAAATGCAATGATTGTAATGACTTTAATACTTGCAAACCAAAATTCAACTTCTGCAAAACTTCTTGAAGATAACGCATTAATAGCAAAAAGTAATGCCGCAAACACTACGCACCAAATCCAAGACGGTACATCAGGAAACCATCGTTTCATTAAAATACTAACTGCAATTAATTCAATACCTATTGTAGCCGACCAGTTTAGCCACGACATCCATCCGACTACATAACCCGCTGCAGGGGAAATATGCTTCGTCGCATACGTTTGATAAGATCCTGCGTCAGGCATCGCAACAGCTAATTCCCCGAGACAGAGCATCGTTAAATACATAACAAATCCTCCAACAAGATAAGCTACAATCGCTCCTCCAGGCCCAGCTTCATGAATTGTATACCCCGATCCTAAAAAAAGTCCGGTACCAATAACTCCTCCAAGTGCAATCATAAATATGTGTCTGCTTTTCAATTCCCTTTTTAATCCTTGGTTTTGATCCATCATAAAAATCCCCCCTTTTCCCTTTGGAAACCCATTTCATGTAAGCGTTTTTAAAATTTTTTATACGAAAAATAATTATTGAAAAGAGCAAAATACATAGTATTAATCACTACCTGTTATTAAAAGATCATCCCTCACTGTTATTAATAACTTTTTATCAGCGATAGCTTGTCCTTCTACTACTTCTAATGACTCGATATATCCACTGATTCCTACCTTAATTTCTACTTTCTGTTTATCTATTGTTTCAATTAACGCTAATTTCTCCCATTCGTATACGTAAGAACTTTCCGTAACAAATAACTTCTCAACTTTCCCGTAACAAGGACTATACACGCCTTCTATAACCGTCTTCACTTTATACACTCCTCCTTCTTATTAATTGGTACTGAAACGTTGCATATCCCTCCTTTAAAAATTTCAACTATTCTTTATGCAAAATGCGTACCAATCTTAAATTCCTATTTAAAATGAGGGTTCCTCACAAAAAAATCTTCATAACCGCAAATTTTTTCTACCGTGTAAGAAGTTTTAAAAGGAAAATCGCAAAAAAATTTTGCGATTTTATAAGAATTTTAATAAAATTATAAAAAGTCAGTCTTCATAGGGTGAAATGAGGAGAAGATAATCTATGCGTACAGAAGAAATTAATTTGAAACAGATCATTGAAATGAATATGCTATATGAAACTTTGCTCAATGAACTCGATATCGGGATTCATATTATTAATGAGGAAGGTAAAACGATTATCTATAACCGTAAAATGATGGAAATTGAATCAATGGAGCGCTCAGATGTGCTATATAAAAGTCCTTTAGAAGTATTCGCATTTGAAGAAAATAAAAATAGTACTCTTATAGAAGCATTAAAATTAGGAAAAACAAACAAAAATATAAAACAAACGTACTTTAACAATAAAGGGCAAGAAATTACGACGATTAACGATACTTTCCCTATAATAGAAAATGGAAAAATTAAAGGCGCTATTGAAATTTCAAAAGAGATGAATCACTTAAAGCAAACAATAAAAATGGACTCTTCCCGAAAACAAAACACTAAATTTACCTTTGATCACATAATTGGTGATTCTGAAGCCATTCAATCAACCATTGCGGAAGGAAAAAGGGTAATTCGTACATCCTCCTCCATACTTCTCGTAGGAGAAACAGGAACTGGAAAAGAACTATTTGCACAAAGTATCCATAATGAAAGTCAGCGTTCAGGCAAACCATTTATTTCACAAAACTGTGCCGCTATACCTGATACGTTAATGGAAAGTTTATTATTTGGTACGAACCGGGGGGCATTTACAGGAGCAATCGATAAAGCTGGTTTATTTGAAGAAGCGAACGGAGGAACTTTGTTATTAGATGAGATCAACTCATTAAGTCCAGCACTTCAAGCGAAGTTACTGCGAGCTATACAAGAAAAAACAATACGAAGAATCGGGGGCACACAAGAAAAAGAAATTGATGTTCGTATTATAGCAACTATTAATGAAGACCCCCTTGAAGCTATTACACATAATCGATTACGGGAAGACTTATATTACCGATTAAGCGTCGTTACTTTATGCCTCCCGCCTTTACGTGAACGAAAAGAAGATATTTCCGCTCTTGTTCAGCACTTTATCGAAAAGTACAACATTCAATTTGGACTCGCTGTAACGGATGTAGATATACATGTAAGAGAATTCTTGTATGCATATGATTGGCCTGGAAACGTCCGAGAATTGGAACATATCATTGAAGGTTCAATGAACTTGGTTGAAGATGAAAATATTATTACGGCGTTTCATCTTCCTACTCGCTTTCGTGAACAAATAAAAAAAGAATCCAATACGCAACCTTTCCTAACTAATAACGATACTGATAGACCTAAAACGTTAAAACACACAATAGAAGCAATGGAAAAGAACTACATCACTCAAATTCTGAAAGAGTATCACGGTAATATTTCACAAGCTGCAAAGTTTTTAGGATTAAGTAGGCAAAACTTACAATATCGAATTAAAAAACTGCATTTACACATATGAAATGAAACTTGAATGAGTCGATTACTAACTCTCACCTATTCGACTTTTATTGCTTATTCATATAGCAGAAATCTGCTTTAATGTACAAATAAACATTTGGTAAAATATGCTATAATAAAAATATAACATACTAGAAAGGAACGATATATATGAGTAATGATAACAAATTAAAGTTATTACAATACTTAGCCTTCTTCCCTACCATTGTATGTATGATGTTACTAGTTGATATAAACGCCTATCCTTATGCAAAACTATTAGCAACAATTAGCGGCTCTTTTGCAGCTATTATGCTTGCTGTTTTTTGGAATTTGAAGATACGTATGAAGAAAGAGAAATCTTCTTAACGCCAAAACATAAAAAAATCGAGCCTACACAGCTCGATTTTTTTACTGACTATTAAAACTCAACATTCTCCAAATACAAACCACTTGCCTCAGCAAGGCAATTAATTTGATTGCGTTGTTTCGACTCTAAAATGTGTGGAATTGCTTCTGCATCTAATTGTCCTAATCCAACTTCAATTAATGCTCCAACAATTTTTCGTACCATGTTATGAAGGAATCCGTTACCACTTACTCTAATTTGTACAAATCCTGCTTCTTCCATCACTTCAAGTGTATATACTTCTCGAACCATAGACTTTTTCTTTGATTTCGCATTTGAAAAAGCAGTAAAGTCATGTGAACCAACTAAATGTTTCGCAGCTTCTTTCATGCTTTTCACATTTAATTTTTTATTCACATGCATGCTGTATTTACGCATAAATGGATTTGTATGCTCTTCATTCCAAATCTTATAAAGATATGTTTTTGCTTTAGAATTGTAACGAGCATGGAAGCGGTCTTGTACTTCTTCCACGTTCGTAATGCTAATATCATTTGGTAAATATTGATTCAAATATTTTTTCACTTTATGTTCCACTAACTTTTCATCACTTTGAAAGTTAGCAACTTGATTCAAAGCATGCACACCAGCGTCAGTTCTACTGCAACCGATAATTTCAATTTCTTTTCCGACCATTTCAGATATAACACTTTCGATTTTTCCTTGAATCGTATTATCGTTATTACCGAGACGTTGCCATCCTTTAAAACGTGCACCATCGTACTGAATCGTTAATTTATAATTATTCATTTTACTCTCCTTCATAGAAAATATTCCCTCATATCGTGAGGGAATATGAATAAACTCTACTTTCTAACAAGCTTCACTACATTTTCTACATGAGCTGTATGCGGGAACATATCAACTGGTTGCACATACTCCACTTCATAACTCTTCATTAATGCTTGTACATCACGAGCTAATGAAGAAGGATTACAAGATACATAAACAACTTGTTTCGGCTTCACCTTTAAAATTGTTTCCAATAATTTATCATCGCAACCTGTACGAGGTGGATCGACAACAATTACATCTGGACGCCATCCTTCTTTTACCCATTTCGGTAACCATTGTTCAGCTTTACCTGCTTCATATTTCGTATTTGTAAATCCGTGACGCTTCGCATTTTTTCTTGCATCTGCAATCGCTTCTGGAATTACATCCATACCACGTACTTCCGCCGCATCATTTGCAAGCCAAAGTCCGATTGTACCAACACCACAATACGCATCTACAATTTTCTCATTTCCTGTTAAAGCAGCCGCTTTTTTCGCTTCATTGTATAAAACAACCGTTTGTTCTGGATTCAACTGGAAGAATGCACGTGCTGATAGTTCAAATGATAAATCACCAAGTGTTTCTTGAATTACTTCTTTTCCAGCTAATTTAAATGTTTTATCACCGAAAATAACAGATGTTTTACGCCAGTTTACATTTTGCATAATCGATTTAACAGCTGGCATCTGTTTTTGTACTTCTGCAATAAATTGTTCTTTATTTGGCAACTCTTCTTTTGTTGTAATCAGTGTAACTTGTACTTCCCCTGTTTGAACTGCAGTACGTGTCACAATTGTACGTACTAAACCTTTTTGTTTTTTCTCATTGTAAATAGAAACATTTAATTTTTCTAAAATACGTCTTACAACTTTTGTCGCTTCATTCGTTGCTTTATGTTGAATCATACAATGAGCAATATCAATTAACTGATGTGAGTTTTGTTTATACAGCCCTGTAATAACCTTTTCGTCTTTACGCCCCACTTGTAATTGACTCTTATTACGATAATGCCATGGATTTTCCATGCCAAGCGTCGGACGAATTTTCTCTTCCATACTGTTTTTCATATACTTCTCAAATGCTTGTACAACGATATCACGCTTTTGATTTAATTGTTCTTTATAATCTAAATGTTGCAATTGGCAACCGCCGCACTCTTCGTATACCGGACATGGTGCTTTCACACGATGTGGTGAAGCTTTACGAACTTTTTTCACTTTCGCTTCAGCGAAGCCACGCTGAATTTTCGTCGTTTCAGCAACAACTTCTTCTCCTGGTAATGCCCCGGGAATGAAAACAACTTGTCTCTTAAAATAACCAACGCCTTCTCCGTTAATCCCAAGACGTTTAATTGTCACAGGAAACGTTTGACCAACTTCCAACTTACTCTCATGTTGCTTTTGTATCATTATTACACCTCTACTCTATACTTTTCCATAAATATAACGCTGCATAACTGCAGTATGGTTCACACTCTTGTTTCACGTTTTCTAAAAATGCATCATCAGGTTTCTCATCTAATTGAAATACACCTTGTACTGCACGCTGAATCCCAATGTCTGCTTTCGGAAACATATTTTTCCGTCCAAGCCCAAACATTAAAAAGTTTTGCACTGTCCATGCACCAATCCCCCTAATTGGTAACAATTGTGCTGTAACCTCTTCTTCCGCCCTGGTTTCTATACTCGCTAAATTTAATGTACCGCTGACAATACTTCGCCCTAATCCTACTATATATTCAGCCTTTCGCTGACTAAACTTCTGCTCTCTCAATTCCTCTATTGAAATATTTGCTACTACTTCTGGCGTTGGGAAAAAGAATACACCGTTCTTCTCTGTTCCATATCGTTTCACAAACTGTTCTGTTAACACAGTAGCAAATTTCAAATTTATTTGTTGATGAATGATACAACGAAGAAGACAAGCAAAATAATCAAACTCTAAAATAATTGGAGTATAAGCATATGTTTCAAATAGTGGACGTAATGATGTGTTTAAAAAATGATTTTGTATATCTTGAAACGGTTCATTCCAATGAAAAATGGCCCTCATTCGTTTCATAACTTTCTCTGGATCTCCTGTCTGACTAGAAATCCAAAACTGTGGATTTTGAACAGTACCAATCCCTTGCAGGCGAACAACAATCTGTTCCTCGTCTATACAAATCGGGACATAAATAACTTTCTCATCTAATTGAATGACGTTAAGAGGATCAAAAGATAAACGTTTTAATACTTCTTCAAAATGATACGGATACTCTAACGTAACATGTTCGCTCCACATACGTTTCCCCATCCTTTTTACACATCATTATAGCATGAGAAAACCGCAAGCATACATGCTTACGGTTGATTGCTTTTTACTAAGTCATCTAGACTTTTAAAATGATACCCTTTCTCGCGCAAATCATCAATGATTTTTGCAAGTGCTTCTGCATTATCTTTTGATATTGCATGAAGTAATAAAATAGATCCTGGATGAATCATCGTCATAACATTATTATGCGCATATTGCCATCCTCTTTGCTGATCTACTTTCCAATCCAAAAATGCAAGTGACCAAAATACATTATAGTAGCCCATTTCTTTCGTAAGAGCTAACGTTCTTTCACTAAATACGCCGCGCGGGGGACGTACATATTTCACTTCTTTTTGCCCAGTTACTTTTTTAATTTCTTCCGTTACACTCGTTAATTCTTCACGAAGTTTCTCATCATTTACCGCTGTGAAATCAGGATGACTCCAAGAATGGTTTCCAATAATGTGTCCTTCATTCTTCATTCTTAACAATAAATCTTTTTGTGTTTTAATGTAATGCCCCGTTACAAAGAAAGTTGCTGGTACTTTTTTCTCTTTTAATACGTCTAAGATTTTCCCTGTGTATCCATTCTCATAACCATTATCAAATGTTAAATAAATATCTTTTTTCTTCGTATCCCCTAAATAAAACCCGCCATTTTTTTGTAGTAAATCTGTATATAACTTTCCTGCATCTGGTACTGTTTCATTTTTAGGACGCGGGATTCCCCAGTTATGTGGAGTATTTGTATAAGCTAATGCCGAAACTGGAACAAGTGCCATCATAATTGAAAAAATGAGACCGATATATAACCATTTATGTTTCATAAATAGTCTCCTTTCCATATATAATCGTACTCGTAGTTTCTGTTGCTACGCATTCTTTCATGCTGAACATGTTTTTCTATATATACCAAAAAAATGCATCTCGAATCGTTCGAGATGCATTTTTGTTTACTTAAATACTGGCTCTTTAAAGCTAGCTAATTTTTCAAGTGATGTTTTATCAACATCTGCATGTAAGCTATTACCGTGAGAATCCATTGTTACAACTGCTTTAAATCCATCGATACGTAAATGCCACATTGCCTCTGGAATACCAAATTGTAAGAAATCAACATCTTTCACTTCTTTAATACATTCAGCATAATATTGCGCTGCACCACCAATTGCGTTTAAATATACACCGCCGTGTTCTTCTAAAGCTGCTAATGTTTTCGCACCCATGCCGCCTTTTCCAATGACAGCTCTAATACCGAATTTCTTCATAATATCACCTTGGTACGGTTCTTCACGAATACTTGTCGTTGGACCTGCCGCTTTAATTTGCCAATTGTCATTGTCATCTTTCACAACAACTGGACCACAGTGGTAAATAATTTGTCCATTTAAATCTACTGGACAATCATTATCCATTAAATGCTTATGAATTGCGTCACGACCTGTATACATCATGCCATTAATTGTTACAACATCACCAACACGAAGTTCACGAATTTGCTCTTCTGTAATTGGCGCTTGTAATACAATTTCACGCTGCTCCGTTTTTTCTTGTACTTCTTGCTCCAGTGTATCTTCACCTTCTTGATATAACCAATCCATAATTTCACCTGTTTCAGGATGGATTGTTACACCAAGGCGACGGTATGCCCAGCAATTATACGCCACAGATACGTAGAAACTAGCTGGCAGACGGTTATACACGCCAATTTTACAGCCAAGTAAAGTTGTTTCTCCGCCAAATCCCATCGTACCAATGCCAAGCTTATTCGCATTTTCTAATACATATTCTTCAAGTTGTTGTAATTCTGGGATTGGATTGACATCATCTAATGTACGGAATAATTGATTTTTTGCTAATTCGTAACCTGATGTGCGGTCTCCCCCGATACCAACACCAATTACACCTGCACTACATCCTTGACCTTGTGCTTGATATACTGCATGAAGAAGGCATTTACGAATCCCTTCTAAATCACGGCCAGCTCGTCCAAGTCCTTCTAGTTCACACGGTAAGCTATACTGAATATTTTTATTCTCACAGCCACCCCCCTTTAGGATTAAACGTGCATCAATATAATCTTTTTCCCATTGTTCAAACTTAATAACCGGTGTACCTGGTCCTAAATTATTTCCACTATTGTCTCCAAAAAGAGAATCAACAGAATTTGGACGAAGTTTACCATCTTTTGTCGCCCGCTCAAGCGCATTATAGATAGCTTCCTTCAACTTTAATTGATTCACACCAACTGGTGTATAAATTTTAAACGTTGGCATCCCTGTATCTTGGCAAATTGGCGAGATGTTATCATCAGCCATTTTAATATTATTTGTAATTGTGCCAAGTGCCATCGCAGAACGAGTCCCTGCATTTTCTCGCTCTTTCGCTTGTTGAATCGCACGACGAACATCTTTCGGTAAGTTCGTTGACGTTTCAACAATTAGTTGATACATGCTTTCTTGAAGCTTTTCCATTGTTACTTCCCCCTCAATTGTGAACGCTACCAAAACGTTATGAGCTGAAAATTCCATTGTTATGCTCTTCAGCTTTTTATTTCTTTCACGCTATTCAAGCATACATGAAATTTTTCACAACTTGATTATACCTCTTTTTCTATCGTCCTTCTATTATCCGCACAGAAAAAGGCTACCAAATTGGAATTGGCAGCCTTTTTAATATATTATTCGTCTTTTTTAAATTGCTCACATTTTAATTCTAATTCATCTAGCATTGCAAGAAGACGATCTACATCTTCTAATTCTACTTCTTCAGGTTCAATTGTATCAATTACTTCAATGAACATATTTAAACGTTCTTTTAAATATACTAATTGTGTATCTTTATCTTGAATTGCTTTTCCCATGAAGGCACTCTCCTTTTAATTCGAGTTGCTTTTATTATACCGCAAAAATGATTACAATGGGTATGTAATTTCATCAATTTTGTCACGGTTATTCACTATAATGTAAGCCCTCTCTCTTTTTCCTCTAAAAAGTTTCGCTTTATAAAAAGCACATATTCTTCTATTATAGAGGATGGACAAATTGTTATTTCAATAGTCAAAGGAGTATTTCATATGACGATATCACAAAAAATGAAGCCGATTACTCCTTCTTACGATCCATGGGAAGCGTATATGGACCTTGAAGAGTACGGCAAACTACTATTAACAAATGTTGAGTTTACAACAACGACGTTATGCAATATGCGCTGTGAGCATTGCGCTGTTGGTTACACGTTACAGCCGAAAGACCCGAATCCGCTTCCGATGGATCTTTTATTAAAACGATTAGATGAGATTCCTCATTTACGTTCTTTAAGTATTACTGGCGGAGAACCTATGCTTTCAAAAAAATCCGTCGACAACTATGTAACACCACTCTTAAAATACGCCCACGAACGAGGTGTTCGCACTCAAATCAACTCAAACTTAACTATAGATTTAGCACGTTACGAACAAATTATTCCCTATTTAGACGTATTGCATATATCTCATAACTGGGGAACAATTGACGACTTCGTTGAAGGCGGATTTGCAATGATGGAGCGTAAACCTACGTATGAACAGCGTGCAAAATTATTTGAACGTATGATCACAAATAGTAAAGCTCTATCAGATGCAGGTGTACTCATATCAGCCGAAACGATGTTGAATAAACGAACTCTACCACACATTGAGCATATTCATCGTCAAATCGTTGATGAAATGGGATGTAAACGTCATGAGGTTCACCCAATGTATCCAAGTGACTTCGCGAGTAATCTAGAGATTTTAACAAAATCTGAAATTCGTGATGCAATTGAGCATTTACTAGAAATTCGCGATGAAAATGTATGGATGTTATTTGGAACTTTACCTTTCTATGCTTGTAGCGATGATGAGCGAGACATTGCCACATTTAAAAAATTACAAAAGAGCAAAAATGTAACTGTTCGTAACGATCCCGATGGCCGTTCTCGTTTAAATGTAAATATTTTTGATGGAAATATTATTGTAACGGACTTTGGTGATGTTCCACTTCTAGGTAACATTCAAACAAATACGTTACAAGAAGCGTATGAAAAATGGAGCGCTTCAAAAACAGCAAAATCATTAAGCTGTCACTGTCCAGCAGTAAAATGTCTTGGACCGAATGTTCTTGTAAAAAACAGCTACTATCCAACCGAAGATTTCTTATCAAAAACAGCAAATATTACATTATAAAAAAACGTCAGCTTATAAGCTGACGTTTTTTATCTTATTGCGAATGAGAAGAAGAAATGAATTTAAAATATAAATGATCATGAATTGGGATAGCGGCTCCAATTCCTTGAGAAGTAATATTTTTTACAACAAGCCTTTTTTGATTTCCTTTTAATACGAGATATACTTCTCCAAATGTTACTTTCCCTTTTTCATTTACTGCTGGTGTATAAGCATATAAATATCCAAGTTGACTCGGACTAATATTATACACACGCTCATGCCCTGTACCATAACCAATAGTCGTTTTAAATGAAAGTGGCAATTGTACTTTTTCAAGTGCTTTGAGAAGCATCATTTTTTTCACATCTGCAGCATCTTTCATATCTGCTGTTAAATCACCTTCAACCGTCTTTTGTGTTTCTTGCTTATAGCGTAGTGGATATAGGCGATCTCCTCCGCGATTATCGTACACATTGCGATTTACTTGTTTATATTCCCAATTAACCGATGTATCAATCGATTCATAATGTAAAGCCCATTGCCCTAAATAAATCTTTGCTCGGTACCCTACCGCAAGCGGCGCATTCGAAATTGTTGTTTCATTAAACATTCGAATTAAGTCCGGATTTTCAATTTTAATATTTGCTGTTTTTAATAATTCTTGAGCAAACTTACTCGGCTGTAAACGCGGTAAATCTTGCGCATCATTTGGAAACGTATTGTCTTTAGAAATATTTAAAACAGATGAAGGCATTTTTGTTTCTACTGTTGTCTTTGCAAAGCCACTGTTAGGAAATAATAAAATAAACGAGACCATAGTTGAAAGACATATGCTGTATACTCGTTTCACCTGTCTGGCTCCTTCCTACATAAAGGTATATATACTACTTCGTTTATTGTTTTCTCTGAGCACAATTGTTATGCCTATTTTTCATAATAAATAAAAACCAATTCCCATAATGACATACGCAGCTAATAAAGTACCGCCTTCAAACCAGTTCGTATCTCCATCATTTGAAATCGCAATCGTTAAGAAAACAGCTGTAATCATAGAAACAAGTTCTGGTATTGTAAATACTAAAGGCATCCTTTGCGTGAAAAACATAGAAAGCAGTACTAATACAGGAGCAACAAACATGGCAATTTGTAATGTAGAACCTATCGCAATCTCAACTGCAATATTTACTTTATTTTTATACGCCATAATAATTGCAGATGCATGTTCTGCTGCATTTCCAACAATCGCAACGATAATAACACCTATAAACAATTCTGACCAACCAAATGATTTTGCAACTGTCTCAAATGTATGCACGAGCGCCTCTGACACATAAGCTACCGCAATTGTTGCTATCGCTAAAATGAGTAATGCTTTCCCTTTCGACCACTCTGGTTCTTCCTCATGAGCGACTTCATCACTTTTATGCTGATATACACCACGGTGCGTAACTAACTTAAATAGCAATGCAGCAAGGTACATAATAATCATAATAATCGAGACACCAATACTTAATTGATACGTCTTTCCAGCGTCCATTTTCATTGAAAAAATCTCTGGAATAACAAATGCTACTACTACAGCAAAGATTAATAAAGCCGAATTATGCCTTGCATCATATACATTAAAACTTTGTCTTTTATATTTAAGCCCTCCCACAAAGAAGGATAGCCCTCCTACTAATAATAAATTTCCAAGTACAGAACCTGTTAAAGAAGCTAACACAACTTCAATTAATCCTGCCTGTAGTGCAAAAATCGAAATGATTAGTTCAACAGCGTTACCGAAAGTAGCATTTAATAATCCACCTATTCTAGGACCAGATACAATTGCCAAACTTTCTGTCGCTCTCCCCATAAAACCCGCTAATGCGATAATCGTAATACAATACACAGCAAACATAATTGTTTGAGGCCAATGAAGTGTTTTCCCAAGTACAGACAATGGTACACCTATAAGCGCCACTATAAGAAATATTTTATTAAACATGCTTTTCATCCTTCCATCGTATGTATTTCTCCTCGATATTATTATTATTCTTCTCCTAACTTGTCCGATTTCATCACAATTACGTTTAAAAAATCGGATTGAAGAAAACAGTATGAAAGATATTTAAATTACCTTGTTGAAACAGACAGAATTATAAATTATGAAAAGGGGTTAAAATTATGCACTTAAAAGAAAAAATCGCAACTATTATTCAAGGTCAACGTACCGGTGTATTATCTACAGTACGAAATGAGAAACCACATAGCGCCTTTATGATGTTTTTCCACGAAGATTTTGTACTGTATGTTGCAACAGATCGACAATCAAAAAAGATAACAGATATCGAAAACAATCCAAATGTACATGTACTACTTGGTCGTGAAGGAAAAAAATTAGATGAAGATTATATTGAAGTGGAAGGCTTAGCCTCCATCGAGGAAGACTCAACATTAAAAAACAAGTTTTGGAATAATAGCTTAAAACGTTGGTTACTCGGTCCTGAAGACCCTAATTATGTACTAATTAAAATCAATCCCGATACAATTTATTACATCGATGGTGCCGGTACGACGGAGCCCGAGTTTTTACGACTATAAAATAAAACAAGCCCCCTTTAGGTGGGCTTGTTTTGTCGAAAAGTTCTTCTGAAAAAAACAATAAAATAGGTGGAACTTTCTAAAGATTCTGTTATATAATAGCAGTAACTTAAATAAACTGTATTAAAACAGATTGAGAGGAGAAATAAAATTGATGAAAAGAGAAGAACGTAAAAACATGATTGAGTTTATCGAAAAGAAAAAAGGGATTGAGCGTGACGAATTATTGTTTATGACAGACGATGAAGTAGAACATATTTATAATGTAACGTACTTTTTATATGAAGAAATTGCAGAGTAGTATAATAATCCCCACCTTATGAAAAATATAAGGTGGGGATTATTTCGTTATCTATCCAGCTCTTTGCGAGGCGGTAAAACCCCATTCACTTTATACATGAGAATGATTTTCATGTATAATAATGTAAGATTGGAGGAATTTTACTATGAGTTCATGGCTCTTATTCGCACTATTATCAGCAATTGCTGCTGCCCTTGTATCTATTTTCGGTAAGATTGGTTTAGATGGAATCGATGCCAATGTTGCTACGACGGTTCGTTCTATTATCATGGCATTATTTATGGTAGGCGTTATTATTATACAAGGTAAATTTCAAAATATTGGCGACGTACTACTAAATAAAAAAGCACTTCTCTTTATCACATTAAGCGGAATTGCAGGTGCTTCGTCATGGCTATTTTATTTTCTTGCCCTTAAAACAGGAAAAGTTTCACAAGTAGCTCCTGTCGATAAATTAAGCGTCGTATTTTCTATCATTCTCGCTATGATTATACTCGGCGAAAAATTAAACTTTATGACTGGTATTGGGGTTGTCTTTATTACAGCTGGTGTACTATTTATCGCTTTCAGCTAAAAAACCGCTACTCGCGGTTTTTCTTTTTCTTTATGTAAAACCATACGACACATGTAACAACTACTGAAATGGATAAAATCCATATTCCATAATGATGCAAACTATACTCAACGAAACGCCACTTCTCTCCTAACTTCCAGCCAAGTCCAATAAAAACACTTATCCAAATAAGTGCACCACCGTAAGCGTACAAACAAAAACGCCAAAGTGTTAAATTCGACATCCCAGCAAAATACGCTGTTAAATGACGTACTCCTGGGATAAAATAACCAACTATTAAAAGAAATGGGCCATATTTTTCAAATAAAATATGTGTTTTTTCAATGTGATGTTCTTTAATTCTAATTTTCGGTCCATATTTTTTTAAAACAGGGAGTCCAAGTTTTAAACCTAATATGTAGCTTAATGTAATGCCTAACATCGCACCAGCCATCCCACTTAAAAACGCAGCAGTTCCTGACATAACGCCTTTTGAAACGTTATAACCAACGAAGGTCAATAAAAACTCGTCTGGTATCGGTAATCCAACAATCCCGCCAGCTAAAGCTATAATAATTCCAAAATACCCATAATGTGCGATTAACTCGCCAATATGTTGTTCCATTCGGAAGACACATCCTATACACGATCGTTATTCCACATTGTGCCCTTTCTATCTTTCAGACAAACATGGTATACATATTCACTATACATTGTTTTTATAATGAACTCTACTTCTATCCATTCCTTTAGCAGGCAGAAATTGAACTATTAATCAGTGACATCAATCATGTGCTAGACTTAGACTCCCGCCTTCTTTTCTTATATCCATCTCCTCTTGAAGGACTAATCTTACTATCCACAAATACCATGATTAAAAAATAAAAATTCATATGCTTGTTTTTTTGTTACAATAAAGGAAAGTTACTTTTCGCAACGGTTTAACTCTCAGGAAAAATGATATACCTAGCAAAAACACAGTTTGGTCGATATAATGCAACTTCTACCTATTAAAAGAACATGCACCCTTTACATACAACATCATTTTTCTAAATTATACAGGGGGAACGAACATGACCATTGAAAATCAATTTATCCAAAAGGTTTACTATAAAACATTTTTAACAGAAGAAACTTCTACTCCAGTATCAGAAGTACTCGGTGAAGCATATATAAATGAATCTACAAATGAATTCTCCAACATTTCTAATATTCGCTTTGCTCAAGGTGAATTTTATTACCAAAATAAAGACTTTGAAGCAGCGATATTTAAATGGGAGAAAGTAAATAACGAGCTTGCACTTTGGGCAACCAAAAATATTGCAGATGCTTATTTTGAACTAGGATTCTTACCAAAAGCAGAAGAAATGTATCAATCTATCCAAACGGAAGATACAACTCTTACAATGGAAGTTTCCTTACAACTTCTTTCTCTTTATATCGAACAAGATCGTTTAGGTCTAGCATTTAAGACGATTAGTGAAGCTGTTGCATTTCAACCTGACTATCCAAATATTACTTCAATTGCTCGCTCGTTCTATGAAAAACAAGAAGATTGGAATAATGCCATCGAACTTGCCGTTCAAGAAGGAATTCGAACAAAATCATTACACTGGTTCGATACTTTAATTAATTATGTGAATCAAGGATTTACGAAACAAATCAAACCAGAATATTTCTATGAATCTTTAAAAGCTTTATATGCAATTGATCAAGTCCAATTTAAGGAACTTGTTATCGCTCTTTGGAACAGCTATCAAAATGAAAAGTCACATCTACCTTGGATTCAAACAATCAATCATTTATTCTTACATATTGAGACAGACAACAATGACGATTGGCATGAAATTGTTGAACGCTATCAAGATACGTACTTTGAATTAATTACTGGTGAACATTTCATGCATGAAATGCAAGGACTTGTACCTGACTTATTAACAAATTGGTTTAGTTTAACGAGAGCAAAAGACGCCCTATTCGTCTCTGCTGCAGTGTTAGCGTGGAATGAAGTTTCACCTACAACTTTAGAGTCATTACTCGTAAAAAGTGCGGGAGCCCTACTCTCTAATTCAACAGCTGAAACAAATGTGAATATGGAAACTGTTTCTCATTTATTCGAAACAATTGCTGTATGGGCTGAAAAAAATGATGTAGATTTAAGTCATCAATTTACGTTACTCGTTCATGAACTATGTGATTTAAATGTTACAAAATTACTAATTTCGGGAACTAGTGACCATGATAAATTATCATTCGTCAATTCAATATTAGGAGAGAACATCTTAACTGAAACTATAACAACTCCTATTCTATTTAAAGATGATAGCCAAACTGAAATAACAGAATTCACTGCGTTAGATGTGCACAATATACCGAACTTTGATGAATTCCATCAAATAATGGCTACACCTGAACAATCAGAACTTGAGAACAAATGTATAGAAATTAAATTACCAAGTAGATTTTTGAGAAAGAATAAATTTGCATTTCTTGTTACACCATCTGTTCGAGGACAAGTGGATAAAAACAGCTCATATTTTGAATACTTACAAGCCGCAGATAGCCTTATTTACGTATTAAATTCTGCTTCATCGTTACATGGTGAAGAACTTGATACATTACTTTATTTACGTGAACAAGTACCAAACTTACAAATTCATTTCGTATTACATACAAATAGTGCGGGTACGAATGAAAAACTAATGAGTAAGATGAAAGTCCATTTCCCAAATGCGCAGTTCTTCCCATACTCTCCTTCACAAGAGGGAAGCCAGCAACTTGGGGACGTGACAGAGTCTATTCTTTCTAATCTAGCAGAACGAGATATAGAACAAGAACGTATCGAAAAGCTAATATGGTTTACTCAAAAGACAATCGCATACCTTGTAAATGAACGTGTGGAATTAGAAAATACATTAGTCAAATCAGTACGCTGGAATAAACATATCTCAGTAAAACTAAACGGATTTATTAACAATCTTACTGCTCTTGAAAAAGATAAAATTCGTTCTATTACAGAATCTTATCTTTTAACGAAAGAAGAAATCACAAGAGATATCCATTCTCAAATTCCTGAATTATTACAGAGCTGCTCTGACCTTGTTCAAGAAGATAGTGATTTCAAATTAGTTCATGAAGAATTAAATACTGCGATGAACGAACGAATTCAAAAACATGTACAGCAAGTGCTTCTCCCTAAATTTACTGGGTTTATTCAAGAGTGGATTGAAACAGCGCATAATGAATTTATTCAAGCTCAATCTTATTTAGATGAAATGAGTGAAACGTTTAATAAATTATATAAAGAAGAACGTATGAAACTTCCTTGCGATTTCAAATTACTAGATGATTGGCATCGAGATGTTGTACGTATGACAAATAGAATTACAGTATCGAACATCAATATTTTATTACGCTTTACACCGACACAATTTTTCTTAAAGAGTGCAGGAAAACTATTTGGTAACATGCAAAAGAATCAATCTATGCTTGCAAACAAATATAAACAATACATTGAAACGGAAGACTATACGGAAATTGCTCAAACAATCTCAAAACAATTCTTCCTTCAATTTGAAGTATTTGAAGGCGCATTAGAACGAGATATCATGATGTTCTTTAAAGATCCACTTAGCATATTGAAACAAAATGTAGAAGCCGCTCAACTTGAAATACAGGAAGACGAGCAAACATTAGCAACGTTAAGAAGCAATCCAGAAACTTATCACGATCCGTTAGCATTCTTTAAACTGCAACTATTACAGCACAAATTCGTTTTAAGTACGCACAAAAACAATGAAGACGTCTATGAATTTAATGAGTCTCCTACGATTTAACATAAAAAACCAAGCAAACTGAAATTTGCTTGGTTTTTTACTTTAATTCATTATTTTCATATGTTCAAATGGATAATAAATTGCTGCTAATTCTCCTAATACATCAGCTTTATCAATGAGTCCTAAACCATTTCTACTATCTCTGCTTATTAAGCGATTATCTCCCATAACAAAAATCTTATTTTTAGGAACTGTAATCGGTCCAAAGTCCTCCGTTAAATTCATAAGTTTTTTTTCAGCTTGTTTTTTATTACTATACAAATACGATTCCTCTATCACTTCATAATTCACATATAATTGATCATTTCTCACCTCAATAACATCGCCAGGCAAACCAATAACCCTTTTCACATAAAAATTATCTGTCTTTACAACAATAATATCTTCTCTCCCATAACTTTCAAATTTCTTTGCCAACTTATTCACAATCACCTTATCCCCATCTTGTAACGTTGGCTTCATAGACGCCCCTTTTACAGTCGTAGGAAAAAATACGAAAATTTTCGCCAAAAGCACGAGCAAACAAGCAATTGCAATTGTTCCAAAGAATTCACGCAAACGTTTTTTCTTTTGCATCATTCCACCATCTCATCGTTTTTTTACTTTTATTATAAAGACTTCAACTGTATATTTTCCACAAGATTCTGAATTGCAAAATTACAATATTGCAAAAATACAAATAATAATATTCAAGAATGTATTATTTTGATATACTATACCTTGCATTTATCATTATATTTTTAGTTACTTAGGAGGACTTTTTCTATGAAAGTTATGCTTAAAAATGAAAATACCGGTCAAATTAAACAAGCAAAAATTGGTTTTAGTTGGACTGTATTTTTCTTTGGTTTCTTCCCTGCTATATTCCGTGGAGACTGGAAATGGTTTTTAATTATTTTAGTCGCTAGTATGTTTACATTCGGATTCTCTAACTTAGTCTTCTGCTTTATTTACAACAAGCTTTACATCAATGATTTATTATCCCAAGGTTATAAAGCAGCAGATGAATACAGCCTTTCTGCTCTACAACAAAAAAACATTGTAGCATAGTAACAAAAAAGATACTCTTCAAATAGTCTATCCACTATTCGAAGAGTATCTTTTTATATTCCCACATATACAATACACATTTGAGCCGCTACATATGTAAACCAAATCCAAAGTGGTTCATACTTTAATTTGCGCCCTCCAATATCTGTCACGCCAATAATAAAATCAGAAATCACAAATAGTAAACCACCAAAAGCTGGTATCCACCATATTCCTGTATTCTCATAGTATAAGGCGAATGCAAAGCAAGCCATTCCTCCAACCCACAATCCGTAAATTAGCGCCCCTATCGTAAACAATTTATCTTGTTTCTCATTTCGAATAAAAAAGAACCATCCTATAATGAGAAAGAGTCCGTATACGAGTAAACCAATCCAAAAACCATTCCATGAAATGCCTGTTTGCAAAAATGCTTTTACATAAAAACAATGCGCAAGCGCGAAAGTAATCATCCCTCCAATTAGCCTGTGACCAATTGGAATTAAACCTGCCATAAATAAATCCCCTACAGTTGATAACGTCATACCTAGTGCAACCCACGTACTATAATCTACTGATGGATCTTGTAACCATATCCAAATTGCACTTGCTGTTAAAGAAAAACTAAGAATAAGACGCACAGCTAAAGGTAACGGCATATTATTTCTTTTCTTTTTTGTCTGTCCTATTGCATAAATTACACCAATTAAAAAAAGAATGATTTGTGCAATTAACACCATGTAAAGTAGATTCATAACACGTTCTCCCCAATAAATGCTTTTTGTATCTTTTTTCGTTATACCTAGTCTATTATCCTTTTTCTACATAAAAAAAGAAGAACAGTACTGTTCTTCCATTGTAATCGGTTTTCTGTTATTTATGCTACTTGTTTTTCTTGCTCCATTTTCTGCTTAGCTGGCGTACGATTCACCACGATAATTCCCACGGCTACACATGCTAAACCAAATAATACAAATGAATGAATTGCTTCTCCTAAAATCATGCTCGATAATAACACACCAAATACGGGTATAAAGAACATGTACATTGATACTTTTCCAACTTTGTTGTACTTCATAATTGTATTCCAAATACAAAAGCCTGCTGCGGATAAGAAAGATAAGTAGATAAGCATAAGTATTGCATGTACACTAAATGTAAATGGCATGACTCCAACTTGCAAACCCCCTATACATAATAGCCCGATAGAACCAAAAATCATTTGGTATGCTGTCATATAGCCAACATCTAATGTTTTACTACCTTCTTTCGCCAATATATTCCCATACGAGTACAACATTGCTGCACTCAGAAGTAATAAACTACCAATTCCGAAATGGAATGACAAACTACCATCACTCGGTACATTTACTAAAACGACACCACAAAATCCGATAGAGACTCCAATTATTTTTTTCATATTGAGCGCATCGTCTTTATATAAGAAGTGCGCAAGTAAAATTTGAAAGAATGATGATGTTCCTGAAATGATAGCTCCTTCAATGCCAGAACTATAACTCATTCCAATATAAAAACATATATATTGAAGAAATGTTTGAAATAAGCCAATTTGTACTAACTGCTTCCCCGTTCCTTTTTTGAAGCTCATATCTTTTCCTAACGCTTTAAAGAAGAATAAAAGCATAACCCCAGATAAGAAGAAACGATAACCAGCAAATAATATTTGCTCCCCAACTTCTTGTGGCTGAATTCCAAGTTCAGCATAACTTAATTTAATAAAAGGAAATGCGCTTCCCCATAAAAAAGTTGCTACTATTGCAGCAATAAATACGCCAATCGGATGGGTAAAAAATTTCTCTGTCTTCACTTGTTGTCTTCCTTTCCGATCTTTTTTACGAACAATATTCATATATACCAAAGGAAGTGTGAAAACACAAGTTTTCAGTTTATATGCAAACAAAAACATATCATCTAACGAAAACATATGCTATACTATAGAATAATTACAACATAATAACTGTTAAAAACAGATTCAACAGAAATGCTGCTATCCATTATGGATGGCAGCTTTCGTCGTTTTATAGGGGTTTCGATTTTGATTATTTTTCTCAATAAGAATTTGGAAGGAGCGAGTAGTAATGAACTCAGAAGTAAAAACATTACAAGTACAAAAGTCTATTTCTCATCCCTCTTTATGGGATACATTAAAGAAACATTATGAACTTATATTTGCAATCGCATCTGGTATTTTCATTTTAGCTGGTTGGTTATTCACAAAGAACGATGTAATGAATGTAGGCATTACTTGCTATATCCTTGCTTATATAGTTGGTGGATATGCAAAAGCAAAAGAAGGTATTGAAGATACAATTGAGGAGAAAGAGCTAAATGTCGAAATGCTTATGCTCTTTGCTGCTATCGGTGCTGCAATTATTGGCTACTGGGCAGAAGGTGCCATTTTAATCTTTATCTTCGCACTAAGCGGTGCGATGGAATCTTATACATTAAGTAAAAGTCAAAAAGAAATTTCAGCGCTTCTTGATTTACAACCGGAAGAAGCATTACGTATTTCAAATGGAACTGAAGAACGTGTTCCTGTTGGACGATTACAAATTAACGACATTATTCTAATTAAGCCAGGTGAGCGCGTTCCTGCTGACGGTACGATTCATAGCGGTGAAACAAATATCGATGAGGCAGCGATTACTGGTGAACCTATTCCAAATGAAAAAAAACATGGTGATGAAGTATTTGCTGGTACTGTAAATTTACGCGGTGCTATCGAAGTTAAAATTACGAAGCCGAGTGATCAAACATTATTCCAAAAGATTATTCGTCTCGTTCAAAGTGCACAAAGTGAAAAATCACCATCACAACTATTCATCGAAAAGTTTGAAGGAACATATGTAAAAGGTGTACTACTCGTTGTTGCGCTTATGATGTTCGTCCCTCATTTCTTACTAGATTGGAGCTGGAATGAAACGTTTTATCGCGCTATGATCTTACTTGTAGTAGCATCTCCTTGTGCACTCGTTGCTGCCATTACACCAGCAACGTTATCTGCTATTTCTAACGGCGCAAGAAACGGAATTCTCTTTAAAGGTGGCATACATTTAGAGCGTCTCGCTTCAGTAAAAGCAATTGCTTTTGATAAAACAGGAACATTAACAGAAGGAAAACCTACTGTAACAGATGTATATGTTCGAGAAAATATGACAAAAAAAGAAGTACTTTCTATTACAGCAGCAATTGAAAGTCACTCTACACATCCTTTAGCTGAATCTATTGTGAAATATGCACAACATACGTATGACATTACATTAAAAAAACCAGAAAATGTTGAAGATGTAACTGGTTTTGGGCTAAAAGGAATATTTGAAAGCAAAGCTTATAAAATAGGTAAAGCTGATTTTATTGGTGAAGAAACAAAGACATTTCATAATGGTGTTTCTGCCTCACTTGAAAAAGAAGGTAAAACTGTCGTTTATATTAGTGATAAGGATGGCATTCTTGGCCTTATCGCTTTAAAAGATACGCTTCGCCCAGAAACGATAGCTGCTATTCGCGAATTACAAAGTATCGGTGTCGAAGCAATTATGATTACTGGTGATAATGAAGAAACAGCAAAAGCAATTGCCTCTGAAAGTAATATAAAGGAATATTACGCATCATGCTTACCAGAAACAAAAGTGGAAACGATTAAAAAGCTAAAAGAAAAATACGGGACAGTAGCAATGGTCGGAGATGGTATAAATGATGCCCCTGCACTCGCTACTGCTAGCATTGGTGTAGCAATGGGAGAAGGAACAGACGTAGCTTTAGAAACGGCAGACGTTGTACTTATGAAGAACGAGTTATCTCGACTTTCACAAGCAATTCGTTTATCAAAACGAATGAACCGTATTGTAAAGCAAAACGTAATCTTTTCACTAGCTGTAATTGCAATGCTCATTTGTTCAAACTTCATGCAATTTTTAGCTCTTCCATTCGGTGTTATCGGGCATGAGGGAAGTACGATTCTTGTTATTTTAAATGGCTTACGATTATTAAAAGGAAACAATTAAAACGGGTCCCTCATAAAGGACCCGTTTTTTCTAATGGTAGCTATTATGCCCGTTTGCACTACCACTCGTCTTATGCTTTGGATGCGAACTACTCTTTTGTTTATTGTTATTTTTATTGTTGTGATTCTTTTTATTATTACTCATGAAATATCCCCCCTGTTCCCTATTATTATGGAACAAGAGCTCACTTTTCATTACGGGAATTATTGTCACCCGTCCTATAATGATGGAGTAAACCATTAATTTCACCGCCAAGTAAAATTACCCATCCAGTTAAGTAAAACCATAACATTAAAATAATAATACCACCGAGACCACCATATGTATTGGCGTAATTCGCAAACTTATCTACATAATAAGCAAATGAGTACGATACCACAATCCATCCTACAGTAGCAAATGTTGCTCCTGAAATGACTTCTCTTCTTTTTAATTTTCGATCTGGTGCAAATGTATATAAAAAACTAAACAATGCAAATAACACGAAGAAACTCGCTACTAAACGCGTAATACTCCACACGTAAGAAAAACTATCCGATAAACCAATTGCTTTAAATACAGCTGCCCCAATGACTTGTCCAAACACTGGAACAATTAGTGCAAACACAATCATAAAAATAATCGCTAATGTAAATACAATTGATAACGCCCTCGTTTTAATAAAAGAACGTGTTTCTGTTACATCATACGCACGGTTAAAAGCATTCATCACCGCATTTACACCATTTGAAGCAAACCATAGCATTGATAATAAACCAAATGATAATAAACCACCATTTTGCTCATTTACAACTTTATCCACGTTTACTTCAATTAAAGACATTGCATCTTCAGGTACGTACGGTTCTAATAAGTTGAGCACACTTTCTGTTTGAAGGTCAATGAATCCAAGAAGCGTAATTAAGAAAACAAGCCCAGGAAAAATCGCAAGCAAGAAGAAATAAGCGAGCTGTGCTGCCAAGCCCGCTACATCATCGCGCATCGTTCGGTCATATAAATCTTTACCAAACGAATAAGTACGATTTCTTCTCACCTTTTCTAAAATTTTTCTCATATATGGTTAAACGCTTTTCTTCTCTTCTTTATCTTGCTTCAACTCAATGTACGCTTCAGTTTTTTTTTCCTCTACATTGGAGTCTTTCATAAATAGTTCACGCGCTTCTTTCATACCGCCATCTTCAGCAACTACCGGCTCTTCTTCTGCTTTCAGTTCATCTACTTTTGGAGAAACGGCTTGAATTTCAATCGTTTCTGGCTTCTCTGCTGGCTCAACCTTTTTCTTACTAAAAATTTCTTTCGTTTCTTTTAACGTCTCTACAACAGACGGCGTCAATTTTTTAATTTCTGCTACTTTTGCTTTCACTACATTTAAATCAGCAAGTTCGCGTCCTTTATCTGTAACAGTTTGCACTTTTTCTTTAATCTTTGCATTTTCACCAATTTCAATCATCTTTGTTTTTGCTTTTTCTGCAGTATTTTTTACTTTTTCACGGTTTTCTTTCTTCAACATAGATACAGCTACACCTGCAGCTACACCAATCGCAATGTTTCGAGCAATATTATTTTTCTTTGCCATATTCCTTCACCCTTTCATTTCTTATGTTAGAAAGTATTTCTTTCTAAGCTTCCTCATATTCCTTGTTCTTTTCGAATGAAAGCTAATAGCTTTGCACACCCTTCTGTTACAAGGTCATATACTTCTTGGAAATTCCCTGTATAGTAAGGGTCGGGAACGTCTGTCCAGCCACCGTCTGGAACAAAATCGGACAGCCTACCAATATAGCCTCCAGTTTTACCTAAACTTTTTAAATCTGCTATATTCTTGTTGTCCATGGCAATAATATAATCAAACTTTGTTAAGTCTTCTTTTTCTACTTGCCTTGCTTTAATTCCTTCAAAAGTGACTGCATTTTCTTTTAAAATTTTTTGTGTTCCTTTATGTGGCGGATGGCCAACATGCCAATCTCCAGTTCCTGCAGAATCAATGACAATTTTCTCTTCGAGTCCCTCTTTTACGACAAGATCTCGAAAAATCGCTTCTGCCATCGGAGAACGGCAAATGTTCCCAAGACAAACAAACAATACTTGAACCATATTTTTGTTTCTTCCTTTCTTGGTGCATTTCTTTATATATACTTATAGTATAAACAACCAATTATTAAATATAAAGGAAATCCCTACTAATTTAATAGGATTGAAAAGATTCATTAACGAAAATGATAAAAAATGTTAAGATAGCCTTATGTTATTTTAAAGGGGGACACTTCGGTGGATTTATCCGTAAAGTCAGAAGAAAACGTTGAATATATGGTCGAAGCTATTAAAGAAAAATTACGTATGGTTAATGCTGGAGCGATGAGAGCTGCTAGTTTTAATGAAGAAATGTACGAAGACTTACGTGACATTTATGAGCATGTTATGAAACGTGAAACATTCAGCATTAGTGAAATGCAAGCTATTACAGAAGAATTAGGTACATTAATTAAAAAGTAAAGGAGCCTCGTTTATGAGGCTCTTTTTTATTTCCAACAAATTCATGACAACTCTTCTCTTTCCCTCAAGCAACTGTAAAATATTGTACAATAGAAGTAGAACCTCACCTTAGATTTTTTCTCCATACATACTACTCACAAATAATAGCAACACTACCATTGCTAACTGTTTTTACTGGAGGTGCTTACTTATGAGCAATTGGTACAGTAAGACGAAAGACCAAACATTAATCGACTTAGAAACAAACGAACAACACGGTTTAACAGAAGAAATTGTAAATGGACGTTTAAAGCAATATGGTTTTAATGAATTAGCTACAAAACAAAAACGCACTTTATTGCAGCGTATTTTCGCCCAAATTAATGACGTCCTCGTATATGTCCTTATTATTGCTGCTCTTATTTCTGCCTTTGTAGGTGAATGGGCTGATGCAAGTATTATTGCACTCGTTGTAGTTTTAAATGCTGTTATCGGTGTCGTCCAAGAATCGAAAGCAGAACAAGCTTTAGAGGCATTGAAAAAGATGGCGACACCTAAAGCTATCGTCAAGCGAGATGGTGAACTAAAAGAAATTCCATCTGAGCACGTCGTTCCAGGTGATATCGTTATGCTCGACGCCGGACGATATATCCCATGCGATTTACGCCTGATCGAAACCGCAAATTTAAAAGTTGAAGAATCTGCTCTAACTGGTGAATCTGTCCCTGTTGATAAAGAGGCAATCTACCACCCTTCCATGCAAAGTGATGAACAAGTACCACTCGGTGATCAAAAAAACATGGCCTTCATGTCTACCCTTGTAACATATGGAAGAGGCGTCGGTGTTGCTGTTGAAACTGGAATGAACTCACAAATTGGTAAGATTGCTACCCTGTTGCATGAAGCAGACGATGATATGACACCACTTCAAAAAAGCTTAGCACAAGTCGGAAAGTATTTAGGCTTTGTTGCTGTAGTGATTTGTATCGTTATGTTTCTCATCGGCTTTTTACAAGGACGAGATACACTAGAAATGTTTATGACTGCTATTAGTTTAGCCGTTGCAGCTATTCCAGAAGGTTTGCCAGCTATCGTTTCCATCGTTCTTGCAATTGGTGTGCAGCGTATGATTAAACAAAATGTTATCATTCGGAAACTACCAGCTGTTGAAGCTCTCGGTTCTGTCACAATTATTTGTTCAGATAAAACAGGTACGTTAACACAAAATAAAATGACCGTTACTCACTTTTATAGTGATAACACATACGATCAATTAGAAAATTTAAATGTAAATAATGATGTGCAACGTCTATTGTTAGAAAATATGGTGCTATGTAACGATGCGTCTTACAACAATGAATCACAAACGGGAGACCCGACTGAAATTGCTCTTCTCGTTGCCGGCAGCACCTTTAATATGCAAAAAGATCATTTAGAAAAAATACATGAACGTGTAAATGAGCTGCCTTTCGATTCAGATCGTAAAATGATGTCAACCGTGCATACATATGATGAAAGCTACTATAGCATGACGAAAGGTGCTATCGACAAACTCTTACCTCGATGTACCCACATATTTAAAAACGGTAAAATCGAGGTTCTAACAGATGCTGATAAAGATCAAATATTAGAAGCCGCTAGGTCAATGTCTCAAGAAGCTTTAAGAGTACTTTCATTCGCGTTTAAACAATACAATTCAAACGATGTGGATATAGATCATCTCGAAGAAAACCTCATCTTTATTGGTCTTGTCGGTATGATCGATCCACCGCGAACTGAAGTAAAAGATTCAATTACAGAATGTAAAAAAGCCGGTATTCGCACAGTTATGATTACTGGTGACCATAAAGATACCGCCTTTGCAATTGCTAAAGAACTTGGCATTGCTGAAGAAATATCTGAAATTATGATTGGAACTGAATTAGATAACATTTCAGATACAGAACTAGCAAGCAAAATTGATCACTTACATGTATTCGCTAGAGTCTCTCCAGAACATAAAGTAAAGATCGTAAAAGCATTACGTGCAAAAGGCAATATCGTTTCTATGACTGGTGATGGCGTCAATGACGCTCCATCTTTAAAACAAGCAGATGTTGGCGTAGCGATGGGCATTACAGGAACAGACGTTGCAAAAGGGGCAGCGGATGTCGTATTAACAGATGATAATTTCTCATCTATCGTGAAAGCTGTTGAGGAAGGTAGAAACATTTATCGTAACATAAAAAAATCAATTCTCTTCCTACTCTCTTGTAACTTCGGAGAAATTATCACTTTATTTTTAGCCATTTTACTCGGCTGGGCAACACCACTACGACCTATTCACATTTTGTGGGTAAATTTAATTACAGATACGCTGCCCGCATTATCACTTGGGGTTGATCCTGAAGATCCTGATGTGATGAAGGAAAAACCGCGACATGCGAAAGAAAGCTTATTTAGTGGTAGCGTTCCTTTCCTTATTTTCAATGGGGTTGTCATTGGACTTTTAACGCTAATAGCCTTTATTGCCGGAGCAAAGTTCTATACTGGAGATACAAATTTATTCCCTCTTTTCCCAGAGCGAATTGATGAGGACGCTCTATTACACGCTCAAACGATGACATTTGTCGTTCTTAGTTTTTCTCAGCTCGTTCATTCATTTAACTTACGTTCAAGAACGAAATCGATTTTTTCAATTGGGATTTTTACAAATAAATATTTAGTCTTCTCCCTTCTTATCGGTGTTCTTATGCAAGTTTGTATCATCTCCATCCCGCCCCTTGCAAATATATTCGGTGTGCATGCATTAACGCTGCGAGATTGGGGATTTGTTCTCTTATTAAGTATCATTCCGCTTGTTGTGAATGAAATCATTAAATTAGCGAAGAAAAACTAAAAGGCAATGAGGACTATTCCTCATTGCCTTTTCATTTATCCCACTATTCACCGGGCAGTAAACATCCGATCGGTGAAGGCTAATAATCAGCGGGAATGAACAAAACCCCACTGATTAAAGTTTCACTTTATCCTTGTAATTCTTTTTTAATGTTCTCAGTTAATGTAGCCATACGTTTGCGACTTTCTTCACGCTCACGTTTGTTTTGCTCTTCAATTTGTTGTGTTTCTTGCATGCCTCTTGAAATAATGTTCCAAGTTTCCTCAAGCGTTTCCATCTTAATACTAGAAGAACCTGATAACCTCGCTACTTCCACACTTTGCGTCGCGATATTTTGTGCATTTTTCTTCAGTAATTCATTTGTACGGCGATCAAGTTCAGCCATAGAATCTGCAACAAGCTTTTGACGCTTCGCATTTACTGCTTGAATGATACCATTTTTAAAGATAGGAATCGTCGTAATAAATGCTGTATTGATTTTACCAATTAATTTATTATTACCACGTTGAATCATACGAATTTGTGGTGCTGTCAGTAACGCGACCATACGTGCTTTTTCTAAATCATCGATACGTTGTTCTAAAATTTCAACAGAGTTTTTAAGCGACTCTAATTCAATACCTGCTAATTGATCATTATTACGTACACGCTCTTCATACATCGGAACTAACTCTGTATTTAAACGCTCTAATAACATTTCTCCTGCTACTACGTATTTTTCTAAGTCTAAATAATATTTTAAGTTTTGCTCATATAAACCATCTAACGTACCAATTGATTTTTTCATTTCATCTTGATACTTCGTAATTTCCACATACACCTTATCAATTTCACGGCCCATCGTTTGATACTTGCTAAAGATTTGTTCAATCATTTTATCCGCTTTTTTGAACATACGTGAGAAGAAACCACTTTTCTCTTCCGCAAAGTCTTTGCTATCGAATCGGTCCATAATTTTACCAAGTTGTTTTAATAATTCACCCGAATCTTCTATTTTTGATAATGACATTGTATGTAAAATTTGATCAGCGAAACGTGAAATTTCCATAGAAGGTTCTTTTCCAAGTTCGATTAATTCTAATTGATCTTTAATATCTACCGCATTATAAATACGTTGTACATCTGCATCTTGTCTAAGCTGCAAGCGAACATCTTGTGCTGTTTGCTCATTTAATTCTGTTTTCGAATCTAGTATGACTGGGTTATTCATATGGTATTCTCCCTTTCCTTATAAAAATGGACGAAATAGTCCTTTTATTGTTTGTGATAAATTTTTATAGGCTGATGAACCATGAAACTCAAGATCGAAATTAACTTCTTCAAGCCAATGTGAATCAAATGCCTCCGCTTCAATATACGGTTCAATGTCGTTTCTTCCTGTTGGATTGAAGTGGAATACATCTACTCCTATTTGATTTAAAAATAGTAATAAAACAGCATCAGAACGAGTCAATTCTCCACTCTTCTCATTATTAAATATAACAATTTTTGGTACATCTTGTGAATAATCAAATTTCTCAAGCTGCTCTAAAATATTTGGTGGTATTTGAGAAAGTTGTGCAAAAACATATAGCGCTACATCTTGTTTCGTCTCTTTTGCAATTGGTTTACACATTTCACTTTCACACGTATGGATGATTGCCTCTGCAATACCATGTTGTAATCCTTCTGGCAATCGTTTATGCGGCCACCAATGACTGTTCATAATTAAATCTGGATGCAATTTTCCCCCGCGGTCTAATGCATCTCGATAATGGTATTGGAAATTTGCTTTCTGTTCTTTCGTAAACGGAAATACATTAATTAATAAACTATTATCAAATGATGTAACAGCCTTTAATCGTTGAAAATATTCTTTATCATTTTTTGAAACACCTGATATTTTCGCAAATAAAGAAGGAATATAAATGTGTTTATTTTCAACAAAGAATGTCGGGCGTACGAACGCCTTTTCCTTCGTAATTAAAAAGAGTTCATCGTATGTTGTTTTTAATGTACGAGCTACAGGCGTATAGGAACGAAATTGCCACGGCTTGTACAGCAGTGAATTATCGTGGTGAAGTACTTGCTCAATTTCTTTTGAAGCTTGATACGCTACTGTTGCTACACGCTCACGGCGACGATCTGGAAATGGTTCAAGAGAAATGCGACCTGGATGAGACACAATAAAACTTCTTCCTTCTTCATCAACATTCTCAAATCCATCTTTTCCTTCTGGATGATAATAAAGTACATCGCAGCCGAGCATAATAAGAAAATATAAGAAATATATACGGCTTTCCTGTGCATCACCGTACCAAACGATACGCGGCATTTGTTTCTTATAGTTAATCGTAGAGAACCACTTCGCTACGTAATTTTCGCTTAATTTAATCATATCGATTAAGAAACGACGGAAGCCTTCTGTCTTTAAAGATTGATTATGTTGTTTCTCATATAATTTCAATACAGAAATAAATGTCGTATGTATATAATGTTGTAAATCCGGATTGTCTACTTTTGGCAAAAGTTGTTTCCCAGATAAGTGCGCCACTAGCCTATTTACTGTTAGACCATTTGGTGCTTCTTGATGTAATCCGAACACTTCTTGAATATGACGAAGTTTTTCCGAATCGATCACTTTGTTTAAATTTTGTTCGTGTAAAACTTCGATTCCTTTCGCTTCACTATAATCAAATAATTCATTAAAATATTCATCTACATCATTAGGAACGCCAAGGATTCGACATGCTATATAACTAAATTTCATCTCATTCTCTGTCAGCTCATATTGTGGACGTTTTTCTAAAAGTGTTTCAAATTGCTTTAAATCTGATTCATCTTTTAATGCATATGGTTGAAGTGTAAAACGTGAAAACACAACAGTTCACCTCCAAAAACATTTACGTTTTTTCTAAGTCTTTCTTCTATTATAAACTATTTTTGGTTATAAAAAATGGGCGCTCGTAAAACGAGCAAACCCATTTCAATTATTTATTGTCTTCTTTAGTAGCTGCAACTTCTTCTTTAGCTTGTCCAGAATTCTTCATGTAGTGAAGTATAAATGTTGCTCCAAATGCTACAACTAAAATAATGAAGAACACTGTATGGCTTATTTCAATATGAATAACAGACAGTAACATTTTTGCTGCGATAATTAAGATTAAAATATATGCTGTCGTTTCAAGTTCTGGAATACGCTCTAACAACTTTAAGAATACACCAGCGATACCACGCATCATTAAAATACCAAGCATTCCACCTAATAATAGAATCCAAACTTCATTTGATACACCAAATGCAGCAAGTACGCTATCTACAGAGAATGCGATATCCATTAATTCAACCATCGCAACTGTTCCCCAGAAGACACCAAACATTCTGAAGAGAATACTGTTTTGGTTCATACCATGAGCTTCCTCTTCTTCTGCATTACCTTTTCGTTTATCAATAAAGTATTTAACTGAAAGCCATGCTAAGTAAAGTGCACCTAACACTTTTACCCATGCTAATTTAATTAAGAACATTCCAATTCCAATTGCAATAAATCGGAATACATAAGCTCCAATAAGTCCATAGAATAATGCTTTTTTACGTTTTTCTTCCGGAAGGTGTTTTACCATTACTGCTAATACAAGTGCGTTATCAGCAGATAACAATCCTTCAAGTACAACAAGTGTACCTATTAATCCCCAAGATACTGGATCCTGCAACACTTTAATCCACATGTCCAAGTCGAAAAACTGAGCATACGTATCAAGGATTCCTTGCAAAATACTCATCTTACCTATATCCCCTATTCTTTGCTAGATTTATAGAAAGGTCAAAAAAAGGAAACGAATATCGTTTCCCTTCTATGCATCCAAGCCATACGCTCTTACAAGAGCACCTAAACCACCTTGGAATCCACTTCCTACTGCATTAAACTTCCACTGTCCATTATGACGGTATAATTCACAAAAGACAACTGCTGTTTCAATGGAGAAATCTTCGCCTAAATCAAAACGAAGAACTTCTTCATTCGTTTCTTCATTCGCTAAACGAACGAACGCATTTCCTACTTGTCCAAAGTTTTGACTACGGCCTTCTGCATCATAAATTGTAACTGTAATAGCAATTTTGTGCACATCTGCTGGAACTTTCTTTAAGTCCACAACAAGTTGCTCATCGTCGCCTTCACCTTCACCTGTACGGTTATCACCTGTATGTAGAACGGATCCGCAAGGAGACTGTAAATTGTTATAGAAAATAAAATCAGTTTCCTTCGTACATTTTCCGTTCGCATCTAATAGGAATGCTGATGCATCTAAATCGAAATCTGATCCACCGTCGTAAGATTTAATATCCCAGCCAAGACCAATTACCGCTTTTGTTAAACCAGGACTTGTCTTACCTAAATCAATCTTTTGTCCTTTTTGTAACTGAATAGCCATTTATATTCACCTCTATATTTTAATCTTAAAGAATGTATCCATCCGCAAATATATATTTACGGATGGATATATAACTCTATTACTCTACGTCTAAACCAAAGTTATTACATAGAGACGCTAATCCACCTTGGAATCCACTTCCGATTGCATTGAACTTCCATTCACCTGCATGACGGTATAATTCACCTACTACAACCGCTGTTTCAATAGAGAAATCTTCTCCTAAATCGTAACGAATTAACTCTGCATTCTTTTCTTCATCTAAAATACGTACGAAAGAGTTAGAAACTTGTCCAAAGTTTTGGCTGCGTCCTTCTCCATCGTAAATTGTGATTGTGAAGCAAATACGTTCGATATGTGCAGGTACATTTTTCAAATCTACTTTGATAGATTCATCATCGCCTTCACCTTCGCCAGTTCGGTTATCTCCTAGATGCTCTACAGCACCATTTGCGCCTTTTGGATTATTATAGAAAACGAAATCCTCTGCACCTGAAACTTTACCGTTCGCACCTACTAAGAAAATACTAACATCTAAATCAAAATCAGCTTGTCCATCATAACGATTTGTATCCCAACCAAGTCCTACAAGAACTTTTGAAAGACCTGGATTCGTTTTTGTTAAGTCTACCTTTTGTCCTTTTTTCAATGAAATTGATGCCATACACAATTCCTCCTCGGTTTATTTTATTGATAACGTGATACAATCTCACTTAAGTTTTTATCTTGTGTGCCTTCTCCAACAGCTGAAAACTTCCATTCACTTCCGTGGCGATACATTTCACCTGCAATTAGAGTCGTTTTGCCAGCATAATTATCAGATAAATTATAGCGTGCGAATTCTTCACCAGTTTGCGGGTTTTGAATACGAATATATGCATTACGAATCATCCCGAAATCTTGACGACGATTTACACAGTCATAAATATTTACAACGAATACTAAACGATTAATACGGCTTGGAACTTTATGTAATTCTACGAAAATTGTTTCGTCATCACCAGCGCCTTCACCTGTTAAATTATCTCCTGAATGAATAATACTACCACAAGTAGAAAGCTTGTTTCCGAAGTAAACTAAATCGTTTTTATTTAAAAAACAATCCCCTTCTAACATAACAACAGATGCATCACAATCTACATTTGGTTTACTTCCAAATAATGAAGACAGAAATCCACCTGATTGCCCAATTGGATCCCAGCCTAAGCCAACCTGTAGTTTTGCTACTTTTGGTTGTCCTTTCGTTAAATCGATCTTTTGACCTTTTTCTAAAATAATAGGCATGCAGTTTCTCCCTTTCTACAAAGCATTTTCCAAATCGGAAAATATTGTATTCTTCCCTTATATTGTAGCATTATTTACCTAGTGATAAAAAGGATAAATTCTCAGTTATATGAAAACATTCATATAATTTACTTATGATGATGTAAGAAGTGATAAATAGCACCAACCATTCCTGCACAATTACCGTTTTGCGCAAGTTCAATCTCACAATTACTATAAATCTCTTTATTTAAGTATTTACTAACCTCTTCTTTTACTTCTTTTAAAAACTCATTTCCTCTAGCTGTAATTCCTCCACCAATAATAATTGTTTCTGGATTAAAAATATAAGCAAGATTACTAATTCCAATCGCTAAATGTTTAAAGAACACCTCAACTACTTGCGTAACTTCCCTATCTCCTTTATCATACAGTTCGAAAATCGTTTTCCCATTCCAATCACCTTCTCCTTTATATTTTCGGACAAGATGAATTAACCCTGAAACGGAAGCGACCTCTTCAAACGCTTTTCCTTCTATTAACATATTTCCCCACTCACCAGCACTAAACGAATGCCCTCTATATAACTCTCCATCTATAAAAATCGCTCCTCCAATACCAGTTCCAAGGGTGAGCATAATAAAGTTTCCTTTCTCTCTTCCACTACCATTCCACTTTTCTCCAAACGCTGCACAATTCACATCATTATCAATGGATACAGGAACTTTTAATACATCTTGCAATCTATTCATAATAGGAATCATACTATAGCCCGGAATATGATCCACACCTCCCGTCACAATCCCTTTATTAACGTCAACAATTCCTGCCGTACTAATACCAATTCCCCAAACCTTATGTTCCCCCATTAATTTTTTTGATAAAAGAATGAGTTTTTGAATGATTTGTTCTCCGCCCAAATGAATTTCTGTTGGAACTGTTTTATGCTTTAGTACTGTTCCTATTTCTGAAACAATTCCATATTTAATGTGTGTACCACCAATATCAAATGCAATATACTCTTTCATCTGCTGTCACTTCCTCTACTGTAATGGGTGTGAAATTCCCACTACTCTACTACTATAAAGAATTTACACTAACTCTTTTCTCTCTTGAGAAATACACCACCTTTTTCTATATATAGTTTTTTTTGCATAAAACTCTTTTTCCTATGAAATATTACAAAGGGATGTATTTTAGATGGAATATTAATTTTTCAGGAGGAAATCAATGACGAAAATTTTTATTTTAGCATCAACTCTTTCTTTATCTTTTTTTAGTGGTTTAAATATCGGTAATACAGCAACAGAAAACTTCTCTCCAATAACAAACGCGATTGTACAAAATAACGATCATCTCGCAGAAGGTAACTCAAAAGATAATAATAAACCACCTGGAAACGGTGGTTCTCAGGACGATAGTGGTTCTGGTGGCAATGGTTCTGACGGTAACGGCTCTGATGGCAGTGGTTCCGGCGGCAATGGTTCTGGCGGTAACGGCTCTGGTGGCAACGGTTCTGATGGCAATGGTTCTGGCGGCAATGGTTCCGGCGGTAGCGGCTCGGGTGGCAACGGTTCTGATGGCAATGGCTCTGATGGCAGTGGTTCTGGCGGCAATGGCTCGGGTGGCAACGGTTCTGATGGCAATGGCTCTGATGGCAGTGGTTCTGGCGGCAATGGCTCGGGTGGCAACGGTTCTGGCGGTAGCGGTTCTAGTGGTAACGGCGCTGGTAGCAATGGTTCTGGTGGTAACGGTTCTGGTGGCAATGGCTCTGATGGCAGTGGTTCTGGCGGCAATGGCTCTGGTGGCAATGGTTCTGGTGGCAATGGCTCTGATGGCAGTGGTTCTGGTGGCAATGGTTCTGGTGGCAACGGTTCTGGTGGCAATGGTTCTGGTGGCAATGGTTCTGGCGGCAACGGTTCTGATGGCAATGGCTCTGGTGGCAACGGTTCTGGCGGCAACGGTTCTGGTGGCAATGGCTCTGGTGGCAACGGTTCTGGCGGCAATAGCTCTGGTGGTAATGGCTCTGACGGCAACGGTTCTGATGGCAGTGGCTCTGGTGGCAACGGTTCTGGCGGCAGTGGCTCTCAAGGCGGAAACCGCGTTAAAGGCGATAGCAGTTCTCAAGGAGAAACTGACTCTCAAGGTGGTAACGTAAAAGATAACGCGAAAAAACAAGGCGATAAGTTACCGAATACTGCAACACATTATCCTGCATCTATTTTAATGGGATTTTCAACATTCCTAATTGGTATGTTACTATTCATTCGCCGTAAAAACGCAAAATAAAAACATATCCTTCCATCTTAAAAATACATGAAACAAATTGTAAAACTAAAAAGGACTTTGGATTGCATTTTATTATGCAGCCTAAAGTCCTTTTCATCCTTCCTATCCAAAAGAGCATTAATACGCTTTTCCCCAATACACCATTTGTTTCGCTTCTTTACCACAACAAATACATTCGTCAGCTAAATGCTCTTGCTCAAAAGGCATACAGCGAGAAGATACTCCGACTTCTTCTTTTAATTTCTCTTCACAAGCTAGTTCCCCGCACCACATTGCCTTAATAAATCCTTGCTTTTCATCAGCTACTTTTTTCATCTCTTCAAACTTCGTCACACTATACGTATTTTCATCACGAAATACTTTTGCTTTATTAAATAAAGAGTTATGAATTTCCTCAAGTAGTGCTGGAATGCGTTCTTCTAATTGATCCATTGATATAAACTCTTTTTCTTTCGTATCTCTTCTTACGAGTACAACTTGATTCTTTTCAATATCTTTAGGACCAACTTCTAATCGAATTGGAATACCTTTCATTTCATACTCATTAAATTTCCAACCTGGTGTTTTATTACTAGCATCTATTTTTACTCGTGCAACCTTTTGAATATGTCCTTGTAACTCTATCGCTTTCGCCAAAACTCCTTCTTTATGCTGCGCAATCGGTACAATAACAACTTGCACTGGTGCGACTTTAGGAGGCATTACAAGCCCATTATTATCACTATGAACCATAATCAGTCCACCTATCATTCTCGTTGATACGCCCCAAGATGTTTGGTGTACATATTGCCACTTACCGGTACGATCTAAAAATTTAATATCAAATGCTTCAGAGAAATTCGTTCCAAAGTTATGGGATGTTCCTGTTTGAAGTGCTTTCCCATCATGCATTAAGCTTTCAATCGTATAAGTTGCCTTTGCACCCGCAAATTTTTCTTTTTCTGTTTTTTGTCCTTTAATTACTGGTATCGCTAAATAGTCTTCACAGAAAGAAGCATATAGATTTAAAATATTTAACGTTTCAGCTTGAGATTCTTCTGCTGTTTCATGAATTGTATGTCCCTCTTGCCATAAGAATTCCGTTGTGCGAAGAAATGGCCTCGTTGTCTTTTCCCAACGAACTACTGAACACCACTGATTATATAACTTTGGCAAATCATTATAGGATTGCACAATTTTTGAAAAGTGCTCACAGAATAAAGTTTCAGATGTAGGGCGTATACAAAGTCTTTCTGCTAATTTTTCATCCCCCCCATGTGTCACCCATGCTACTTCAGGAGCAAATCCTTCTACATGATCCTTCTCTTTTTGTAATAAGCTCTCTGGGATAAACATTGGCATATACACATTTTCATGACCAGTTGCTTTTAACTTCTCATCCATAACTTTCTGCATATTTTCCCATAAGGCATAGCCGTACGGACGTAGAATCATACATCCTTTTACACTTGAATAATCAACAAGTTCTGCTTTTTTTACAATATCTGTGTACCACTGTGCAAAGTCCTCTTCCATCTTCGTAATCGCTTGTACTTGTTCTTTTGCCATAGTCAGTTTTCCTCCTTCTAGAAAATACAAAAAAGCCCGCGTCCCTAAATAGGGACCGAGCTTTGCCGGCGTTACCACCCTGATTCATGCACAAAAATTGCGCATGCTCTCTTTTTGATAACGGGAAATTCCCGCTGCATATGCAGAACGCAAAGGTAGGTTCCATGTTGTCTTTTTAAGAATCTTTCAGCCTGACGGATTCTCTCTCTGCTAAAAAGGTTGAACATATACTAGTCCTTTTTCATCGTTATAACAAAATAAATTTGTTGAATATCATAATATAAATTTCACTTCAAAACAAGAGTGAATTTTCTTATTTTTATATATTCTTTTCATTTTTTACAGTTTTATACGTAGCTTTTTCGTGATATTTTTAAAAGTTGATGTGCAATCATACCAATAAGTGTACCAAGTAGGACGAAGAAACCAATAAACCCATACCCCATTCCTTCCCATCCACCAATAACCATCATTGTAACAGGAAAGGATGCTAAACAAAGAAGTATTAAACTAAGTGCAAATATAATATCGAACTGCTTGTCTGGAAACCGTTTCTTTAGTAAATACGAAATAGCAAATACAAGGATAATCGTGATTCCGCCAATGATGTAAAATATACCAAATCCATCTAACCAGTCCATACTATTCCCTCCTTCCATAGATTCCCTTATACTTATTATATGTTCAACTTTTCTGAAAATAAATAATAAATTTTATTTAAAAACATATTTTTATTACTAGGTATTAATAGTAGTATATAGTAATAAGTTTTATATAATTAGGAGGATTACTTTATGGATAAAGCATTAACGAATCGTGTCATCATTTTATCATTCGACTGTTTATCAGCTTTAGATTTTCCTATACTACAAAAATTACCTCACTTCCAATCTCTAATCAAAAAGGGCACGGTTGTCGAAAAAGTAGAACCAATTTATCCTTCTGTAACATACCCAAGTCACTCAACAATCGTAACTGGTAATTACCCTAATAAACATGGTGTTGTTAGCAATACGTTACTTCAACCTGGACGTGAATCACCCGATTGGCATTGGTACCGAAAATCAATACAAGGAACAACGTTATATGATGAAGCACATAAAGCAAATTTAACGACAGCTGCCCTTCTATGGCCTGTTACCGGCAGAGCAAATATTGATTACAATTTACCAGAAATCTTTCCAAATAGACCGTGGCAAAATCAAGTTTTAGTTTCATTATTTAGCGGTAGCCCGCTATATCAATTAGATTTAAATCGTCGTTTCGGTCATATACGAAATGGACTGTCACAACCTGAACTTGATGATTTCGTACTTGCTTCTGCTGTGCATACAATCCAGACGAAAAAGCCTAATGTCATGTTTGTACATTTCACCGATTTAGACACCCAAAGACACTATCACGGCTTTGAATCAAAAGAAACAATAGCCGCAATTCATAGACATGATGAGCGACTAGGGAAAATTATTCAAGCTTTAAAAGACAGTGGACTATACGAAGAGAGCACCATTATCGCTCTTGGTGATCATAGCGCTTTAAGTGAAAACAAAGCCATTCAATTAAATGTATTATTTCATCAAAAAGGGCTTATCTCTATAAATTCAAAAGGAAAATTAGTAGACTGGAATGCTTATTGCCAAAGTTGCGATGGGTCCGCCTATGTATATGTGAAAGACAAAAACGATACCGATACAATTCGAGAAGTACAACTACTCCTTGAAGAACTGCTTCAAAATAAACAAAACGGTATTGAATTTATACTTCATGATGAGGATGCGAAGGAATGCGGTGCAGATGGCAATTGTTTATTTATGTTAGAAGCACGAGAAGGGTATTATTTCACTGAAAACTATACAGGAGATTTTATAAAAGAAATTACTGAAAAAGATGTTACGCCTAGTAAAAAATATACATTTGGTACGCATGGATACTCTCCAACAAAACCTAACTATGAAACAATTTTTATAGCTGCCGGGAAAGGAATAAAAAGCGGCATTACCATACCGTATATGAGACTTATTGATGAAGGCCCAACTATCGCTAGACTACTCGGTTTACACTTAGGTGAAACAGACGGATCAATTGTAGAGGATTTACTCCAATTGTAAAGAACTGTGTATATATGTAAAAGTTATGTAAAATTCATCATTGTTTCTCTTTTTATAATTTTTATTTTTGTACACTGTTAGTAGAACAAATTTGAGGGGGAACATTATATGAAAAAAATGTCCAGACAAGAAAAAAGCTGGATATTATACGATTGGGCGAACTCCGTATATTCGCTCGTCATTACAACCGCATTATTCCCAATTTACTTTAAAGCAGCTGCAAAAGAAGCCGGGTTATCTGGTGCAACTTCAACAGCATATTGGGGATATGCAAACTCGTTCGCAACACTTTTAATTTCTATACTTGCTCCTATTCTCGGCACAGTTGCTGATTATAAAGGATTTAAAAAACGATTTTTCACATTCTTCTTTGGACTCGGTATCGTATTTACAAGTATGCTAGCAGTCGTTCCAACATCTCAGTGGTACTTATTACTAGGATGCTATATGCTCGCATTAGTCGGTTTTGCTGGAGCAAACATTTTTTATGATGCATTTTTAGTAGATGTCACTTCTGAAGATAGAATGGATCGAATTTCTACAAGAGGTTTCGCTTTAGGCTATATTGGGAGTACTATTCCATTTATCGGTTGTATCGCTCTTATCATTCTTGCTCAAAAAGGAACTATCCCTTTATCAGTCGGCATTGCTAGTCAAATTTCATTTGCGATCACAGCTCTTTGGTGGGGATTATTTACAATTCCAATGCTAAAAAACGTAGAACAAACGCACTATATTGAACGTCACCCAAGACCAATTACAATGAGCTTCAAACGCCTTGCTGATACTTTTAAAAATATTAAAGAATATAAAACGGTCTTTATGTTCTTAATTGCTTACTTTTTCTATATTGATGGGGTCGATACAATTATTACTATGTCCACCGCTTACGGAACAGACCTCGGTATTAGTGCGACAAATCTATTAATCATATTATTCGTCACACAAATTGTAGCTTGTCCATTCGCTTTATTGTACGGAAAACTATCGGAGACATTTACCGGTAAAAAAATGCTATATGTCGGTATTATTATTTACATCATTATCTGCATATATGCTTATTTCTTAAAAACGACACTCGATTTCTGGATTTTAGCAATGCTAGTTGCTACTTCTCAGGGCGGGATCCAAGCACTTAGTCGTTCCTATTTTGCAAAACTAGTACCTAAAGAATCGGCAAATGAATTCTTCGGATTTTATAACATATTTGGCAAGTTTGCCGCGATTATGGGTCCAATATTAGTCGGTGTTACAACGCAATTAACCGGAAAAACAAACGCTGGTGTCCTTAGCATTATTGTACTATTCCTTATCGGGGGATTCTTACTAACTAGAGTTCCAGAAAATCATACATCCGTTACACCACCTAATCCAAAGACTAAAACACTATAAGAAAAAGATCCTCTTCACATAAGAAGAGGATCTTTTCTATACTTTTATTAATAACGTCCCACAATGAAAGACGCTACATCTTATACAAAAATAGTTTATCAACAGTTGTTCCTAATACTTCCGCTAAACGAAAAGCTAATGCTAAGCTTGGATCATATTTATTATTCTCAATTGCATTTATCGTTTGTCTTGAAACTTTACATTTATCAGCTAATGCACCTTGTGAAATATTATTTTCAGTGCGTAATTCATAAATTTGATTTTTCACATCTTTTCTCCTAACATGTAAAATCGTTTTTACAACATTAGTATATAATCGGTACATTTCATTGTCAAAAGACTACCACAAAAAAGGGAGCAGTTTTGCTCCCTTACAATAGTTATTTCGAGGCTAACGAACTTGTTAGTTCCTCTTTATTCGCGACATCTTCTTTATTTATTTGCATGCGTAGAACTGGTCCTATAGCAAATAAAATAAGTGCCATCGCTATACAAAATACAGTAACTAGTGAGGTCATCTCCTTCAATCCTCCAGCTAGTGAAGTTCCGATTAACATTGCCCCCATAAACAGCGGTAAAATTGTTCCATTTACTCTCCCGACCATATTTTCTGGTACAAGTTGAATCATAAGCGTACCGACAACGATATTAACACAAGCTAAACAAATACCTGTTCCAAATCTCATGAAACTAGTAATCCAAAATGATGTAGATATCCCTTCTACTAAAAATGACATCGCTAATATGCTCATACCGAATATAAACATCTTTTTCGGATTCACTTTTGAAGCGAAAACTGCAGCAACAATACCACCGATTAACATACCTATCCCATCAGCTGCGGCTAAATATTGAACTGCTTCCTTTTCCATTCCAAGCCGTTCTATTACAAGAAACACTTCTAATGGATTCGTTAGTCCAACAGCTAAGCCCATAATGGTGAAAGTAATCGTAATCATACGTAAATTTTTTGTATGAAGAACGTATTTCCACCCTTCTTTTATATCATTTTTTAATGAATCCCTCGCCACTTGCTCTTTTTCAACCCATTTTGGTAAGAACGAAAGGGCGATAGCAGATAACAAAAATAAAATGACTAAACTATATAGTGATGTAAATAAACCAAGTTGTGTATACACAAGCGATCCTACCACTGGTCCAAAAATCAGAAATAATGACTGTAATGTTTGGTTAAATGCAATCGCATTTGCTATCTGTTCTTCTTTCACGTAGCGCTTAAATATACGCGAAGATGATGGCTGAGAGAACTGACCTACAATTGCGGAAATGAGTGTTGCAAAAAATATAGCCTGCCAATAATCCAGCTTTAACAACAAGACAATACCTATAATAGATAGTACACTTAACACATCTCCAGCGACCATTGTTCTTTTCGGATTCCAGCGATCAGCTAGCGCACCACCGATAAACGAGAAAATAAAAATAGGTGCATATTCCATAACCGATAACAATGAAACGGAAACTGGATCATTATTCGTTCGCTCCATTATGAAATATAGAAGGGCCATATTTCTGATCCAAATTGCAAATTGTTGTAAAATATCAGACGCCATAACGAGCATAAATGCTCGGTTTTTAAATAAAGCGTTCATTTTCATTCCCCTTTCATAAACCGACCGTTCGGTCTAATTTATTTTATAGAAAAGCAACTGACTTATTATTCAGCTGCCATTCCTTTTAACAATACATCTATTGCCTTTTTATAAATACGTTGTAGCTCTTTATAATCTAACTCGTAATAAAGTACTCCAAGCCCTGATAATAATCCATTCACAATATACATAAGATCGCGCGTATTATCTTCCCGAAACTCTCCAGACTGTATGCCTGCTTCAATTAGTTTCTCAAACATAACATACGATTCTCTAGTTAAAGCTAATAGTTCATCCAAAATCTCTTTACTTACAACTTGGCTCATAGAGAATTCCTCTATTGCATTTGAAATTGGTTGCTGTATGTCCTCGACATGATATTCCGCGAGACCATATAGTTTTTCAGTATTCGTACTATACAACTTCTCTTTTTCATTCCATTTTTCAAGCCAATCATACGTATGCTGCTTTACTACAAATAAAAATAATTCTTCTTTACTTTTAAAGTGATAATAAATGCTTCCTTTACTTCGCTCTGTAATTTCACAAATCTCTTCCATAGATGTAGCTGCATAGCCCTTCTGTGAAAACAAACTTTCTGCTTTATATGCAATTTCTTTCTTTATCTCTTCTGCACTTCTTCTCATATTCACACCTCTTTAAACCGACCGTTCAGTCTAATAATAACAAATCAAAAACCTCTATCGCAAGAGGCTATATTCCTTATTTAAGAAAACGTACTTTCAAACCATGTTCGAATCATATGTATGATTCCAATTTTAAATCCTAATTTAACAAGAAATACGCCTCCCGCAGCTAATAAAAATAACATTACTTTCCCCTTGTTTTTCACTTTCGGTTCCCTTTTCATTTCTATTCCCCTTAGTACGTTAAAAATATTAATCAAACGTTTGTTTAACTGTTTTTATGCATATGTAAGCCAACTAATCAAACGTTTGTTTTAAAAAGAAATACGCCTATATAAGGCGCATTTTCATCAATCACCGCCACCTCCGCCACCATCGCAGCTGCCTCCGCTATCTCCACCAGAAGACCCTCCACAATCATGTGAAACTCCATGCGAGCTATCATTATCAGATCCCGCAAAGAAAAATAATGGTGATGAGTTGTTAGATGAGTTATGAATGTTATTTTGTTTTGTAAGATTTACCTTCTTTTTGTTTGATCGAACTGCTGTTAAGATTGTTACAACTACAACAAATAATAGTATGAAAATAATAAATTCCATATAAAAACCTCCCTTAATCTTCGAATAATTGAATAGTTCTCTCTAGATTTTCAAGTGAAATAAAGCGCGATTCACGAAGGATCTCTTTTCCATTATAAAATAATAAAACTGTTGGCCCTGTAAATACTGCATATCGCCCTGCAATTTCTTGCATGTCTTGTAGTAATATTTCTACTTTCTCTACGTAATCATAATTCTCTAATAGACCATTTACTTTTCTTAGCATAACATCACAGACACCACAATTTTCCGTTTTAATAAAGAGCAGTACTAATTGTTGTTCTTCAACATATGTTGCTAATTCTTCTATCGTTTCAAATGTATTCATCTTATCCCTCTTAGCGTAATTTACGAAATACCTTATCTTGGTACATACGAAAAGCTGAACTATCTTTCATTTTCCTCTTTTCCATTACCTGCTGAAAACGCAGCGTTTTTGTTGTTAACTCTTCTTGTAATTTTTTTCTCTCCGCTTCATCATAACAGCACGCAATTAAGTCTTCTATTTTTAATATATCTTTTTGTAGTTCCATTTCTGGTGGAATCATGCCCGCATTTTTTAAAATTTTATAACTCATTCTCAGTTCTGGAGGTATCGTTGAAAGGTCTTCTAATTGTAGTGGTTTTCCTTTTCCCGGAATATGATCAAGGTCTCCATTCCGTATTGCTTGTCGAATTTTTTCTTCAGCAATGTTCAAAAAGACATCCACATTACTCCCTCCCTTACATATTTTTACTATTATTTTACATGAAATTTCATTATCTTGCTACGCTATTACAAATTGACCTCATACAATTTTTTCTCAAATTTAACTCCAAGAAGCCCTTTCCTCTCTAATCGATATTTTATTTTCATGTGTAATCTGTATTAGAGCCATTTCATATTGAGAAAGTCTTTTCGAATTCAATAAAGCGTTTACACCAAATCTTACATTTGCTACGATTTAATCAGCTTCAGCTCCTTGTATAGACTTCGTGATGTCTGATCATTTTCATCTAGATTCATTTTGATTTATTGGCGCATGCCTTTAAATATATCTTTTATTTTGAAAGGAGAAATGGCTATGAAATCAAAAAAATTCACACTGCTATTACTATCCCTACTACTCTTCTTACCTCTTTTTCTCACAAACTTTATTACTCCCAATGTCGCATTAGCAGATTCACAAAAGCAAAGTCAAAAAATTGTTGGGTATTTTCCTTCATGGGGCATTTACGGACGTAATTATCAAGTTGCAGATATTGATGCATCAAAGCTAACTCATTTAAACTATGCTTTCGCTGATATTTGCTGGAATGGAAAACATGGAAACCCTTCTACTCACCCTGATAATCCAAATAAACAAACGTGGAACTGTAAAGAATCTGGTGTACCACTGCAAAATAAAGAGGTCCCTAATGGTACTCTCGTACTCGGTGAGCCGTGGGCTGATGTCACAAAATCTTATCCTGGCTCAGGTACAACTTGGGAAGATTGTGATAAATACGCACGCTGCGGAAATTTCGGCGAACTGAAACGATTAAAAGCTAAGTATCCTCACCTAAAAACAATTATTTCCGTTGGTGGCTGGACTTGGTCTAACCGCTTTTCTGACATGGCCGCTGATGAAAAAACAAGAAAAGTATTCGCTGATTCTACAGTCGATTTCCTACGCGAATATGGATTTGACGGCGTTGATTTAGATTGGGAATATCCAGGCGTAGAAACGATTCCTGGTGGTAGTTATCGCCCTGAAGATAAGCAAAACTTCACCCTACTCCTTCAAGATGTTCGAAATGCATTAACGAAAGCTGGTGCAGAAGATGGTAAACAATATTTACTAACAATTGCATCAGGTGCAAGCCAACGTTATGCTGATCATACAGAGCTAAAGAAAATCTCTCAAATACTGGATTGGATTAATATTATGACATATGATTTCCACGGTGGATGGGAAGCTACTTCTAATCATAATGCAGCTCTATACAAAGATCCAAATGACCCAGCAGCGGATACGAATTTTTACGTAGATGGTGCGATAGACATTTATACAAATGAAGGGGTTCCAGCAGATAAACTCGTATTAGGTGTACCATTTTACGGACGCGGGTGGAAAAGTTGTGGAAAAGAAAATAACGGACAATACCAACCTTGTAAACCAGGTAGTGATGGAAAGCTCGCTTCTAAAGGAACTTGGGATGATTATTCTACCGGTGACACAGGTGTGTACGATTATGGTGATTTAGCAGCTAATTATGTTAATAAAAATGGTTTTGTTCGCTATTGGAACGATGTAGCAAAAGTACCTTATTTATATAATGCGACTACGGGCACGTTTATTAGCTATGATGACAACGAATCTATGAAATATAAAACAGACTATATAAAGACAAAAGGTTTAAGTGGTGCAATGTTTTGGGAGCTTAGTGGTGACTGTCGCACAAGTCCAAAATATAGTTGTAGTGGACCAAAATTACTTGATACGTTAGTAAAAGAATTACTAGGTGGACCTATTACTCAAAAAGATATTGAGCCACCAACAAACGTAAAAAATATTGCTGTAACAAATAAAAATTCAAACTCAGTTCAATTAAACTGGACGGCATCTACTGATAACGTAGGAGTTACGGAATATGAAATTACTGCTGGAGAAGAGAAGTGGAGTACAACAACAAATAGCATTGCAATTAAAAACTTAAAACCCAATACAGAATACACATTTTCAATACTAGCAAAAGATGCTGCTGGGAATAAATCACAGCCTACTTCTATTATTGTAAAAACAGATGATGCTAACACAACACCTCCTGGTGGAAATAGCAATGCTACCTTTTCAGTCACTTCAAATTGGGGAAGTGGTTACAACTTCTCGATTGTAATTAAAAATAGTGGAACGACCTCTATTAAAAACTGGAAATTAGAATTTGATTATAACGGCAATTTAACACAAGTTTGGGATTCTAAAATTAGTAGTAAAATAAATAATCATTACGTAATTACGAATGCAGGATGGAATCGTGAAATTCCTCCTGGTGGATCGATTACAATCGGAGGAGCAGGAACAGGCACTCCTGCTGAACTTGTAAATCCATCCATTAGCGAAAACTAAACGTAACTTCCAATAATTATTTCACTAAAGTTTGAATTTAGGTTTGATTCCTCTCTCCTAAATTCAAACTTTTAATTTTATGAAAAATCACAAATCAACATTATAATAACCTATTATAACTATATTTAGTTTACAATATGAAGTTCGTGTGAAGTTCACCTGAATTTTACATGAATTTCCTTTAAGCTCTATTGTCTTCCTATACTAATCACATTATCCTTTACATATAGGAATTATTTTCATTCCATTTCAAACTATCTATATATACATAAAGAAGGATAGTCGCCTATTAGGGAAAGGCATCTAGTATTATTATAAATATAAACATAACAAAAGAAAAAGCACGCTTATAAGCGCACCATAAGAGTGCTTCTTCATACAATTCTCATGTAAGAGTTCTCGAAAATCATGTTAATCACAAAGAAAAGGCATTAGCTTATACAAGCTAATGCCTTTTCTTTATTCATATTGTTCAGCGTTCCATTCTTCTATATTCCACACTTTTGTTATCCACGCTTCATAAAAAGAAGGCTCATGTGATACAAGTAAAACGGTTCCTTTATATCGTTGTAGCGCTTCCTGCAACGCCTTCTTTGTTTCTAGATCCAAATGATTAGTTGGTTCATCTAAAATTAAAACATTACTTTTCTTTACGATAAGTTCACATAAACGTACTTTCGTTTGTTCTCCTCCGCTTAATAAACGAATAGGTTTTAATACATGTTCTTCTTGCAATCCACACTTTGCTAATGCTTGGCGCACTTCTTTCTTTGTCATATCTGGTCGTTCTGCCCAAACTTTCTCTAAGGGTGTTGTTTCTGAAGCAAACTCTTCCTGGGCAAAATACGCAGGATTTACTCGTTCTCCAACAGAAATTGAACCGCTTAGCGGCTTAATTTGACCTAATAATGTTTTTAACATCGTCGTTTTTCCAATTCCATTATGACCAATAATCGCTATCTTTTCTCCTTTTTTCACTTGTAAATTCAACTCTGGACATAAAGGATCACTATAACCTATCCTTAGTTTCTCAGCTTGCAATATACGACTCACCGGCTCCTCATAAACATTGAAATCAAAACGGGATCGAGTTACAGAATGAATCTTTTCAATCCTTTGCATTTTCTCTAATACTTTCTCTCGACTTTTAGCCTGTTTCGCTTTTCGAATTTTATTTTTTTGAATAAATATTTCTAACTGAGAGATTTCTTTTTGTTGTTTCGCATACGCCGATTGTAATTGTTTCTTTTGCAATTGGTAACTTTGCACAAACTTTTCATAGTTTCCTACGTATCGCTGCACTTTTCCTCCTTCTAGATGAAAAATAACATTTGTAATACTGTTCAAAAATAGTTCATCATGCGAAATGATTACATAAGCTTTTTCATACAGTCTCAAATACGATTGCAGCCATTCTATATGAGCTGTATCTAAATAGTTTGTTGGCTCATCTAACAATAAAACATCAGCTTTTTCTAAAAGGAGCTTCCCAAGTAATAACTTTGTTCGCTGCCCTCCACTTAACTTTGAAACATCCTTTTTAAGCCCTATTTCAAATAATCCTAAACCGATTGCTACTTCTTCAACTTCTGTATGAATGTGATAGAAATTAGAGCTTTCCAATATAGTTTGTAATTCTCCATACTTTACTAACAGTTTTTCTACTTCTCCTGCTCCATTCATTTCTTCAGCAATTTTTAACATTTCGTATTCAATCGCATACAAATCAGCAAATGCACTTTGCAAGTATCCCTCAATTGTCATCCCTTCTTGTAAATCCATATGCTGCTGCAAGAAACCTACCTTCACATGCGGAAACCATTCAATGTTCCCATCATCATGTATAAGTTCTCCTGTTAAAATCCTTAGCAATGTTGATTTTCCAATTCCATTTTGCCCTACTACCCCAACATGCTCGCCCTTCAATATTCGAAAACATGCATTATATAAAATGGTTTTCTCACCATACGAATGACTTAAATTTTCTACCGTTAATATACTCATTATTTTCTCTCCTTTACTTATGATTCATAAGCTAAATAGAGAGAGCAACAGTATAAAGCCTTATTTAATTGTGCATATAAAAAATGGGTAAGGTGAATACACCTTACCCATTACATATTATCGTAAGAAAGGATTAAGGTTCTTTACCTGCTGTCTTCAATTTAGCTTAATCGATAAAAATGGGCAGACTTCTCCCATATCAAGCTAAAACCATTTGAAGAACAGTTGATAAAGTCATTTTATCCTTTCACTCCTTTAACATTTGTTATATTAAGAGTATAAACTACTCTTTTATATTCTATTCTCTATTGTTCTTTTTGTTCCTTCTCCGTTTTATCGTTCTCTGCATAAATTTCTTTATACATCTTTTCTAATGCATATGGACTTGTAAAGATAATTGTTAACGATTTCCACATATAAATTCTTCTTTGTAATTCTATCCCATACTCTTTACTCACTATATTTTTCACTTCTGGGATATGATCTTCAGTTTGAAATTGTTGCACAGACTTCAATTCATTCGTTTTAAAATCTGTTAAAAATCCTATTACACTTCGCCCATGTTCCTGTGACCTTTCTTCTAAATCAAACTGAATCGAATGAACGAAACCTAAAACGTGAAAGATTTGAGCATGCAACCCGACAGCAGCACGCTTTTCCATTAAGTTGTAGCACTCTCGTTTTAACTCTTCTACTATTTCTAAAGAATTTCTATTAACTTTCCTTTTGCCAACAAACATAATTTTTACAATATGAGCGACTGCTCCCATACTTTTTAATACACTCTCTAGAATTTCTACCGCATCTTCCACATAACCATTTGTAATTATAGAATGAATAAATTCATCTAATAATGCTTGAAACTTTTTAACTAAATGTAAATCACATAATTCTGGTACACCTTTTCTCAATTGATCCCGGCCTTGAACCCACTTTAAAACTTCTATCATTTCTTCTTCTTTTAATTCATGATGTTCCATACCATACTTCATTAATAAAATATAATTTTTTAATAAGGACTTTCCTTCTTCAAGATTATCAGCTGTTAACGAATCAACTATTTGCTCTATAGATTTCATCTTTCTCCCCCTAAAAAAAAAGCCTCTTAACAGTAATTATACCAAAAACTGTTAAAAGATTTTTTCTATTTTTTCATATAAGGAGCTAATACTCTCAAAATTTCTTCCTTATCCTTCTTTAACTCAAGTGATGTTAACATATCCATCGTTCTCGGTCTAGGTAATTTCACTTGTACCTCGCCAACTATTGATGCTGGTCTTTGAGATAAAATAAATACGCGATCCGAAAGCAAGATTGCCTCATCTAAGTCGTGTGTAACCATAACGATTGTTTGCTTCTCTTGGTGCCAAGAGTTTAAAAGCCAGCTATGTACTTCCATTTTTGTAAAAGCATCTAACTTACCAAAAGGCTCATCAAGTAGCATAATTGGCTTTTCACATAAATATGTGCGCAGAAAACTAATTCTTTGACGCATCCCTCCAGACAATTCATCTGGATAATGGTCTGCATATTCATCTAGTTCAAACTGCTTTAATGCTTCCATTCCTTCTGTCAGCCTTTGTTTTTTCGGCTTCCCTTCAATTTCTAACGGAAGAACGATATTTTGTAAAGCTGATCGCCACGGTAGTAATAAATCCTGTTGCGGCATATAACTTACAACATCTTGCTCTTGCATTTGCTTATCGTTATACGTTACACTTCCACTTGTTGGATTTTCAATATTTGCGATCATATTTAATAGTGTGCTTTTCCCACAACCACTCGGTCCTACAAAGGAAACGAACTCTCCCTCTCGTATAGAAGCACTAATATTTGCTAATACATTCTTGCCATCGAAAGATTTCACAATATCTTTTATTTGTAATCCACTCATTTTTCACTTGGAAGGAACTCATTTGTAAAGGCATCTTTCACATCAATTTTCTTCTTAATAACTTTGTTATCATATAAGAAATTCATGTAATTCGTCCAAACTTCTTCCTTCTGTACTCCCCACGCTTTTGCATCATCTTGATACTTCTTACTTAGCCATTTTTGACTTTCTTGTACTAAATCTTTATTTACATCTGGAACAGCTTTAATTAAAATATCGGCAGCTTCTTTCGGTTCTTTAATTGCAAAATTATAACCCTCTGCCGTTGCACTCATAAACTTTTTCACAAAGTCTTTATCTTGCTTCGTATGTTTTTCACTCGTAATCATAACAGGACTATAGAAATCAAGTGCTGGATCTAAGTCTTTCACCATAATCGTATTTAACTCTTTTCCTTGGCGCTTCGCTTCAATTCCATCCCATCCGTAATAAATCCATTCAAAGTCTGCATCACGACCAATTGATTTAAAGAAATCTGTTTGTCCTAAAATGATTTTTTCAACTTTATTAAAATCGGCTTGGTGCTTATCCATAATTGTCTTTAATGTCGCTTCTTCCGCTGGTCCTCCCCAGCCACCGTAACGTTTCCCTTCAAAATCTTTCGGTGACGTCATATTATCTTTCTTAAGCGATGCAAAAGCTGAAGTGTTATGCTGAATAATCGCACCTACAGATACAACAGGAATACCTTCCACACGAGCCAACGTTACATTTTCTTGTGCGCTTATTGCGAAGTCAGCTTTTCCTGAAGCTATCATTTGCTCCGCCGTCACATTATCACCAGGCTGAATAATTTCTACATCTAATCCTTGTTTTTCATAATAATCTTTCGCTTGTGCTACATATAAGCCAGTATGATTCGTATTCGGAAACCAATCTAATACGACTTTTACTTTTTGATCTTTACTTGCACTTTCTTCTTTCTTCGCCGGATTACATCCAGCTACACCTACTGCTAATAAGGCAGCCAACATAACTTTTAAACCTTTTTTCATTTTCTGCCGTCCTTTCTATATATCCATGGTGCTGTTATTCTTGCCATAAACTCCACGATAAAATACAGACATAATGTCACCATTACAATAATTGCTGCAACACCAAATACTCGGGCTGTTAAAAAGGATTTCGTAGCCCTTGTAAGCATAACTCCTAATCCTTCACTGGCACCGAGCCATTCTCCAATAATCGCTCCCATTACGCTATATGTAACTGCAATTTTTAAACCGGAGAAAAAGTATGGAAGCACTGCTGGAAACTTTACTTTCTGGTAAACTTGCCATTTCGTTGCCTTCATCGTTTGCAACAACTTCAACATATTTTTATCTACCGTTTGAAAACCTTCTAAAATGCTAAGCGCAATCGGGAAGAAACAAACGAGTATGACTACCATTACTTTCGGTAGCATTCCATATCCAAACCAAATAATAAATAACGGTGCAAGTACAACGATTGGAATCGTTTGCGAAATAACAAGCAACGGATTTATTAAAATACGAAATAAAGGGATAACGTCCATAAGAATTGCAATGCTTGTCCCAATTAAAATCGCAAAGAACAGTCCAATTATAACCTCTTGCAGCGTCTGCATCGTATTCGGTAATAGTAAATCTTTCATTCCAATTAATTCTTGAACAATGGCAGAAGGCTTCGGTAAAATCCACGGTTCAATTTTAAATAATGAAACAGATCCTTCCCATATCGCAATGAGAAGGATAAGCCAAATTGCTGTAATTATTTTAGATTGCTTCTGGTTTTGCATATTCATCACGGTACTTCCAAACTTTTTCATCTATCGTTACACCAGTGCTTGGACGATAATGGATTTTAATAGAAGTAATCACTTCTTCTGCTCCAGCGTCCACACAAGCTTGTTGTGCACGTTTAATGATATCAAGAAGTACATCTAATTCTCCTTCCAGCGTCGTTTCCATTGCCCCTACTTCATAACGAACTCCCGATTGTTGTACAACCTCAATCGCTTTATCAACAACAGAATACACATCTTTGTTCTTTGCTTGTGGTACTACTGAAAACGAAATTGTAACTTGTTGTGACATAATAAAATCCCCCTTATGAAATTAAATTTTAAAACAAGAAAAGGCTTTCCTACTGCGTAGGAAAGCCTTGTATGCAAGTTATTATAGAATAACATATGCTACATCACTTTAAGTAACTCCCTACGCTGGCATTATCCAGATCAGGTTGAGGGTCGATGTTTGCTCACATCCTCTCAGCCAATTGGCTCCCCGGTCCTTAATTCGTTTTCATTGTAGCATGATTTATTTTATTGAACAAACAAAAGCATGTATAATCATTTCATTTAACTTTTGAATTCCCCAATTAACTCTTGTAACTCCTGTGAGAGCCAGCTTAAAGAACTGGCTAATTCAGCAATATCCTGTACAGACATTTCCTGTTCTTTCATGATTTCTTCAACATTACTACTACTATTCGCATACTTATTTGCAATAAGTGATAGTTCATTTACAACACGAACAATATTTTGGCTATTTTGCAATATATTATTTGAATTGCTAGAAACAACTCCAACTTGATTGGTAACAGTTTGTGCTGATTTCGAAATTTTTTCAAAGAAAGCACCACTACTTTCAACAAGTTTCATTCCAGACTCTACTTCTTTTGAGGTTTTTTGCATTGAAACAACAGCTTCTTCCGTTCCTGCTTGTGTTTCCCCTATTAATTTTGCTATATCTTTTGCTGATGCTTCCGTCTGCTCTGCTAATTTACGCACTTCATCAGCAACAACGGCAAATTCCTCTCCAGTTTCCTCAGCACGTGAAGCTTCAATAGTAGCATGTAAAGCTAGCGAATTCGCTTGATTTGAAATACTTGTAATTACAGTTACAATATCACTAATTTCTTTTGATCTTACTTCCAAAGAATAAATGATAGAAGATAAATCTTGTACTGCATTTTGTATTATGTTCATTTGATTCATCGTCTGTTCAATAATACCATTTCCTTTTTCTGAATGATGCTTCGTACCTTCAGACTCTTTCGTCATTTGTTTTGCAATATTAGTTATCTCTTCCATCCTATCTTCCATTTCATATACAATATCTAAATACTTTGGTACTGACGTTTCTTGCAATTGAACGCCAGCCCTTAACTCAACTATAGAACTTACGATTCCTTGGACTGCCATGCTATTTTCTTTCGTACTCACTGACAATTCTTGTGAAGATGAGGAAACCTGTTCTGCTGTCTGCTTCACTTTATCTATAATTCCTTTAAACTTCTCGATGTTATTATTAAAATACGCATTAATAATACCAATATCATCTGGTCTTTCCTCTAATTTAATACTTAAATCACCTTCACCAACTCTGCGTAATCCTTCACGTAAATCCCGCAATGGAGCAAGTGCGTTACGTACGATTAAGAATTGAATAACAGTTGCAATTAAAACAGAAATACAAATAAACATTAAACCTTGTATAATGAATTTTTCCTTTGTAATAGGAACAATAGAAGCATCTACATCGGCTGCAACAATTGCCACAATATTTCCGTCTCCATCTTTAATTGGCTCTAATATCGTTACCCATGATCCTAATAGATCTTCATATACTACTGTCATGTTTGCTTTTTTCGTGCTCATTACCTTATCGTATGCTTTCATCCAAAGATCTGGTTGTTTATAATATTCTCCCGGCCTTACTTCAACAACATTTGCTAACTCTGTAGACAAGTCGACGATTAGTAACTCACCTTTTTCATTTTCTTTTGCTCCAACAATATAGATTTGTCCAACGCTATTCAATTCTTCCGTTGCTTCATCTAATTTCTCTGTTAACTTCTCTCTCTTTTCTCTTTGTGCCACTGGATCCTTTGTAACATCTCTCACTATTTCTTCGTCTAATTTATGTAATACCGTATCTCCTGTTTCAAAAGAATGCCTTTCAAATATAGACATCATGCTATTTTGAAACATGTTAAAACTTAACGCTCCCATAGTACCAACAAGCGTCAAAATAACTAACACAGTTAACAATACATTCTTTTGAAGAAATGATAGCTTGTGCCAATATTTTTTCATCAACATCACCTTTCTTAATTAACTTAATATAAAGGAAAACTATTAAAATAAAAACCTTATCAACAACTGATAAGGTTTCTCATTTGTTTGCAAATAAAAAAAGACCAATGAAAAAGCATTGGTCAAGACCAACCCTATCCGTCCGGTAACTGGCTAGCGTAGCCTTTCGGCCTTAGCTCCTGTAGTTTTGCGTCCTAATGTTTCCACCAGTTTGCCTTTCTCGCTGAACGAGTTGAACGATATGGGAGTTCTATGAGAATTACATTATTCTCTATCAAAGATTACAACATAAAAATTAAAATGTCTACCTATTTAGAGATGCAAATGCAAAGTTTTAATGTATTATTTTTTCGAAATAATTTAACAAAGTACGTGAATGTTACATTTCTTGTGTTATATAATAAAAAATGTATATAACACAAGGATTGTTTTGAGTATTTATTTTAATTTTCATTTAAATTAAATTATTCGAATATATCTTAACTAATGAATTTCGGAGGTAGTTTATCATGTTTTGGCTACAATTTCTTACGTTACTACTCTGCATCTTTATTGGCGCACGCCTAGGCGGAGTTGGTCTAGGGGTAATGGGTGGCGTTGGTATGGCAATACTTGTTTTCGTCTTCCACTTACAACCTACAGCTCCTCCTATTGATGTAATGCTTATGATTTTAGCAGTAATTACAGCTGCTGGTGCACTCCAAGCCGCTGGAGGAATGGAATACCTTGTTCATCTGGCTGAGAAAGCATTACGAAAAAATCCAAAACGCATTACATTCTTTGCTCCAATTGTTACTTATTTATTCACACTTTGTGCGGGAACTGGTCACGTTGCTTATTCTGTACTTCCTGTTATCGCAGAAGTCTCTCGCGAATCCGGAATTAGACCAGAACGACCAATGTCAATTGCCGTAATTGCTTCCCAACAAGCAATTACAGCTAGTCCTATATCAGCTGCAACAGTTGCACTTTTAGCAATGTTAGCTGACTATAAAATCACTTTATTAGATATTTTAAAAGTAAGTATCCCTTCTACTTTCATCGCTTGTATGGTAGCTGCATTTGTTGCTAGCAAAATGGGGAAAGAATTAAATGAAGACCCTGAATACTTAAAACGATTAAAAGAAGGAATGATTCCTAAGATTGAAGAGAAAAAAGAATTTGTTGGTGTAAAAGGCGCTAAATTATCAGTTATCCTTTTCCTAGTAGGAACTTTTCTTGTCGTACTTCTCGGTTCATTTGAAGTACTTCGTCCAGGATGGATAGTTGATGGGAAGTTAGCCCGTCTTTCCATGCCAAACACAATTGAAATGGTTATGTTAACGATTGCAGCTCTTATTATTATTTTCTGTAAACCAAATGTAGAAAGCATCGTGTCTGGTAACGTCTTTAAAGCGGGGGCAACAGCAGTTGTTGCTATTTTCGGTATCGCTTGGATGGGAGATACTTTCTTTAACGGAAACTTAAATATGATTCAAGGATCAATTCAGCATCTAGTAACAAGTGCGCCATGGCTATTTGCCATCGCATTATTCATTCTATCTATTTTACTATATAGCCAAGCCGCAACAGTACGTGCTTTAATGCCTCTTGGATTATCACTCGGTATTCCACCAGCACTACTGATCGCGATGTTCCCTGCAGTAAATGGATATTTCTTCATTCCAAACTACGGAACAATCGTTGCTGCCATTAACTTTGATCGTACTGGTACAACTGGCATTGGTAAATATGTTTTAAATCATAGCTTTATGATTCCAGGCCTAATCGCAACATTCACTTCTATCGGAATTGGAATGCTCTTAATTTCAATTATGTTTTAAAGAAAAAGCACAAACCCAAAGTTTTAAAGGGTTTGTGCTTTTTTAATCAAACGTTTGTTTAAATATTTTTAACTGTCCATTCTTCCATTATGTTCTTTAATATTTGTGTAAAATCCGCTGGGAAAAGATGCCCCAAACCTTCTCTCACAATTAATTTACAGTCCACATTATATTCCTCAAACATAGACATTAATTGAAGTGTGTTTTCATAAAATGGATCTTTGTCTCCCGTAACAATATATCCTTCTACATTCGTTATATCATTTGATACAACTATACTTTCAATTTCCTTAACATCTCGAATAGCAGGTATAACTGCAATAAATTTTTGAGTCGCTGACATATTCTTTAACGCTAACTCTATCGCTATATTTCCCCCTTGAGAAGCTCCCGCGATGATTATGTCCTCCAAGTTATATTTATTTACAAAATCATTAAAAGTTTTCATAACGTCTTTTATAGCTATTTCATGATTATCCCAGCTATACGACTTCATTCCATGTATTTGTGAGGACCGGGGAAAACCTAATATATACTCATTTAGTATTTCTTCTTCACACCAATATGGTGCAAAATCATTTATATTTGATCCTCTCCAATGCAAAGAAAATAACCCTATCTTCGCCTCTTTATTTCCATAAGTAAATAATTTCGGTTCGGCTGTTAGCTGCTGTTTCTTAAAGATTTCTTCACACTTTTTCACTATCATTTTAAAAGCTGCATTCTCTCGTAATCCCTTTAAATCTTCATCCCCCATAAGTGTATGTGGATTCCACCAAATCCCCTTTTCTAAAGCTTCGTTTAAACTAACAATCGCTTCCTCATACTTACCTTCTGCCGAAAGTGCACACACTTCCCAGAAACTAGTTTTTTCTATTCTTTCAGGAAACTCCCTTTTTGCTTTATCTATGCATCTATAAATCGCTTCGAATTCTCTTTTTTCGAATAAACGAAACAACTCATTTTGCAACTCTATAAACTGTTTCCTTTTCAAACAATCCTCCCCCTTTTTCTAACTATCGATATCAAAACATAAAAAGCTATGTAGCGTTTTAATACTACATAGCCTTCTTCTACAAACTGTTACTCACTTCCTCTACTAGCCTCTTCGTACTTTCATACGCAGATTCAGCTAAACTAATCGCTGAAATAACTGAAACACCGTCCGCACCTGCTTCTATAACCGAAGCGGTATTTTCAATTGAAATGCCTCCAATTCCGACAATCGGTATTGTAATTCCTTGTTCTCTAAAATGAGCTAACCCTTTCGTTCCTTGCACTGCTTTCGTATCTTTTTTCGTACTCGTTGGAAAGATAGGTCCTACACCTAAATAGTCAGCCCCATTTTCAATTGCCCAGCGTGCTTCTTCAATTGTATGTGTAGATACACCAACAATCTTATCACCCATTTTTTCACGAACAGAGGTAATTCCTTCATCATCTTGCCCAACATGCACGCCATCTGCATCTAACTTGAGAGCTAGTTCCACATCATCATTTACAATGAACGGTACACCGTACTCCTTACAAATTGCTTGTAGTTCTTTTGCAAAACAAATGCGTTTCTCTTCCGTTAAAGCGCCTTCCCCCTTTTCACGAAATTGAAAAATTGTTATACCACCTTCAAGTGCATCTTTCAATATTTGTAGTGGATCCTTCGTACAATTGTTACTTCCCATAATAAAATATACTGATAATAACTTAGACATTTCTGCCTTTGAAATACGTGACATTTATTTTCCCTCCTTACTATATAACCTCAATTTTCCCATACTTCTCTATATCACCTGAAGTCGTATTCGCTAATTGATTCAAAAATTCAATTTGAAAACTACCAGGTCCTTTTTCCACCGTCTTGGCAGCTGCCAGTTCCGCAGCTACCCCATAAAACGTTAATGCCGCTACCGCTGCCTTTACATAATCCTTTTCTACCGCTACAAATGCTCCTATTACAGAAGTTAGTAAACAACCTGTTCCCGTAACTTTCGTTAAAATAGGATGACCGTTTCGAATGAGAACAGTTCGCTCTCCATCTGTAACAACATCTTCTTTTCCAGTAATCACCGCAACTGTATTCAATTCATCCGCTGCCTGTTTTGCAATACTTACGACATTACCATTTCCAGCACCAGCGTCTACCCCTTTAATTTCCCATCTCTCATTAATAACGTTCGCTATTTCAGCTGCATTTCCGCGAATAATCGCTAATTCAATTTCAGCCGGAATATGTCTCGCAACTTCTGTTCGATACGATGTTGCTCCTGCACCAACTGGATCAAACAGTACTGGTACATTGTTCACATTTGCTGATTTACCGGCAAGTAACATCGCTTCTACTTCTTCCGGACGAAGTGTTCCCATATTTAATACTAACGCTCCAGCAATGCTAGCCATTTCTGCCACTTCTTCTTTTGCATACGCCATTACAGGCGATGCCCCTAACGCTAACAAACCGTTAGCTGTAAAATTTGTTACAACAACATTTGTAATATTATGAACGAGCGGACTAGATTCTCTCACCAAATCCACTACTTTACTAATTTCTTTCCTATTCATCCTTCTCATCTCCTAACTATAGTTATGGGAGATACACAAAAAGGCACTTTGCGCGTACGCAAAGTGCCTGAACATGTGCTTTTACACTCTCCCTACGCTGGCATTATCCAACAGGTTCAAATGGTCAATGACGGACTAGTCATACTCTCAGTTTGTATCCACAAACTCCCATGTGTTTAGTATTCTTCTACTTCAAAGTCTACTCTTATTCTAGTAAAATAACAAGTTCTTTACTTTTCTATTTAATTATAGAAGCAACTAATAAAACAATACGCATAATAACTATCTATTTCTCACAGTCTCATCATGGTGCATATTATGTTTTGTCACGATCATTCAATTTCAAACAGATGTTATCCCATTAAAAACCGTTCAAATATGGAGCGAAACTGAATCTCAAGAAGATGTATGCTATAGTTAACGTATGGAAATTTGAAAGGATGTTTTAAATATGTCAAAAAGCGTTGTAATCGCTGAAAAGCCTTCCGTTGCACGAGATATTGCACGTGTACTGAAGTGCGATAAAAAAGGAAATGGCTACCTTGAAGGTAGTAAATATATTGTAACTTGGGCTTTAGGTCATCTTGTTACATTAGCAGATCCAGAAAGCTATGATGTGAAATATAAAAAGTGGAATTTAGAAGATTTACCGATGCTACCTGAGCGTTTGAAATTAACAGTTATTAAACAAACTGGGAAACAATTTAATGCTGTAAAAAGTCAGCTTCTTAGAAAAGATGTAAATGAAATTATTGTAGCGACAGACGCTGGACGTGAAGGAGAATTAGTTGCTCGCTGGATTATTGATAAAGTTCGAGTTAATAAACCAATCAAACGTCTATGGATTTCATCTGTTACTGATAAAGCAATTAAAGATGGTTTCGCAAATTTAAAACCAGGTAAAGCATATGACAATTTATACGCTTCAGCTGTCGCACGTTCAGAAGCTGACTGGTATATCGGTCTTAACGCGACTCGAGCTTTAACGACTCGCTTTAATGCCCAACTGAATTGCGGCCGTGTGCAAACACCTACTGTCGCAATGATCGCTAATCGTGAAGATGAAATAAAGAATTTCAAAGCTCAAACTTACTACGGCATCGAGGCTCAAACGACAAATCAGTTAAAACTAACGTGGCAAGATGCAAACGGCAATAGCCGCAGCTTCAATAAAGAAAAAATTGATGGTATTGTAAAAGGTTTAGATAAGCATAATGCTACCGTTGTGGAAATTGATAAAAAACAGAAGAAATCATTCTCTCCTAGTCTTTACGATTTAACTGAATTACAACGTGATGCCAATAAAAAGTTCGGTTACTCTGCGAAAGAAACATTGAACATTATGCAGAAATTGTATGAGCAACATAAAGTCCTAACATACCCTCGTACAGATTCACGCTATATTTCATCTGATATCGTTGGAACACTTCCAGAACGTCTAAAAGCATGTGGTGTTGGAGAGTACCGTTCCTTAGCACATAAAGTATTACAAAAGCCTATCAAGGCTAATAAATCATTTGTTGATGATAGTAAAGTAAGTGATCATCACGCAATTATTCCGACAGAAGGATACGTTAACTTTTCCGCCTTCACAGATAAAGAACGTAAAATTTATGATTTAGTTGTAAAACGTTTCTTAGCTGTTTTATTCCCAGCATTCGAATACGAACAACTAACGTTACGCACAAAAGTCGGCAATGAAACGTTCATTGCACGCGGAAAAACAATTTTACATGCAGGTTGGAAGGAAGTATATGAAAATCGCTTTGAAGATGATGATGTAACTGATGACGTAAAAGAGCAACTTCTACCTCGCATCGAAAAAGGCGATACATTAACTGTAAAGTTAATTATGCAAACATCAGGTCAAACGAAAGCACCTGCACGTTTTAACGAAGCAACTTTACTTTCAGCAATGGAAAATCCTACAAAATATATGGATACGCAAAATAAACAACTTGCTGATACGTTAAAATCAACTGGTGGATTAGGTACTGTAGCAACGCGTGCTGATATTATCGACAAGCTATTCAATTCATTCTTAATTGAAAAACGTGGTAAAGATATTCACATTACTTCAAAAGGCCGTCAGTTACTTGATTTAGTACCAGAAGAGTTAAAATCACCTACACTAACTGGTGAGTGGGAACAAAAGCTAGAGGCAATTGCAAAGGGTAAACTGAAAAAAGAAGTATTCATTTCCGAAATGAAGAACTATACGAAAGAAATTGTTTCTGAAATTAAATCGAGTGATAAAAAATATAAACATGACAATATTTCAACGAAGTCTTGTCCAGATTGCGGTAAACCAATGCTAGAGGTAAACGGTAAAAAAGGAAAGATGCTCGTTTGCCAAGACCGTGAATGTGGTCATCGTAAAAATGTATCTCGTACAACAAACGCTCGTTGCCCTCAGTGTAAGAAGAAGTTAGAATTACGTGGTGAAGGTGCAGGACAAATCTTTGCATGTAAATGTGGCTATCGCGAAAAATTATCCACATTCCAAGAAAGACGTAAAAAAGAATCTGGAAACAAAGCTGATAAGCGTGACGTTCAAAAATATATGAAACAACAGAAAAAAGAAGAAGAACCATTAAATAACCCATTTGCAGAAGCATTAAAGAAATTAAAATTTGATTAAACAAAAAGGTTCCTACCTCTATCGGTAGGAACCTTTTATGTTAGTGAATGATTTTACTTCCTTTTGCGTTCTCAACGAATTTTTCACTCGATTTGTTAATTGGTGTTTTCAGTAATAACGCAGCAACAATCATAACTACTACGAAAGCACTTAATACAAGTAAATCTCGCGTTACAATATCCCACAGCATTCCGCCTACTGTTTCACGAATTGCACTAATTGCATATGTGAACGGTAAGAACGGATAAATTGCTTGGAAGAATTTCGGTGTCATTTGAATTGGGAATGTTCCGCCCGACCCTGCTACTTGTAGTACAAGTAAAATGATCGCCATCGATTTCCCTACGTTTCCGAAAATAGAAACGAGTGAGTATACGATACAAACGAAGACTCCACCAATAAATAAACTAAATAATACAAACCAGAACTTATCGACTACGTACGTACCGAGTAAGAATATATCTCCCATTGATACGATAAACGCTTGTGAAAGACCTATCGTTAAGAATGTTAATAAACGTCCGAAGTAAATTTCATGGCTCTTATAATTCGCGCCCTCTTCATGTACTTCTACTGTTAATAATGAAACCATTAATAATGCGCCTACCCATAATGCAAGCACTGTATAGAATGGTGACATTGCTGAACCGTAGTTCGGCATTGCAAATAATTTATTCTCTTTTAAATTTACTGGATTCGCAAAATAATCACTTTGCTTCTCAACATCGTTTTTCAATAAGCGTATGATATCTTTTAAATCCTCTTCAGATTCAAAATCACGAATTTTATCTGCCAATTCTTTAATCTTTTTCTCAGTAGCTGGCATTTCAGCTTTAATATCTGCTAATTTCTTTTTACCATCTACTAAGCCTTTTGATGAATCTTCTAGTAATTTTTTAACATCCGGAAGCTTTTTGTCTGCTTCTTTTAAAATTTGAGATGTGTTTTTAGACATCTCTTTCGTACGAGCAATTGCTGTATTGAAATTAGGTACAATTTCTGAATCATACGTCGATAATACATCTGTTAACTGAGCTGATCCGCCCTTCGCTGCGTTGTTAATACTTTCAATTACATCTTTTGTAGGTTTCTGTCCATTGTTAAGAAGTGTAATTCCCTTATTCGTTGCATCTACACCTTTTTGCAGACTACTTTTCGCTTTATTTAATTTTGCAATTCCATTATTAAGATTTTTATCACTATTTACATCTGCTAAAACCTTATTTGTGCTTTCTAGAACAGGGATCATATCATCGATTAAACCGATTCCAGATTGGAACTGACCATTTAAACTATTTAAAGCTACTTTCGTTGAATCTAAACCGTTAATACCTCTGTTTTGTACATCTTCTTTTGCTTTTTGTAAATCTGCTTTTGCACCTTCAAGGCCATTTTTTGCCTTATCGTAATCTGCTTTTGCATTGTCATATGCTGCATTTGCATCAACTTTAGCTTGATCTACTGTGCTAACTGCTTTTTTATAATCTGCTACAAATGTTTCATTGTAATCTTTTTCTGCTTGATCAATTAATCCATTTGCTGCATCTAATTTTTGATTCGCTACATCTGTTACATCTTTCTTTACTTCTTGTCCTGTACCGATAACATTTACAATATCTTTAATACCATTGTTTGCATTTTCCATACCTTTTTTAACATTAGTTAAGTGACCCACTCGCCCTTTGAAAAAGCTTTGACCAAAATCAGTCGTCGCTGAGTCCTGAAGTTCAGTAAAGAAATTAATAAGATATGAAATACCATCTGTACCAGTCTGCAATTTATCTGATACCGAATTTAAATCTTTCTTTGCTTGTTCAGGGTCAAATTGGCCATTTTGTAAGCCATTTAAAACACTTTTCCCATAAGCTGTTCCTGCACGTGATGAACTTAAAACATTATTTACTGTTTGATTAATACTTTGCGCTATACTCTTATAACCATCACTATTCAACTTAGAAAGATCCGGTCTCGCTGGGAATTCAGGTAATCCATTCATTCCAGACAAGTCAGGAATATTTAATTCTACACCTGGATTCATTAGAAAATCAGTAAATGCAGCTGCACTATCCATAACACCTTTTGCTGCTACTAAATCATTTCTTATCGTCCCTGGAGCATTTTTCAATGTTTGATCTTGTCTTGCAAAGAATTTATCTAAATTCCCTAACGCTTCTTGACCATCATTAATAACACTTTCCACAACCGGCAATTCTTTCTGCGCTACTTTCACAACATCCTCTGCTCGAGTCGCATCATCTAACGCCTTATCCATCAGTGTATTCATTTCTGGGAACTGCGCTTCTAACTTAAATACAAGATCTTTTACTTTCTCAATACTTGGTAAGTTTGTTTCTAAATCGATTCCAAGGTCATTGAAGATTTTAAAAATCTCACCGTTCGCTGTTTTAACAAAGTTTTTACTAATTTCTTCTGTAATACCTGATGCACCTTTTGCTGTAATTTTCGGTGCAATCGCGTTTACCTTTTCATTTACATAGTAATCAAGTTCTGGTTTCTGTGGATTTTCATCCAGAACAGTTGCAATCTTTTCAGAGAAGTCTTTTGGGATTGTAATGCTTGCATAGTAATCCCCACGTTCAACTCCGTAAATTGCTTGTTTTTCATCTACAAATTTCCAGCCAAGATTTTTGTTTTTCTTAAGGGAATCTACAATCTCGTCCCCGATATTAATATCTTTCCCTCTTAAATTAGAGCCTGCATCTTGGTTAGAAACTGCAATGGGAACCTCTTTTGTATTTCCATACGGATCCCAAGAAGCTTTAATGTTAAACCATGCATATAACGATGGTAAAATCATTAACCCTACAACAATAACAATTGCAGCCCAATGTTTGGCTACATTCCGTAAATCTGTCTTATAAATACGCCAAATTTGTTTCATAGAAGTTATCACCTAATTATATATTTTTCCTTCTTTAGAAAATGATACATACATTTTGCAATTATATCACTTTCTACATCGTGGATTAACCAAAAACGAACTATTTTTTCCCATTAACTTTGACTTACTACATTATATAACGAAGTAAGTCAAAGTATGAATACAAAATGACCAAATCGGTTTTACATTCAATAATAACAAATATATAGGAAATGTCATAAAAAATACAAGTATTTTCTCTTGGAAATACTTGTATTCCTCAAAAAAATCCTCACAGCTTTTCATCATCTGTGAGGATTTCTTCTATTATATATCTACTTGTACTTCTACACCGAAATGATCTGAAATTACATTTCGGTTTGTACCATTAAAAACGACTTTTGAAGAACGAACTTTTTCACTTCGGTTACACAATATTAGATCGATTCGTAAATTATGTTTATTTTCATCCCAACCAGCAATCTCACCTTGGACAGTTGTTCCCTCATCCTTCTCTATTGCTAATTCATATGTGTCGTACAAACCTTCTTGCATCATATATTCATAACCCTCTCCTTGCAAACGAGCGTTATTATTAAAATCACCCATTAAGAAGGAAAGTTCATTGCTATCTACACGCTCCATCAAACGATTCACTTGATCTTTAAATGATTCTTCTTCATCATTCCACCAACCGAGGTGGCAAGAGTAAAACGTGATGTTCTTACCATTGTAAGCAATTGTTGCACTTACAATTTTGCGTGTTTTCCAATACGTTGTATCCTTATTTTCTGAAATAAAGAACGTATCTTCTTTTACAACATTATGCTTCGTTATAATCGCTAATCCTTCTTCATACACATCATAACCAATATGAGAGAAATCCCAAGTAATATTGTAATCTTTTACATGTAACGCTTTTAACTCTTCTAATAGTAAAAGTCCAAAATTATCTTCTTTCTTGTTACCGCATACATTTTTAGCTCCTATCGACTGACTTACTTCTTGCAATGCGATAACATCGTACTCTTCTTCTTGAATGACTTTAGCAAGATATTTTATCTTTTCTATTTGATTTTCTTCTTGCCAAGAGTGACAGTTTAAAGTTAGCAATTTCATATTATTACGCACCTAACATATCTTGAATGTCTGACTTTAATACGTCAGCTTTCGGGCCATATACCGCTTGTACACCTTTATCTTTTACGATCAGTCCTAAAGCACCATTTTGTTTCCATTGCGCTTCTGGTGCAACAACATCTAAATCTTTTACTGTTACACGTAAACGAGTCATACAAGCATCTACGTCAGCAATATTTTCTTTTCCACCTAATAAATCAATAACTTTTGTTGCTAATGAACCATCTTGTACATTTCCTGTTCCCTCTGATGACTCATCTTCATTATCAATATAGTTACCTGCACGTCCTGGTGTTGGTAAGTTGAACTTTTTAATTAAGAAATTGAATAATGTAAAGTTCAGACCGAAGAATACTAATGAAACGATAACGAAATTGATTAAATCTCTAGTTAATCCTGCATTAACCATCATCGGTGTACGAGTAATTAACTCAATGAATCCGAATGCGTGAACACGTAAGTTAATTAAATCTGCTAATGCGAATGCAAGTCCTGTTGTAATTGCATATACAACATATAATACTGGAGCAATAAACATGAACATGAATTCAATTGGTTCTGTTACACCTGTTAAGAATACTGCTAATGCTGCTGATAAGAACATTGGTTTATATTTTGCACGTTTTTCTTTATCAACATTACGGAACATCGCGAAAGCAATACCCATTAATGCTGCTGTTGAACCGATAACTTGTCCAGCTTTGAAACGAGCTGGTACAACATTATTTAATAGATCGTTATATGCTTTTGTATCTCCATTTGCTAATAAGTTATTTAAATCTGTAATCCATGCAAGCCATAAAGGATCTTGTCCTGCTACAACTTGTCCAATTTTCGAACCAGTTAACATCGTATATGTTCCACCTAGCTCAGTATAGTTCATCGGAATTGTTAACATATGGTGTAAACCGAATGGTAATAGTAAACGTTCTAACGTTCCATATACAAATGGTGCAACAATTGGTGCACTATCTTTTGAAGCTGCAATCCAGCGACCAAATTCATTTAATCCACTTTGGATGAATGGCCATAAAAGTGATAATACAATTGCAGTTACTGTAGACCAAACAATTACAACAAATGGTACGAATCGTTTTCCGTTAAAGAATGCTAATGCTTGTGGCAGTTTGTTATAGTTATAATATTTGTTATATAAAGTAGCTCCTAAGAAACCTGTGATAATCCCTACGAAAACCCCCATGTTTAATGCTGGTGCACCAAGTACAGAAGTAAAGTAATCTTTTACAATTAAGTCCCCTGCTAATACTGAAGAAACTTTCGCTTTTGAATCCGCTAACATTTCAGCGTTTACGCCAAATATAGCTCCTGTAATTCTGTTTGTTAAGACGAATGCTAATAGCGCTGCAAATGCACCACCTGCGCGATCTTTCGCCCAAGATCCCCCAATTGCTACTGCGAATAAGATGTGTAGATTAGTAATAATTGCCCAACCGATGTCTTCCATTACGCGAGCGATTGTATGAACTGCGTTAATATCCCCAGCAGACATTCCAATTAACTTACCGATAGAAATCATTAAACCAGCTGCTGGCATTACAGCTACAACAACTAATAACGCTTTCCCGAACTTTTGCCAAAAATCAAAAGACGTAATTTTCATCTGTTCTTCCTCCCCTTTATTTATAACAACATAATGATTTAAATTATAATTTCTGTTCCCTTTATGAAAACGATTCCTCATTTTAATTTGTTTTTATCCTTTACGCAACCGTTTTCATAAATCTATTTTAATAAAAGCGTTTTCACTTTGCAATAGAAATTTATTTTTTTTCATAAAAAAAGATGCTCTAGGAGCATCCTTTTTTATTATGAAATGCGATAAACCCTTGTTTCATAAGGCTTTAACGTGATTGTAGTTACTGGTTCATGTTCCGCAACTTCGTAGTTATTTAAAAGCAAACGTTTGCGTTCTAGTGCAAATAAACCCTCATTATATACAGCTTCCTCTTTTGAGATATTACTAATTACAACGATTTTTTCATCGTTTAATGTACGAGTATATGCATAAATTTGCGGATCATCTTCTAAAAGTAAATCGTACGTACCGTAATTCAGTACATCGTGCTCTTTTTTCAAGGCAATCATTTTCTTATAGAAATTGAAAATAGAGTTTTCTTCATTTTTCTGCTTTTCAACATTAATCTCTTTGTAGTTTTGATTTATACTAAACCAAGGTGCACCTGTTGTGAAGCCAGCATTCATCTCATCGTTCCACTGCATAGGTGTACGTGAATTATCGCGGCAAGAAGCCCATATAATTTCCATCATATCTTGATGGGATACGCCCTCTGCAATTTTCTCACGATATAAATTTTTAGTTGCAACATCATCGTAATCTTCAACTTTTGGTAATTGGACATTTGTCATCCCAATTTCTTGCCCTTGATAAATAAACGGTGTACCATGCATAAAGAAGTACATTGCGCCTAGAGCCGTTGCACTTTCACGCCAATATTGTTTATCATCTCCCCAAGTTGAAACGATACGCGGCTTATCGTGATTCTCAATATATAAAGCATTCCATCCTTTATTTTCTAACCCTTTTTGCCATTTCGTTAATACCTTTTTCAGCCCTACAACATCAAGATCTTTCTTCTTTTCTGCATCCCATAAACTTAAATGTTCGAATTGGAATACCATATTGAACTTACCTTGCTCTTCTCCAACCCAAAGCTCAGCATCTTCAATCTTAACGCCATTCGCTTCACCAACAGTCATAATATCGTACTTAGAAAACGTATTTTCTTTTAATTCTTCTAATAACGGTTGAATACCATCCACATTCATATGTTTATCAAAAGATGGAACATACTTTAGTCCTTTTGGATTTGGCATATCTTTAAAGCCGTCTTCTTTTTTAATATGGCTGATTGCATCTACTCGGAAACCATCAATTCCTTTATCAAGCCACCAATTAACTGTATCGTATAGCACTTCTCGAACTTCTTTATTCTCCCAGTTTAAATCTGGTTGTTTACGCGAGAATAAGTGTAAATAATATTGTCCTGTTACTTCATCATATTCCCATGCCGAACCATTAAAAATACTTTCCCAGTTGTTTGGTTCCGCACCATCTTTACCATCATGCCAAATATACCAATCACGCTTCGGATTGTCTTTAGATGAACGAGACTCAATAAACCATGGATGTTCATCACTTGTATGATTAATAACTAAATCAATAATAAGCTTCATATCACGTTTATGAACTTCATCTAGTAAAGCATCAAAGTCTTCCATCGTACCAAACTCATCCATAATATCTTGATAATCACTAATGTCATAACCATTATCATCATTAGGTGACTTATACATTGGACAAATCCAAATTACATCTATTCCTAAATCTTTTAAATAATCCAGTTTCGCAATAATACCTTGTAAATCTCCAATACCATCGCCATTTGAATCCATAAAGCTACGTGGATAAATTTGATAAGCAACCGCTTCTTTCCACCATGTCTTATTCATAGTCATTCTCTCCTTTTGCATCTCATCATAATTTTATGCAAACGTTTTCGTAACACTATCATAACAAAATATGAATAGTTTGCAACTGTTTTCATTGAACTCTATGTAGTTTCTTTATTCTTATGCTTTATTTATTTCTCACAAAGGCAAATCTCATTCCTCAACGGCTCTTGTCCACGCACGTGAACGTCGTATACCATTTCGGTTAAGAAGCTTACATCATAGTTACGAAAATTTTTCTCTTTTGTATCCCACCTTTTCATACGTAAAAAGGGGATAAAATAAAAAATCATCCAATATGCTATTGCCTCGTAGCATGTCGGATGATTCAAGGTGATTTTCTATATCGTTTCAAATTATTGCTCCTACTCATAAACTTTTACTTACAGATTAATTTTATTTCGTATCATTTTCATGCAATGAATGTATTTTAATATTTGGAACTTCATCTTTTTCAATACCGCTACTATAAACAACAGGAATTTGAAATTCGACTTGCTTTGTCTCATATTTTTGTAAATAGATTGGATTTGGTACTGGATAACTTTTTGAATCCTCATATAAAACAACTTTTAATGCTTGTGAATGATTACGATAATTTTTTAAAGTAACAATGCACTTTCGTTCGATATCCTCTCCATTTTTCTCCATTCTACACTGGCTATCATCTTTTTTATATTCTATTGCTTCTAAGCCTGTTTTTCCTGCGTAGTACCATGTTTTATTCAATGTCTGGAGGATGTTATTTAAAATAAACGGCATCATTAAAATCAAAATACTAATACCTACTACTTTTATCTTATTCATTTTTCTAAATGTACTAGGCTCCTTTTTTCCTAGCCATTTTAAAAATAATATAAATGCAATTACATGTAGTAAGAAAGAAACAATCAATATATTTGAAACTTTGTAATTCATATAAATATCCGTATGTATCGGAACCTTATAGAGATTAAATAGCTTTTCCCCTATTAATTCATTATCATTTGGAATTTTTAATAATAATAAAACCCCTATACTGTAAAAAATAGCTACTAATCGATCATACTCAATGCGAATCATTCCTTCTCCCCTTCACTTTGTTTTTATTATCGATTTTAGCCATTATTACTATACTATACAATCTTTTTATAGAGGATAACGTAAAAAAGTTCCTTATAAATATATAAAGAACCTTATTAATATACAATATGAATTAAAAAATCAATCTACAATTTTCACATAGAGATTTCCTCAAAATATGTTGGATTATGTATTGTAATTTTTTTATCTAGAATTGTAACAATACTATCATTTTTTAATTGTTTTAATACGCTACTAACCGTCTCTCGAGACGTACCAGATATTTTCGATATTTCAATTGTTGTAAGTGGGCAGGAAATTACAATCGTTTCGCCACTCTGTTCTCCTAAATCCTGCATTAAATAATTTAATGTTTGAATGACCCGATCTTGTGCATTAGGAATTGTAATATTTTGTACTCGATTTTCGTTTAGCTTTAATATCGATGATAATTGCTGAACAACATACATTAATTGTGTCCTACTAGATTTCACCATATCTTCAAAAATTACTGTCGGAATATAATAGACCTCTACATCTGTCATCGCTTCTGCCGTATAGTTATATCCTCTGTCTGTAAACATACCACCATAAGGAAAAATAGAATACCTCTTTACATAGTCATCATATAATAAATTCCCACTTTGATTTACCCGCTCTAACTTTACAAATCCATCTAACATGAAGTAAATTCTTTCTCTTGAATCCCCTTCTAAAAATAAAAATTGACCCTTTTTATAAGTTCGCCAATAGACAAACTCCGTCAAACCTTTCAATTTCTTTTCTGTTAAATGAGCAAATAATTCAAACTGCTTTAAGTCTTTAACTACGTTGCGTCTATTCATAAAATTCCCTCTCTCTTGCTGTATGTTGGATCGAAAAATCAAGAAAGCGTATTCAAGTTGAATTTTATCATAATTAACTTATATATTTGGATTGCATCATGAAAACTTTATGAACAATGAGCACAAAAAATATTAATAAATAAAAAGAATGAAGTTACTAACTTCATTCTTTTTACTAATAAGTAGCGTACATAATTACTTAAACATACATGCATACATTCTGTTTTGAAATAATAGTACCAGCTTTTTCTTCTAATGCTTCATATACTTTTTCTAAAGACGTAATAATTGTTTTTCGTTCTGGATTTGTATTAACAAAATTGATAGCAGCTTCAATTTTTGGAAGCATACTTCCCGCAGCAAATTGCTGTTCCTCAATGTATTCTTCTAATTGATTCACTGTGACATGCTCTAATTTTTTTTGATTCGGTTGATTATAATTTACATACACATGATCAACTGCAGTTAAAATAACGAGCGTATCGGCATCTACTAATTCTGCTAATTTCTGCGCAGCGAAATCTTTATCGATAACCGCTTCAGTTCCTTTTAGTCCTTCTTCAGAATCAATTACTGGAATTCCACCACCACCAACAGCTATCACTATATTTCCATCTTCCACCAAAGAATTAATCACTTTATGTTCATGAATACTTACAGGCTTCGGTGATGGAACAACACGTCTCCACCCTCTACCCGCATCTTCTTTAAACACTGCTTTTGTTTCTTCCATTAATCTTCTGGCCTCTTCTTCTGTATAAAAAGGACCAATTGGTTTAGTTGGATTTTTAAATGCCTCATCTTTTTTATCCACAACAACGCGTGTTATAACCGTTGCTACATCTTTTTTTATATTCCGTTTTTTCAATGCCTTTTCAATCGCATTTTCCATCCAATATCCAATCATTCCTTGGCTCATTGCCCCACAAGTATCTAATGGCATTGCAGGTGTCTTTTCCGTTTCTGCAGCTTTTTGCTGCAATAAAATATTCCCCACTTGTGGGCCATTTCCATGTGCAATTACTATATCTACATCATTTTCCATTATTTTTACAAGTTGTTCCGCCGTTTTTTCCAACGCTTCTTGCTGCGCTCCCGCAGTAGCTTTTCCAGACTGTATCGCATTTCCCCCTAGTGCAACTACAATTTTTCTTCGTGCCATATTTCAGCCCTCCAGTTTATTTCGTTTTCACAGAGCTTTATAAAGTAATGCTGCCTGTAATTAATCCATAAATCGCAAAAAATGCTAAAGCACCAATTGCTACGGATGACGCTAATTCCACTCGAGTAAATATTCGCTTCGAACTCTTTTGCTTTTGAACATTGTAAAAAATAAAAATACCTGGCGCATATAAAGTCATTGTTAATAATAGATACTCTAAACCAGCTGCATAAACTAACCAAACGCCATAAATACTTGCTATCAAGCCAATTACTATATTTTTATTTCGATCTACTTCCTCAGACTTTAAGCTATGCTTCAGTTGATAAAATGCTGAAAAAGCATATGGAATTAAAATAGCTGAAGATGCTAAAGAGAATGCAAAGTTATACGCCTGATCAGAAACGACGAATGTTAACAAGAACATTTGAATTAAACCATTTGTGATCCATAATGAATTTACTGGAGCTTTATTTTTATTTTCTTTTGCGAACCATTTTGGAAATACTCCATCTTTAGCCGCTAAATATGGAATTTCAGAAGCGAGCAAAGTCCAACCTAACCAAGCACCTAATACAGAGATGACTAAACCTAAATTAATAAAGATAGCACCCCATTTTCCAACAACACTTTCAAATAAATAAGCCATAGCCGGATTTTTCAAACCAGCAATATCTGCTTGCTGCATAAGTCCAAGAGACAATAATGTGATTAAAATGTAAATGATGAGTGTACCAATTAAGCCAATAACCGTTGCTTTCCCTACATCACTTCTATTTTTTGCCCGACTGGATAAAACAACAGCACCTTCTACCCCAATAAATACCCATAAAGTTACAAGCATTGTACTTTTAACTTGGCTGCCAACTGCTCCCCATGAAAAAGAACCAGTTTGCCCCCAAAATCCATCTAAAAACATATCAATATGAAACGTGAAGATTCCTATGACAATAAATACAAATACAGGCACTAATTTTGCGATTGTAGTTACTAAATTCACAAGTGCTGCTGATTGAACTCCACGTAAAATTAACATGTGAACACACCATAATAATACGCTCGCACCAACAATGGACGCTACATTTTGCCCGCCTTCAAAGATCGGGAAGAAATACCCTAATGAAGAAAACAATAATGTGCCGTAAGCTACATTCCCAAGCCAAGCAGATAGCCAGTATCCCCACGCACTATTAAACCCCATAAAATTACCAAAACCTGCTTTTGCATAGCTAAAAATACCACCATCTAAATCTGGCCGTTTTACAGTTAGATTTTGAAAAGATAATCCAAGTGCAATCATCCCAATTCCTGTTATAACCCAGCCAATAATAATGGCTCCAGCTCCAGCACCTTTTGCCATATCACTCGCTAAATTAAAGGCTCCACCGCCAATCATAGACCCCACTACAAGAGCCGTTAATGTAAACAACCCTAGTTTCTTATCTTCACCCATTCCACTCACCTCTCTTTAATTGCAATAACAATACAAAAGCAATAGTGAATGATAGTGTCTAAAGGAGGAGAAAGAAGAAAGGAAGACTCCCTTTCTTCTTTACTCCATGTTTCCTAAAGTAGCTGCCATAACCGCTTTAATTGTATGCATTCTATTTTCAGCTTGATCAAATACTTTTGAATGTTTACTGCGGAATACTTCGTCAGTTACCTCCATTTCTTTCAACCCATATTTCTCATAAACTTCTTCGCCATACATTGTTTCGACATCATGAAATGCAGGTAAACAATGTAAGAAAATCACGTTTTCATTCCCTGTTTCTTTAATCATTTTCATATTTACTTGATAAGGTTTCAATAACTCGACACGTTCAGCAAATTTTTCTTCTTCCCCCATAGACACCCATACATCTGTATAAATTACATCTGCATTCGCAACAGCTTCTTCCACATTACTTGTTATCATTACCTGTTCATTATATTTTTTTGCTAAATCTATTACTTCTTGTGCAGGCCATAAAGTTTCCGGTGTACAAATACGTACATCCATTCCAACGATTGCGCCACCAACTAGTAAGCTATTAGCAACATTATTTCGTCCATCTCCAACGTAAACGAGCTTCACATTTTTCAATTTCCCTACATGTTCTCTAATTGTTAATAAATCTGCTAGTGTTTGTGTTGGATGCCACATATCTGTTAATCCATTCCAAACCGGCACACCAGAATTTTGTGCTAAAGATTCTACAGTTTCATGATTAAATCCACGAAACTCAATTCCGTCAAACATACGCCCTAATACTTTTGCTGTATCCTCTACAGATTCTTTTTTCCCAAGCTGAATATCACCTTTCCCTAAATATTCAGGATTCGCTCCTAAATCTGTACATGCTACTGTAAATGCACAACGCGTACGAGTGGAAGTTTTTTCAAATAAGAGTGCCACATTTTTACCTTCTAAATAATGATGCGGGATACCATTTTTCTTTTTCTCTTTTAATTCTGCTGCCAAATCTAGAAAATATAACAATTCTTCTTGTGTAAAATCTTTTTCTGCTAGAAAGCTTCTTCCTTTTAAATTTGGTCTAGTCATTAACATACTTCATCCCTACTTTCTCCGTTATTTATACTAAATATCTTTACGAACAATTGGCATACTCATGCAACGTGGACCCCCACGACCACGAGATAATTCCGAACTTAGCACCTCAATCACTTCTATACCGTGTTCCCGTAATAACGTATTAGATACATAGTTGCGATCATATGTAACAACTACACCTGGCGCGATTGCTAATGTATTCGAGCCATCATTCCATTGTTCACGAGCAGAAGCAATTACATCTCCTCCTCCACATGGAATAAGAACTAATTCACTTAAGCCTAATACTTCTTTTAATGTTTCCATTAAAGAAGTACGATGTGTAATTTTGAGGGTTTCCTCATCTGGTCCTTTTTCTAAAATATAAATATTCATATTCCCTTTTGGCCCTTGAATAGCTGGATGAATTGTAAACTTGTCATAATCAACCATTGTAAATACTGTATCTAAATGCATAAATGCCCGGCATTTTGGAATTTCTATTGCTAACACTTTCTTAATTTTATTTTGTCGACTAAAGAGATTTTTGGCTAAACGTTCAATTGCTTTAGCTGAAGTACGAGCAGATACTCCAATCGCAATTGTTTCTTCATTTAAAATTAGCTCGTCGCCACCTTCAATTGGAAATTTATAATCACGATCTAACCAGATTGGTACATTATGTTTTACAAATCTTGGATGATATTTAATGATGTACTCCATGAATAATGATTCACGTCTACGCGCTGGTTCTCTCATCTTATTTATCGTTAAGCCATCGCCCACACTAGCTGCTGGATCACGAGTAAAATATAAATTAGGCATTGGATCTAAGTAAAACGGATAGTGATCTTCCATTAATTCATATAAATGTGTCTTCTTACTTGTTTCAATTTCATTTTTCCGTACACCACCCATAATTTTTTGAATTAATTCTTCATTTGAAAAGGAAAGTAAATATTCTTTTAAAGTTTGATGTGCAACATTTACGTCGGCCTGTCCTTCTTTTAAAATACGATCAACAAATTCTTCTCGAAGTTTTTTATCTACTAACGCCTCAGCGGCTAGTTTTTCTAAATAAAGAACTTCAACACCCCGATTGCGTAACGTTTGTGCAAAATAATCATGCTCTTTTTGAATAATTGGTAAGTATGGAATATCGTCAAATAATAATTGCTGCAAATAATCTGGTGTTAAGTTTTCCACTTCTTTACCAGGTCGTTTTAATAAAACCGTTTGTAACTCCCCAATTTCTGAAGTAACATGTATCGGATGCTTCATTTGTTGTACCTCCTTTTAAATATGTTTGATGTCTTACAAGTACATAATAAATGCTACACGCTTTCATCTTTGTGAAATCATCCACATTATCATTGTGAAATATTAAACAAGTTATTTTTTTAAAATCATATTAATTTGTATTTTTATAATAATCCATCCTGATTTTTTAATAAAAAATACATATATTACGCATATATGTTGAATATTTAACTTCCGTATTTACACAAAAATCCTGTTTTTAATAAAAATTAAAAACAGGATTTTGCATCTAAAGAATTAAATTTAATCTTTCTTCTAAAACCTCCCTATCTGATTTCGACTGAGAAATTATAAGGCATGTATCATTTCCACATATACATCCTATTTTTTCTTTCCAATCTAACTCATCAAACAAAACACCAATAACATGTGCATTTCCAGGTAATGTTTTAATAACCATTAATTGATCTACACAATCGATTTTCACAACAACCTCTCGTAATTTTTTCTTTAACTTTATATCAGTTTGTAAATGCTCTTCTGAGAAAATTTTATATATCATCAATCCTTCTTGAGAAGGTACCTTCGTTAAGTTTAACTCACGAATATCTCGAGAAACCGTAGCTTGTGTTACTAATACATCCTTTTTTGCTAACAATTCTACTAATCTTTCTTGTTTCTCTATTTCATACTCTTTTACAAATTGTTTAATTAATCGTTGTCTTTTTTCTTTTTTCATAAAAGACACCCCTTTTAATATTATAGCTCGCTATAATTTTCATCCGAAAGGGACAGAAAAGAATGTTGCGGAAACGTTCATAGTTTATATCTTTTAACTATAGATATTAAATCTAGCTAAAAAAGAGAAGAACAGTATTCTGTTCTTCTCTTTTACATTGAAAATCGTTCAATTGTTTGTTTCAAGTTCTCTGCTTGTTGCTCTAAATCCTTTAATAATTGATCAATTACTACCATATTTTTAGATTGTTGCAACGTCACACGCGCCACTTCTTGTGAACCAGCTGATGTTTCCTCAGCAATTGCTGCTACAGCCTTCGTCTGTGCACCTGTTTGATGAATGTGACTCACTTGTTCATTCATATAGCTACTAATTTGCTTCGTTGCATCCGCTACTTCCATAACACTTGATGACATTTCTTTTAAAATTAATTCGGTAGCTTCCCCACGTTTCGCCTCTTCTTTAGCTATTTTCACTTGTTCTGTCATTTTCGTTGCAACTTGTTGCACTTCCTCTTGCATATTTCGTAATAACTGCGATATATTTCTTGCAGAATGGTCACTTTCATCTGCAAGTTTACGTACTTCTTCAGCTACAACGGCAAAGCCCCGTCCATGCTCTCCAGCACGAGCAGCCTCAATAGAAGCATTAAGTGCTAATAAATTCGTTTGGCTAGCAATCTCACTCACAACAGATACAATGTGTTCTACTTGTTTCATTCTTTCCTCTAACTTCTGTACATTTTGCATTGAATCTTCATTTTCTTTCGCCAATGTTTGAATACCATGAATTAAAGACGTAAAGACACGAGTACTATGCCCCAAAGCTTGAACCATTTCTGAAGACAACTCATCAGATTGTTTCGCTTTCTCTTCTACTTCACTTGCAATAGAAGTTGTGGTATCAACAGCAGAAACAATTGCCTGAATGGACGCCGCTGATTGCTCAGCTCCAGAAGAAATCTCTGCAAGTGTTTCAGAAACACCTTGTGCTTGTTTCGTTGCTTCGCCTGTTTGTTTTCTAATTTGCTGTACTTGATTATTTGTATACGAAAATGTTGTATCAATATTTTTTACCATGCCCCTTAAGTTCCCTAGCATCATATTAAATGCAACACTTAAAGATTTAATTTCATCATCAGTCTTTGGTAATGGAACATCTTCACGAATATCTCCTTCAGCTGCTTTTCTCGCCGCCTCCTCTAACTTTCGAAGCGGTTTAATTAAAAATACCGCTGCTCCATATGCTAAAATTCCAGACCATACTACCCCTAATAACATAACGATAATATTATATGCAGTTTGACTTACATAACTTTGAAAATAATCATATATCACATAAATAAAAAATATACTTGTTGAATATGTAATTAAAGCTAAAACTGTAGTGAATAGCATAAGTTGTGTACGTAAGCCAAAGGAAAATGACTTCCTTTCTTTTTCCATCTCTTCTTTCCCCCTTTTTATAAGTAATATAAGTACTACCTATATATTATTATCCATATTTTCATTATAGAAGGATATAGGGATTTAAAAAATTATTATTTCCTTGAATATCAAATCCACTAAAAAAAATAAAGGATTCTGACAATTTGTGACTAATAACAGAAATAAGGGGCAACATTTGTAAAATTTATTTTTGACTGGGGGTTTTGTATGATTCAGGTTCGAAATCTAGTAAAATCATTTGGCTCACTTGAAGTTTTAAAAGGAATTGATTTAGAAGTACAAGAAAAAGAAGTTGTCGTTTTAATTGGTGCCAGTGGTTCCGGTAAAAGTACATTACTTCGCTGTCTTAACTTTTTAGAAATGTACGATGAAGGTGAAATTCACTTACAAGGTGAACAAATCGATCCCAAGCACTCCAATTTAAACAAAGTCCGCGAAAATGTCGGTATGGTTTTTCAGCACTTTAACCTCTTTCCTCATATGACCTCACTAGAAAACATCATAGAAGCACCTATTCATGTAAAAAAATTAGAAGCAGCAAATGCAAAAGAAATCGGAAATCAGCTTCTGCAAAAAGTCGGCCTACAAGATAAAGCAGATGTAACGCCCCATCTCCTATCAGGTGGTCAAAAACAGCGTATTGCTATTGCACGAGCTCTTGCTATGAATCCTAAAATTATGCTATTTGATGAACCTACCTCAGCTTTAGACCCTGAACTTGTTGGAGAAGTATTGCAAGTTATGAAAGAACTTGCTGAAGAAGGAATGACCATGGTTATTGTTACTCATGAAATGAATTTCGCAAGAGATGTAGCTGATCGCGTCATTTTTATGGATGATGGAAAAATTGTAGAAGATGCTCCGCCAGCACAATTCTTTTCAGCTCCATCACATGAACGAACGAAACAATTTTTACGTAACGTTTTATAATATAACTTCTGTTTCAAACGAAAAGAAATACATTCATACGGTGCACAACTAATCATCTAAATAAAATATTTCAATAACATACTTAAAACCATCCGTATGATTAATATATAGGAGGGGTTTTATGAAAAGAAAACTATTAACCATTGTTGCGAGTATTACATTATGCACATCCTTTATACTAGGAGCCTGTAGTAAGGAAAGTGCTACTACTTCTTCAAATGGTGAAAAAGAATTTCGTTATGCGATGAGTGGCTTATATAAACCTTTTAACTATAAAGAAAATGACGGAAAACTTGTCGGTTTTGATGTAGAACTAGGTGAAGCACTTGCGAAAAAAATGAATATGAAACCAACCCCTATTACAAATCCATGGGAAACGCTAATCCAAGGTCTCAAAGCGAAAAAGTATGATGTAATACTGGGCAGTATGGCAATTACAGAAGAACGCTTAAAAGCTGTTAATTTCTCAAATCCTTATTATCGTTCTGGTGCCCAAATTTTTGTGACTAAAAAGAATGCATCTATCTCTTCTCCAGAGGATTTGAAAGGTAAGAAAGTTGGTGTTGTAAAAGCTAGTACCTTTAAAAACCTCGTTGCAAAATATACAGATCAAATTACAGAATACGATAGCGATATTACTGCACTTATGGACTTAGAGCCTGGACGTATTGATGCGGTAATCACTGATCAAATGGTTGGTTTAAGAATGATCAAAGAAGGTAAATCAAATATAAAAGAAGCTGGAAAACCACTAAACCTTGATGAAATGGGAATTGCTATTCGTAAAGATGATAAAGAAATGGTCGAGAAAGTAAATAAAGCTTTAGATGAAATTATTAAAGATGGTACGTATGAAAAGATCAGTAAAAAATGGTTTGGGCGTAATATTCTTGGTGAAGAGGAAAAAACGAAGTAATTTAGCCCTTCAAAGTTTCCATAAATCATGCCCCACTTTGTGTGGGGCATTTCATTCTCTACTAAAATCTATACAATATGAGGTGAAACGCATGTTTGAAATTTTTATCTCTACCTATCCCACACTCTTAAAAGCTACTATTGTCACATTACAATTAACACTAACATCCCTATTACTCGGTTCACTAATTGGATTACTATTCGCTTTCTTTCGAATCTCTAACAATAAAGTTTTAAATAGTATTGCTCACGTATATATCGCCATTATTCGTGGTACACCTTTAATTGTTCAAATCGCCATTCTCTATTTTGGGATTACATCCGTTGTTGTTTTTACTCCTTTTTGGGCAGGAGCCATTGCTTTAGCAATCCATAACGGTGCATATATTACTGAAATTTTTCGCGGCTCTATCCAATCTGTCGATCGTGGACAAATGGAAGCTGCTCGCTCTCTAGGGATGCCGTATTCTTTAGCAATGCGACGTATTGTATTACCGCAAGCATTTCGTCAATCTATTCCTCCTTTAGGAAATCAATTTATTATTGGATTAAAAGATTCTTCACTTGTTGCTTACGTAGGATTGTCCGAATTATGGGGGTCAGGTTTATCAATCGCTGCAGGGAACTTCCAACAATTAGATACATATATAATCGTTGGTTTATATTATCTCGTGCTCGTTCTCCTATTCACTTACCTTGTTAACCTTTTAGAAAAACGACTACAAAGAAAAGAAACTAACTCCGTCCAAGTCCATACAAAGAACAAAAAGGAAGTTTCTTTATAAGAAAAAGCAAGCCTGAGATGGCTTGCTTTTTCACTGCAACATATATCAATTTTTACTGATTTACTTTTTTAATACTCTCTTCTTCCTCTATATGTTCCTCACGATATGAAATATTATGAGGATCTAGTCCATTTCCTAAAGAACCATAGAAATGCTCTCTATGCGGATCCACTAATTCACTTCCTTGATAATACACACGTGGTGTATTCCATAGCGCTGCCAAAGCTTTTGTCATCGGCATCTCATGATAGCGTTCCGGCCACATTTCTTTAATTTTCTCTTTTACTAACGGGTAGTATTTAGAGCTCATAGCAGGGAACAAATGATGTTCTGTATGATATGAGAAATTGAAATGTAAAACGTCTACCCAGCGCGGCACTGTTACTGACAAACAGTTTGCTAACGGATCATTTACTGGAACAATTGGATTTAAGCGGTGATTTGTTGCGATATATGCCATTACAATAAAGTTAGCAATTAACAACGGAATGACATATGCAAATAACCATTTTCCAGGTCCCATAATAAACAATAAACTAATCCAAACTGTCCAAGGCAAAAGAAGTTGAAGCCATACAGATTTTTGATTGGATGACTTGAACTCTTTTATAAAATGAAAGAACATTCGAGTCGAATGCAATGTAAATTGAATGGTTAGTGACAGAAAACTAAAGAATGAACGTACATGAAGAGGCATGCGATATACCCAGCTCAAAAACTTACTCTTTTTAAGCTTCTCAAGTGTAGGCCATGCATCTGGATCATTCTCTTCATGTTGTGTATGAACATGATGCGTTGCATTATGCCACTTTCTCCAAAGCTTTGGCCCTGTTGATAATGGCATAAATGCAATCGCGCCTAAGAAGTCACGAAGCCATGCCTTTCTTACAACAGTTCCATGTAAAATTTCATGCCCTAAAAATCCTAGTGAAGCAAAACATAATCCAAGAACAATCGCAATTCCTAGATTCGCCCACACATTCAATTCAAATACACCAATCGATATTAACCCCGCCAATGCCACAAGCAAATAAGCCAGTCCACCAAATAAACGAGTAGGCACTGGTTTAAATGCTTTTTTCGGCAAATGTGGTGATACACGTGCTGCATACCACCCAAACGTATGAAGCTCCTTCATCCTTTTGCTCCTTTCTTATGCCGCGCCTTGCGCAACTTACATATATCAATTCTTGCTTCCAGATTGATTTTACTAGGTGATTAAAAAGCATCTATTATAAGGAAAATATACTCACTCTATCGTCACTTATTTTTCGCTTTTATTATCAATGAAAAACATTTATCTTTTTACTCTCTATCAACCTTTCCACATGATGAATCATATCAATAGAATTTCCACATTGTCAACAACTTTTATGACCTAGTAATAAAAGTTGATTATATTTTTATAATTATACTTTATTCCACTAAAGAAAAAACATAGATTTTATAAGGTTTCATTCATTATACATATACGTACTTTGCCATGCTATAGACTCTATCTTATTCAAGAACTCTCTGTTTAAACAACAAATATACTCATCTAAATCTAGCTTTACACAACTCCTATCTCTTCATACCGATAACGCCCAATAATTATATTAAAATAATTTTATCTTTCTTTTAAATAAAGTGAAACTTTAATCAGTGGGGGGCTTCATCTCCCACTGATTATTAGCCCTCACCAATCGGACTTTAATGGGTAGCCTGCCCCCCACCTAACTTCTTCACTCTCGCTGAATTTTGAGGTGGGGGTCTTACTACCCATTAAAGTGGGATAAAAATATCCTACCTCTAAAACAACACACATGAATTTCATATCATATGGAAATATTAAAAGGAAAATTGTTCTAAATCAGGAGGTTTCCTTAATGACAAGCGATACGTTTCCACAATTCCCATCATCTTATTGGATTGAATCTACCCAAATCCCAACTTTTCCCCCTTTATCTGAAAATATAAAGACAAAAGTTGCTGTTATCGGTGCTGGTATTACAGGTATTACTACTGCCTATTTACTTGCAAAAGAAGGCATCGATGTTGTGTTAATTGATTCTGGGCTTATTTTAAACGGGACGACTGGGCATACAACAGCAAAGGTAACAGCTCAACATGATTTAATTTATGATGAATTCATAAATCATTTCGGTTTGGAAAAAGCCAGGCTTTACTATGAAGCAAATAATCATGCTCTACAATTTATTAATGAAACTGTGCAAACATATAAAATCGACTGTAATTTCTCAAATGAAGATTCATATTTATATACAACTACTGATAATGGATTAAGAAATTTATCGAAAGAATATGAAGCCTATCAAAAATTAAATATACCTTGTGACTATGTTCAATCTCTATCGATTCCAATTCCAGTACAATCTGCACTTGTCATGAAAAATCAAGCACAATTCCATCCCCTTCTTTATTTGAAAACACTTTTAGAAAAGTTTGTGGAGTTGGGCGGAAAAGTTTATGAACAAACGACTGCTATTGATGTAGAAAAGGGTGATTATCCACAAGTCATTACAAAAGGCGGACATCGCATCACTTGTGAATATATTGTCTCTTGTTCACATTTTCCTTTTTATGATGCGAATAGCTTTTTCTTTACGCGAATGTACGCAGAACGCTCTTATGCTCTTGCTATTAAAGCAAAAACAGATTATCCAGGTGGCATGTATTTAAGTATTGATGACCCAAAACGCTCCTTACGTTACACAACAAACAATGGGGAAAAATTAATTTTAATTGGCGGGGAAAGTCATAAAACAGGACAAGGAATAAACACGATGCTTCATTACGAAGCACTTTATTCTTTTGCGGAAGCAACGTTTGGAATAGATGAAGTTCCTTATAGATGGTCAGCACAAGATTTAATTACGCTAGATAAGCTCCCTTATATTGGACATATTAACGAGAGCAATCCAAATATATTTGTTGCAACTGGATATCGTAAATGGGGAATGACAACTGGAACTGCTGCCGCTCATTTACTGAAGGATTCCATTCTAAAAGTAGACAGTCCATATAAAGAACTGTATGCACCATCACGCTTCCATGCAAATCCAGATATAAAAACGTTCCTCTCCCAAAACCTTGATGTTGCGAAACATTTAATTGAAGGAAAGATTGAAACTGTATTACGTAAACCAGAAGACCTCGAAGTTGGTGAAGGATCTGTCGTACATGTTAACGGGAAACGAGCAGGTGCTTATAAGGACAAAGATGGAAAATTACATATTGTCGATACAACTTGTACACATCTCGGCTGCGAAGTTGAATGGAATAATGGAGATTGTACTTGGGACTGTCCTTGCCACGGTTCACGCTTTTCAATTGAGGGAGATGTTATTGAAGGTCCGGCAGATCAACCGTTAAAACGAGTTGATAATGAGTAAATAAATAAAGAAGTTCAACAGGATTTCTGTTGAACTTCTTTATTTGTTATAAAACCTTTTCATATAAATCCCGATACAAGAAGGAAAATATTAACACCAAATAAAATAATATACTCATCTACAAATTAAAAGGGGTGAATACTATGCAACCTTCAGCTCCACCTCATCTAGAACCTACAAAAACTATCTTTTCAAACTCTATTACAAAACTTGTTGTTTTTATTTGTTGGCTAGCCATTCTAGCTGACGGCTATGATTTAGGTATTTACGGGGCCGTCCTGCCTAAGCTACTGGAAGACAACAGCTGGGCACTATCACCAGCTCATGCTGGTACAATTGCAAGCTATGCTTTGTTTGGAATGTTTATTGGCGCTATTCTAGTTGGAACCATTACAGATCTAATCGGTCGAAAATGGACGCTTATATGCTGTTTAGCACTTTTTTCTATTACAATGGGCCTAGCTGCTATCGCTCCTTCTCCTGAATTATTTGGGATATGGCGATTTATTGGAGGGATCGGATTAGGGGGTGTTATTCCAACAGCTTCCGCACTTACTGTTGAATATTCACCAAAAAAGCGACAATCTTTTATTTACGCTCTTATGTTTACTGGCTATCCTTTAGGTATCGTGTTAGGCGCTATTTTGTCCATGTTTATGTTAGAAGACTTCGGATGGAGAATTATGTTTGGCATCGGAATGATTCCACTACTCCTCATTCCTTTCATTATTCGTTATTTACCTGAATCCATTCAATTTTTGTTATCACGTAACCGCCAAGAAGAAGTGGATAAAATTCTTAATCGTTTTCAAATTGAATTCCATGCAAAAGAGAAAACTCATCAACCCCCATCTAATATACGAAAGAAAAATGGATTTCTTACTTTATTCTCAAAAGAATACATAAAAGCAACGCTGCTTTTTTGGATCACTTATATAATGGGGATGTTTTTAATATACGGTTTAAATACTTGGTTGCCTCAGATGATGCGACAGGCAGGATATCCTCTTGGATCTAGTTTATCATTTCTACTTATGCTAAATATTACCGCCGCTATCGGTGCATTATTTGCTGGAGCAATCGCAGATCGTATAGGAGCCAAAATTGTTATTAGCATCTCCTATCTTCTGGCAGCTGTATGTATTGGACTATTAACAATTAAACCATCTGTTACAATCATTTATCTTTTAATTGGTCTTGCTGGAATTGGATCGGTCGGTATTACTCAAATATTAAATGCATATGTGACACAATACTTCCCATCCCATATCCGAGCTACTTCCTTAGGCTGGGGACTTGGACTTGGCCGAGTTGGTGCGATTGCTGGCCCTATTCTTGTCGGTATTATTATGACAATGCAATATGACTTAGTATGGAATTTTTACTTATTCTCATTTGCAGGTCTTCTCGCGGCTATATCTGTTTTCTTTATTCCTACAAAATAAAAAGAGCACAAACTTGAAGTGACCCCTAAAAGTTAGACACGGTTATTTCATTAGGCAACTTGATAAAAGTGAGTCCGGTATTGTACCGAGCTCATTTTTAATTTTGCCTTAATCCGTTTCATATTATAATAATCTATATATTTTTCTAATTCTATTTTAAAATGATCTACACTTTCAAACTCTTTTATGTAGAGGAACTCCGACTTCATAATCCCAAAGAAATTCTCTATTACTGCGTTGTCGTAACAGTTTCCTTTTCGAGACATACTCTGTACGATCCCCCTTGATTCAAGTGTACGGACGTATTGTCTCATTTGATAATGCCATCCTTGATCCGAATGCATTAATAGTTGATGGTTTTCAGGTAAACGTTTTAATGCATTCTCTAACATCTCTGAAACAAGTGAATATGTCGGTCTAGAACCAATTGTATAGGTAATAATTTCACCATTATACAAGTCTAATACAGGTGATACATACAGTTTCTCTCCAAACAATTTAAACTCTGTGATATCGGTTACCCATTTTTGATTTGGGGCATCTGTATAAAAATTACGCTCTAAAATATTAGGTGCAATTTTACCGACTTTCCCTTTATAGGATTTATATTTCTTCATACGCACAACACACTTTAATCCAAGCTCTTTCATAATGCGCTGAATCTTCTTGTGATTCACTTTTTGGCCACGATTCGTTAACTCATCACGAATGCGACGGTAGCCATAACGACCTTCATTTTCCTCATAAATTGCTTTAATTTCAGCTTTCAAATCGGCATCTTGATCCGGACGATTCATTTTCTTTACTAAAACATAATACGTACTCCGTGGAATACCAGCTAGCTCCACGAGTGCCTTCACCGAATATTTATGCCTTAATTCATAGACTACTTGTGCCTTGTCTTGTTTCGTGATTTTTCCTTGTTTTGAACTAAGGCATTCAACTTTTTTAAGTACTCATTTTCCATTTCAAGCTGTTGAATACGTGCTTCAAGTGCTTCGACTGACCCTTCAGCTAAAGCTTGTTTTACTTGTTTATTTGAATCTTTTTTCATGGATGGACGCCCCTTTTTCTTAGATTGAAGGGCATCAATTCCTTGTGTTTCGAGCTGTTTTTTCCAAACAGAAATCGTTGAAGGGGCAGGAATGTTAAAGATAGCTGCCGTCTCAAATAAGGACATACCGTTTTCAATCATAAAGTTTAGTACGTCTAGTTTAAATTGTTGTGTGTAATTTGTACATCGTTTTAGAAAAGCTTCCATACCATTCTGTTTATATTGGTTTACCCAATTCAAAATAATTGTGTCACTTATACCAATCGATTTACCCATTTCTCGATAACTTTCATTTCCGTTCAAATAACGTAGAACGATTTGTATTTTTTCATCAGCTGTAAATTTAGCCATAGAAAAACTGCACCCCAATTGTTAGACTGTGTCTAACAATTGGGGTGCAGTTCAACTTACTTGTGCTCTTTTTCATATCCCGCAAACAACATATCTCGAAACAATGTATTTAAAATCTCAATATCGATCCCTAATCCCTTTTCAATTCCTTTTACATATTGCTGATAGTAATGAATTTGTTCTTCTAAAAATTGATTCAACACATCAATTTTTAATCCAACATCTAATTCAGTACCTGTCTTTTTCTTTATTAACAACTGTTCAATTTCATCTAATACGCTACGCTCCAATGATAATTCTGTAATTAATCGATCGAATTCTACAGGAGGCAAAGTTGTTTTCTCCTCTAGCCACTTACAAGCCAAAATAGGACGCAATACATAAAAGTACTTTTTTAACTTTACATTCTCACCTTGCAAAAATTCACGATAATTTTTTGAAGCCATATGTAAGTAATGATATATCGTTGCTTTCGGATCAAAGTTCTTTTCACTCATTTGCTGAAGCTGTTCTGGAAAATTAGAGTTTTTCGAATAAAAAATGGGGGATCGAATCCATTCGAGTAAAGCTGGATTTGACTTTGCAAATAGTTGTAACGCTTTTTTAATATCCCATCCACTTATATCTAAATCATCACTAATCGGATACTCAATTACATCTCGTTTATCATGAATGGATAAATACCATTCTACCGGGTGCATATAAACGAATCTAACATCATAATCACTATCTTTTGATGGAAATCCCCATGCACGACTCCCTGACTCCACAGCGAATAAAATTTTCACATCATTTTCTTTCTCAATTCGTTCTAACTCCAACTTAATTTTCTCTCTCATTTCATACCCTCTCCATTTTTTGATTATTTCCTTGGAATTTCGACAAATATATTACTAAGTTTACTACATACTAAAATAGCTGTCAGAAAATTTCCGACAGCCTGTCAAAATTCGTTATTTTTTACTTGTTCTTTTCAGTTACACTAACCGCAATTCGTTCAAACTCTTTTTGAATCTCCTCTTTGTATGCATCTACTTTTGAAAAGTCCATAGCAGCAATATAAATTCGTTCTAATTTATCACGAACTGATTTCGCTTTCGCTAAAAAAGACATCGCCTCATTCATTTTTGCTTTATATTGAATAGAGACGTCACGAATTTCCTCCGCATACTTCTCATCCGTCCCTGGTGTTACAATAAGGGCATACATATCTATAATTTCATCACCTTCACGGCTCGGAAAATATTCATGTGGTGCGGTGCTATCGAAAATCGCAAACCCTAATTCTCTTACGATCACCATATCAAGACTATTTGGATCAAACCCACAATGATATACTTCAACTTCAAATCCTTTTTCTTCTGCTGCCTTAGCTAATTTTTTGAGCATTGTTGATTTCCCAGAACCTGGGCGTCCTTTTATAAAATAACGATGTGGTAATCCTTCTGTTAAATTAGGAACAAAATCAACTGCTCCTTTCGGTGTAGCTGCTCCTAAAAACCGATGTTTCACAAGCGATTGTTTCCCAACTTTATCTGTAAATAATTTCCGAATGAGCTGCTCGGTTAGTTCGTTCGCTTTATTAAAATCAATATTACTAATATATATTTTCTCCCACTCATCATGTATAACTAATGCCTCGTTAAAACAAGCGTAAGCAGCTTGAAAAGCTTTGCTTGCTTCTGAAACAAATCGTTCAATTTCCACTTTCTGCTTTCTTAACTTATCTGAATCCCAAGCAATTCCTAAATTAATATACTCCTCGACAACTCCTGGCATTTTTGGCTCAATAACATGCGGTGATGTTCCATCAACAATTCCTACTTTTAACTTCGGTATAATGACACCATCAACCGATTTATTATCAGAAGAACAGTGTAAAAATTCAATATCATATCCCTTTTCAACCCATTCACGACCTATTACCTTAATTAAAGAAGATTTTCCCGTTCCAGGTCCACCCTTTAAAATAAATAATCTGTTTAGTCCTTTTAAATTCTCTTCATATAAATTATGAAATCCTCTAGCTGTATTTCCACCAGCATAATAATTCAATACATTTCCTGTCACTGCACTCACTCCTTCGCAGCATTCTATTTACATAAGCTACAATATGCGAGCAACTTTATTTGGGTGAATACCTATTTTGTGTTGCACAGAAAAAGGAAATGAATTACAATTTTATTATCACGAAAATTCCGAACTTTAAATTGAATATACCTTTATCAAGAGAGGCAGAGGGACCGGCCCTTTGAAGCCCAGCAACCTCAGTTTATACAAACTGAATAGGTGCTAATTCCTGCAAAATGCATTGCATTTTGAAAGATAAAACGTAACTATTGTGTGCAAAACTCATCTTTCTTGATTATGAAAGGTGAGTTTTTTATATTTCAAAATATATATTTGGAGGTATTTAAAGTGAAAGTAATTGACCTATCCCAAACATTTGAAAAAAATATGTCTCAATTTCCTGGAACACCAAAAATCAATTTAGAAGCCATTACAAGCGTTGAAGAAACAGGTTATCAAGTTACAGATTTTCATTCTGTCGTTCATGTTGGTACACATTGTGATGCTCCTGCTCATTTCATTTCAGGCGCAACGACTATTGATCAATTGCCCCTAGACCAATTTGTAGGTGAAGCTGTTCTTATCGACGTAACTCATGTACAAGAACGAAAACTACCTAAAGAAGTATTACACAATGCTGACATAAAAGAAGGTGATATTGTCATTTTCCATTCCAACCTATCTAATAAATGGAATACAGAAGCGTATGAACAAGAAGCCTTTTATCTTTCCGAAGAATTAGCTGAAGAATTAGTTCAATTAAAAGTAAAATCTGTCGGTTTAGATTTCCTTTCTCCTGACGAGGTAACGACAGAAACATCGCCAATTCATCACATACTACTTGGGAATAATATTTATTTAATCGAAAACTTAACAAACTTAGATGCCATTAATGCGAAACGTTTCTTTTTCTCAGCGGCACCTTTAAAAATTAAAAATAGCGACGGTGCTTTCGCAAGAGCATTCGCTGTAATTTTTTAAACAAACTATACAAAAAAGCAAAGATCATCATTGACCTTTGCTTCTATTTCTTTTATTTAAACTAAGAAAGAATTGCTCAACGCGAGGACGTAACCAAGCTAAATAATCTTTCTCTTTCTTCTTTGTACAAGCTATTTCTTCCCCATCGACCATTCCGACAAGCTCTAGCTCTAACAGTTGCCTCGTAAATGCTAACATATTTATTTCTTCTTCCGGATACTCTTCTTTTAATTTCTCCTCAATTTCCCCTAATAAAAAACCGTCACGCATCATTGCCAATGCATCAATCCAAAGTGGCGGCATTTCATATTTTTCTCCTGTAATTGTATCTTTTACAATATAATTCTTTTGCTCTTTTCGAAATTGAATTGTGTGCAAGCATACAGTCGAATTTAATGTTAATTCCATCATACCACCTCTTTCATAATATCTGCATAGAAAAAAGGATGCGCGTGCACCCCTTCTTTTTCTAACACTACCGAACCGTTACATGAATAACAAATCTCATGTCGATATTTTCCTCCATTATAAACGAAGTATTTTATAAAAAAAACCCTTCTTGAAACATTTTATCAAATGTTTATATTTACACAACAAGAACACTTTTCTGAAAAATATTTTCTTCTAGCACATTATACTATCAGTAAAAAAATCTCCACTTTCATTCCTAGCTCTCCGCTACTTTGAATCGCAATACTTCCTTGCTACTCCTCATGATCAATACAAAAACTCTACATATTATCTCATTAAATTATAAGTATGAAATTACTTTCAGAGCAATCTGTAACCTTATAACGGGAAAAGGAAGGAGATTTCCCCTTCCTTTTCATCACAATTTATATCCACCTTACTCGATCATGTAGCAGTCCATCCGTAAAGTCATTTCCACCAACTACAAAATCATTCATATATAAATTCAAATATTCTCCGTACTTACTTTCTGTATTTAATAATAATTCCTCTACATAATAGGCACCTTGTTTAAAGTTATCGAACAGTAAACTACACAAGCCAGCATAAATGCCACATCCTACTTGGAAGTATGTCGCATTCGTTTTATATTTATGAAAAACTTGACTGCTATTCATCACGTTATACATATAGGTCTCGCTATTTTCATAAACGAGTAATACACCGACTAGATCCTCGCCCGCAATCTCTTCTTCGGCTGGATTAAATACTTTACGATTCCAATTCCATAGATCTTCTACCTTATCTAAATTCTGTCTAATTATATTTGTTGTATACTCGTTAATTCGGTAAAGAAACCCTACTTCCATGTTAAAGTTTTTCCCTAAAATTAAAACTTCCTCATGCGGCATCAAACAACCGTAAAACTCTTTCTCTCCCAACTTTACTTTATACTCTGAAGCATATACATCTTCATAAAAGTAAAGAGGACGATGATGACTCATATACATCGGATAACTCCATATCGCTTCATCTAGAAATCGCTCTACTGCCCATGAAGCATACAGTGTATGAGGCTTTATCAGTGCTGTATCATTCAAAAATGACGTATCATGTTCTACTATATAGCATGCTCTTGGCTTTTCATTCGGGCGTTCCTTCATAAGTTCAACAACCATCCATTGAACAACCCCTGGATTCATACCTGAACCTATAATTGCTTTTGTATTTTTAAATTTATCTTTTTCCTTCTCAAATCTCGTATATCTTTCCGTAAGCTGAAAGCCGATTAAACTATCGTCCTGATCTACTGCCTCGTTTTCCAAAGCTGAATTAATATAACAAATTCCAAGTTCATTACAACAGCTTAATACTCTGATCGTATCTGCCCCTGAAACATCAATCACAACGCTCGTACTACTTTCTTTTAAATGTTTTTTAAATGTCACTACATCTTGGAGATCTATTTCGGATAAAAACAATTGATCTTCCAAATTTGGAAACAACTCGTCATAATACGTCCTATCTTTTTGTTTTATATCAACCAAATAAAATGTAACATTCTTTATCACTTCATAAATCGGGTCTTTTTCATTTACTATCGCTTGATTTAAAATCGCTAAAACTGCTTTTGCTGCTCCACCAGCACTACCAAGTAATGTAATCGATAACGAATTTGGAAACTGCTCCACCAACAAAACCCCTTTAATATATTAGTTAAGCAGTTCTCCCTCAAAAAAATAAATTGAATACATCAAAAGATAGCTCGTACATATTCTTTATAATTTAGTACAAAATTTCCTCTTCAACAGTCATACTAACATATTTATATTCAATTCATTTTTCCCCTCATATTCAGATCAAGCTAAACAAATAGGCTCGACCTTTTCTTCTGCATATAAAAGAAAAAGCCAGCCCTTTCAATTAACTTACGGACAATGGACAGATTTTACATGTTGAATATTTACATACATTTTCGCATCACGCGCTTTTAATATTTCAATATGCCCTTCATCAATCTTCGCCATCTTTCCGATTTTATTATATTCCTCACCTAAATCGAACACCATAATTTTGCCAGACATTTTAATAAGTTGTTCTTCAAACGTTCGAGCTAACGTAATATTTAAGGGATTCACGGGGAGTTCATTTTTATTGAGGGCGTAAGGCACTTGATTTTCTTTATACGGAATTAACCATTTCAAGTGTTTTAAAGATATATATACAGTTTTATAAACTGGACTATAAAAAACAATATAATCGTTCATTACACTTGTAACATACCCATGTATTGGAGCATTTCCTGCTACATAAATTTCCGTAAAAATCCCTTTGGAAGTACTTAATACTTTCCTCAAAGAAATTGAAGGTGACTCTCTCTTAATTACAGAATCCACATCTGGTTTTGAGATTTCTTCATCATGTGGTCGTAAAAATTTATAATATTGTACATGGTATAAAGATATATATACGTAGTCTTGTCCATTGTAAAGAACAACGATATCATTTCCTACGTCTATTAATACACCTTTAAACCTTTTTTCACCAATTAATTTAACATATATATTTTCTCCAATACTTTTGTTTAACTCATTCATCTATATCCTCCTTCCTATGAATTTCTTCTTTCCTGTCTTTCATTTCTAAAAAAATAATCAGGGCAAAGTTCTGTTTTAATAGTAAGTAATTCCTTTTCATACTATCGAAATAAGAAATTGTTCTTCTCTTTCCCTCATAATGCCCCTCTTATTTATTAAACATTATTCATCTTCATTCTTTTTACATTTAACTACTTGACTCACACTCTTAATATGAGACTTAACTACATAAATAACTTCATCGCCATTTACTAGTGTAATGCAGCCATGGTGTACCTCACTTAACAAACCTTCCACACATTCTGGACCGCCACGATTAATTTTTACCCACTTATACTTCAAGTCTTTTAATATATCTAGAAAAGTATCCTCATCGGAGCAAAAACATGAACTATAGCAATCGCCACATTTACTTTCTTTTACTTTCTTAACTAGACTCTTCACATGCTTCAAGTGATAATATACTAATTCACCATGTGGTAATTGTAACGTTAGATAATCTTTGCCTAACGATACAAGCTCACCAACTCGACTTTCTGGTCCGTGAAGGTTTACTTTTACAGTCTCACCAACTAAACATTTAATTTGGTCACAGCATAATACCAATTTTGTATCCCCCTTTCTTATTATCTTCCTCTACTTGATTGTCTTTGTGCACGAGCACGACCTGAATTATCGCTACTTTCCTTGCTATCGTCGCTCTCATCGCTCTCTCCACAAGCTAAAGCATTATAGTTAACACTTTTAATATGCTTTATTGCAATTAATATAATTTCTTCTTTTACGATTAATGTTACGAAGTCACAAGAAACATCTTGTAAAATGCCTTCCACTTTCTCTGGACCACCGCGATTAATTTTCACCCAGCAATATTTGAAACTTTCAAGCAGTGCTTCAAAGTCTTCTGCACAGGCGCAATCTTCCCACTCGCAATCACTTGATCCACATTCTTTCGCATTTTTTGTAATACTTTTCAGATGATTAAGTTGATAGTAATAAAGCTCACCTTTTTCATTCTGCAATACGAAGTAGTCCGGACATACTGATATTATTGTTCCTTTTTGAGATTCTGGACCACCCCTGTTTACTCTTACAAAAGATCCAATTAAGTCTTTCAAAAAATCCCAATGAAATAAACTCACGAGAAAACCCCTTCCATTAATTTATAAGCTTTTGCACTGATAGTATATGTATCTGTACAGGTTACGTTCTCTATGTTTGTCCTAGCTAGAAAAAAATATGCTTTTAACATGGTAGACTACTACCTATCAAAATTTGAAGAAAGGCTAAGAACTCCTTATGCTTTTAATATCTTTAAACAAAAAAATCCCTTATGAAGATACATTTCTGCATATCTTCATAAGGGATTTCCCATAGTTTAATCTTCGTCTTTAACATCCATATCTTCTGGAATTGGTTCGTTCAATATTTCTTCCACTAATTGCTTATATTTCTCCATTTGTTCTAAATGTGTATTGAATTGTTCTTTATTTAATAAATATTGCTCTCCATCAAATAGTGCACGAATTTTCTTTTGCTGAATTAACTCTTCAATATACGACTTTGGCAAATTCAAATACTCCGCAGCTTCTTCTACTGTTATATACAACGTGTTCATTCCTTTATTATTTTTTCTTATATACTGTATCTTACTTTATTTTTGTAAACAATTGAACTACTCACCACTTAACGTCCTTATGGACTGTTTAAAGTGGGAGATTCCTAAGTACAGAAACCTAGTGGCTTCTAATTCATTAGGCTATCCCCGTAGTTCCTACGGTTAGAAGCCTTAAAGCTTCTTTTTTAAGATTGATACTTGCGTTAATATCTCTGTCGTGATGACTATTGCACGCAGGACAATCCCATTCACGTAGATTTAGATTCTTAACGTCTTTGTTTTGATACCCACAACAAGAACATAATTGGCTTGAAGCAAATGTTTTGGATACCGGAATGACTTGTTTTCCATACCATTTTGCCTTGTATTCTAGCAATGTTCTAAATTGTGACCAAGATACTTCACTAATCGCTTTTGTTAACTTATGATTTTTTAACATATTCGATACTTGTAAATCTTCTATACCGATAACATCGTGGTTTTTGATGATTTCAGTTGAGATTTTGTCCAAGTAATCTTTTCTAGCATTAGCTATATATTCATGAATTCTAGCTACCCTTACTCTTTGTTTATTCCAGCGAGAAGATCCTTTCATTCTTCTAGAAAGAACACGCTGTGCTTTTGCCAACTTCTCTTCCAATGAGCGAAAAAATTTAGGGTTTTTATAGGTTGTTCCATCTGACAAAATGGCGAAATCTTTTAATCCTACATCCATTCCAATATAAGAATGTGTTTTCGGAAGTTCTTGCACTTCTGTTTCAACTAACAATGACACAAAGTATCTACCAGAAGGGTTCCGTCTAACCGTAGCATTTAAAATACGTCCCTTTACTTCACGACTTTTGGCAAATCGAACAAGACCTAGTTTCGGCAATTTCATTTTGTTTCCCACAACAGCAATGTTTTCATTTGTTTGTTTTGTGGTATAAGATTGTACGTTGTTCTTTTTAGATTTGAAACGCGGGGCACTGTTTTGTTTTTTAAAAAAGCGTGTGTAAGCATCCGCAAGGTTGCGAACAGACGCTTGAATAGCAATACTATCCACTTCTTTTAGCCAAACAAACTCCTTCTTCATGGCAGGAAGTTTGGCAGAGCATGTACCATATGTCAAACCTTTTCCTGTTTCTTTGTATGCATTATCCCATAGAGATAGGAAGTGATTGAATACAAAACGCGAACAACCAATCGTTTTATTAATCAGGATCGCTTGTGCTTTATTTGGATAGATACGAAATTTATACGCTTTATTAATCATCCTTCGTTTCACCTCCATTTCGATATATGTCTATTATATACCAAACATACATTCGATTGGTAGTGAAGTGATTATTACAAATTGTTGGGTAACACTTTACATATGTCGAACAATTAAGATGACTTCCTGTCATCTCTTGTTCGAAGCCAATTCATCTCCCACCTACTCACTGGACTACGTCCTTCACGTTCCTTGAGGAAGGAGTCTTCTTGGCTAAATTGATAAAAAAGATTTTGTAAATGCAATTTAAAAAGAAGGTGGATGCATTCCATATATTGTATAATAATATAGTAAGGATTTTTTTAAATATAGAATGGTATTACCCATTTACACAAAGGAGAGTTAACATATGGCTACTCGTCACATCATTACAATGTTAGAAAAAACATTACAGGTTGAAACAGAAAACACAATTTCGCATTTAACTACATCTTTATCTGATCGTATTCTTTCTCAAAGCGCAGCAATACATGAAAACAATTGTTACCATACAATTGGGGAATGGTACAAAAATCATTTTTTATTCCAACAAGATGATTTCCTTTGGGCTAAATACGCTTTCTATGACGCATATTGTGAAGCTATAAAGGCACAAGGACATCTTACAAAACGTGTCCGTCAAATATTAGAATCATTAGCTCGAATGCATGGAAAGCAGTACATTGCTTCTATATTAAATATGCCATTTCCTAACGAACGAGCTAAAGGAACAGCATAATGTAAGACTGTTCTGCGTCAGCAAAACATAGACTCATTGTTTTATAGGAAGATTTACAAATAAAACGTTCATTTCACATGAACTGATGAAACCGGTGTCATTATAATGATTGAAAATATAGTAAACAGGAAAACCCCCATTTACCTCTCTCGTCACTCGAAAAGAGAAGTAAATGGGGGCCCTAAACATTTTATTCGAAATTACTAACATTATCCTCGTTATCCAATTCATTTCTCCACTCTTTAAATTTTTCAATGTCACTACTAACTTGTTTAATGGCTAAACTAACTATCGCTACATCATCTATTAGCCCTAATCCTAAAATGACATCTGGAATTAAATCTATTGGTGATACAAAATATAAAATTGCGCCTACAATAGCAAGAAGTGATTTCTTCGGAATTTCCCGATATTCCCCTTTTCTCCAACAATTCATCATTTCAAATAAAACTTGAAGATTATCCCAAACATCAGTTAAAGCCCCTTTATTATTTTGAGATATTTTCATCCCTTTTTGTATTAAAGTTTGTATTTTACTTTCATCTTCTAAGTATGCACTAGCCCGATTTTGATACTTTTTATTTTCTTTTTCAAATTTTTTACTATCAAATTTCTCTTTAATATTTTTCTTATTAAACATAGATCCTACACTCCTTCATTATTTAACTTATATAATCAAAATAAAAAATTTACGACGCAATAATACAGGACATAAAACCATCCAAAAAATGTATTAATAAATAACCAAAATACTGAGTGGTTTCTTTCCCATGAAAGACACATCGCTGTTATATTTCCAATATTAAAAAACCAAGACGTTATCTTTCTAGCGTTAGTTCCTTTTATTACTACATCATTAAAATATTTGTAACTCCACTCTTTTAAACTGCACTTTATTTTTTTCACCATACTACCCAATCCCTATATTTTTTTATAGCCTACCTTTTTCTGTAATTCGTTACTATAATTTAATTATACATATATACTTATAAAAAATGGTCCACTAAAAGCAGACCAAACGGAGGAAATCTATGAAATCAGAACGTAATATTATATTAGAGATTACAAATGAACTTGGACCTCTGGCAACTAGCGCTGTCTCGTATAATCCCTTAAAGTCTATAGTCCTAGGTGCATTAAATGTGAAAGCATTAATTAAAAAGATATCTATGTTAAACAACGATATAAAAGGACAACCAACCTTAATCAGCTATTACATTGAAAACATCTGTAAAAAACTCGATGTGAAAAATACAGATATCTTTAATGCAGCTAACCTAAGTAAATCATATTTTTACCAAATAAAAAAAGGACAAAAACATCCAAGTAGAAATACGTTAATTAGCTTATGCTTCGCTTTTCAATTAAACGTTTCTGAAACTAACCTTTTTTTAAAAAAAGGCGGCTATAACGATTTATATTTTAGAGATACACGAGATGCTATTATTGCCCATTGTTTAGAAAAAAAGCTTGATTTAATTACAACGAACATTGAATTAGAGGCGTTGAATTTAGAAATAATCGAATGATATTCATCTATATAAATAAAACAGAGAGACCTAAGAAGATCACTCTGTTTTATTTACTATTATTTCATCATCTGCTTGATCAATTCACGATTTCTCTTCTTAAATACTTCATTATGCGAAGAAACCATTCCGTACTCACTTGCATCTGGCTGAATAAATTGTTTCGCTTTATTTACAGCATTTCCAGCATCTTGGAATGCTCCCGCAATTAAGTGTAATTTCCCATCATGCTTTAAAATATCTCCCGCAGCATATAAGCCATCTACAGAAGACTCACTATTTGCATTCCCTGCAATATAATAATTATCTATAATTGCAACGTCTAACTCACTATTTTCTAATAACGTAATGTCACGTTCATATCCGTGGTTAATAATAACTTCATCAATAGGTAAATGTGAAACTTCACCCGTCTCATGATTCGTTAATTCTACATATTCAATCGCTTCATGATTATCACCAGCAATTAATTTTGTAATAGAGGTATTAAAGAAACACTCCGCTGAGCTGTTCATAAGTTGCTTCACTTGTGCTTCATGACCAGATAATTCTTCTTTTCTATATGTTAAATAAACTTTTTTCGCAATTGGTTCTAACTCGTTTGCCCAATCAATTGCAGAGTTACCTCCGCCTGAAATAATGATCGTTTTATCTTTGAAACGTTTTAACGATTTAACTGTATAATTTAAGTTCGATACTTCAAATCGCTCCGCACCTTCAATGGATAACTTTTGTGGATTCAATATACCACTTCCAGTTGCAACGATCACTGTTTTTGAAAAGTGTTCTTCTCCAGTGCTTGTTTTTAACGTAAAAATACCATCTTTATTACGAATAATCGATTCTACTTTTGTATTCAATACAACTTCTGGCTGAAATGTTAATCCTTGTTGCACAAGTTGCTCAATTAACTTTTCACCAGTAACCGGTAATAATCCGCCAATATCCCAAATCATTTTCTCCGGATAAACATGTATTTTTCCACCTAACTGTGGTTGGAATTCTATTATTTTTGTTTTCATTTCTCTGAGTCCACTATAAAAAGCTGAATAAAGCCCTGCAGGTCCTCCGCCTATCACAGTTACATCAAACAATTCTTCTCGATTCATTCGTGCTCACTCCTCAGCTATCAATCATTGATTATCATTCTCAATAAAATATAACCTGTTTCCGCAAAATTTACAATCAAAATTACTATTGACAATACACCTATATAAAATTATATTATTTAAAGAATCAATAGTGATAATCATTATCAATTTGTTAATAATTAGTAAATTTGAGATTACATCTTCTCTCATTAATATGGTTAATACTATATTGTAGAATCTCACATTCAAGATTTTTAATAAATATTTTGCATTACCACTACTCTTTCAAACAGATTGCAGTTAAACAAATTATCGTATACACATACCATCTATGTTAAAGGAGAAAGACAATGAAAAAGTTATTTATTTCACTAACAGTTCTTTTCGTTCTTGTTATGAGTGCTTGTAGCAATGGCTCTACAGACAAAAAGAACGATGCAAAAGGTAGTAAATCAGAAACAATTACATACCAATCTGAAAATGGTAAAGTAGAAGTTCCTGCGAATCCAAAACGTGTTGTTGTTTTATCATCGTTCGCTGGTAACGTAATGTCATTAGATGTAAATCTTGTTGGGGTAGATTCATGGTCTAAACAAAACCCACGTTTTGATAGCAAACTGAAAGATGTTGCTGAAGTATCAGATGAAAATGTTGAAAAAATCGCTGAACTAAATCCAGATTTAATCATTGGTTTATCAAATATTAAAAATGTTGATAAGTTAAAGAAGATCGCTCCTACTGTAACGTACACTTACGGAAAAGTTGATTACTTAACACAGCATTTAGAAATCGGTAAGTTATTAAATAAAGAAAAAGAAGCAAAAACTTGGGTTGATGACTTCAAGAAACGTGCACAAGACGCTGGTAAAGAAATTAAAGCAAAAATCGGTGAAGATGCAACAGTTTCTGTTGTAGAAAACTTCAACAAACAGCTTTATGTATACGGCGAAAACTGGGGCCGTGGAACAGAAATTCTGTACCAAGAAATGAAATTAAAAATGCCTGAAAAAGTAAAAGAAAAAGCATTAAAAGAAGGTTACTACGCATTATCTACTGAAGTATTACCTGAATTTGCTGGTGATTACTTAATCTTAAGTAAAAACAAAGATACTGATAACTCATTCCAAGAGACAGAATCATATAAAAACATCCCAGCAGTAAAAAATAATCGCGTATACGAAGCAAACATGATGGAATTCTATTTCAATGATCCACTTACATTAGACTTCCAACTAGACTTCTTCAAGAAGAGCTTTCTTGGTAAATAATACAAACATGAGGAATTCTTAATTTAAGAATTCCTCTTCCTTTATTCTATGAACAGAAAAGATGTGAAACGAATGACAAAAGATCACGACAATCCACGTTCTATAGCTTTTACATACAAACTAATTTTGAGCATAATTGCATTCTTTCTTATTTTTATGGTAGCAATGGTATTAGGTGCTGCAGATACTTCAATAAAAGACGTATGGTCAGCACTCACTTCCTCCGCTAAAGGGGATAAAATATCTATTATTCGCGAAATACGTTTGCCCCGTGAAGTTGCCGCTATTTTTGTAGGAGCTGGACTTGCTGTTTCTGGAGCAATTATGCAAGGATTAACAAGAAATCCACTTGCCGATCCTGGATTACTCGGGCTATCTGGTGGAGCAAATGCTGCGCTTGCACTAACACTTGCTTTCAATCCTTCCATAAGCTATCTTTACTTAACATTAGCTTGCTTTATCGGTGCTGCAGTTGGCGCAATTATGGTATTTGGAATTGGTATGGTGAAAAAAGGCGGGCTCTCCCCTCTTCGAATTGTATTAGCTGGTGCTGCCGTTTCAGCATTTCTACTCGCAATTTCAGAAGGAGTCGGCATTTACTTCAAAATTTCACAAGATGTATCACTTTGGACTGCTGGAGGCGTAATCGGAACTACTTGGAGCCAATTGAAAGTTATTATTCCAGTCATTTCAATTAGTATCTTTATCGCTATCTTACTAGCAAAAAAATTGACAGTTCTTAGTTTCAGTGAAGAAGTGGCTATTGGACTAGGTCAAAAAATTATTGTTATTAAAACCATTCTATTTATCATTATTATCTTGCTTGCAGGTGCGTCTGTAGCACTTGTCGGAAATATGGCATTTATCGGTTTAATGGTACCTCACATGGTACGCCCAATTGTCGGTCCAGATTACCGATTTGTTATACCGATGTCAGCAATTGCTGGAGCTTCCTTTATGCTACTTGCAGATACAGTCGGACGTACTATTAACGCTCCGTACGAAACACCAGTTGCCGCTATTGTCGCAATTGTAGGATTGCCATTCTTCCTATTCGTTGTACGTAAAGGAGGAAAAACATTCTCATGATGCAATCTATTCTAAGAAAACAACGTCTTATTATACTCGCTTTACTAATACTGACCATCACCACCATTGTAGTTGGAATGGGGCTTGGTTCAGCATCTTTATCTTATGATCGACTACTCCCAACATTAATGGGACAAGGAACTTTTAAAGAGGAATTTGTTTTATACTCTTTAAGGCTACCTAGAATTATCATTACATTATTAGCTGGTATGGCTCTCGCTTTATCAGGAGCTATTCTGCAAGGAATTACCCGAAATGATTTAGCTGAACCTGGTATTCTCGGAATCAACTCTGGGGCCGGTGTTGCTGTTGCTATTTTCTTTTTATACTTTCCAATAGATGTAGGTTCATTTCTTTACTTACTACCTGTCGTTGGATTTATCGGGGCATTTCTGACAGCTGTTCTCATTTACGTATTTTCATATAGTAAATCAAGTGGACTTCAGCCGGTACGATTAACATTAACCGGTATCGGTTTTGCCTTTGCACTATCTGGAATGATGATTGTCCTTATTTCATCCGCAGATCGCATGAAAGTAGACTTTATTTCAAAATGGATTGCAGGAAACATTTGGGGAGACGATTGGATCTTCATTTTCGCAATGCTCCCATGGTTAATCGTATTAATTCCATTTGTTTTCTATAAAGCAAATCGATTAAACATTTTAGCATTAAACGAACCAGTCGCAATTGGCGTTGGAATTGAAATTGAAAAAGAGCGTAGATATTTATTAGTTGCAGCCGTTGCGCTTGCTGCTGCCGCTGTTTCTGTAACAGGAGGAATTAGCTTTATCGGACTGATGGCTCCTCATATCGCGAAATCTTTAGTAGGTCCAAGGCATCAAATCTTCATGCCTATCGCCCTTTTAATCGGTGGATGGCTATTGCTACTAGCAGACACAATTGGACGAAATATCGTTGAACCTAACGGTATCCCAGCAGGTATTGTTGTCGCTTTAATTGGTGCTCCTTACTTTATGTATTTGTTGCTTAAAAAAGCGTAAAGAAACACCCTCAAGATCTTTCCTTGAGGGTGTTTTTATTCTACTGCTGCCCATACCCTTCAAACTTCTTCGCCAAATTCTCCATCTCGTCTTCTGGCAATAGCTTCGGTTCCCCAATGCTTTTCGTTTGATAATAAATTTGCGCACAAAACTCAATTTCTTCTGCAACGGTAAATGCCATTTTGATATGATTTGCACCCGCAATTAAACCGTGGTTCGCAAGTAAAACAGCACGACGATCGATCATTCCTTCGAAAGCAGCCTCTGCTAATTGCTTCGTACCAAATGTTTCATACGGTGCACAGCGAACATTCGGGCCTGCGAAAGCAATTAAATATGATACTGCGGGCAGTTCCCATCCTAATGATGCAATCGTCTTCGCATAAGGAGAATGTGTATGCACAAGCGCATTTATATCTTCACGATTTCTATAATAAATAAGGTGCATATCGAGTTCGCTTGATGGTTTTCTCTCTCCCTCTACTACTTCACCATCTAAGTTTAATATAACTACATCTTCAGGCTTTGTTTCATAATAATCTAAACCACTTGGGCTAATGGCAACAAGACCTTGCTCGCGATTGAAAATACTAATATTACCGCCTGTCCCCTTTGTTAAACCGCTAGAAATCATTTTCTTTCCATACGCTACAATTTCTTCTCTCTCTTTTTGTAATAACATATACATCCCCCTAAGTATGAAGCTTATGATGACTGACTTTTTAACTCTATCTACTTATTGAAATAGCTTTTTTAAATTCTCCGTAAACGGTGCTTTTACAATCCCTTTTTCCGTAATAATCGCTGTTACATTTTCATGTGGCGTGACATCAAATGCAGGATTATATACTTTACTTTCTTTCGGAGCCGAATATTGTCCGAAACGATTAATTACTTCAGAAGCATCTCTTTCCTCGATTGGAATTTCTTTTCCTGTCGGTGTTTTCAAATCAATTGTCGGCGTTGGTGCTGCTACATAAAACGGAATGTTGTAGTATTTCGCTAAAATAGATACGCCTAATGTTCCAATTTTATTTGCTACATCACCGTTTGCTGCCACACGGTCGCATCCAACGATTACCGCATCAATCTTCCCTTGTGACATAACCATAGCTGCCATATTATCCGTAATGACAGTGACATCAATTCCCGCTCGCTGTAGTTCTAATGCTGTTAACGTTGAACCTTGTAATCTAGGACGCGTTTCATCGGAATAGATTTTTAAGTCCCATCCTTTTTCTTTCGCTAAGTACATCGGAGCTGTCGCAGTACCATACTTAGTCGTCGCTAACGCACCAGCATTACAATGTGTTAATACTCCCATTCCATCATGGAATAACGTTAATGCATGTTCTCCAATTTGACGGTTAATTTCTTCATCTTCTCTATGAATCTCTTTTGCCTCTTCTAATAATCTATCTTTCAACTGGGCGATTGATAAGTGTGCGTTCTCTGTCGCGACTGCCTCCATTCTTTCAAGTGCCCAAAATAAGTTTACCGCTGTTGGCCTTGATGTTGCCAAATATGCACATACCTTTTTGACTTCCTCTATAAAGTCTTCCATCGTATTTTGAATAACTTCCTTTGTTCCTAAATACACACCATAAGCTGCTGAAACACCAATTGCTGGCGCTCCTCTTACTTTCATTACTTGAATGGCATCCCAAACGCTTTCAGCTGTTTTAAAAGATTCATAGACAACTTCATTCGGTAATAATGTTTGATCTAATAAAACTAAAGCATCATCTTTCCACTGGATTGGTATTAATTGCTCTTCCATCATCTTCTCCCCTTACTTCGCGTAGTGCATTGACTGTTCTTTTAACGTTTCTACAAAGCTTGTACCTGTTTTATATTGATTCGCTCGTAAAATAAATTTCTTTGCAACTTGAAGACAAATACGTTCCGCTCTAGCACGTGCTTCCTCATTCTCAATGCAAGTAATGTCTTTTACTTTCGCTAGCCCAACAATACGACGAATTAACTCAAGACCCGTCACCGCAGCTGTATCCTCTAATACAGATTGTAAATAGATTTCGTTAAAGCCTTCTTCCTTCGCCATAATCTCTGTCACATGAATATCCCAAGCGTCTAAAAACTTCTTCTTAAATAAATCAATTACCTCTATTATTGTCGATTGTAACCAATCCATATACGTATCTTTCTCAGCTCCAGCTGACATCGTTGCATCTGCATTTACCCAAGCAAACATTAAATTCGCCATTACATTCCCAACGTCATATCCCATTGGTCCATAAAAGGCAAACTCAGGATCGATTACCTTTGTGGAATCATTTTTTACAAAAACAGAACCAGTATGCAAATCACCGTGAATAAGCGCCTGTGCATTCGTCATAAAAGAAAACTTAAGTTTAGCTACTTCTATACGGAGCTCTTTATCACTATAAATATGTTCTCTAATCCATCCATCATTTAACGGAAATAACTCATTACGCTTATTATGATTTGTAAATGGCTCAGCGTATACGAGTTCTTCTGTAATCTCACATAACTCAGGATTTATATAATTCTTCACAAGCTCCTTCTTCTCTTTATGATTCATTACAACATCCGATGTTAATAAGAGTGTATTCACCATAAAGGTAGTTAAATCATCCGCAAGCCTCGGAAATATTTCATGATTTATAAGTGCTGTACGTAATATTGTGTGATCCGATAAATCCTCCATTACGCAACAATTCATCACACTATCAAACAAATACACCTTCGGAACAAGTCCAGGGGCTAACTCTTCCTCTAACTGCAAAACATCTGATTCTATACGAATACGATTCGTCGACAACTTAAACTCATCTGAAATACGTGCTGTATTCCCAGCTTGCTTTACAATGACAGAAATGTTCTTCTGTTCATCCCAAACGCGGAATACATAATTTAAATTACCATCGCCTATTTCTTTACACTGTAACCCCTTTACATGTTCAAACTTACATAATTTCTCTTTCACATATACAATCACATCGCTAGCTTCCATTAAAAAATACTTCGTGAACTTAGACATGGTTTCCCCTCCACACTAATTGTAAGCGTTTTCTAAAAGCTATAAAAAATAATAGGATTAAATCTTTCATCCTATAATATATGTTCTTCTTTTTGAAATGTATATCTAGGTTTTATTATATCTTGTTAATATCTTGAGTCAATGTTTCTATATCATTGCAATATGCTTCCTAATTATATATTTGAGAGGACAAAAATTGTTCAAAAAGATTCTAGTTCATTTTATTTTATTTATCACACAATTCTTTGTAAAATAGAAATACGCAGTTCCTTTTCAAAAAGACAACTTCTAAGAAATATTTCCTTCCTAAGAATTTATACTTACATCATATCTCTAACATACACACTACTCTTTCAAGCACTCATTGAAAATTTATAAACTTAAAATTACCTTTCCATTCCCTGTTATCCTTAATTGAGAATAAATATTAATTAAATTGATATAAAGTTCGTTTATTCGCTTGACAAAATAACCACTTCTATATGATAATTAATATCGAATTAGAATTATTATAGTTAATTAAAAAATATATTTTATGAGCACACTATTTTTTGATGCTCAAAACCAACATTTAGGAGGAATTTTAATATGTTATTAATCGGCACAGAAGTAAAACCGTTTAAAGCTAATGCTTACCATAATGGAGAATTTATCCAAGTTACTGACGAAAGTTTAAAAGGAAAATGGAGTGTAGTTTGTTTCTACCCAGCTGACTTCACATTCGTTTGCCCAACTGAACTTGAAGACTTACAAAACCAATATGCAACTCTTAAAGAGTTAGGCGTTGAAGTATACTCTGTATCTACAGACACTCACTTCACTCACAAAGCATGGCATGATAGCTCAGAAACTATCGGTAAAATCGAGTACATCATGATTGGTGACCCAACTCGCACAATCACTACAAACTTCAACGTTTTAATGGAAGAAGAAGGTCTTGCTGCTCGTGGTACATTCATCATCGATCCAGACGGCGTTATCCAATCTATGGAAATCAATGCTGACGGTATCGGCCGTGACGCAAGCATTCTTGTTAACAAAATTAAAGCAGCTCAATACGTACGTAACAACCCAGGTGAAGTTTGCCCAGCTAAATGGCAAGAGGGTTCTGCTACACTTAAACCAAGCCTTGACCTTGTAGGCAAAATCTAAGGAGTTCGATCAAAATGATACTAGATGCAGATATAAAAACACAACTATCCCAATATCTTCAATTAATGGAGAACGATATTTTACTTAAAGTAAGCGCAGGAGACGATGACGTATCTAAAGATATGTTAGCTCTAGTAGACGAATTAGCTACTATGTCATCTAAGATTACAGTAGAAAAAGTTGAATTAGAGAGAACACCAAGCTTTAGCGTAAACCGCCCTGGTGAAGACACTGGTGTCGTATTTGCTGGTATTCCATTAGGACATGAATTTACTTCATTAGTGTTAGCTTTACTACAAGTAAGTGGACGCGCTCCAAAAGTTGAACAAAAATTAATCGATCAAATTAAAAACATTCAAGGCGAATATCATTTTGAATCTTATATCAGCCTAAGTTGTCATAACTGTCCTGATGTTGTACAAGCTCTTAACGTAATGAGCGTTCTTAACTCTGGTATTACACATACTATGATTGATGGCGCTGCATTCAAAGAGGAAGTAGAAAGCAAAGACATCATGGCAGTACCAACAGTTTTCCTAAACGGCGAATCTTTCGGCAGCGGTCGTATGACACTTGAAGAAATTTTAGCTAAAATGGGTAACGGTCCAGATGCATCAGAGCTTTCTGATAAAGATCCATACGATGTTCTTGTTGTTGGTGGCGGCCCTGCTGGTGCAAGTGCAGCAATTTATGCAGCACGTAAAGGAATCCGCACTGGTATCGTTGCTGAGCGCTTCGGTGGTCAAGTAATGGATACTATGGGCATTGAGAACTTCATCAGCGTAAAACGCACTGAAGGTCCTAAGCTAGTGGCAAGTCTTGAAGAGCACGTTAAAGAATACGACATCGATGTAATGAATCTACAACGTGCGAAACGTTTAGAGAAAAAAGAACTTATTGAAGTGGAACTTGAAAACGGCGCTATTCTGAAAAGTAAGAGCGTAATCGTTTCAACAGGTGCTCGCTGGCGTAATGTTGGCGTACCAGGTGAAGCTGAGTTCAAAAATAAAGGTGTAGCATACTGCCCACACTGTGACGGTCCATTATTCACTGGAAAAGACGTAGCAGTTATCGGTGGAGGTAACTCTGGTATTGAAGCAGCTATCGACTTAGCTGGTATTGTTAAGCACGTAACTGTTCTTGAATTCATGCCAGAATTAAAAGCTGATGCTGTATTACAAGAACGTCTTAACAGCTTACCAAACGTAACTGTTCTGAAAAACGTTCAAACGAAAGAAATTACTGGTACTGATAAAGTAAACGGTATTTCTTACATCGATCGTGAAACTGAAGAAGTTCATCACGTTGAATTACAAGGTGTATTCGTACAAATCGGTCTTGTTCCAAACACAGACTGGTTAGGCGAAACAGTTGAACGCGTTCGCGGTGAAATCGTAACAGACAAGCACGGCGCTACAAACGTACCAGGAGTGTTTGCTGCAGGTGACTGTACAAATAATCCGTACAAACAAATCATCATCTCTATGGGTTCAGGTGCAAACGCAGCTTTAGGTGCATTTGATTACTTAATCCGTAACTAATTATATAGACGTGAGTAAAAAAAGCGGGTGCCTTGGCACCTGCTTTTTTATAATCTTAATGTATAAATTAAAAATCTCTCATTCCCATTCTTCTCATAAGCACCTGGCAATCTAACTTCTTTCTTCAGCTCAAACGCAGTCTGATTTTCTAAGAAGAAAATATAGTCCTCAGAAGGATAATACAAAATAATATCCACTTCTCTCTCTATTTCCTCTACCGAAAGCAAAATGTTATTGACTACATTCATAAACACTTGTACAGAAAATGGATTAAAGAAATAAAAACGGTTATCACGTGAATCAATCTCATATTCTTGTGCTAAACAGCATTCAAATCGAATTTTGTCTTTACTGTTTCTTACCTTTCGGGCATAACGATCTCGATTATCCATCGCTTCTTTATAAAACTCTTCATTCATTTCAATTCCAACCGCTGAAGCACCAAACTTATGGTGCATGTAAAAGTTTAATCGTCCTTTTCCACATCCAAAGTCTACAATCTGGTCGCTACTTCTTATTTCATATTGATTCAATAACTCATCTAATCCGCTATATGGCGTCGGTTCATAACGATGATAATGCATAGACTTGTTAAATCCTTTTTGCTCACCGACTGTTTTTATATGTAAAACTGCATCGTAATATTGTTCGTTCATTCGTTTTCTCCTATTAAGAAATGGTACTTATTATTATACACCATGTACTGGATGCTCATTTTTCATCAAATTAATAGGTACGTGAAATTATATCGACGATTTTCTCAATATATCGACGTTTCGACAAAGGATATCGACTTAATGACAAATTTCTACAAAAAGACAGGAGCTCCCTAGCCCCTGTCTTCTAACACTTTCAATACAGTTTGTTTTAATATTTCTACCCCATCCATAATACAACTATGATCGAACTTCATATACGGATGGTGTAATCCAGGTTGTAGGTCTGCTCCTAATCCAAGCATGACAGCTTTTAAATGTGGTCTCTTCACTGTGTAGTAATGGAAATCATCGCTTCCTGTCGTATAAAGTGGTCCCGTACATTTATCTTCCCCATACACTTCAAGAATACCTTTACGCATAAATCGCTCAGCTTCTTCTGAAACTTCAGCTCCTGGCGCGAGATCCATCCACTCATATGAAGTTTTCGATCCCATCGATGCAGCTGATTCTATGACATGCTCTATTTTTTTCTTCAATTCTTCTAATAATGTATTACTCTCCGCTCTGACATCTAAGCTAAAATGCCCGTTACCCGGAATAATATTTAAATTATCACCACCAGCTTGGCACCTCGTCATCTTTACTGAATAGGAACTTTGCGGTGGTAGCCATATGTTTTTCAAACCGATATTAATCATGGAAATAACATCAATCGCATTTATCCCTTGATGTGGGCGTGCTCCATGTGCATCTTCTCCGTGAATCATACCCTCTAAAAATCCTGCTGCTCCGTGACGAATTGATGGGGCAGCCTGTTTCAAAGATAGTTCTTCAATCGGGCGCAAATGAACACCGAATAGGAAATCCGCATCATCCACAGCACCCTTCTCTACCATTTTTAAAGCGCCATTCCCTTTCTCTTCTGCTGGCTGAAAAATAAATCTAACTGTACCACTTTTCCATCTCATATTCTTTAATTGTAAAATAAGTCCCATTACAATCGTCATATGAGCATCGTGACCACACGAATGATTCGCTTTAAATTCTCCATTCACTTCTTGCCAAAGTGCATCCATATCAGCGCGAATTGCAATAACAGGATTTCCGCTTCCAATTTCAGCAATCACGCCTGGGCAATCATCAAATATTTTATATGAAATTCCTTCTTCTTTTAAAAAGTTAGTAATATACGCTGTCGTTTCATACTCTTTCCAACTCACTTCAGGGTTTTCATGTAAATGCTGAAAAATTTCAGTTAAACGCTCTTGTAGTTCTAATGTTTTCAAAGCTACATTCTCCTTCCCAAATTCCAAACCATTCAGGTTAATTATACTTATGAAAAACAGATATTTTTATGAACATATTGAATTTTAAGAAAAAAGTCAATTATTTATTTTTAAACACTAAAAAAGCTTACTCTACATCTATATTACAAACTAAACAAACAACTAGAATATTACTTATTTTCTGTCTTTTATGTTGACGCTTACATATATTTTTAGTTATCATAACCTAATAAACGTCTATTTTACGACAATTCTAAAAATACAAACAAACATACATAACAAGGAGGACATTTATGAAAAAAGAAATACCTTTTGGTGTAGCCATGATCCCTATTATCATTACAGTTGCAGTTATGATGGTTACAATTGTTGTATTAAAACAAAGCCCTCACGTCCCACTTATTATCGGTACAACCGTTGCTTCCATCGTCGCTTGGCGTTACGGTTACAAATGGAACGACATTGAAGAAGCAATGTATAAAGGAATTCGCCTCGCATTACCCGCTATCGTTATCATTATCCTAGTAGGTTTAACGATCGGTGCTTGGATTGGTGGTGGAATCGTCGCAACAATGATTTATTACGGTTTAAATCTATTAACTCCATCACTATTTTTAGTTTCAATTACAATTATTTGTTCTATTGTTGCATTAGCTATTGGTAGCTCTTGGTCTACAATGGGAACAATTGGTGTTGCAGGAATGGGCATTGGCCTAAGTATGGGAATCCCAGCTCCGATGGTTGCCGGTGCTATCATTTCCGGTTCTTATTTCGGCGATAAAATGTCACCGCTTTCAGACACAACAAACTTAGCCGCTGGATTAACAAATACAGATTTATTCACACATATTCGTCATATGTTATTTACTACAATTCCAGGTTTAATTATTACTCTTATCGTTTATGCGTTCTTAGGAAGAAGCTTCGGTGCTAACAATATTGATGCCAAAAGTATCGAGCAAACATTACAAGTATTGCAGCAAAACTTTGTTATCTCACCTTTTCTATTAATTATACCTGTAGTCGTTATGGTATTGGTTGCTAAAAAAGTTCCTGCTATACCAGCTATTCTCGTAGGTATTATTTTAGGATTTTTATCACAAGTCTTTATTCAAGGTGGTTCTGTCTCCGCATCTGTCGGTGCACTCCAAGCTGGATTTGTTATAGACACTGGAAACAAGCTAGTAGACGAACTATTTAACCGCGGTGGCTTAGATTCGATGATGAATACAGTCTCTATGACAATTGTCGCTATGACTTTCGGAGGAGTACTAGAACATACAGGTATTCTTCGCTCCATTGTAAATCAAATTTTAAAATTAGCGACATCAGCAAAAGGGCTTATCGCTTCTACTATCGCATCTTGCTTTGCAACAAACCTTACTTGCTCTGAACAATATATTTCAATTGTCGTCCCTTCAAGAATGTACGCAAATGCATACACGGAAAAAGGACTACATTCAAAAAACTTATCCAGAGCATTAGAAGATGGTGGAACATTAACTTCTGTCTTTGTTCCTTGGAATACGTGCGGTGTATTTATTCTCGCAACACTTGGCGTAGGTGCATTTGAATATGCCCCTTATGCTATTTTGAATTTCATTGTACCTATTATCTCAATCATTTACGGTATAACTGGTCTCACAATTACAAAACTATCAGACATTGAAAAAGCAGAACTACTAAAGAAACAAAAAGCTCAACTAGAAGCTTAAAAATAGCGGTAAATTCAGTTCATATAGTGCGCGAGGTCGCCCTTGTTGATAGGGCATTTCCTCGCCGCAAATATGAGCATACCCGTAATCAACTAATTTCTTTAACAACCTTTCTGTCGATCTTCGAGTCACTTGTAAGTACTCAGAAAGGTCAGCTGCTGTAAACTTCAATGACGGATGCGATTGACTAAATTGAATAATTTTTGACAAGTTGGCCGGACTAAGCTTCGTTTCCTTCGCTATTTTCATTAGTTCCGGATTATCATTTTTCAAACTTTGTACTCTCTGTTCTTTCGGGAACGGACCAAATAAATCTTTATCACTTGTTAGTATATAAAAACAACGATCTATTGGATTATTCTTTGCAAAACTTTGAGCAATTTTTGCATTTTGCTCCGCTTCTTTCACAGTTTTTCCGTAACCAAATCCAATAGCTATCGTTCCTTCTATACTCGCAAATAAATTATTTATTATATTTGTTTTTATAATGGATTCGATATCACCACGAGTTGTATACAAAATGCATGTCATTTCATCCACTTGTTTAAATGAACCACGTAGTTCTTTTGAAATGACATCTAGTTTTTCAAGCAAATTCGTTCGTAATTCTAAGGAAGAAATAATACAAGCACCAACAGTAGCTGAATAGCTTTTTGCTAACTCAGCTTTTATTTTTGCACCTTTTAACCCATGTATAATGGACTGTGTTGGATCAATCATTCGCTCTGAAGGAACACCTAGTTTTTGAAGCTCGTCGTAAACAGCGTGAATACTAGTTAAAGCTAAATGAGCCTCTCCAGATTGATATTTAGCTACATGAAAATCAATAACTCTATTTATTTCATCTTTACTCCACAGCATATTTTCATAATCAAACACTTGTGGACTTTCTTTTATACCGATATCATGGAACACATTTGTAATAAACGAGCGGTCTACTAAATCGATAGAAATGTTATGTGGTTGAATACTTTGATGATACATGATAGAAAGAATAGAAGATGCGACAGTTGTCTCGTCTTGCTGTAAGTACGTACTTGGAATTCGTAATTGTTCTCTTATTTCTTTTGCCATATAATAAGGTAAAGCACCTGAGAAAAAGATGACATCACAAGGCTTTAAACGCTTTAATAGTTCAGAAGATTCCGCCGGATGAAGGTAAATATATGGATCAATCTCTATTTCTTCTAGTTTATGAGCAATAGGTAAAATTGTCTCCATAAACTCTTTTGAACCGACAACTGCAATTTTTATCATCATTTCTCTAACTCCTTATCATTAATTAACGACTATTTAACGTCAACTATATCAAATGTACAAAACCATTGTAAACAGGAAGGGGTCTCTACCTAATGAAAATTACAGCTATTCATCTTTATGCAATTCGTTTACCGCTTCGCGATCCGTTTGTTATTAGTTACGGTTCTTATTCTGATATGCCTTCTATTATTGTCAAAATGGAAACAGATGAAGGCATTATCGGTTATGGTGAAGGCGTCGCTGATGATCACGTTACAGGTGAATCGTGGGAAAGTACTTTCCATACTTTAAAGCATACACTAGCTCCTACTCTTATCGGGCAAAATCCAATGAATATCGAGAAAATACACGATATGATGGATAATACAATTTACGGTGTTCCTACTGCAAAAGCTGCAATAGATATTGCCTGTTTCGATATAATGGGTAAAAAATTAAATCAACCTGTATATCAATTAATTGGCGGACGATATCATGAGGAATTTCCTGTCACTCACGTCTTAAGTATCGCCGAACCTGAAGCCATGGCAAAAGAAGCTGCTTCCATGATTCAAAAAGGTTACCAATCTTTCAAAATGAAAGTCGGTACAAATGTAAAAGAAGATGTAAAAAGAATTGAAGCGGTACGTGAACGTGTAGGAAATGATATTGCGATTCGTGTTGATGTAAACCAAGGTTGGAAAAATAGCGCCAACACATTAACAGCACTTCGTTCATTAGGTCATTTAAACATCGACTGGATTGAACAGCCTGTCATTGCAGACGATATTGACGCAATGGCTCACATTCGTTCGAAAACAGACCTTCCGCTTATGATTGATGAAGGATTAAAAGGTTCTCGTGAAATGCGCCAAATCATTAAATTAGACGCGGCTGATAAAGTAAATATAAAACTAATGAAATGCGGTGGCATATATCCCGCTGTAAAACTCGCTCACCAAGCAGAAATGGCCGGCATCGAATGCCAAGTTGGATCCATGGGCGAATCATCCGTTGCCTCTTCCGCAGGATTCCATGTCGCTTTCTCGAAAAAAATCATTACGAGCGTCGAGCTAACCGGTCCATTAAAGTTCACGAAAGACATCGGAAACTTACATTACGACGTACCATTTATTCGCTTAAACGAAAAGTCAGGACTCGGCATTGAAATAAATGAGGATATCCTGCAAGAACTCACCGTCTTTCAAGACGTTGTACGCTAAAGGAGGACTAACGCATGACAGTTCTATACGAGGGCAGATTAAAACAAAATAACGAGCTATTTCACGTTACATTACTATCACTAGATCACATCGAACAAATTTTATTATTACAAAACGTTGTAGTTGAAGCACTAGAAGATAAAAGTCGTCTACAACCACTCTCCCAAGAAGAATTTCAATACATTCTAGAAGGAAACGGCATGATGATCGGTGCTTTTATCGAAAACGAACTCATCGCATTTCGCGCCCTACTCGTCCCTCCTATCGACGATGAACATTTAGGACTTGATATCGGCTTACCAGAAAGTGAACTACACCACGTCATCTATCAAGAAATCTCAAACGTTCATCCGAACTACCGCGGAAATGGGATGCAAAAAATATTAGCGACAGTCATCATGGACGAATTACAAAAAGAAAACAGCAAATATGATTATGTGTGCTGCACCGTTGCACCTTTTAACATTCCAAGCTTAAAAGATAAGTTCTCACAAGGGATGGAGATTGCTGCGCTGAAGGAGAAATATGGTGGTAGTATGCGGTATGTTTTTGTGAAGGAATTGCGCGGAGTTAAAAAACAAGATTGGACGGATATTAAGATCGTTCCGATGAGTGATGCTGGTGGACAGCAGGCGTTGCTTTCGGAGGGTTATCGTGGGTATGAGATGGAGAAGGTGGATGGAGATTTTATTGTGAAGTTTGGACGATAATTGCTACGCCAGAAAAAAAGGAGATGTCTGCTGTGACATCTCCTTTTGCTTTCTCTTCATTGAACATATCGATTGCAACTTCAAATATATCAGCGATTTTTGAAATATATCGGCGCAACTCCAAATATATCAGCGATTTCCAAAATATATCGGCGCAACTCCAAATATATCAGCGATTTCCAAAATATATCGGCGCAACTCCAAATATATCAGCGATTTTTGAAATATATCGACTTACCGACAAAGATTGACAATAATCGCAACCTATACAAAGCGTAACATTAAACCGTCATCTTCCAACTAGATAACGCTAACCAATTCTCCATTTCCTTATAATCAGGCATTATCTTCCCGACAAGACGCCAAAAAGAGCGATCATGATTTAAATGAACCATATGGCACATTTCGTGAACGACTACATAATCAATTACTCGCTGTGGTGCCATCGCTAGCTTCCAATTGAAGGTTAGTTGTAAATTCGAATCACAAGTACCCCACGTGCGACTACTATCTGTAATACGAATAGAACGTGGTTTTGTTTTAAAGTTACTTTGATGCGCTTTAATACTCTTCTCTACTAATGACTTACACTGCTTATAGTAAAATCGTTTTAAAGCTTGCTGTATTTTCTCATCTTTAAGATCTTTCACATAAATATGTAGCTTATCCCCTTCAAACACTGCATTGTCTTGCGTAATATTTGTATCTTGAGAAATTTGTATCGGATACGTACTTCCTAAATACAAAAAGCCTTCTCCTTGATCATAATCCTTTTCCTGTGGTCCACGCGCTCGCTCCGCCATTTCCTTACGTGTTGTCTGAATCCAATCCCACTTCTCTTCTAGCAACTGGATTAAGTATTCAACAGGGGTCCCTTTCGGCGCCTGTACTTCCACATTTCCGTAAGAATCTACCAAAAAACGCACCGATCTTTTCTTTTTATAAGTTATATGAAAATTAATTGTCTCACCTAAATATGTATGTACCATTTCATCACCTAACGTATTATTTTACATATAAAAAAGAGTAGGATACGAACACCCTACTCTACCTATTATATCATTTACCGCTTTAACGGAATCATTATCCTCTATACTTTACAGCTAATCCTTTAATGAAATTCCTTGCGTATCTATCGCCGCACTCTTTGTAATTTTTATGGCCTTTTTTTCTTAATAGAGCGCCTAGTTCTCCCTTAGTCACCGTAACGCCTACGCTATCTAATATATCAAGTACATCCTCACTCGTTAAAGATAGTGCTATTTTCATTTTCTTTAGAAGAAGGTTATTCGCACTTTCTTTGCTTTGTACAGGTGCCGGTTGCCCTGGTTTCGGATCTTGCTTACCTCTTTTTAAAGTAATAAATCCATTTAAAAATGCCTCTAACATCATCATATCGCATGTTTTTACGTACTCATCTTCTTCCACATCAGGGTTTTCAGGTTCGTGCTGAGGCGCTCTCTTTATTTTTGTAAGCATATCAACTACGTCTTCTTTCGTTACTTCCATTCCGCCAAGTTTAAAAATTTCTACCATATCTATATCTTTTATATCTAAAGCATATCTTACTCTTTTTAATATATCGTTGTTGCTCATTGCCATTGGGTTTCCTCCTGAAATGTTGATTATCATAATGCTTGTAGCATGTGTAAATGAATGTCGTCAAATTACTACTTTAACATTTTAGGAGGTGGTTTTGTAGTCTTAGGTGGATTAATGCTTGTGGAGATGATTTTAAAACAGCAACATATGCTGATTAGGCGCTTAAAATTATCCATTTAAAACCAATTGGATTATAATGATACTAGAGTTTATATGGGAGGGAATCAATAGTGAATTATCTAATTGGTTATAAAGATGCTGAACGAAATTTCGGACATGAGGACCCGATGCTAACAGAATATACATATGGAGAGTCAGGGGCTAATACCGACAAACTCCAAAAAGTACAAAAGGGAGATTTTCTATTCTTTCATAAAACAATACATAACAAGCGATATATAACCGCATATTATCTGGTCGAAGAAGTCGTGCTTGTAAAAGATATCAAACAGAATCGTTTAATCATAAATAAATATGATAATCCCCACCTAAAGAAAGAGATACAACAACTGACACCAAGTGAATGTATTGCGTTTGGAAACCCTATTCAATCTAAAGTCCTTCAAGTTCCTTTGGAAATTACGCCTGAATTATTGAGTAAATTATCTAGGCCTGCAAACCTTAATCCTAATCAATCTTTATTAAGTGCAATTTCTTCTGCTCTTCGTACTTGGAAAGAATTGAATACATCTGATATCAATTTATTACTAGATTTAATTGAGCAAAATGAGTCCAAGGGTAGACTTACTAATAGAGTTTTAACCGCTGAAGAAGTATTTCAAATCTTAGAAAGAGATATCGAGAAATTTATTATTTCTAACCCTTCAATACTTGATGTAAACTATACAATTGAAAAATCCCAACATATCTTCTCAGATGAATCACGTTTAGATTTGTTATTAAGAGATACTACTAATAACGAATTTATTGTAGTAGAAATTAAGAAAGGACCTATTGATAGAAACGCTTTAAATCAAATTAAACATTATATTAAACTATGTAAAAAAGAATTAAAATTAAATACTGTAAAAGGTATTTTAGTTGGTAGTGGGATAGCACCTTCCTTTGAGGATGATATTAATAAAGCAAAACAGGATGGGATAACCGTGCGAAATTACGGTTGGGGATTTACTATTAATTAACACACTTAAAAATGGACAAATCTAATATAGGTTTGTCCATTTTTTATACTACTCAAATATAAATATTTTTGGTACAGTTCAACAAAACTAATCTAAATAAGATTAGTTTCCATTATCTTGATAATTGAATTTAACAAAAAAGGTAGTGCCTTCTGATCCTGTTTGAATTTCTATTTTTGCATTATGACGGGTAGCAATGGCATAACATACGCCTAATCCCAATCCAGTTCCATTATCTTTGGTTGTGTAAAATGGAGTCCCCAGTTTCTCTAATACTTCAGGGCTGATACCTTTCCCTTCATCCCGCACTGCAAGCACCACACAATTTTGCCCTTCCTTATAGGTGCTAATAGTTAGAGTTTTCCCTGTACTCATCGCTTCTAAGCCATTACGGTATAGGTTCATTAATAATTGCCGTATCTCATTACGATTTAAAAGTAATACTGGAACGTCATTTGTATCGACTTGAATATATTTATTTTGATTATGCGTATCTATCTTTATTAAAGGAATAATATCGTGGATAATCGAATTTAAATCTAACATCTGTAAATCTGATTTCTTTGTATTACCTATTGAGAGAAATTCAGTAATAATAGAATTGACACGATCAAGTTCTTCAACCATTAAATTAAAGTACTTACTATGTTTCTCATAGTTGTTCTCTTCTTTTAATAACTGCAAAAATCCTCGTACTGTTGTCATTGGATTTCTAATCTCGTGGCTGATACCTGCTGCCATTTGCCCTATTAACTCTATGTTGGATAACCTTTTCAATTCCTGCTCATATTGCTTTTTTTCTGTTATGTTTTTACAAATACAACAAATACCATCATCATACGGATATGCAATAACTTCATGCCAATATTCATCAGAGGTAGAAAAAAATTCAAAATGGACTGTAGTTCGCTCTGACATTACACGATGAAGCTCCTTATATATAACCGTATCTACGCTACTTGGGAAGACCTCCCATATATTCTTACCTAATACGTCTTTTACTGTTTTTCTTTGCGGGAAATGTTGATGTTTATTTACATACATAAATTCCCATTTATTATTCAAAGTCAAGAATCCATCCGTAATACTTTCAATCACACTTGTAACTTTTTCATTAGCAGCAGCTAGTTCTCTCGTTCTTTCTTCCACCATGCTTTCAAGTTGATCCATATATAACAAGTTTGAAAACGTAGGAGCTGTGGCATCAACGATAGATTTTGCCAGTTGAATTCGGGAATCATCGTAATTATGAGTTTTTTCCTCTTTGCCAACGACGATTACCCCTAATACTTCTCCCATTGAAACCAATGGAATCATCAGTAAACCCTTACTATCTATATTTTTTGTTCGAATAATCTCTTGAATCTTGGCTTCATAGTTTTTCTCCATCCAATCTGCTTCTATCCAATCACAGCCCGAGCTTAACTTCGTTGTCTTAATCGTTGTTTTGTCTAGCGGATCTAAAAGGTGGGCAGCCATGTTTTTACTCTCTAAAATCTGTCCTAAGTAAAAAAAGCATTTATCAAAACTCTCCTGTATTGAGGAACACATTGATAAATCACGGGTAACATTTAGTAACAGCTGCTTCTCGGCAATAAGATTTTCTTTTTGGGTTAAATTTTTTGCGTTTTGAATGGCGACCGCCGCCATGTTTACATAAGCTTCAACACTTTGAATTTCTGAATCTGTTAAGTTCATTGGAACTCCATAATCAAATAAAAAAACAAGACCAAATAACTCTTGCCCAAATGAGATAGGCAGAGCTAATAAAGACTTAATTTTAAACGCATCGACTGGTCTCGAATCCGGTCGATGATCCTTTGAGGTATCAGGAATATAGATGGTTTTTTTAGTTTCAATAACTTCTTTTGCCAGTAAGTCTACTTCAGGATCAATTACCTGCGTATCGAGCGTTACGCCATTTATGGTCTCTGGTTTTCCTGCAAACCCTCTAAATGTTCCATCTTCTTCAGGTAAATAAATTCCAACAGCGTCACACCTAACAATCTCCTCTGATATCGCCATTGTTACACGCTGCAATACTTCACGTAATTCTAATTTTGTATTTATTATTTTGGTTATATTCGCGAGCCTAGAATATCTCGTCTGATCACTTAACATTTGCATAGCCTCCAATTATAGGCGTAATAAAGTGCAACTTTAATAAGTGAGGGGGGGGTGATTCATCCCCCCCACTTATTATCAGCCTGAATCCAACCTAACCTCTTTGCACTAGCAGAATTTTAAGGTGGGAGTTTTACTGCCCGCAAATAGCGGGGTAAAATAAACATGCTAATATCAGTGAACATCAAGATCAACCTACCATTTTCTCCTGTATTCTTTTCTTACCCTCGTTTTATATAGAATACCTCACTTACTTATGATACGGTTCACCTTACACTAATAAAATTACTACACTCCACCCCCTCTAACTTTCAAAAGTTACACCGTTTCACTACCCTGTGTCTCACTAACACTCGCCTCAAACTTATCAAGCAATGCACGCACTTCATCAGTCGATTTCGTACTCATCAATTGATTTCTCAATTCAGCAGCTCCTGGGAAGCCTTTTACATAAATTTTGAAGAAGCGATGAAGTCCTGTGATTGAGCGTGGCAGTACTTCTGCATATTGATCTTGAAGATCAAGTTGTAGTCTTAAAAGATCTAGATGTTCTTTACTGCTATGCTCTCTTGGTTCTTTTTCGAAAGCAAACGGATTTTTAAAGATACCTCGTCCAATCATTACGCCATCAATGCCGTATTTTTCAGCAAGTTCCAGCCCAGTCTTACGGTCAGGGATGTCACCATTTATTGTTAGTAGCGTATTTGGTGCAATACGATCACGTAATTTTTTAATTTCCGGAATTAGCTCCCAGTGTGCATCTACTTGGCTCATTTCTTCTCTTGTGCGTAAATGAATAGAAAGGTTCGCAATATCTTGTTTGAAAATGTGCGTTAACCAATCTTCCCATTCGCTTAACTCTTTAAAGCCAAGTCGTGTTTTTACGCTAACAGGTAGTCCGCCTGCTTTTGCAGCTTGAATAAGTTCTGCCGCAACATCTGGACGTAGAATAAGGCCACTCCCTTTTCCTCTTGATGCAACGTTCGGTACTGGACAACCCATGTTAATATCGATGCCTTTAAATCCTAGTTCTGCCATACCAATACTCATTTGACGGAAGTATTCGGGATTGTCTCCCCAAATATGTGCTACCATCGGTTGTTCGTCTTCTGTAAAAATTAAACGGCCACGTACACTTTTCATACCTTCTGGATGACAATAGCTATCCGAGTTTGTAAACTCTGTGAAGAATACGTCCGGACGACCAGCTTCACTTACTACGTGACGGAAAACAACATCTGTCACATCTTCCATTGGTGCAAGTACGAAAAACGGTCGTGGTAATTCACGCCAAAAATTATCTATCATTTCAAATTCAAATCCTCTCACTATGAATACAATTTCAAACTCTCAATAAACCAAAAAGCAGATGGTATAGATTTTCCTATATCAACTGCTTTTCTATTATACCAACTTAAGCCAAGCCACACACTCTACATGAGTCGTATGTGGGAACATATCAACAGGTTGTACTTCCTGTGTTTTATATCCACCTTCTTCTAGTACTTTTAAATCACGTGCTAATGTTGCTGGGTTACATGATACGTATACGACGCGTTTTGGTTTCATGTCGATAATTGTGTTTAGTAATGCTTCATCACAACCTTTACGCGGTGGATCTACGACCATTGTGTCAGCGATTACGCCTTCTTTATACCATTTTGGAATAACTACTTCTGCTTCTCCTACGCCAAATTCAGCGTTTGTCATGTTGTTTAATGCTGCGTTACGCTTTGCGTCTTCGATTGCTTCTGGGACGATTTCAACGCCGTACACTTTTTTCGCTTTTTGTGCTAGGAATAAGGAGATTGATCCAATTCCGCAATAGGCATCAATTACTGTTTCATTGCCATCTAATTTTGCATATTCTAACGTTTTATCGTATAACACTTTCGTTTGTTCTGGGTTTACTTGGTAGAATGAACGTGCTGAAATCGCAAATTTAATATCGCCGATAAAGTCATAAATATATTCTGATCCGTACAGTACTGTCGTTTTGTCTCCGAAGATTACATTTGTACGTTTCGGGTTTACGTTTTGAACAATTGATTTTACTTCTGGGAATTTCGTAGCAATTTCTTCAATGATTGCTTTTTTGTTTGGTAGTTCTGCTGTACGAGTAATGAAGACAAGCATAATCTCCCCTGTTACTTGTCCGTAACGAGCCATTACGTGACGAAGTGTTCCTTTGTTACGCTCTTCGTTGTACGCCGAAATACCGTGTTTTTCACAAATTCGTTTTACTTCTTGAATCAATGTATCGTTTTCTTCTGCTTGAATTAAACATGATTCCATATTAATAATGTCATGCGTTCCTTGACGATAGAAACCAGCTACAAGTCCGCCTTCACGTTCTCCAATTGGTACTTGTGCTTTATTACGGTATACCCACGGATTCTTCATGCCAAGTACAGGATGAACAGGAACATCGCTTAGTCCTCCAATGCGCTGCATAACGTCGCGTACTTGTTTTTCTTTCGCTTGTAATTGTCCTTCATATGTTAAATGCTGAAGCTGACAACCGCCGCACTGATTGTACACTGGGCATTCTGCATCTTTACGATATGGGCTCTCTGTATGAAGCTTCATTAGACGACCGAATGCGAAGTTTTTCTTCACTTTAATAATTTTAATTTGCGCTTCTTCACCTGGTAATCCGTTTTTAACGAAAATAGGATAGCCTTTTACTTTCGCAACACCGGCACCATCATGTGTTAAATCTTCAAATACTACATCTATAAACTCGTTTTTTTCAACTGGTGGCGTCATTTTTGTACTCATTTTCCGACCTCTCTTTTTCATAACACTGCGTTACATTTTATCATACTTATATGGTCTATTTCTATTGGAAGAAAAAAAGCTATTGACGATAGTTCTCTGTTAATGTTACGCTACTACTAATTTAATACGGACGATGTTACCTCATATATACTCGATAATATGGATCGAGAGTTTCTACCCGGCAACCTTAAATTGCTGGACTATGGGGAAAACTAATGAATATTAGCCTATGTGCAAAAAAGGACTCATATTGATTAGCTTTCTCTCATAGATGAAAGTGAATCCATATGGGTCTTTTTTTATTTTCATTTTTCTAAAAGGTCAGACATCTTACGTATGACATAAAACCTCTTTGTTTTATTTTTAGTAATACAACGAGCGTTTTATGTACAAACTTTATACGAACTTCTGAAAGGGGCAACTACATGCAATATGTAATGAGCATTATCGGTATTCTTGTCGTTTTAGGTTTATGTTTTGCTTTGTCAAACAACAAAAGTAAAATCAACTTCCGTGCAATTGCTATTATGATTGGTTTTCAAATTTTAATCGGTTGGTTTATGTTTGGCACAAAGATTGGTCAACAAATCATTATTTTCATTGGTAAAGTTTTCAACAAACTAATTAAACTTGGTACGACAGGTGTTGATTTTCTCTTTAATGGAATTCAAAGAGACTTTGTCTTTTTCTTAAACGTACTATTAATTATCGTATTTTTCTCAGCACTACTTTCTATCTTTAGTTATTTAGGTGTTTTACCATTCATCGTTCGCGTTGTCGGCGGTGCGATTTCAAAAATTACTGGTTTACCACGCGTTGAATCGTTCCATGCGGTAAACTCTGTATTCTTCGGTTCAAGTGAAGCGTTAATCGTTATTAAAAATGATTTACAACATTTCAATAAAAACCGTATGTTTATCATTTGTTGTTCTGCAATGAGCTCAGTTTCTGCTTCTGTTACAGCATCATACGTAATGATGTTAGATGCAAAATACGTACTAGCAGCTCTTCCGCTAAACTTATTCTCAAGCTTAATCGTTTGTTCGTTATTAACACCTGTTGATACGAAAAAAGAAGACGAAGTAGTTCAGAAATTTGATCGTACTTTATTCGGAGACAGCTTTATTGGCGCAATGATTAACGGTGCGCTTGATGGTTTAAAAGTAGCTGGTATCGTTGCCGCATTAATGATCGCTTTCATCGGTGTTATGGAAGTTGTAAACTACGTAATTAGCGCAGCTTCAGGTGCAATGGGACATGCTATTACGTTACAACAAATCTTCGGTTACGTACTTGCTCCATTCGCATTCTTAATGGGGATTCCAGCTCAAGATATTATCCCAGCTGGCGGAATTATGGGTACGAAGATTGTATTAAACGAGTTTGTAGCAATCCTTGATTTAAAAGGTGTTGCAGCAACATTATCTCCACGTACAGTTGGAATCGTTACAGTATTTTTAATTAGCTTCGCAAGTATTAGCCAAATTGGCGCGATCGTTGGTACAATTCGTGCTCTTTCTGAGAAACAAGGAAGCGTCGTATCGAAATTTGGTTGGAAAATGCTATTTGCATCAACACTTGCTTCTATTTTATCTGCAACAATCGCTGGATTGTTTATTTAGTAAAAATCACCTTACTCGTTGAAGTAAGGTGATTTTTTTATCTATTGTTACTTTTCTCATTCCATCCATTTTCTTCAAATGATATGATGAACAAGGGTATACCCCCACCACTCTTATAGCGGTGGGGATTTTAATGTAAATATGTAACATACTACACAATAGAAGGTGATTTTATGAGAAAATACGCAGCAATTGCTTTATGTACATCTGCCATTCTAGCAGGTTGTAATACTAGCAATGTAAGCCAGGAACCTAAAAAAGAGAAAAAGGTTCAAGAAGTTAAGAAACAAACAGAAACTGTGCAAGAACAAGGTAAAATTTCTTATCAGCCCATTACACACGAGTCTACAAATACTACTATTCATATGACAGATATAAAAGATACTTTAACTGAAGTACAATATAAAATTTGGCGTACTGCTGATGGAAAGGAACACACTAAATCTTTTTCTTCTAAAGAAAAGGAGAAACAGTTTACACTTCTTTTTGATATAAAAGAATTTGAAGGAAAACGTGGTGAGTTCCAAATTGAAGCAATAGGCATAAAAGAAGATGGGAAAACCATTCCACTCACAAAATCTGCTATTACTTTCGAACAAAAGGTTCCCGTTCTTATGTATCATGCAATCGATGATTATCACGGACAAGGCATTAAAGATTTATTCGTCTCACCTGCTAACTTTGAAGCCCAAATGAAATATTTAAAAGACAACAGCTATACATTACTAACTTTTGAACGTTGGGGTGATATTAATAAAGTAAATAAACCTATCTTTGTTACATTTGATGACGGTATGAAAAATAATATGAATGCATTCCATGTTTTACAAAAGCTAAAAGACGATACATTTAAACCGGCGGCAACAGAATATATGATTGTTGATAACGTTGATGTAGAAGGATCACTGTCTACTTCTGAAATAAAAGAAATGGTCGATTCCGGCATTTTCTCAGTGCAATCTCATACAGCGACGCATGCAGACTTACCGAAAATTACAAACTATGAAGAGGAATTAAAAGGATCAAAAGAAAAGTTAGAAAAAATAACAGGTAAACCCGTTATCGCAGTTGCTTATCCATTCGGTCATGTAGATGATAAAGTCGTTGCAGAAACGAAGAAATATTATCAATTTGCGACGACAACAAAACCCGGAAAATTCATTACAAAAGGTGAACCCGATGAATTGTTAAAAATGAAGCGTGTTCGCATACACCATACGACGACCGGAGAACAGTTTGCTTCTTCGATTAAATAACGATGAGGGCTCAATATATTTTGAGCTCTCTTTTTACGCTATATTTATATATATTTTTTGAATTTTCTTGTATTATATATAGTAAGAAATCTTTCAAATTAAAGGAGATTATACATATGTCATTTGAACAAACGTTAGAGAAATATGCTGCCCTTGCAGTCAATGTTGGTGTTAATATTCAACCAGGACAAACATTATCAATTAGCGCACCTCTTGAAGCTGTACAATTTGTACGCCTCGTTACAGAAAAAGCATATAAATCTGGTGCAAAACACGTATATGTGGATTGGAATGATGAGACGTTAACACGCTTAAAGTTCGATCTAGCTCCTGAAGAAGCATTCGCTGAGTTTCCATCTTGGAAAGCACACGCTCGTGAAGAATTAGCAAAAGAAGGCGCTGCATTTATGTCTATTTATGCAGAAAACCCTGATTTATTAAAAGGTGTAGAACCAACGCGTATCGCAACAGCTCATAAAGTAGCTGGTGAAGCAATGAAAGTATACCGTGATTACGTACAAGCTGATAAAGTAAGCTGGTGTGTCATTTCTGTTCCTACGAAAGAATGGGCTGCGAAAGTATTCCCTGACGTTGCACCAGAAGAACAAGAAGCAAAACTATGGGATGCTATTTTCAAAGCTACTCGTGCTGATTTAGAAAATCCTGTGGAAGCATGGAAAGAACACGATAAAACATTACATACAAAAGTTGATTACTTAAACGAAAAGCATTATAAAGCTCTTCACTATACAGGTCCTGGAACAGATTTAACGATCGAACTTCCAGAAAAACATGTATGGGCTGGTGCTGGTAGCTTAAATGAAAAGAACGTACCATTTATGGCGAACATTCCAACTGAAGAAGTGTTTACAATGCCACTTAAAACAGGTGTAAATGGCCAAGTATCTAGTACAAAACCGTTAGCATTTGCAGGTAACATTATCGATAACTTCACGTTAACATTTGAAAACGGACGTATCGTAGATTATAAAGCTGAAGTTGGAGAAGAAGCTTTAAAACATTTAGTAGAAACAGATGAAGGTTCTCACTTCTTAGGAGAAGTAGCTTTAGTACCTCATGATTCACCAATTTCAAACACAAATATTTTATTCTACAACACGCTATTTGATGAAAACGCATCTTGCCACCTTGCAATCGGAAATGCTTATGCATTTAACTTAGTTGGCGGAAAAACGATGTCTAAAGAAGAACTTGCTGAAAATGGCGCAAACGCTAGTATTACACACGAAGATTTCATGATTGGATCAGCTGAGCTTGATATCGACGGCATTACAGCTGATGGCAGACATGAACCAATCTTCCGTAAAGGTAATTGGGCGTTTTAATAAAAGCAAAAGGCTATCTTCCACACTGGAAGATAGCCTTTTATGATGCAGATGAAACCTTAAGCCCAATTACTCCTAACACGATGAAAAGAATACAAAATGCTTGGAATAGGCTAATGTGCTCTTTAAAAAAGTACACACTAATAATCGTAATAAGTAACGTCCCAACACCAGACCAAATTGCATAAGCAATACTTAAATGAATCTTTTTTACAACGATGGCGAACACGCTGAAACAAATTCCGTAAAATACAAAAATAAGTACACTTGGAATGAGCTTTGTTAAACCGTTTGATAATTTCATCGCAATTGTTCCAGCTACTTCAAAAATAATTGTTACAAGTAATAATAGCCAATATACCATACTAGAATCTCCTTCTCTGTTACCTTATAGAGATTCTAGTATACTACTTATAGTCCTAATGAAATATATTTAATTTCTAAATATTCCTCGATACCGAAATGACCACCTTCACGGCCAATACCGCTTTCTTTAAACCCACCGAACGGTGCTTGTGCAACTGATGGGAGGCCATCATTTAAACCAATAATACCGTACTCTAACGCTTCACTAATTTGGAATGCTTGACTAATATCTTTCGTGAAAATGTACGCGGCTAAACCATATGGCGTATTATTTGCACGCTCAATTACTTCTTCAACCGTTTTAAATTTCGCAACTGGTGCAACCGGTCCAAATGTTTCTTCATTCATACAAAGCATCGTATCATTCGCCAATCCAATTACAGTCGGTTGCATAAAGTGTCCGTCTAGCTCTGCAACCTTTTGACCACCATATAAAACTGTTCCACCTTTTTGAATAGCATCTTCAATATGTTCTTGTACTTTTGAAACTGCATTCTCGTCAATAAGTGGTCCTACAGTCGTTCCGTCACCGAAACCGTCTCCTACTTTCAACTTCCCTACTGCCTTTTGAAACTTCTCTGCGAATACTTCGTAAACTTCTTCCTGAACAAATACTCGGTTTGTACATATACACGTTTGTCCTGCGTTACGGAATTTCGAACCGATTACTGCCTCTACTGCTTTATCTAAGTCTGCATCATTCATAACAATAAACGGTGCGTGACCACCTAACTCAAGTGAAACCTTTTTCATCGTTTGTGCCGCACTAGCCATTAACTCTTTCCCAATTTCCGTTGATCCTGTAAAGGACACTTTTCGAACACGCCCATCTTCCATCCACGTATCAGCAATTGCTTTCGCACTACCTGTTACAATATTTATTACGCCTTTTGGAATGTCTGCTTCATGAGCTAATTCAGCTAATTTTAACGCAGTTAACGGCGTTTGACTTGCAGGTTTTACAACCGCTGTACATCCTGCTGCAAGCGCCGGAGCTACCTTTCTCGTAATCATAGCAGCCGGGAAGTTCCAAGGCGTAATAGCTGCCATAACGCCAACTGGTTGCTTCATGACTAAAATACGTTTATTCTGATGAGAAGCAGGAATCATTTCACCATATACGCGTTTTCCTTCTTCTGCATACCATTCAACAAAACTATTTGCATAATTCACTTCACCAAGCGCTTCTGCAAACGGCTTTCCTTGTTCTTTCGTCATGATCGCTGCAATCTCTTCTTTATTTTCCTCAATAAGTGTGAACCATTTTTTTAATTTCGCTGCACGATCTGCCGCTGTTAACTTAGACCATAATTTAAAAGCTTCATGCGCAGCATCAACAGCTTGCTTTGCCTCTGTTACCCCGCCCTTTGGTACAGTCGCAAATATTTCCTTCGTTGCTGGATTATTTACTTCGATTTGCTCTTGCAATGTAATCCACTCACCATTTATATACATCGCCTTTTTCTCTACATTTACAAACGTCGCTTTTTTATCCAATATTCTCTTCCTCCTCTATAAGTTTCTTTATTTTCCTAGTCGCAGCAGATTGACTTATTTTTAAAAACTCCGCTACCTTATAACTCGATCCATATGTTTTATATGCTTTCAAAATAATATTCCGTTCTACTTCTTCTAACATTTTATAGAGACTTTGACCGGACTGTTCAACCGTTGATTCTTGCATCGCTATTGGTAAATCTTCTATCGTAACGATATCATCGGCAGTTATAACAATTCGCTCAATCACATTTTCAATCTCTCTATTATTTCCTTCCCACGGGTAACCAACAAACATTTGTAATGTGCTAGGCGCTAATTTTACATTTCTACCATATTTCTCGTTAAAGTGTTGTAAATAATGATAAATAAGTGGCAAAATGTCTTCTGTTCTTTCCCGTAGTGGCGGGATTACAATGGGAATGACATTCAGACGATAATATAAATCTTTCCGAAATGTTCCTTGTTTCACCATCATACTTAAATCTCTATTTGTTGCCGCTACAACTCTAACGTCCACCTTTTTTAATTCTCTTCCGCCTATAGGGCGAAACGTTTTTTCTTGCAACACTTGCAAAAGCTTTGCTTGAGTTTCAAGCGGCATTTCGCCAATTTCATCTAAGAATAGCGTTCCTTTATGCGCTGATTCTAATAGTCCCTTTTTCCCTTCACGATTCGCACCTGTAAAGGATCCGCCTGAGTATCCAAAAAGCTCTGATTCAATTAAATTTGTCGGCAATGCCGCACAGTTAATTTCATAGAAACTTTCATTCTTCCGGTTACTCACTTCATGTAAATGACGCACCAATCGACTCTTTCCTACTCCTGTCTCACCTAAAACGAGAACCGTACTATCTACTACGGATACTTTCTTGATTGTCTCGACTATTTTTTGCATAGCGATACTTTTAAAAATAAGTCCTTCATGTTCATATGTTTCTCTTAATTCTTTTTTATATGTTTTTAACTGATTATCCATTTCTTCTACCTTTTGACGTAATTGATAGAGTTCTGTAAGATCACGAGAGTAACTAATTACTCTTCTTAAATTGCCCTCTTCATCAAAAACAGGCCTTGTACGAACGTGTAAATACTCTCCTGATTTTGTCGTTTGAACGAGTTCAATCGGTCTCTTTTTTTCAATTACTTCTAACGTTGCTGATGGATAAAAGATACCATCTTTCTGCAATTCTTTTACATGTTTACCTACTAACTCTTTTGCAGCCAATTGATAGTGCCTTTCACATGTACTATTTACACGTACAACGATTCCCTTTTCGTCAGTCACAAAAATTTCGTCAAACGCATATTCAAATACATCTTGTAAATCCATTAACACTCGTTCCTTTTCTGCAACCATCCTAGCCACCCCTAACTTCCAATCCATCGATTCACTTCAATACCTTTATTATAAAGTGAATTTTCTGCATTTTATATAGAGTCAGCTAGAATGTTTGCTGTTTTATTATTTAACTTTTAAACACGAGCAATATTTGCTTTCTCATAACAGACTTGCAACGATTCTTCAATGATTGTTAATCCTTCTTCCAGTTGCTCATCTGTAATCACTAATGGCATTAGCACACGAATAACATTACCGTATGTTCCTGCTGATAGTAGAAGTAAGCCACGTTTATTTGCTTCTGCGCATAAATTAGCTGTTAACGTTTTATCAGGTGCTTTCGTCTTACGATCTTGAACGAGCTCAAATGCACACATTGCTCCTAAACCACGCACATCACCGATGCAATTATATTTATTTTTCATCTCTTCGAATCGGTTCATTACGACTTTTCCTAATTCTATCGCTCTATCATTTAAATTCTCTTTTTCTATTACATCAAGTACTGCTAATGCTGCCGCACATCCTAGCGGGCTTCCTGCATACGTTCCACCAAGTTCTCCTGGTGCAGACTCATTCATAATTTCTTTGCGCCCAATAACACCACTAATCGGTACACCAGCACCTAATGATTTAGATACCGTAATTAAATCCGGAACGACATCATAATGATCAATGGCGAAATATTTTCCTGTACGGCTAAATCCAGTTTGAATTTCATCCGCTACAAATAAGATGCCGTGTTCTGAGCAAATATTGCGTACTTCTTGCACAAACTTCTTACTTGGGACGATAAATCCACCTTCCCCTTGAACAGGTTCCATTACAACGGCCGCAATCGTTTCTGGTGCTACTTCTGATACGAAGAAATTCTTAAACTCTTCAATCATAAAGTTATCGTACTGCTCTTCAGTTAGTCCTTCTGGGCGACGATATTCGTATGGGAATGGCGCTTTATATACTTCCGGTGCAAATGGGCCAAATCCAAATTTATATGGTTTTACTTTACTTGTCATCGTCATTGTCATTAATGTACGTCCGTGGAAACCTTTAGAAAACGCAATAATACCAGGTCTTTTTGTATATTTACGAGCGATTTTCACCGCATTCTCAACTGCTTCTGCACCACTATTTAGAAATAGTACTTGCTTATCAAAACTTCCTGGCGCTAATGCCGCAAGTTTTTCTGCTAATTCAATATATGGCTCATACATCATGACATTAAATCCAGTATGAATGTATTGATCTACTTGTTTATGGAGTGCTTCTTTCACAGCTGGGTGACAATGTCCTACGTTAATTGTTCCAATTGCTCCCGCGAAATCAATGTACTGATTGCCATCAACATCTGTTACAAGAGCACCATTTGCAGATTGTACAAACGTTGGGATGCCGTTACTTACTCCTTTTGGTACTATATTTTGGCGGCGTTCTAATAAAGACGCTGCTTTCGGTCCAGGAATTTGTTCATTTACTTTAGCAAATTTTTTTGTGTTCATTACGTATCCCATCCTTTTCTTTACATTGTTTTCTCTTTTCATTGCAAAATGTATGCCAACATTCTTTTCAAGCATTCATCCTATATGCCTTCTATTTCAACATAAAAAATAAGTCTATAAAGACTCATTAAGAGTCTTTATAGACTTATTTTTCTTACACATTAGACTTTCCTTGTTCCCAAATGAACTCACCCGAATGAGAAATAAACTCACCAACAGATTGCACTACTAAATCAGCAAGTGGTTCTAACGTTTGACGGTCTCCCGTACCAGATAGCACTCCAATTGCATAGCAATCACCGCCATTTCTCGCTAAATATAAATCAGTTGGTGTATCTCCAACGACCGCTACTTCACACGCCTCTAAATGAAACCTTTCGCAAAACGATTCTACAATTCTTTTATCTGGTTTTTGTGCCGGAAACGTATCTGAAGCTACAACATAATCAAAATAAGACTCTAATTGATACTGTTTTAAAAATAATTCTGTCGGTGCGAAATCATCAGCTGTAACAACGCCTAAAATAAATCCTCTATCCTTTAAACCTTGTAAAACTCTCGGTAAATCCGCCGTCATTTTCATATAGGAACGATGCTCATACATAAGAGAAAATAACTTTTCACTTACCCACTCATGCATTTCCTCTTCCTTACATGACGTAATATACTTACAAAGCCCCTTTGCAACATCAAGGCTTGTTCCTGCCGCTATTGCGCTACGAGGGTTAACAAATACCCCCTCCACACCGATTTCTTTTAGTAAAGTAGGCTGCATTGACTTTGGTAGTTCATATAAATTGATACATTCCGCCACAAGTTCTTCAGCTACTTTTATCCAAATTGAATGAAAATCCATTAATGTTCCATCTTTATCAAATAGTATTGCTTTTACCTTCTCCATAACACCCCACCTCTCGTTTCTTATATCCTCCAGTGTATCAATAAAATATGGATATAAAATAAACGAATTGTAAAAATACCATGAAAATCAAACTAACTTCAAATTTACAATTCTTCTATATAATAAAAAAGGATGCCTTTACAGGGCATCCTCTTGATGTTCAGGAACAAATAGTTCCAGACAATGATACATATTTTCGAATTCCATCGGTGCATCTCCACCATATTCACCATCTAAATTAATCATTAGTTTATCTGGTGAATGCACTTTAATTCGGTTCGCTTGTGTGTATAGTACTTTTGGATTGTTAATATGTTCACCACGCTGCGCTTGTGTTGCAGCTTTAATTAAGTCTGCAATCGAACCTTTTTTCAGCACTAATAAATCAAATAAGCCATCGTTAATCGATGCATATGGTGCTACCTTTTCAAAGCCACCCACTGAACGAGTATTCGTAATTAAAAACATCGTAATTTCTTCTTGTAGTAATTTTCCATCATACTCAATTTCAACGTATGTTGGATGTAGTGATGGTAGCATTTCGATACCTTTTAAATAATAAGCAAGTTGTCCTAATACAGTCTTTAGCTTACTTGGTACTTCATATGTTAATTCTGTAATACGACCGCCACCAGCGATGTTAATAAAATATGTATCGTTTGCTCTACCAAGGTCTAATGGCACAGTTTTTCCTTCACAAATAATATCCGCTGCCTCTTCAATAGAACGAGGTACACCGATTGCACGTGCAAAGTCATTTGTCGTTCCAACTGGAATAATTCCAAATTTCGGACGGAATTCATGACCAACTAGACCGTTTACGACTTCATTTAACGTGCCGTCACCACCAGCCGCAATAACAACATCAAATTTACGCTCTACAGCTTGCCTCGCCGCCACAGTTGCGTCTCCAGGACCCGTTGTCGCATGACAAGATGCTTCATATCCAGCTTGTTCTAATTTTTGTAATACTTCCGGTAAGCTCTTCTTAAATAGCTCACGCCCAGAAGTAGGATTATAAATAATTCTTGCTCGCTTCATCATTTATTAGCACAGGAAATTTCTTTATGTATCGACAAAGAACATACCGAACTTCTATTCAGTATTCCCATGCCTACCTCCTCTCATCTTCCTATCCTTCTTTTATCTCGCTCAAACAGGCAGTAAGAACCCGATTCGTGTAGCCCATCAAAAGTAAATATTCATTTCAATGGTTTTGTTTTATTTGACAAAAAATTTATGTCCATCTATTTCCTCACAACAATTTACATATAACGAATAATAATTATCTATTATTTCATGAGATGAAAAAACCTCTATTTCTAGATTTATCATTATTCCCACCTTTTTGCAACTATCATACCATAGTTGCTATACAAACATTTTTCCACTTTTGACAGTTAATCAAACGTTTGTTTAAATAATTTTCTCTCATTTAAACAAACGTTTGATTAACCTAGAAAAACACCCATGTACGGGTGTTTTTCTGCTTAATCTTTAAAAGTTACTACTATTATCGCTTATTAATCTCTTCAAGTAAGATTTTGTTAACAAGCGGTGGATTTGCTTGTCCTTTTGTAGCTTTCATAATTTGACCAACTAAGAAGCCAATTGCACGGTCTTTACCGTTTTTAAAGTCTTCGATAGATTGCTCATTATTATCAAGAATTTCTGTTACAACTTTACGAAGTGTACCCTCGTCAGAAATTTGAACAAGGCCTTTCGCTTTAACGATTTCTTCTGGGTCTCCACCTTTTTCAATTAATTCGTTAAATACTTTCTTCGCAATTTTAGAAGAAATTGTACCTTTTTCAATTAATTGAACCATTTTAGATAAACCAGCAGGCGTTAATGCAACGTCTTTTAATTCTTTTTGTTGTTTGTTTAGGTATGCAAGTACTTCACCCATTAACCAGTTTGATGTTAATTTCGCATCAGCACCGTCTGCAACAGTTGCTTCAAAGAAATCAGACATTTCTTTCGTTAATGTTAATACGTGTGCATCATAAGCTGGTAAGCCTAATTCTGCAACGTAGCGAGCTTTACGTGCATCTGGAAGTTCTGGAATAGAAGCACGAACTGCTTCTTTCCACTCATCGTCGATATAAAGTTCAACTAAGTCCGGCTCTGGGAAGTAACGGTAATCATCAGATCCTTCTTTCACACGCATTAAGATTGTTTTCTTCGTTGCTTCATCATAACGACGTGTTTCTTGTTGGATGATACCACCAGATAATAATTCTTTTTCTTGGCGAGCTTGCTCAAACTCAAGACCTTTTTGTACGTAAGTAAAAGAGTTTAAGTTTTTCAGTTCCGCTTTTGTACCGAACTTCTCTTGTCCAACTGGACGAAGGGAAATGTTCGCATCACAACGCAAGGAACCTTCTTCCATCTTACAATCAGATACGCCAGTGTATTGAATGATTGATTTTAACTTCTCTAAGTATGCATATGCTTCTTCTGGCGTACGCATATCTGGCTCAGATACGATCTCAATTAAAGGCATACCTTGACGGTTGTAGTCTACTAATGAGCCGTCAGCTGTATGCGTTGATTTACCAGCATCTTCTTCTAAATGAAGACGTGTAATACCGATACGTTTCTTTTTACCGTCTACTTCAATTTCAATCCAACCATTTTCACCAATTGGCTTATCAAACTGAGAGATTTGGTAAGCTTTCGGATTATCTGGATAGAAATAGTTTTTACGGTCAAACTTCGTTTCTGTTGCGATTTCACAGTTTAATGCCATTGCAGCTTTCATTGCAAAGTTAACTGCTTCTTTATTTAAAGTAGGAAGTACTCCTGGGTATCCTAAGTCAATTACACTTGTTTGTGTATTTGGTTCCGCTCCGAATTCTGTTGGACTCGCAGAGAAAATTTTCGAATTTGTTTTTAACTCAACGTGAACCTCTAAACCAATAATTGTTTCTAAATTCATCTATGCTCGCCTCCTTACAGACTTGCTTTTTTTGTATGATGGTCTGTTGCTTGCTCAAACGCATGTGCAACGCGGTAAATTGTCGCTTCATCGAAGTGTTTACCAATGATTTGTAAACCAAGTGGCATGTTGTTAGCACCGAATCCACATGGAACAGAAATCGCTGGAACACCTGCTAAGTTTACTGGGATTGTTAAAATGTCATTTGCATACATTGTCATTGGATCATCAACTTTTTCGCCCACTTTAAATGCTGGAGTTGGCGTTGTTGGTCCAATAATAACATCGTAGTTAGCAAATACATTTTCAAAGTCGTTTTTAATTAATGTACGTACTTGTTGTGCTTTTTTGTAATATGCATCATAGTAACCAGAGCTAAGAGCAAATGTACCAAGCATAATACGACGTTTTACTTCATCACCGAAGCCTTCGCTACGTGTGTTTTTGTAAAGATCCATTAAGTTATTCACATTATCAGAACGAACACCATAACGTACACCATCAAAGCGTGAAAGGTTAGCTGATGCTTCAGAAGAAGATAATAAGTAATACGTTGCTAGAGCGTATTTAGAGTGTGGAAGAGATACTTCCTCCCAAGTTGCGCCCATACCTTCTAATACTTTTAAAGCAGCTAGTACTGACTCACGAGCTTCTTCGCCAACACCTTCTCCTAAGTATTCTTTCGGTACAGCAATGCGTAAACCTTTAACGTCGCCTGTTAAACCAGCTAAGTAGTTTCCTACTTCAACGTTAGCAGAAGTTGCATCCATACGGTCAAGACCTGAAATAGCTTGTAATAAGTATGCATTGTCTTCTACTGTACGTGTAATCGGTCCGATTTGGTCAAGTGAAGATGCAAATGCTACTAATCCGTAACGAGATACACGTCCGTAGGTTGGTTTTAAACCTACAACGCCACAATATGCAGCTGGTTGACGGATAGAACCACCCGTATCAGAACCTAGAGAGAATAATACTTCTCCTGCTGCTACAGCTGCTGCAGAACCACCACTAGATCCACCTGGAACGTAATCTAAGTTCCATGGATTTTTCGTAGCGTAGAAACCTGAGTTTTCATTTGAAGAACCCATTGCGAACTCGTCCATATTTAATTTACCGATTGTAATTGTGTCAGCAGCTTTTAGCTTTTGCACAACTGTCGCATCATAAATTGGATCGAAGTTTGCTAACATTTTGCTTGCACAAGTCGTACGAAGACCGTTAGTTACAATGTTATCTTTAACACCGATTGGCATACCGAATAATAAACCATTATCTTCAGCACCAATTTTCGCGTCTAATTCTTTCGCTTTCGCGCGTGCGTTTTCTTCATCTAATGTAAGAAAAGCTTTTACGTTATCTTCAACATCCGCAATACGTTTGTAAGATTCTTCTACTAAATCCGTAACGGAAATTTCTTTGTTGTTTAATTTCTTATGTAACTCTGATACTGAATGATCAAATAATGACATCGAAATTCCCCTCCTCTATTCTAATACTGCTGGAACACGGATTTGATTATCTTTGTGATCCGGTGCATTTTTTAATACTTCTTCAACTGGTAAACCTTTTTCTGGTACATCTTCACGCATAACATTTTTCATAGTTAATACATGAGTTGTTGGTTTTACATCTGTTGTATCTAATTCATTTAACTGTTCTGCAAATGTAACAATTGCATCTAGTTGTTTTTGAAATTTTTCTGCTTCTTGATCAGTAATTGCAAGACGTGCTAAATGTGCTACGTGCTTTACATTCTCAACGGAAATTCTTGACACGGCTAGGCCACCTCCATAATATATCGTTCAATCTACAATACTATTGATGATACCAAATTTTCAGTACTTCAAGCAAGTCAACACACGGCACTTACAGCATTTTTACATAAAAAAAGAAAGGCAAACGCCTTTCTTTACGATTTACTCTTTATCTGACGGTTTATTTTTCGGAAATCTCTCGTTATCTTCTTCATTATCACGAATTGTTTTTTGTAATACAAAACAAGACATCGTTAAAAATAGTGTTCCAATTAAATAGTATCCTTTTACACTAAGCGTTTCATCTAGCGTATAAATCCCAATTAGCATACCTGAAAGCGCGCAAACAAATGAAGTCCATGCTAAAAACGTGAACGCTTGCGTATTACGTCTTCTCATCGTTCTCCCCCTCGTTAGCTGTACATCTATTATAGATAAGTATATTTACTATGATGAATTTTTATCCCACTTTAATGGGCAGTAAGACCCCCACCTCAAAATTCAGCGAAAGCAAAGAAGTTAGGTGGGGGATCAACTGCCCATAAAAGTCCGATTGGTTCAACTAATAATCAGTGGGGATGAAGAAAATCCCCACTGATTAAAGTTTCACTTTATGTAAATTCTAGTTTTATATTTATAAATCTTTCATAAAAGAATAATATTTCAAGGTGAATTTTCTGTCTAATCCGAAAAAACAATTGAAACCATTGACATTTATTTCAATTCTACATAAAATAAAAACAAATATTACGAACCTCGAAATATACGGGAGTGGAATTAATTGTTGCAATACGAACATTTTTTAGACTTACTGCTAGATAATGCCAAGAAACTTTTCTATCCTGAAGAATGGGTAAGCTTAGATTTAACACTTTCTAAAACTGAAGTATTTTGTTTACTTTGGATGGAGCGAAATACAGATATTACAATGACAAAAATCGCTGACCTTCTTGATATACCGATGAGTACAACGACAGGTGTTGTAAATCGTCTTGTAAAAAAGGGATATATTGAAAGATACCGTGACGAAAATGACCGACGCATTGTATTAATTCGTTTAACAGAAAACGGCGTATTGCTCGTTCAAGAAGTAAAACAAAATGCAGCCCATTATTTTAACCTAGTGACCGAAGCATTATCGGAAGAAGAAAAAGCATTTTTACTACAAATCTTCCAAAAGATTATGAATCACATTGCTACGTCACAACAAAAAACAGAAGAAAAGGTTTCAACACCTAAAATGAAAAACATTCCGATTGAATAAAACCCTAGCTGGGTTTTTATTCAATCGTTTATTTCGCCACTCGTAATATTCGATACTCGAAATAAGGGGGATATGAATGATGAGAATTATTTTGTATACAGGTAAAGGCGGCGTGGGAAAAACTAGTATTTCAGCAGCAACTGCACTTCAAAGCGCAAAACAAGGATTAAAAACTTTAGTAATGAGCACAGACCCAGCTCATAGTTTAGGAGATTCATTTGGTGTAAAACTATCTTCTGAACCATTAGAAATTCGTGAAAACCTATGGGCACAAGAAATTAATACGATTTATGAGATGGAAAAAGGCTGGGGGAAATTACAGAAATATATTACACTACTCTTCACTTCCAAAGCAGCTGATGATATTACAACAGAAGAGTTAACAATGTTTCCTGGTATGGAAGATTTAATTAGCTTACTTCGTGTACTCGATTATTATAAACAAAACACATATGATGTTATTATCATTGATTGTGCCCCAACAGGAGAAACATTAGCCATGCTCAGTTTTCCAGACATGCTCGGCTGGTGGATGGAAAAACTCTTCCCTATTAAAAGAAAAGTTTTAAAAGTTGTTCGCCCTGTAGCGCAACCACTTCTTGGCGTCCCCCTTCCAACCGATGATATTATGGACGAATTAACAAATACACTTGAACAACTTGGAGAGATGAGAGATATTTTATCAAACCGAGACGTAACAAGTATCCGCATCGTTGTAAATCCCGAAAAAATGGTTATTAAAGAGGCTCAGCGTAGCTTTACGTATTTAAATTTATACGATTATAACGTAGATGCGATTATGATTAACCGCGTCATCCCTAACACTGTCATCGATCCTTATTTTCAAGCTTGGAAAGATACTCAAAAGAAATATAAAACATTAATTCAAAATAGCTTTGATCCGCTTCCTATTTACGAAGCTCCAATGTTTGAACAAGAAGTTGTTGGCTTACCTATGTTAGAACGCGTTGGAGATGCTTTATTTAAAAAAGATTATTGTCCTACTGAAGTAAAATTTAACGGTCGCACTCAATATGTAAAAAAAGATGGCGATGAGTATATTTTCGTTCTGTCCATTCCCTTCTCTAACAAAAGTGAACTTGCATTAAATCAAAAAGGTGACGAGCTTATCATTCGTGCTGGTTCTGTTAAACGAAACATCACATTACCCAAAACGTTAACACACCTTTCTATTCAAGGAGCAAAATTCGAAGATGATGTACTAAACATTCGATTTGGAGGTGTCGTGCATGCATGAGGAATTAATAAGGAAGGTAATTCGTACAAAAATAAAAATCGGTATGCATATATTAGAAGAGTTACCTGCACCAATCCAGCAATCAGCTAAGCAAATACTAAATATTTTACAAGAGGAGCTAGCTGCTTATCCGAAAGAACAAGGGCATCGTGAAGATAATTTGAAAAGTATTATAATTGAATGAACATCTCTGGATAGAGGGCCTTTCTAGGCTTTCTATCTCTATATTGGAGTGATGTAAGTTGTTTAAAAAACATTCCACTATTATGCTTTGGATGATTCCCTTGTTATTTCTCATTCATAACCTTGAAGAATCTTTCCAAATGCCACAATATCTTGCTAATCAATTTTCAATTACTTTTATAACTAGTCAACAATTTTCCATTGCGATTTCTATATTGACTCTCTTTGTTTTACTTATCGTCTTTCTATATCAAATAAACATCTTGTCTTCTATATACTGGATTATTTTTATACAGGGGGCTATCTTCTTCAACTCTGTTCAACATATTATTTTGTTTTTTATTTATCGCTCCTATAATCCTGGCGTAATATCCGCAGTTTTCATTGTTATCTTTTCTATTTTCTTTTTTTCATCCCAAAAACACTTAATTCATAAAAATAAATTCTTAATTACACTCGCTTTCAGCTTATTTTCTTATCCTATTATAATTTGGATTACCTTACTATTCGCTAGCTACTTTCATTCATAAAAAAGACCAGGAAAACTCCTGGTCCATTACTCTACTTAACAAACATTGGATTCTATGTTATACAGAATTGGAAGGTACAGAATTAGGGTTTGTTTTGTTTGTTAAGTAGATTATATGTTGAACGAACTAACAGCGGAGGGGTTCCTTCTGTTAGTCCATTAAACCCAATCATTATTTTACGATTTTTTCAAGCTCATCAAGTGAAAGATCTACTGAAATTGAACCATCATTTGTTTCTTTCTTAATTGCATCTGTTACTTCTTTTGAATGATATAATTCAATTACTTTTTTCAGTGTTGGATCATCTTTATCTTTCGTACGAGCTGCGAAAATATTAATATATGGCTTCGCATTTTCATTCTTTGGATCTTCTAAGAAAATTGGATCCTTCGCTGGATCTAATCCAGCTTGACCAGCAACACCGTTATTAATAACTGATGCTGCAACATCTTTTAACACACGAGGTGTTTGCTGTGCGATAACCGGTGTAATTTTTAATTTCTTCGGATTTTCAGCAATACCACTTGGATCTCCAAATAGACCAAAGTCTTTTTTAAGCTTTAATAATCCAGCTGCATCAAGAAGTTTTAAAGCACGTGCTTGGTTCGTTGGATCGTTTGGAATTGCAATTTCCGAACCATCTGGGATTTCATTTGCTTTCTTATATTTTTCAGAGTATAAACCCATTGGCGCAATTTGCGTTGTACCAACAGCTGTAATATCTAGCTTATGCTCTTTTTTAAATTGTTCTAAGAATGCAATGTGCTGGAATGAGTTTAATTCAATATCTCCATCAGCTAACGCTTTATTTGGCGTTGTGTAATCAGAGAACTCAACCAGTTTAATTTTAATTCCTTCTTTTTCAGCTTTCCTCTTCAAAATTTCCCAAGCGTCTCCATCCGTTCCAGTTACACCGACGCGAACTACTTTTTCTTTCGCCCCTGCCCCTGTGTCTCCACTTGAGCAGCCGCTTAATGCTGAAACCCCTACAATTGCTGATAATGCAAATGCTAAAATTTTCTTCATTTTCTTTTCCCCTCTTCCTTTTTATGATCTGCGTAAAAAGACTTTCGCAAAATAGTTTCCTAAGTTTTGAGCTAATTGTACGAGAATGATAAGTAAAACGACCGTTACGAACATAACTGATGTATCAAAACGTTGATAACCATATGTCATTGCTAAATCACCAAGACCGCCACCACCGACAAGCCCAGCAACTGCAGAAAATTCAATTAAACCAACTGTCATAAATGTAACACCTAAAATTAATGGCGCTAACGCTTCTGGTACAAGGATTTCAAAAACAATTCTAATTGGTGAAGCACCCATCGCTTGCGCTGCTTCAATTACCCCTTTCGGAACAGAAACAAGATTTGTTTCAACCATTCTAGCGATACCAATTGATGCAACTAACGTCATTGGAAAAATTGCTGCTGCTGTTCCAATTGTCGTTCCGATAACACTTCTTGTTAACGGGCTTAAAGCTACTAAGAAGATAATGAATGGAATCGGACGAATTGTATTAATGATGATATTAAGAATAGAAAAGACCCATTTATTTTCTAAAAAGTTTCCTTTTCTCGTTACATATAAAAGTAAACCTAGAGGTATACCAAGAATTGTAGCGAATATAAGGGTTACAATTACCATTAAGAGGGTATCTCCCGTCGCATCTAGTATGCGCGGCCAAAATATACTCCAATCAACTCGCATGAGCTTCTACCTCCTTCAGCTGCACTTGCAGTCTTAGATGTTGTAATGCTTTTTGAATTTCCCTCTGTTCACCTTGCAATTCTACAAGAAGATTTCCAAATAGCACATTTTGAAGTTCAATAATATTTCCGTACAGTACATTTACATCCACGTTATAGTTTTTTGCGATATATGATAGTACCGGCTGTCCTGTTTCCTCACCAGTAAATGTTAGGTGATAAATCTGACCACCATTTTGAATTTTCGCTAAAACACTTTCCGGTAAATGATCATTAATAACAGAACGTACAAAGTTTTGAGTCGTCGTTGTTTTTGGTTGTGTGAAAACATCAAACAGTTTTCCTTCTTCAATAACTTTTCCTTTTTCCATTACAGCTACACGGTGACAAATTTCTTTCACGACATGCATTTCATGTGTAATAAGAAGAATTGTTAAATTATATTCTCGATTTACTTTCTTTAATAAGTTTAGAATTTCTGTCGTTGTTTCTGGATCTAAAGCTGATGTTGCCTCATCACATATAAGAATATCTGGTGATGTTGCAAGTGCTCTAGCAATACCTACACGCTGCTTTTGTCCGCCTGATAGCTGCTCTGGGTAATTGTTTGCTTTATCTTCTAACCCTACAAACTTCAGCAATTCATTTACTCTTTCTTTTATTTCATTCTTTGGTACTTTTGCTAACTTTAATGGATAAGCAATATTCCCAAATACTGTTCTTGAATTAAATAAATTAAAGCTTTGAAAAATCATCCCGATTCTTTGTCTTAGCTTCCGTAATTCTTTCGTCGATAATGATGTAATCTCTTTATCATCTATTGAAATCGTTCCTGCCGTTGGTCTCTCTAACATGTTTACTAGGCGTAATAACGTACTCTTTCCAGCGCCACTAAAACCAATAATGCCAAAAATTTCGCCTTTCTCAACTGATAACGTTACATCCTCCACCGCATGAACAGATTGCCCACCTGTTTCATATACTTTACTTACATTGTTAAAAGAAATCATTTTTTCCCCTCCTATATGCTGTGAAAACTTGAAGCAGAGCTCTCGAGGTAAAATAAAAAGTGCTCTCCTTCTTATCAACCATAAAGATAAGAAGGAGAGCACTTATATGTACTCGTTCACATCTTCTCATCTTCCAAGCCTTTCATAGACTTGCTGGAGTTAGCACGGTATTAAAAAAACCCGTTGCTGAGGTATCGTAGGGCCAGTCCCTCCACCTCTCTGGATAAGAATGTATCGATTTAATTGTCGTTTAATTAATTCTCATTATAGAACTCAGAATAATAAGAGTCAATACATTTTTTAGAAAAATATTAATTATTTCTTTATTAAAATTTTCAGATGAAAAATTCAAGAAAAAATAGTAATCTTTAAAGTTATGTAAAATTATCCTCTTGCATATTTTTTAAAAGGATAATCTTCTCTACTAATTGAATACCATTATTTGAATATGAAATCGGAGGAAGATAAATATATGAAAACAGCTCTTTTACTCATTGATATTCAAAATGATTATTTTCCACACGGCAAAATGGAATTACGTAATCCAGTCGAAGCAAGCGCATATGCCCGTCGGCTACTACAGCTCTTTAGAAAGAAAAACGAACCTATTTTTCATATCCAACATGTAGCAATAAAAGAGGACGCTACTTTTTTCCTACCCAATACAGAAGGTGTACATATTCATGAAAGCGTACGCCCACTTAAAGAAGAAACCGTTATACTCAAACATTATCCAAATAGTTTTCGCGAAACCGATCTTCTAGAGCAATTACAACGTTTAAATATTGAGCACCTCGTCATATGCGGGATGATGACTCATATGTGTATTGATGCTACCGTAAGGGCTGCCTTTGATTTCGGCTTGCAATGTACTGTTATACATGATGCTTGTGCGACAAAAGATCTTTCTTTTAAGAATGCTACGATACCAGCTGTTTATATTCATAATACAATTTTAGCTAGTTTAAATGGCGTATATGCAAATGTAATGAGTACAGAGGAGTTTTTAGCTACAAAAAAACACTCTCTTCAGTGAGCAAAACCGAAAAGAGTGTTTCTTGTCAAACCATAGATTTTCTTTCAAATTGTATTATACAGGAAATCCTTAAAATGAATACAAAAAAATGTGACTAATAAGTCAACTTTTCTCATTGTTTTATTTCTATTTACATGTTTATCCCGATATGAATAGGTTTTAGCTAGTTCCACTTACCAAATAGTAATATATGGTAAGTGTTTTTTAATGCAAATTAACTAATTTCTCCTATTATTTATCTGTTTGTTTTTGTTTCTTTTTCAAATACTCCGCACGCAATTTTTCAATTTGCTGCTTTTTATCAAATTTGACAGGCGTCTGTTTTTCATGAAACTTCGCGACAGCTACCTGACCTTTGTAATCCAATTGATATTTTCCCACTTTGTTCACCTACTTTTCTTATCTTGAAAGAGAATTTATTCAACCAATATAATATACCTTATTTTACTGAAGTAAACCTTATATTAGTTTTTCTACTTATATGTATCTTAATCCACATATAGAAAGTTTTTCAAAAAAAAGAGATCTTCGCAGACTGCGAAGATCTCTTCTACTATTTCTTATAAAGTTTCAGAAGTAGTTTTTGCTTGCATGTGAAGTGCTAAGTAGTCAGGGCCACCAGCTTTAGAGTCTGTACCAGACATGTTAAAGCCACCGAATGGTTGGTATCCTACGATTGCACCAGTACATCCACGGTTGAAGTATAAGTTACCTACGTGGAAGTCTTCACGTGCTTTTTCAATATGGTCACGGTTGTTAGAGATAACTGCTCCTGTTAAACCGTATTCTGTATTGTTTGCAATTGCAAGTGCATGGTCAAAGTCTTTTGCTTTACAGAATGCTACTACTGGTCCGAAGATTTCTTCTTTCATTAGGCGAGCATCTTCTGCAACGTCAGCAACGATTGTTGGTTGGATGAACCAGCCTTTAGAATCGTCTCCTTCGCCACCTGCTAAAATTCTACCTTCTTCTTTACCAATTGCAACATAGCTCATTACTTTATCGAATGCAGCTTGGTCATTAACAGGACCCATGTTTGTACCTAATACAGCTGGGTTAGCAACTGTTAATTCTTTCGTTAATTCAACAGCACGATTTAATACGTGATCGTATACATCTTCGTGGATTACTGCACGAGAACATGCAGAACATTTTTGTCCTGAGAATCCGAATGCTGATGCAACGATAGATTTAGCTGCTAATTCAAGATCTGCTTCTTTATCAACAACGATTGTATCTTTACCGCCCATTTCAGCGATAACGCGTTTTAACCAAATTTGGCCTGGGTTTACTTTCGCTGCGCGCTCATAAATACGGATACCTACATCACGAGATCCAGTGAAGCTAATGAAACGTGTACGAGGGTGATCTACTAAGTAGTCACCAACTTCAGAACCATTACCTGGTACGAAGTTTACTACGCCAGCTGGTAAGCCAGCTTCTTCTAATACTTCCATGAATTTCGCTGCTACTACAGGAGTTGTACTAGCTGGTTTTAGTAATACTGTGTTACCAGAAACTAAAGCAGCTGTTGTCATACCTGCCATAATTGCGAATGGGAAATTCCAAGGAGAAATGATAACACCTACTCCTAATGGAATGTAAGAGAAACGATTATATTCAATTGGACGGCTTTCTACTGGAATTCCGTCTTTTAATTTCAACATTTGACGACCATAATATTCCATAAAGTCGATTGCTTCTGCTGTATCAGCATCTGCCTCATTCCATGGTTTACCTGCTTCTTTTACAAGAATAGCAGAGAATTCATGTTTTCTACGACGAACGATCGCTGCAGCACGGAATAAAATGTCTGCACGCATTTCTGGCTTTGATTTTCTCCAAGTTTGGAATGTTTCATCCGCTACTTGCATTGCTTTTTCAGCTAACTCACGGCTTGCTTTTGAAACACGACCAACAAGTTCCTCTTTATTTGCAGGGTTTACAGAAACAATTTTGTCTTCTGTAGTGATTTTTTCTCCCCCAATAATTAATGGATAGTCTTGCCCAAGATAAGATTCTACTTTCTTTAAACCTTCTTCAAACGCTAATTTGTTAGCCTCCACTGAAAAATCTGTAAATGGCTCATGTTTGTATGCTACTACCATTATTTTTAGCCTCCCCTTAGAAAAACGTTTACATTTTACAACATTATTCTACACGATAATTTAGATTTATTCAAATATTCCTAGACTTATATTTTAAAAATTAATTAATTTTTAAAATATAATAAAAAAACAGAGTTATACAAATGTATAACTCTACAAAATATGAGTATATTCCAAAACGTTTTTGCTAATCAATAAAATAGTTACTAACAAGAATAAAGTTCTTACATATCCAACACCTTTTTGAACTGCAAATTTCGATCCAAAATAAGCGCCCAAAATCATCGATAATCCCATAATAATACCGTATTCAAAATGAATTACGTCTAAAAATAAAAAAGTGATTAACGATACGATATTACTAACAAAATTCAAAAGTTTTCCAGATGCTGCCGCTTGAATAAAATCCAAACCAATTAATAAAAATGCAAAAATTAAAAAGGATCCTGTCCCTGGTCCAAAAAATCCATCGTAAAACCCTATCATTAAAATAACAAAGAAAAATATTAATGTTTTTCTTTTCGTCATCTTCTTATAGGTAGATACACTTCCCCAATCCTTTTTCGCAATAATATAAATAGCAATAAATACCAACATTACAAGCACTAACGGACGTAAAATATCTGGAGGAATAAACTTTACTACTAAAGCACCTGCTACTGCTCCTATAACAGTTAACGGGATTAACTTTCCTACAATTTTAAAATCGACCTTTCCCGATCGAATAAAGTAAATCGCACTCGTAAACGTCCCCATCGTTGCAGCTAATTTATTCGTTGCAATTGCCGAAGCTGGTGGTAAACCAACAAACATAAGTGCCGGAAGCGAAATTAATCCTCCACCACCAACAACTGAATCAATAAAAGCTGCTAAAAAACCGAATGCAATTAATAAAATAATGACTTGAAAACTTAATTCGTCCATGCGCTTTACCCCTTATCCCATTATTTATAACATTTTAAATTATAACAAAATTACCCAAGAAAAAAAGCCGTTCCATAAAGGAACGGCCCTTCTAATTAATCTAAAATTTTCACATACGGCTCATCTTGCTTCGCCTCACGTATAATAATCGCTTCTGGACGTTCTACAGATTTAATCGTTACTTGTACTTTCATATAATTCGGGAAGTATTCCATAACCAGCCCGGCTACATATTGTGTAAAGCCAATTATTTCTGCTTTCCCATTAAACTGGACAGGAATATCGAGCTTTATTTCTCTTAATTCATCGTCTCTATACATACCAGTACCGATAACAGCTGTATAGTCGCCTTGGAAATAATCGCTTAATTTTGCCTTGAAGTTTGATACTCTCGCCAGATCTTCACGTTTATTATCTGTTTTCGCTTGTTCAGATGGGAACAAATAGTATTTCTCATTAATTTGTTTCCAATCCTCAACCGTTTCACTGCCTTTTTCAACATTCGCATAAGAAACAAAGTTACCTGGTACGAGCGAAGACTTTGGAGCCTGACGATAAATCGCAAATGTTATCGGAACATTTTTTGCTTCAGACTTTTTTTCGTGCATAACTTTCAAGATTTCTTGCGCCATTTTTTTCCCTTCAGCTAACATTTTTTCTTGCTCAATTTTAGCCTCACGCGGATAACCATGCTCTTCCTCATAATAATGAACCGAATTCATCGCTAAGCCAACTACAATGCCTTGGAGCTCACCTTTCTCATCTTTCTCGTCTTTTTTCACATAATAATCATGCTCTAAAATATTCGAAATATATATTGGATTTTTTTTATTTTTTTCCTCTAATGATCCAGATCCTTCACCTAACGCTGGGTTTAAACCAATGTTTGGAAACTTAACTGCATCCTTTTTTAATTTGTCCTCTAGTTCTTTTTGTTCAGCAACTGTACGCTTTCTTTTAACAAGCATTTGTATAGTTTGAGCATCTAGAACATCTCCACCTTTAAAGAAATGTTCTTTCGTACTAAATGATTCTTTCGCAATACGCATTAATCCTGTTTCAAATTCATCTATATCAAGACGATTACTTACTCCTTGCACAACTAAGCCACGTGCGTTTCCTCCCTCAAATGGAATAGTCGTCTTATAATATTCATCCGAAATAGAGTAATTCGGGACGATTGCTTGCTCTTTTGCTTTCCCCGATTTCTCAACCACTTTTTCATCTTTATCGGCACCTGCACTACACCCACTTACAAGTAGGCCAAGGCTTAATACCGCTAATGCTATTTTTTTCATGGTAAGTTTGCACCTCTTACTTATTTAGCTCTTGTAAGAACCTCTCTTCATTCCAAACCTCAACATTATGTTTCTCCGCTTGTGCTAATTTCGAACCTGCCGCTTCACCTGCAACAACTAAATCTGTACTTTTACTAACACTTCCTGTTACTTTTCCACCTAATGCCTCAATCTTCTTCTTCGCTTCACTACGTCCCATCACTTCTAATTTCCCTGTTAAAACGACAGTTTTTCCTGCGAAGTACGACTCAACGTTTTGTAAATCAGCAATTTTCATGCCTTTATATGTCATGTTCACGCCGTATTCTTTAAATTGTTGTAATAACTCTAATACGTCTTCATTATCGAAATACGTTACTACGGATTGAGCCATTTTTTCACCAATTTCATTAATTGCTTTTAGTTCTTCTTCCGTTGCCTTCACAAGCGCATCCATCGTTTCGAAATGCTCTGCAAATGTACGTGCCGCTTTCGCTCCAACATGGCGAATACCAAGACCGAATAATAATCGCTCTAATGAGTTTTCTTTAGAATTCTCAATTGCTTGTACTAAATTCGTTGCTGATTTTTCTCCAAATCGTTCTAGCTGTAATAATTGCTCTTTCGTCAACGAATATAAATCAGCAAATGTACGAATATAATCTGCCTCAAAGAGTTGTGTAATGACACGTTCTCCAAGTCCATCAATATTCATTGCATTTCTTGAAACGAAATGGATTAACCCTTCTCGAATTTGAGCAGGACAAGTTGGATTTATACAACGAAGTGCTACCTCTTCTTCTAAACGAACTAGTTCACTCTCACATGCTGGGCAATGCGTTGGCATATGATATTCTTCTTCCTCACCAGTACGCTTATCGAAAATAACATTCACAACTTCAGGAATAATATCTCCAGCCTTCTTCACAACAACGTAGTCACCAATTCGAATATCTTTTTCACGAATTAAATCTTCGTTATGTAAAGAAGCACGACGAACGATCGTACCAGCCACTCGCACTGGCTCTAGCTCTGCAGTCGGTGTTACAACCCCTGTACGACCAACACTTAATTCAATGCCTGTTAATCTTGTTACAACTTCTTCAGCTGGGAATTTATAAGCAATTGCCCATCTTGGACTCTTTGCTGTAGTGCCTAGACTTTCTTGAAGAGCAACATCATCTACTTTTATAACGATCCCGTCAATCTCATAATCAAGATGCGGACGTTTTTCTTGCCATTCTTCTACATAAGCTATAACTTCTTCAATTGTTTCACATGTGCGTCGATTTGGATTTGTTTTGAATCCAAGTTCACCTAAGAAATCAAGCGATTCACTATGTGATAGGATTGTTTTTTCTTCTACATTCGCAAGACCGTATACAAACATAGATAAGTTACGCTTCGCTGCAATTTTCGGATCAAGTTGGCGGATTGAACCTGCTGCCGCATTACGCGGATTCGCAAATACATCTTCACCATTTTGCTCTTTTTCTTCATTTAACTTAACGAATGAACGCTTCGGCATATAAGCTTCGCCTCGTGCCTCTAACGTTACTTCTTCATTTAAACGAAGCGGGATTGCTTTAATCGTTTTTAAATTTTGGGTAATATCTTCACCTGTTACACCATCACCACGTGTTGCCCCTTGAATGAAGCGTCCTTTTTCATAATGAAGTGAAACAGCAAGTCCGTCAATTTTTAATTCGCATATATATCTTACATTCGCATCATCAATTCCTTGACGTACTCGTCGGTCAAAATCACGTAAATCTCCTTCGTTAAATGCATTTCCCAAACTTAACATCGGTGACTTGTGTGTTACTTTTTCAAATATATCAAGAACCGTTCCCCCAACGCGAACGGAGGGAGAATCTTCACTCATAAACTCTGGGTTCTCTGCTTCTAATTTTATAAGCTCCTGCATATTACGGTCATACTCCGCATCAGAAACAGAAGGATTGTCTAACACGTGATATTGATAGTTAAATGTATTTAACAAATCACGTAGTTCTTCTATACGTTTTTTTGCTATCTCTTTTGACATATCCTCATTCCTTTCCTATTGTTTCGTCACAGGTGCAAATTTTGCTAACAAGCGTTTAACACCAATTGGGCTTGGGAACGCAATATCTAATTCTTTTGCATCACCTTCACCTTTTACACTTACAACTGTACCGATTCCCCATTTTTGGTGGGAAGCTTTATCGCCTACTGCCCAGCCGATTTGTTCGCCGCCTGTCGTCTTAGCTGCAGGACGCGCGAAAGCTGAGCGAGAACGTGTTGTAGTTGTAGTTGTCGTTTTACTGCTACTTGCCGTTCTTCCTTTTGCACCAAACGAAGTTTCACGCTTCGGCGCTGTTTCATTTAATGATTCTACTAGTTCTGTCGGGATTTCTGTAATGAATCGGGATGCGGCATTCATACTTGTTCTACCAAATAAAGTACGCATTTGTGCATTTGATAAATACAACTCTTCTTCTGCACGAGTAATACCTACATAAGCAAGACGACGCTCTTCTTGCATTTCATCTTCTTCCATTAGAGAACGAGTATGCGGGAATATTCCTTCCTCTAAACCAACAATAAAGACAACTGGGAATTCTAATCCTTTCGCTGAGTGCATCGTCATTAAAATAACTTCCTCACCAGCAGTTGGGTCTTCATCTACACGATCAATATCTGCAACAAGTGCTAAGTCTGTTAAGAATGCAACAAGGCTCTTATCTTCGCTTTGAGATTCAAATGTTTGCGTAACAGATAAAAACTCATCTAAGTTCTCTAGACGACCTTCCGCTTCTAACGTACGCTCGTTTTTCAACATGTCGCGATAGCCTGTTTTCTCAATAACTTCTTCTACCAATTCTGTAACAGATAAATACTCTTGCATATTTACCCAGTTGTGTAATAAACCTGCGAATTCTTTTACTGCCTTTGTAACCTTTGCACTTACTCCAACGTGCTCAATCTCATCGAATACAGCTGTTAATGAAATTCCATTTTGTACACCGTAATTAATAATTTTATCGATAGAAGTCGCACCAATTCCGCGCTTTGGCACGTTAATAATACGTGCGAAACTAATCTCATCATCTGGATTCCCAATTAAGCGTAAATACGCCAAAATGTCTTTAATCTCTTTACGGTCGTAGAACTTCGTACCGCCGACAATTTTGTAAGGAATATTAGATTTCAGGAAAATCTCCTCGACCATACGAGACTGCGCATTTGTACGATATAACACCGCAAAATCAGTATATTTTCGTTTTCCCATTTGAATATCGTCACGAATTTTTTTCGCAACAAAGTACGCCTCGTCCTTTTCCGTTGCAGCACGATAGTAAGAGATTTTGCTTCCAACTTCATTATCTGTCCATAATTTCTTCGGTTTACGATTCGTATTTCTTTCAATGACAGCATTCGCTGCATTTAAAATATTTTGTGATGAACGATAATTTTGTTCTAACAGAATAACTTGCGCATTCTCATAATCTTTTTCAAATGACAAAATGTTAGAAATGTCCGCACCACGCCAGCGATAAATTGACTGATCTGAGTCACCTACAACACATAAATTTTTAAAACGTGCTGCCAAATGTTTAACAAGAAGGTACTGCGCTTTGTTCGTATCTTGATACTCATCCACGTGAATATACTGGAATTTACGCTGATAAAACTCTAGTACTTCTGGAACACGTTCAAATAGTTGAATCGTCGTCATAATTAAATCATCAAAGTCTAATGAGTTATTTTTCAAAAGACGTTTTTGATATTCTGTATATACATCGCTCGTTAATTTTTCATATGGATCAGCAATTGTAATTTTCTTTGCATATTTATCCGCAGATAACAATTCATTTTTCGCATTACTAATACCAGCTAAAATAGAGCGCGGTTCAAATTTCTTCGGATCAATATTGCGCTCTTTCATAATTTTTTTGACTACAGTTAACTGATCACCTGAATCTAAAATTGTAAAGTTACGATTAATACCAATGCGATCGATATCACGTCGTAAAATACGTACACACATAGAGTGGAACGTAGAAATCCAAATATCTTCTGCTTCTGGTCCGACAAGTGTATCAATACGCTCGCGCATTTCACGAGCCGCTTTATTTGTAAAGGTAATAGCTAGTACATTCCATGGTGCTACTCCTTTTTCACCAAGTAAATACGCAATACGATGTGTTAACACACGTGTTTTACCACTGCCTGCGCCTGCCATTAATAGAAGTGGTCCGTTCGTTGTTTGTACTGCTTTTTGTTGCTGCGGATTTAAACCATTTAATAATCTATCTGTCATACTCATATATGCCTGCACCTACTCTCCTTTTACTGCTTTAACCGTTTTTAACGCTGCTTTTATATCATCATAAATAATATTTCCAACAACTACTGTATCAGCATACTGCGCCATTTCCTTCGCTTGTTCAGCATTAGAAATACCACCGCCATAATATAACTTAGCTTGTTTCAATTCTGCTTTCACATTTTTAACAAGTTCAACATCTCCATACGTACCGCTATATTCTAAATAAAATATCGGTAAACGTAATAGCTTGTCTGCTAAACGCGCGTATGCAATTACATCATCTTCTGTTACATCACACTTTGCATCTGTAAGCTGGGCTACTTTCGCTTCAGGATTTAAAACACAATATCCTTCCATAAAAATTTCGTCCCAATCCATAATATCCCCAAATTCTTTCAAAGCCTCATGATGAACGCCTGTTACCCATTCCACCTTTCGGCTATTTAAAACGCTTGGGATATAATAAAAATCGAATCCTGGTGTAATTGCTTCCACATCAGAAACCTCTAACACACAAGGAACTGCATATCTACGAATGCTAACTAGCATGTGTAGTACATTATCAATTGTCACCCCATCACTTCCGCCTACAATAACAGCATCTGTTCCAGACTCACAAATCATTTCTAAATGTTCGTCACTTAATTCCTTATTCGGATCAAGTTTAAATACATGTTTCCATCCGGAAATATCGTACATGAAAACACCCTTTCTTTTCTCAAGTTGTATATATTTCTGTTTAAAATAACAGTTTATTTTCATTAGGATTTTTTTAGTTCACCTTAAATATTTGTTTAAAGCGGAGAATTAAGCTTGAAATCCCCTGTTCCACATTTTTTAAACGCGAGGATTTAATTTTGAACTTCCTTTTATGCATTCTTTCATTATAACAAAAAAAGCTACTTACACACACGCACAATCCAACATCTTTTTCCACGTCAAATGTTGGATTACATATCCGAAAAATCAAAAGGGATACTAATAAAAGAAATAGTATTATCTATTTCAACTTTCATAAAAGGAGTGTTTTTCTAATGAAGCAAAATATCGGTACAATAAATGCCCTAATTCGAATTACACTCGGACTTGTCCTCTTCGGTTGTAGTGCAACGAAACTCGTGCGCAAACCTTGGTGCACTTGGTCTAACATTTTGCTATGGATTGGTGCAATGAAAGTTGCAGAGGGAATTGTTCGTTTCTGCCCTATTGTTGAAATGTGGAAATTCGGAAAATACATGAACATGGGGGCATTTAAAATGCCTAGCATGGATTTTGCTAAAAAGGGACATACTAAAGAAGAAGCGAATCAAACTTCCAATCACGACAAACCACAGTCAAATGGAAGTTATGACGCTTCTGACAAAGAGATTGAGTCAGCGATTGAAGATATAATCCTGGCAAAACCGCTTTGAATCATTTGTCACGATGCAAGATGCTCTCAAAGGGACTTAGCTGCTGCAGTGGGCGGTTAAGTCTTCTTTATTTTACCACGAAACAGAACGTACATTCTTATTTTAAGTATTTAAATATACATAATCAATAAAATTCAGAAAATTAGGTGTAAACCCCTTGCTTAAAATGATATAAAAGTGATATCATTTTTATATCAGGAGGCGATCATATGAAAGAAAAACAAGTATTTTACGTTAATGGTTTTCTTGGGATTATTGGAATTTTAATTTTAGCCGCTATCGGTGTATTTTTCCTTGTACAAGAAATTTTCATAGGAGCAGCATTAACTATTATTTTAGCTGCAGTTCTTGCTACAGGTATCGGGATTGTTCAGCCAAATCAAGCAAAAGTCATTACGTTTTTCGGTAATTATTTAGGAACAATTCGTCAAAACGGTTTATTTTTAACGATTCCGTTCGCGTTCCGTCAAACTGTATCGTTACGTGTTGAAAACTTTAATAGTAAAAAATTAAAAGTAAATGATGTCGACGGCAACCCAATTGAAATTGCAGCTGTTATCGTATATAAAGTTGTTGATTCTGCAAAAGCAATGTTCGGCGTCGAACATTATGATCGATTTGTAGAAATTCAAAGCGAAACGGCAATCCGCCACGTTGCAACGAAATATCCTTATGACAATTTTCAAGATGAAACTTGCATTACGTTACGTGGAAACACTGAAGAAATCTCTGAAGAATTAAAACGTGAGTTAGAAGCACGCCTTGAAATTGCTGGCGTAGAAGTATTAGAAACTCGTTTAACACATTTAGCTTACGCAACAGAAATTGCCCATGCAATGCTACAACGTCAACAAGCAAAAGCAGTATTAGCTGCTAGAAAAGAGATTGTTGAAGGTGCTGTGAAGATGGCCAAAGATTCAATCCATATGTTAGATGAAGAAGGCGTACTAGAACTCGATGACGAGCGTAAAGCAAATATGGTGAACAACTTATTAGTTGCCATCGTTTCAGACAAAGGTGCGCAACCAGTTATTAATACAGGAAGCCTATACTAAAAGGTTGTAAATCCTTATGGCTAAAAAGAAAAGCTTTCCATTACGTATTGATCCTGAATTACACGCAGTCATCGAAAAATGGGCGAATGATGAGTTTCGTAGCGTCAATGCACACATCGAATATTTACTTCGAGAAATGGCAAAGCAAAAAGGGAAATTAAAAAAGGATAAAGATGCATAAAAAATCCCGCTGAGGAATCAGCGGGATTTTTCACATATTAATTTCTCGTCATCTCATGCCCAATTGCACGATATCCTATATCACTTCGGTAAAATAGACCATCACTCTCAATTTTACCGATTTCTTTATATACTTTATCTTTTGCTTCTTGTAAACTATTCGCCTTACAAGCAACAAATAGTACACGACCACCGTTTGTCACAAAGTCACCATGTTTCATTGCTGTACCCGCATGGAAAACAATTACATCTTGCAATGCATCTAGCCCTTTAATAATTTCACCTTTTTTATATGCTTCCGGGTATCCTTTCGAAGCAAGCACAACACCAATTACCGATTCCTCTGACCATTGTAACGTTAACTCACTTTCATCTAATACAGCGTTACATACGTCCACTAAATCATTTTCTAAACGAGGTAATACAACTTCAGTTTCAGGATCGCCAAAACGTGCATTAAATTCAATTACCTTTGGACCATCATTTGTTAAAATAAGTCCCGCATATAAAATTCCTGTAAACGATCGATTTTCTTGGATCATCGCTTTAGCAGTTGGATGTAACACCGTTTCAATCGCCTCTTGAACTGCTGACTCCGAAATTTGTGGTACTGGAGAATATGCACCCATTCCGCCAGTATTTGGACCTTTATCACCATCAAAAGCTCGTTTATGATCTTGTGCAATTACCATCGGATGTACAGTTGTTCCATTCACAAATGCCATTAATGAAAATTCTTGTCCATCTAAAAACTCTTCAATAACAACTTTCTTACTCGCTTCCCCGAACTTTACATCTTGCAGCATTTCTTTCACAGCTTGTAATGCCTCTTCAAGTGTCATTGCTACCGTTACACCTTTACCAGCCGCTAAACCGTCTGCCTTAATAACAATTGGTGCACCAACCTTTTCAATGTACTTTACTGCTTCTTCATAGTCTGTAAAAGTTTCGTACGCTGCAGTTGGAATATTATATTTTTTCATAAGCTCTTTTGTAAAAGCTTTACTACCTTCAATAACAGCAGCCGCTTGATTCGGACCAAATACGCGAAGTCCCTCTTCTTTAAAACGATCAACAATTCCATTCATAAGTGGAATTTCTGGTCCAACGAAAGTTAACTCAATATGATTCTCTTTCGCAAATAAAACTAATGCATCAAAATCATTTTCATCAATATCAATTGGTGTTGCAACATCACGCATACCTTCATTACCTGGTGCTACATATACCTTTTCTACTTTTTCAGATTGTGCAAACTTCCAAGCTAAAGCATGCTCACGCCCACCGCGTCCAATTACTAAAACATTCATATTTCATCCCCCAATATTTAAATAAGTACAAACTAGAAGCTATGCTCCTAGTTTGTTTTTTCATATCAATCAAAGTTTAAAAAGGAAGGTTATCTTAACCGGACTTTTTAAACTTCCTCTATTAGTGTTTGAAATGACGTACGCCAGTGAACACCATAGCAATCCCATACGTATCCGCCACTTTAATAGAATCTTCGTCACGGATTGATCCGCCTGGTTGAATGATTGCTGTAATCCCTGCTTTTGCTGCTTCTTCCACTGTATCTGGCATTGGGAAGAAAGCATCAGATGCAAGTGCGCTACCTTGTGCTTTTTCACCAGCTTGTGTAATTGCGATTTTTGCAGAACCTACACGGTTCATCTGTCCAGCACCGACACCAATTGTCATATCATCTTTTGCTAAAACAATTGCATTTGATTTCACATGCTTTACAACTTTCCAAGCTAATTTTAAATCTTTCCATTCTTGCTCTGAAGGTTCACGTTTCGTTGGAATTGAAATTGTACTTTCATCTAATGATAACGTATCTTCCTCTTGAACGAGAAGGCCACCTTGTACAGAAGTTAATTTTTTGCTTGCGCTTGTCGCCTTTTCAATATTTACAGTTAATAAACGTAAGTTTTTCTTACTTTGTAACACTTCTAAAGCTTCTTTCGAGAAAGAAGGTGCGATAATAATCTCTAAGAAAATTTCGTGTAACTTTTCAGCTGTAGCTTTATCAATTTCACGATTCGCTGCAATAATGCCTCCAAAAATGGATACTGGATCCGCTTCATAAGCACGTGTGTATGCTTCATGAATATCCGTACCTACTCCAACACCACATGGATTCATATGTTTTACTGCTACTACTGCTGGTTCTGTAAATTCTTTCACGATACTAAGCGCTGCATCTGCATCGTTAATATTGTTATACGATAATTCTTTGCCATGTAATTGTTCTGCGTATGCAACAGAAGAAGTTGCTGCGAATGGCGCTTTATAGAAAGTTGCTTTTTGATGTGGGTTCTCGCCATAACGTAAATCTTGCTTTTTCTCAAATGTCACAGTTAATGTTTCAGGACTTTCTTCACCCATTTGCTCTGTTAAGTAGTTAGAGATTAACGCATCATATGCTGCTGTATGGCGGAATACTTTCGCTGCTAATTTACGTTTCGTTTCTTCTTTTACTTCACCGTTCTCTTTCAGTTCTGCTAATACAACATCGTAATCTACTGGATCTACAATTACCGATACAAATTTGTGATTTTTCGCAGCAGAGCGAATCATTGTTGGGCCACCAATATCAATATTTTCAATTGCATCAGCAAATGTTACATCAGGCTTAGCGATTGTTTCTTTGAATGGGTATAAGTTAACGACAACAAAATCAATTGGCTCTATACCTAACTCGTTCATTTGTGCTACATGCGTTTCATTATCGCGAACTGCTAATAGACCACCATGAATATTTGGATGTAATGTTTTCACACGACCATCCATGATTTCTGGGAAACCAGTTACTTCAGAAATACCGATTACTTGTAAGCCGTTTTCTTCTAGTAATTTTTTTGTACCGCCTGTTGATATAACTTCGATCCCTTGTTCTAGTAAACCTTTAACAAATTCTACTACTCCTGTTTTATCTGAAACACTTACTAATGCACGCTTTTTCATTTACCCTTCACCCCTGATTGTATGTTAGTTAACAGTTGGTTCTTTCGTAGATTGAACAATTTGATTCACTGTATTTACGTATAACTTATGTTCAACTTGTTGAATTTTCGTTTGTAAGCTTTCTCTCGTATCCCCTTCAGAAACAACTACTGCTTCTTGTGCAATAATTGGCCCTGTATCCATACCTGCGTCTACATAATGAATCGTTACTCCAGTTACTTTCACACCTGCTTCTAACGCTTGACCAACAGCATCTTTCCCTGGAAAACTCGGTAATAGTGATGGATGAATATTAATAATCCTTCCGCCGTAAGCTTCTAGTAAAGTTGGTCCAATTAAACGCATATATCCGGCTAAAATAACATAATCAATTTCATACTCTTCTAGCTTCTTTAATATCTCTTTTTCAAACGCTTCTTTTGACTCATATGCTTTCGCTGAAAAAGCGAAACACGGGATATGATGATAATGTGCTCGCCCAACAGCGCGTGCTTCTGGTTTATCACATACTAATAAACTAATTTCCGCATCCAATCTTTTTTCTTCTACTGCATTAACGAGAGATTGAAAGTTAGATCCGCTTCCAGAAGCAAAAACTGCTAATCTACTCATAGCGCTGTGCCTCCATTAAAAGTAACGCCAGCTCCTTGTACAGTGCGTCCAATAATACGAGCAGTTTCTCCTTGCTCTTCAAGAAGACGAACAACATCTTTTGCATCTTCTTCCTTCACCGCTACTACCATACCAATACCCATGTTAAAAATATTGAACATTTCTTTCTCTTCCAACTTGCCAACTTCTTGAAGTAAACTAAAGATCGGCTGAATTTCCCAAGATCCTAATTCAATTTCTGCACCGATTCCTTCTGGTAACATACGTGGAATATTTTCAATGAATCCGCCACCTGTAATATGTGCCATACCGTATACTTCATATTTCTTCAATAGTTCTAAAATAGGTTTGACATAAATTTTCGTTGGTTTTAATAATTCTTCACCAAGAGGTAGCTCTAAGCGTCCGTAAATGCGATCTAAAGATAGTTCTCCATCTTCTAGTAATACTTTTCGTACTAAAGAATAACCGTTACTATGAATACCGCTAGATGCTAAGCCAATTAATACGTGACCAGCTTCAATTTTTTCACCTGTTACAATTTTCTTTTTATCAACGATCCCAACTGTAAAACCAGCTAAATCGTATTCTTCTGTAGAATACATTCCTGGCATTTCAGCTGTTTCTCCACCAATTAAAGCACAGCCTGCTTGGCGACAGCCCTCTGATATACCTTTGACGATGTTTTCAATTTTACTAGGTTCAGCTTTACCACAAGCAATATAATCAAGAAAGAAAAGCGGCTCTGCTCCTTGCACAACAATATCATTTACACACATTGCAACCGCATCAATACCAATTGTGTCATGTTTATCTGCCATAAAAGCGAGCATCAATTTCGTTCCCACGCCATCTGTTCCAGATACTAATACAGGTTCTTCTAATGCAAATTTTGATAGGTCAAACATACCTCCAAAACCGCCTAAACCGCCTAGTACTTCTTTTCTCATTGTTGTTTGTACGTGTTTTTTCATGCGAGATACCGCTTCATATCCAGCTTCAATATCTACTCCTGCTTGCTTATATGCATTCGCCATCGTTATCTACACCTCGTCTTTTAATTTCTCCCTATCCTGTGCGGGCCGTTTTAAGAAAGAAGCTAGCTTCTACATCAAAAAGAAGTAGAAGCTTTTTTCTTCTTATTTTATACTTTCTAAAAGCTCTTGCTCATAATCATAAAGAGCTGTTGGATAATCTCCATTGAAGTACGCCATACATAGGCCACCGTATTTCCCTTCATATGGACGTCCAATTGCATCTACTAATCCATCTTCACTTAAAAATGTTAATGAGTCTGCACCAATCATTTCACGAATTTCTTCTACCGTATGATTTGCTGCAATTAATTCTTTTCTCGTTTGAATATCAATGCCATAGAAACATGGATATTTCAAAGGTGGTGAAGCTATTCTTACGTGAACTTCTGTCGCTCCAGCCTCGCGAAGCATACGAACAATTCGTTTACTCGTTGTTCCTCGTACGATAGAATCATCAATCATAACAACTCGTTTCCCTTCAACTACACCTCTTACTGCTGAAAGCTTCATCTTAACCCCTTGCTCTCGCAGTTCCTGAGAAGGTTGAATAAACGTACGTCCAACGTAACGATTTTTAATTAATCCTAACTCATATGGAATGCCTGTCGCCTCCGCATAACCAATTGCTGCTGAAATGCTAGAGTCTGGTACACCAGTAACAACATCAGCTTCAATAGGAGCTTCTGCCGCCAAACGTTTCCCCATGTTTTTACGTGCTGCATGGACATTAACACCAGCGATATTTGAATCTGGGCGTGCGAAGTAAATGTATTCCATACTGCAAATTGCATGTTCTACATCATTTGTAAAACGATCTACGTGAATTCCTTCATCATTAATGATAAGTAATTCACCTGGTTCTACATCACGAATGTATGTTGCACCTACTACATCAAAAGCACATGTTTCAGACGCTACAACGTAAGCATCTCCCATCTTTCCAATTGAAAGGGGACGGAATCCATTTGGATCTAGCGCAACAATCATTTCATTTCCAGTTAGTAAAAGATATGCAAACGCACCTTTCACTTTATTTAGAGCTTCTTTTACACTTTCAATTAACGAATCTTTCGTACTACGTTTAATAAGATGTAAAAGTACTTCTGTATCTGAACTTGTTTGAAAAATACTTCCCTCTGCCTCTAATTCACGGCGAAGCATTTTTGCATTAATTAAATTCCCGTTATGAGCTAATGCCATACTATGATCAGAAAAACGGAATAGTAATGGTTGAACGTTAGCCACTTCACTTCCACCAGCCGTCGCGTATCGTACGTGTCCGATTGCTGATTTTCCGTTCAATCCTTCTAGCTCTCCTCTTGAAAACACTTCTGATATTAAGCCTAACCCCTTGTGACCGACGATTTTTTCTCCATTATTTACGACAATGCCTGCGCCTTCTTGTCCACGGTGCTGTAAACTGTGCAATCCGTAGTATGAAACTTGTGCCGCATTTTCATGCCCCCAAATTCCGAAAACGCCACATTCTTCGTTTAACCCCTTTATTTCAGCAAGCATGGGATTGCCCCTTTCCAAGCCTTTCTCATTTCATCTACATTTGCTGTAAGTAACACTTCATTTTCTTCATTATGAATTGTCACTTCATTTGTATTTGTTACTTCTCCAACTTGAATTGCTTCTACCGCTTTCTCAAACGCTTCTTTATTTTCACGTTTTACAGTTATCACGAAGCGAGATTGTGATTCCGCAAATAATGCCGCTGTTGCTTCCCCGTCTAATTTCACAGTAGCACCTAAGCCGTTAGCACCAATTGCACTTTCTGAAATCGCAACTGCTAAACCACCTTCAGCAACGTCATGTGCAGATTGAACAAGGCCAGCTTGAATTGCTGCTAATACTTGTTTTTGACGTTTTAATTCTACGTCTAGATCGATACTTGGTGATTTGCCGAAAATTTTGCCGTGAAGCATTTTCTGTAATTCACTTCCACCAAACTCAGCTTTCGTCTCTCCGATAACATAAACTAAATCGCCAGCTTGCTTAAACTCTTGTGTTGTTACATGTTTTAAATCGTGTACAAGTCCAACCATCCCAACTGTCGGTGTTGGGTATACCGCTTCACCACTACGTTCGTTATACATTGATACATTTCCGCCAATAACTGGTGTTTGTAATGTGCGACAAGCTTCACTCATACCATCTACTGATTTCTCAATTTGCCAGAAGATTTCTGGTTTTTCTGGGTTACCGAAGTTTAAGCAATCTGTAATTGCAAGTGGCTCCCCGCCAGAACATACGATATTACGTGCTGCCTCTGCTACTGCAATTTTACCGCCCATTTCTGGATCTAAATAAATGTAGCGAGAGTTACAGTCTGTCGTCATTGCTAATCCTTTTTCTGTACCGCGTACACGTACAACCGCTGCATCTGAACCTGGTGTAACAACTGTGCTTGTGCGAACTTGATAATCATATTGATCATAAACCCACTCTTTACTTGCAATCGTCGGTTGTTGTAATAGAGCGAATAGCGTTTCTTTATAATTTTCTACTTTTGGTGTTTCCATTTTCATCTGCTGGAATTCAGCAAAGTATGCTGCTTCTTTTGATGGTTTATGATAAATTGGCGCTTCTTCTGCAAGGGCATCTGCTGGCACTTCAGCTACCATTTCACCTTTATGGAATAAACGAAGCATTTTGTCTTCCGTTACTTTCCCCATCGTAACGGCTGCAAGACCATACTTCTCAAATAAATCTACTATTTCTTGCTCTCTACCTTTTTTCACAACTATTAGCATACGCTCTTGTGATTCAGATAGCATCATTTCATATGGTGTCATTCCTGTTTCACGCTGTGGTACATCATCTAAGTACATTTCAATACCCATTCCTGCTTTACTTGCCATTTCTGCAGAAGATGATGTTAAACCAGCTGCCCCCATATCTTGAATTCCAACAAGTGCATCTGATTGAATAAGTTCTAAGCAAGCTTCAATAAGAAGTTTCTCCATAAATGGGTCTCCTACTTGAACTGCTGGACGCTTCGCTTCTGAGCTTTCAGATAACTCTTCAGATGCGAATGTTGCACCGTGAATACCGTCACGACCAGTTGATGCTCCTACGTACATTACTGTATTTCCAGCACCGTGCGCTTGCCCTTTTTTAATATCTTCGTGGTTAATTAAGCCTACACACATTGCATTTACAAGTGGATTTCCTTCATAACATGGATCGAACTGTACTTCGCCGCCAACAGTCGGAATACCGATACAGTTACCGTATCCTGCAATCCCTGCTACTACTTCTTCGAATAAATATTTCACACGTGGTGATTGTAATTCCCCAAATCGAAGTGAGTTTAATAGAGCTACTGGACGTGCTCCCATAGAGAATACGTCACGGATAATACCACCAACGCCTGTTGCTGCTCCTTGATATGGTTCAATAGCAGAAGGATGGTTATGGCTTTCCATTTTAAATACAACCGCTTGATTATCACCGATATCTACAATTCCAGCACCTTCCCCAGGTCCTTGCAAGACGCGCTCACCTGTTGTTGGGAATTTTCTAAGCACTGGTTTTGAATTTTTATAACTACAATGTTCTGACCACATTACAGAGAATAAACCTGTTTCTGTATAATTTGGCAGACGACCTAAAATCTTTTCAACCATGGCAAACTCTTCGTCTGTTAGCCCCATTTCCGCATATATGCGCTCTTCTTTAATTTGTGTTGGATTTGGTTCAAGCATTAACGACATATGTTTCCCTCCACTGTTTTAAGATAGATTGAAAGACTTTTAACCCTTCAGCACCGCCAAGTAGTTCATCTACAGCACGCTCTGGGTGTGGCATCATACCAAGTACATTTCCTTTTTCATTTACAATACCAGCAATATCTGAAACGCTTCCGTTCGGGTTTTCTACGTAACGAAATGCGATTTGATTATTCTCTTCTAATTGTTTAAGAGTCTCTTCATCACAATAGTAATTCCCCTCACCATGTGCAATTGGAATATTGATTACTTCATCTTTTTCATATTGTGATGTAAACATCGTTTCATTATTTTCAACACGTAACTGAACTGTTCGACACATAAATTTTAAGTTTTCATTTCTCATTAATGCTCCTGGTAATAATCCTGATTCAACAAGAATCTGGAATCCATTACATACACCTAAAATTGGCTTTCCTTGCTCAGCAGCTTTTTGTACTGCTTTCATTGCATTTGCAAAGCGAGAAATAGCACCGCAGCGTAAGTAGTCACCGTAAGAGAAACCACCTGGTAGTAGAATTGCATCATATTCATCTAAATTCTCTGTATCGTGCCAAACGTAATCTACTTCTTCGCCAAGCTCATCTTTAATTGCATGGAACATATCGACATCACAGTTCGAACCTGGAAATACTATTACGGCAAATTTCACTGTGCGACAACCTCCTCAACTTCATAACGGAAGTCTTCCATTACAACGTTTGCTAATAGTTTTTCACACATTTCCTTTACCTTGCTATCTAAGTCAGTTACCGATTTATCAATTGTTAGTTCCATGTATTTTCCAATTCGAACATCCTGTACTTCTGTGAATGAAAGGCTATGAAGTGCTCCTTTTACTGCTGTTCCTTGTGGATCTAATACGCTTTCTCTTAATGTTACATATACCTTAACTTTATACATGTGAAATTCCCCCTAAACGTTTTAAAATCTCTTCATAAGCATCTGTTAAATTTCCAAGATCACGACGGAATACGTCTTTATCAAACTTCTCATTGCTCGTTTCATCCCATAAACGGCAAGTATCTGGTGAAATTTCATCTGCTAAAATGATTTCTCCTTCATCGGTTACACCAAACTCTAATTTGAAATCTACTAATCTTACACGACAGCTTGCGAAATGATCAATCAACACTTGATTGATTTGTAGAGCCATATCTCGTAATACGCTTACTTGCTCTGGCGATGCAACGTTTAATACACGAATATGATCTTCCGTTACAAGCGGATCTCCTAAATCATCATCTTTGAAGTAAAATTCTACGATTGGTTCTGCAAGTACAGTTCCCTCTTCCATTCCTAATCGTTTTGAAAGACTTCCTGCAATTACATTTCTTGTGACAACTTCTAAAGGAATAATACTCACTTTTTTAACAAGTTGTTCTGTTTCAGATAGCTTCTCAACAAAGTGTGTTTTAATTCCTACTTCTTGTAACTTTCTGAACAATAAAGTTGTAATCTCATTGTTCAAACGACCTTTTCCTGTAATCGTCTCTTTTTTCTCCCCATTGAAAGCAGTCGCACTATCTTTGTACTCTACCCAAACCATATCTGCTGATTCTGTACGATAAATTCTTTTTGCCTTACCTTCATACAGCAATTCTAGCTTTTGCATTTCGCAAGCCCCCTGTAGTTTGAAAAATGTGAATAATTTTTTTATAAAGAATGGCACAGAATGACTCTATTCTGTGCCATATGAAATTTTACGCTTCGTTTAATCCGAGGCGTTCAAAGATTGTATCAACGTGTTGCATATGATGCTCATAGTTGAAGCATTCATTAATTTCTTCTTGTGTTAACTTGCTCGTAATACGCTCATCAGCTTCTACAAGCTCTTTAAATTGTACTTGGGTTTCCCAAGCTTCCATCGCTTTAGGTTGTACGATATCGTAAGCTTCTTCACGCACCATACCTTTATCGATTAATGTAAGCATTACGCGCTGAGAATAAATTAAGCCGTATGTTCTTGTCATATTGCGTTTCATATTCTCTGGGTATACAGTTAAGTTTTTAACGATATTACCAAAGCGATTTAGCATGTAATTTAACGCGATTGTAGCATCTGGTAAAATTACGCGTTCTGCTGAAGAATGAGAAATATCACGCTCATGCCATAATGGAACATTCTCATAAGCTGTCATCATATAACCGCGGATAACACGAGCTAAACCAGTCATATTTTCAGATCCAATTGGATTACGCTTATGCGGCATTGCAGAAGAACCTTTTTGACCTTTTGCGAAAGCTTCTTCAACTTCACGTGTTTCACTCTTTTGTAAACCACGAATCTCAACTGCCATCTTTTCGATAGACGTTGCGATTAATGCAAGTGTTGACATGTAATGAGCATGGCGATCACGTTGCAATGTTTGTGTTGAAATTGGTGCTGCTTCTAATCCTAAGTTTTCACAAACATACTTTTCTACGAATGGATCGATATTTGCATATGTACCAACCGCACCAGATAATTTACCAACACGAACTGTATTAGCAGCTTGTTTGAAACGCTCTACGTTACGTTTCATTTCTTCATACCAAAGACCAAGTTTTAAACCGAATGTTGTTGGTTCTGCATGAACACCGTGTGTTCTTCCCATCATAATCGTGTATTTATGCTCTTTTGCTTTATTAGCTAAAATACTTACGAAGTTTTCTAAGTCTTTTAATATGATTTCATTCGCTTGTTTTAAGATATAAGATAACGCTGTATCTACTACGTCTGTAGATGTTAAACCGTAATGAATCCATTTACGTTCCTCGCCTAATGCTGGTGTTTCTGATACAGCACGAGTGAATGCAACTACGTCATGACGTGTCTCTTTTTCAATTTCATAAATACGATCAATATCAAATGATGCATGCTCACGAATTTTCTTAACATCTTCTTTCGGAATATCGCCAAGCTCAGCCCATGCTTCACAAGCTAAAATCTCAACTTCTAACCACGCTTTAAATTTGTTCTCTTCCGTCCAAATTGCACCCATTTCTGGGCGTGTATAACGACTAATCATCTTTTTCCCTCCAACAGTTGTTCTTGATGGTCCCAAATATGCAAACTCTTCGCTTTTTCTAGAGCGACTTCAATATTATCATTTAAAATATTAACATGCCCCATTTTTCGCTGCGCTTTTGCTTCTTCTTTTCCATACAAGTGTAAATAGCACCCGGTTAATCTATTCACTTGTCTTAGGACCCCTTCTATATGTTCGCCTAAAATGTTTACCATGACAACTGGTTTTAACAAATTTGTTTCTCCAAGAGGTAAATTACAGATTGCTCGAATATGTTGGCCGAATTGACTCGTTTCACATGCATCCTGTGTATAGTGTCCTGAATTGTGAGGTCTTGGTGCTAATTCATTAATGTAAATCTTACCATCAGCTGTAACAAACATCTCTACCGCTAGTGTTCCCACAAGTTCTAGTTCATCCGCAAGCACTTTTGCATAAGCAATAGCTTTTTGAGAAAGTTCTTCTGTAATGCGAGCCGGAACGATGGATTCATGCAAAATGTTATTTACATGAATATTTTCCGCTACCGGAAATACTTTCGTTTCACCACTTACACTACGAATGACAATAACTGATACTTCTTTTTCAAAAGGCACCCATTTCTCTAAAATACACTCTGCTGCATTCGCAAGCTCTCGCGCTGTATCAACGTCATCCTCACTTCTTAAAACAACTTGCCCTTTCCCATCATATCCGCCTGTCGTCGTTTTTAAGACGGAAGGATATGATAATTCAGCGATTGCTTCAGTAAGCTGATCTTGATTTTGAACTAATCTATACGTTGCTACTGGTAATCCTGCTTTCTCAATCGCATTCTTTTCTGTAAAACGATTTTGTGTTTTACTTAACAACTGACTGCCTTGCGGTAAGTAAGCATGTTTTTCAAGCCATTGTAAACATCTATAATCAATATTCTCAAATTCATATGTGACAACATCACTGATCTCCGCTAAATGCTGAATTGCTTTTAAATCGTCATATGATGCAACAATTTCAATATCAGCAACTTGTGCACATGGTGAGTTTTTTGTAGGATCTAAAACAGCAATTTTATATCCCATCTCCTTAGCTGCCAATGCCATCATTCTTCCTAGCTGGCCGCCTCCAATAATACCGATTGTTTTTCCAGGTAAAATGATTCTCGTCATACTAGCTCACTACCTTCGCGCACATCTTTTTCAATTGCTTCTCTTCTCAATTCTAATGCATCATATATGTCATCATGGAATGATCCAAGTATTTGTGCAGCAAGTAAACCAGCATTTGTTGAACCAGCCTTACCAATTGCAACAGTTGCAACTGGAACCCCTCCTGGCATTTGGACGATGGATAATAATGAATCTAAGCCGTTTAACGCTTTTGACTGAACTGGAACTCCGATTACAGGAAGATTTGTCTTCGCTGCAACCATTCCTGGTAAATGCGCTGCTCCACCAGCTCCAGCAATAATAACTTTCAATCCACGTTCACGAGCCGTCTCTGCATATTCAAACATATAATCCGGAGTCCGATGAGCGGATACAACTTTTTTCTCATACGGTATATTTAATTCATCTAAAATGTCACAAGCATATTTCATTGTTTCCCAGTCTGACGTGCTTCCCATTATGACTCCAACTAGTGATTTCATATTAGAATCCCCCCGATTCAAATAAAAAAAGCCTGAAATAGAACATTTTCTCTTTTACTATGAGAGAAAGCGCTCTACTCAGGCATACGTATCCCTTGTGAATAGAAAAATACCGAGTGACTTTCCCTCATAGTCTAACGAATAACGGTCGTTAGGTAGAGACTTGCAGGCCATATCCCCGCGATTATATGAGGTCTTATATATTATTCTTTCTATGGCTATATTAACAATATTTTATAAACAATGTCAACAAATAATCGAATGTTTTTTTATTACTCATCAATAACGTTCGTGTTTTAGTTATATTCAAAAGAATAATTGTAACTATATGCAAGAAGGATAAGCAATTAGAATATATATTTCTAGAGATCTACCATACACAAAACGGTTTGTATATTAATTCCGTATGCTTTTATATAAAGTGAAACTTTAATCAACCTTCAACAATCGGGCTTTTACGGGCAGTTGATCCCACACCTAGCTTCTTTGCTACCGCTGAAATTTGAGGTGGGGGTCTTACTGCCCGTTAATGCGGAATAAAGCATATCGTTTCTATTCCTTTGTATCGCATTCATTACTGTAATGATTGAATACTTATTTTCATTCTTATATCATCCCGCTTTTCTTACTCTCATTATGTAAAATATATACTTGTAGTAAGAAATAACAGTTACCCTCAATAGCCTCATTTTCATTCTTTTCTCTCATTAAGATTACTAAATTTACGGATTATGACATTTGATATATAAAAATAAACACAAAAAAACCTAAGTCGAAACGACTTAGGTTTTTGCCTTGGCGACGTCCTACTCTCACAGGGACAAGGTCCCAACTACCATCGGCGCTAGAGAGCTTAACTTCCGTGTTCGGTATGGGAACGGGTGTGACCTCTCTGCCATCATCACCAAACTATTGAAGGCATATTCCTTCAAAACTAGATAACATTTGCTACATATTATATGGTTAAGTCCTCGATCTATTAGTATTCGTCAGCTCCACATGTCACCATGCTTCCACCTCGAACCTATCAACCTGATCATCTTTCAGGGATCTTACTAGCTTACGCTATGGGAAATCTCATCGTTGAGGGGGCTTCATGCTTAGATGCTTTCAGCACTTATCCCTTCCGCACATAGCTACCCAGCTATGCCCTTGGCAGAACAACTGGTACACCAGCGGTGCGTCCATCCCGGTCCTCTCGTACTAAGGACAGCTCCTCTCAAATTTCCTACGCCCACGACGGATAGGGACCGAACTGTCTCACGACGTTCTGAACCCAGCTCGCGTACCGCTTTAATGGGCGACAGCCCAACCCTTGGGACCGACTACAGCCCCAGGATGCGATGAGCCGACATCGAGGTGCCAAACCTCCCCGTCGATGTGGACTCTTGGGGGAGATAAGCCTGTTATCCCCGGGGTAGCTTTTATCCGTTGAGCGATGGCCCTTCCATGCGGAACCACCGGATCACTAAGCCCGACTTTCGTCCCTGCTCGACTTGTAGGTCTCGCAGTCAAGCTCCCTTATGCCTTTGCACTCTACGAATGATTTCCAACTATTCTGAGGGAACCTTTGGGCGCCTCCGTTACACTTTAGGAGGCGACCGCCCCAGTCAAACTGCCCACCTGACACTGTCTCCCGGGTCGATAAGACCCGTAGGTTAGAATTTCAATACAGTCAGGGCGGTATCCCACCAGCGCCTCCACCGAAGCTAGCGCTCCGGTTTCAAAGGCTCCCGCCTATCCTGTACAAACTGTACCAAAATTCAATATCAGGCTACAGTAAAGCTCCACGGGGTCTTTCCGTCCTGTCGCGGGTAACCTGCATCTTCACAGGTACTATAATTTCACCGAGTCTCTGGTTGAGACAGTGCCCAAATCGTACACCTTTCGTGCGGGTCGGAACTTACCCGACAAGGAATTTCGCTACCTTAGGACCGTTATAGTTACGGCCGCCGTTTACTGGGGCTTCAGTTCAGAGCTTCGCTTACGCTAACCCCTCTCCTTAACCTTCCAGCACCGGGCAGGTGTCACCCCCTATACTTCGCCTTACGGCTTCGCAGAGAGCTGTGTTTTGCTAAACAGTCGCTTGGGCCTATTCACTGCGGCTTTCCGTTAAGAAAGCACCCCTTCTCCCGAAGTTACGGGGTCATTTTGCCGAGTTCCTTAACCAGAGTTCTCTCGCACACCTTAGGATTCTCTCCTCGCCTACCTGTGTCGGTTTGCGGTACAGGCACCTTTTATCTCGCTAGAAGCTTTTCTTGGCAGCGGGGAATCAAAGACTTCGCTCCATAAGGAGCTTCCCCATCACAGCTCAGCATACGCGATAAGCGGATTTGCCTACTTATCAGCCTAACTGCTTGGACGTGCACAACCAATCGCACGCTTCTTCTATCCTTCTGCGTCCCTCCATTGCTCAAACGATAAAGAGGTGGTACAGGAATATCAACCTGTTGTCCATCGCCTACGCCTGTCGGCCTCGGCTTAGGTCCTGACTAACCCTGAGCGGACGAGCCTTCCTCAGGAAACCT
>NZ_CP017016.1:297500-300000 GCF_001831375.1 Bacillus sp. ABP14 | reverse complement strand
TAAAAGGCGAATAAATAACAAAGTAAATGGCTGAATAGATTCTAGCGCCCACTTTGTTGGTGCAATGGCTGTCCCCCATAATATAACAGCCACTAATAACATGCATATTTCTTTCATAATCTCCCACACCCATCAAAAATATATGTTAACCATCTTAATTATAGATTTTTTCTTATGCGAAATCCTTTAAAAATGAAAAAACGTTATGTGAAAAACAACTGAATAGTTATTTTCCGCATAACGTTTTCATATATTTTTAGTCATTCTACAACTTAATTATATAAAAGATAATTTTTACCTTAAACTAGCATTTTAGGATTGCTAAATTTACCGATTATGTTATTTGCTATATAAAAATAAACACAAAAAAACCTAAGTCGAAACGACTTAGGTTTTTGCTTGGCGACGTCCTACTCTCACAGGGACAAGGTCCCAACTACCATCGGCGCTAGAGAGCTTAACTTCCGTGTTCGGTATGGGAACGGGTGTGACCTCTCTGCCATCATCACCAAACTATTGAAGGCATATTCCTTCAAAACTAGATAACATTGCTACATATTATATGGTTAAGTCCTCGATCTATTAGTATTCGTCAGCTCCACATGTCACCATGCTTCCACCTCGAACCTATCAACCTGATCATCTTTCAGGGATCTTACTAGCTTACGCTATGGGAAATCTCATCTTGAGGGGGGCTTCATGCTTAGATGCTTTCAGCACTTATCCCTTCCGCACATAGCTACCCAGCTATGCCCTTGGCAGAACAACTGGTACACCAGCGGTGCGTCCATCCCGGTCCTCTCGTACTAAGGACAGCTCCTCTCAAATTTCCTACGCCCACGACGGATAGGGACCGAACTGTCTCACGACGTTCTGAACCCAGCTCGCGTACCGCTTTAATGGGCGAACAGCCCAACCCTTGGGACCGACTACAGCCCCAGGATGCGATGAGCCGACATCGAGGTGCCAAACCTCCCGTCGATGTGGACTCTTGGGGGAGATAAGCCTGTTATCCCCGGGGTAGCTTTTATCCGTTGAGCGATGGCCCTTCCATGCGGAACCACCGGATCACTAAGCCCGACTTTCGTCCCTGCTCGACTTGTAGGTCTCGCAGTCAAGCTCCCTTATGCCTTTGCACTCTACGAATGATTTCCAACCATTCTGAGGGAACCTTTGGGCGCCTCCGTTACACTTTAGGAGGCGACCGCCCCAGTCAAACTGCCCACCTGACACTGTCTCCCGGGTCGATAAGACCCGTAGGTTAGAATTCAATACAGTCAGGGCGGTATCCCACCAGCGCCTCCCACCGAAGCTAGCGCTCCGGTTTCAAAGGCTCCCGCCTATCCTGTACAAACTGTACCAAAATTCAATATCAGGCTACAGTAAAGCTCCACGGGGTCTTTCCGTCCTGTCGCGGGTAACCTGCATCTTCACAGGTACTATAATTTCACCGAGTCTCTGGTTGAGACAGTGCCCAAATCGTTACACCTTTCGTGCGGGTCGGAACTTACCCGACAAGGAATTTCGCTACCTTAGGACCGTTATAGTTACGGCCGCCGTTTACTGGGGCTTCAGTTCAGAGCTTCGCTTACGCTAACCCCTCTCCTTAACCTTCCAGCACCGGGCAGGTGTCACCCCCTATACTTCGCCTTACGGCTTCGCAGAGAGCTGTGTTTTTGCTAAACAGTCGCTTGGGCCTATTCACTGCGGCTTTCCGTTAAGAAAGCACCCCTTCTCCCGAAGTTACGGGGTCATTTTGCCGAGTTCCTTAACCAGAGTTCTCTCGCACACCTTAGGATTCTCTCCTCGCCTACCTGTGTCGGTTTGCGGTACAGGCACCTTTTTATCTCGCTAGAAGCTTTTCTTGGCAGCGGGGAATCAAAGACTTCGCTCCATAAGGAGCTTCCCCATCACAGCTCAGCATACGCGATAAGCGGATTTGCCTACTTATCAGCCTAACTGCTTGGACGTGCACAACCAATCGCACGCTTCTTCTATCCTTCTGCGTCCCTCCATTGCTCAAACGATAAAGAGGTGGTACAGGAATATCAACCTGTTGTCCATCGCCTACGCCTGTCGGCCTCGGCTTAGGTCCTGACTAACCCTGAGCGGACGAGCCTTCCTCAGGAAACCTTAGGCATTCGGTGACGGGATTCTCACCCGTCTTTCGCTACTCATACCGGCATTCTCACTTCTAAGCACTCCACCAGTCCTTCCGGTCTGACTTCACTGTCCTTAGAACGCTCCCCTACCACTGATACCATTGGTATCAATCCGCAGCTTCGGTGGTGTATTTAGCCCCGGTACATTTTCGGCGCAGAGTCACTCGACTAGTGAGCTATTACGCACTCTTTAAATGGTGGCTGCTTCTAAGCCAACATCCTAGTTGTCTAAGCAACTCCACATCCTTTTCCACTTAATACACACTTTGGGACCTTAGCTGGCGGTCTGGGCTGTTTCCCTTTTGACTACGGATCTTATCACTCGCAGTCTGACTCCT
>NZ_CP017016.1:287500-292500 GCF_001831375.1 Bacillus sp. ABP14 | reverse complement strand
AAATATTAACGTTCAACAGGGAGAGATTTATGGATTCATAGGACGTAACGGTGCTGGTAAAACAACAACCATTCGTATGCTACTCGGTCTTATAAAGCCTACAAGTGGAACTATCGAAATATTCGGAGAGGACTTATTTCAAAATCAAAAAGATATTTTAAGTAGAATTGGTTCTATCGTTGAAGTTCCAGGTTTTTATGAAAACTTAACTGCAAAAGAAAACTTATTAATTAACGCAAAGATAATTGGGGTTCACAAAAAGAATGCTATTGAAGAAGCGTTAGAAATAGTAGGTTTGCAACATGAAACAAAAAAGTTAGTAGGAAAGTATTCTTTAGGCATGAAGCAGCGTTTAGGAATTGCACGCGCCCTTCTCCATTATCCCGAACTACTCATATTAGATGAACCAACTAACGGACTAGACCCCATCGGGATTAAAGAAATGCGAAAACTTATTCATTCTTTAGCTCAAGAAAGGAATATAACGATACTCATTTCTAGTCACATATTAGCCGAGGTAGAACAGTTAGTTGATCGTATCGGAATTATTCACGAAGGAAAGTTACTAGAAGAAGTTTCTCTTGATACGCTACGCAAAGCAAACCGTAAATACATAGAATTTCAGGTGAATAATGACAGTAAGGCTACGATGCTATTAGAAAATCAATTTCAAATTTTCGATTATGAGGTACATGATGAAGGGAATATTCGCATTTACTCTCATTTCGGGCAACAAGGATACATCAATAGAACATTTGTTCTAAATGATATTGAAGTATTAAAAATGATGATGAGCGAAGACAGATTAGAAGATTATTTCACCAAGCTAGTTGGAGGTGGAACAATTGGTTAACCTACTCTATACAGAACTATTAAAACTAAAACGCTCTAATATGTTTTTAATTAGTATTATTGGGGCTGGTGTCGCGCCTTTCTTAGTCGTAGTAGCTTCTTATATACATATAAAAACAAAGCAGCCAACTCCGACTATTTGGTTCCATCAATTATTCACTGAAGTTAACTTATACACTACTTTAGTTATAGGATTCCCCTTATATGGAGTAGTAGTTGCTTATCTGTTTACCCGTGAATATGCAGAAGACACATTAAAAAATTTACTAACTATCCCCGTGTCACGCATTAGTTTTATTATAAGTAAGTTCATCATTCTTTTCCTTTGGATCATGATGCTAACTTTAGTTGCTTGGTCGCTTACTTTAATATTAGGGCTATTGGGGAACTTCCCTGGTTTTAACACTGCTTTACTTTTAGGTTCTTTCCTAAAATTTTTAACCTGTGGTGGACTTCTTTTTCTATTGTCTTCACCTATTGTTCTATTAACTCTTATAATGAAGAGCTATGTACCGCCTATTATATTAACAGTCATTATTACAATGACTAATCTTATGCTCGTAAATTCCAAACATAAAGATTTATTTCCCTGGACCGCCACTTTAGATATCGCAAATAATGAATTACAACCCACATATCCACCAGAGTATTCTTATATGATCATTGCAGCAACAACGATTTTCGGATTTATCGCAACACTATTCTATTTTAAGAGAGTAGACATTCATTAATTTTCAGGAGTGAAACTATGAGCGATATCATTATTGCCTTCATACTCGGTATAGTAGAGGGGTTAGCTGAATTTTTACCTATCTCTTCTACCGGCCACCTTATATTAGTCGGGCATTTATTAGGCTTTGAAGGAGAAAGAGCGAAAACGTTTGAAATTGTTATTCAGCTAGGTGCGATTTTAGCTATTGCAATTTTATATCATAAACGTCTCGTTTCTTTATGTAATATTAAGCCTCTTCTACGCAAAGAGAAAAAATTCAACGCATTCCATGTATTTCTTGGTGTATTTCCAGCAGTAGTTGCTGGTTTACTACTACATGATGTTATTAAAACTTACTTATTTCAGCCATACACTGTTGTGATTGGACTTGTAGCAGGGGCAATTCTTATGATCCTTGCAGAAGTAAAAAAACAAGAGGCAACCGCCTGCTCACTGGACGATTTAACATACCGTCAAGCATTAACAATTGGATTTTTTCAATGTTTAGCAGTATACCCTGGCTTTTCTAGAGCTGGATCTACTATCTCTGGAGGTCTATTAGCAAAAGTAAATTATAAGACTGCATCAGAGTTCTCTTTTCTAATAGCTCTTCCTGTAATGGTTGGGGCTACAAGCTTAGACTTACTAAAAAGCTGGAAGTATTTAAGTGTCGATGACATCCCTATGTTTGCAGTAGGGTTCATTACCTCTTTTATAGTAGCAATGCTAGCAGTAGTAACTTTTCTGAAGCTTTTAGAGAAGATAGGTTTAAAACCTTTTGCATATTATCGGATTTTGCTGGCTATCTTATTTACACTTTTCGTATTGCTATAGATTCGTATCAGTCACAGATTATTAAACCGATATTCAAGTTAGAATATCGGTTTTTTATCTATTTCACCTCTAGTATGTCTTGCTTCAATATGGCATAGTGGCAATACATCACTCCGAATATTCTTCAAGCAATTAGAGCCTTTACCGTACAGCACAATTTAAGAATTAAACATCTCTCTATTAATATGGATGTCTACTGGACAATGCTATATAGGGGCTGAACTTTTTTATAAACCATATTCATTCTAAACATATTATCTTTCTTAATTCACAAAACACAGATACAATTTTTAAATGCGCACAAAGACATAGCATATAAGGAAATTCCCCAAGGATTATAAAGGGACTAAAATATTTATTAAAATGAGATAACTGGGATACTTATTGGGGAACCGTAACAAAACAGGATCTGTTGCAACTTGGCAATTCAGTGATTCTCCTTATTAAACCAATATTGCCGAATAACGACTATAGTATTAGATTCAATGCGTAGGATGAACTTGTATCCATCATTAAAACATCAAAATGCAATGTTTGTCTATAATTGAAACAGTATAATATCGTTTACTAAACACGAAAAAACACAAGTCAAAAGACTTGTGTTTTTAGTTGCTTGGCGACGTCCTACTCTCACAGGGACAAGGTCCCAACTACCATCGGCGCTAGAGAGCTTAACTTCCGTGTTCGGTATGGGAACGGGTGTGACCTCTCTGCCATCATCACCAAACTATTGAAGGCATATTCCTTCAAAACTAGATAACATTTGCTACATATTATATGGTTAAGTCCTCGATCTATTAGTATTCGTCAGCTCCACATGTCACCATGCTTCCACCTCGAACCTATCAACCTGATCATCTTTCAGGGATCTTACTAGCTTACGCTATGGGAAATCTCATCTTGAGGGGGGCTTCATGCTTAGATGCTTTCAGCACTTATCCCTTCCGCACATAGCTACCCAGCTATGCCCTTGGCAGAACAACTGGTACACCAGCGGTGCGTCCATCCCGGTCCTCTCGTACTAAGGACAGCTCCTCTCAAATTTCCTACGCCCACGACGGATAGGGACCGAACTGTCTCACGACGTTCTGAACCCAGCTCGCGTACCGCTTTAATGGGCGAACAGCCCAACCCTTGGGACCGACTACAGCCCCAGGATGCGATGAGCCGACATCGAGGTGCCAAACCTCCCCGTCGATGTGGACTCTTGGGGGAGATAAGCCTGTTATCCCCGGGGTAGCTTTTATCCGTTGAGCGATGGCCCTTCCATGCGGAACCACCGGATCACTAAGCCCGACTTTCGTCCCTGCTCGACTTGTAGGTCTCGCAGTCAAGCTCCCTTATGCCTTTGCACTCTACGAATGATTTCCAACCATTCTGAGGGAACCTTTGGGCGCCTCCGTTACACTTTAGGAGGCGACCGCCCCAGTCAAACTGCCCACCTGACACTGTCTCCCGGGTCGATAAGACCCGTAGGTTAGAATTTCAATACAGTCAGGGCGGTATCCCACCAGCGCCTCCACCGAAGCTAGCGCTCCGGTTTCAAAGGCTCCCGCCTATCCTGTACAAACTGTACCAAAATTCAATATCAGGCTACAGTAAAGCTCCACGGGGTCTTTCCGTCCTGTCGCGGGTAACCTGCATCTTCACAGGTACTATAATTTCACCGAGTCTCTGGTTGAGACAGTGCCCAAATCGTTACACCTTTCGTGCGGGTCGGAACTTACCCGACAAGGAATTTCGCTACCTTAGGACCGTTATAGTTACGGCCGCCGTTTACTGGGGCTTCAGTTCAGAGCTTCGCTTACGCTAACCCCTCTCCTTAACCTTCCAGCACCGGGCAGGTGTCACCCCCTATACTTCGCCTTACGGCTTCGCAGAGAGCTGTGTTTTTGCTAAACAGTCGCTTGGGCCTATTCACTGCGGCTTTCCGTTAAGAAAGCACCCCTTCTCCCGAAGTTACGGGGTCATTTTGCCGAGTTCCTTAACCAGAGTTCTCTCGCACACCTTAGGATTCTCTCCTCGCCTACCTGTGTCGGTTTGCGGTACAGGCACCTTTTATCTCGCTAGAAGCTTTCTTGGCAGCGGGGAATCAAAGACTTCGCTCCATAAGGAGCTTCCCCATCACAGCTCAGCCTTTACGATAAGCGGATTTGCCTACTTATCAGCCTAACTGCTTGGACGTGCACAACCAATCGCACGCTTCTTCTATCCTTCTGCGTCCCTCCATTGCTCAAACGATAAAGAGGTGGTACAGGAATATCAACCTGTTGTCCATCGCCTACGCCTGTCGGCCTCGGCTTAGGTCCTGACTAACCCTGAGCGGACGAGCCTTCCTCAGGAAACCTTAGGCATTCGGTGGACGGGATTCTCACCCGTCTTTCGCTACTCATACCGGCATTCTCACTTCTAAGCACTCCACCAGTCCTTCCGGTCTGACTTCACTGTCCTTAGAACGCTCCCCTACCACTGATACCATTCGGTATCAATCCGCAGCTTCGGTGGTGTATTTAGCCCCGGTACATTTTCGGCGCAGAGTCACTCGACTAGTGAGCTATTACGCACTCTTTAAATGGTGGCTGCTTCTAAGCCAACATCCTAG
>NZ_CP017016.1:280000-282500 GCF_001831375.1 Bacillus sp. ABP14 | reverse complement strand
ACAAATAAACGCTTGGGATTATGATAAAGTTTGAATGTATATATTAAAACGATCTCCTTTAAAGAAAAAATATTTCCTGGTTCCTTTGTTGACTGAGGCAACAAAGCACGTCGCAAGGACTTAAATAGCAGCATCTTCCTCGGTTCTACTCCTGAGAAGTTCACAATATATTTAAGTAAGCAAATCCATCGTACCTATTCTCTTTACAACAGCGAGTTTTTATTTATTAATGCGTGGAATGAGTGGGCAGAAGGTACTTACTTAGAACCAGATAAAAAGCATGGATTCGCCTATTTAGAAGGAGTTAAACAGGCAATTAAGAGAGGTATGAAAGCATACAAAAAAGACGAGTCATTCTGACTCGTCTTACAGTTGCTTGGCGACGTCCTACTCTCACAGGGACAAGGTCCCAACTACCATCGGCGCTAGAGAGCTTAACTTCCGTGTTCGGTATGGGAACGGGTGTGACCTCTCTGCCATCATCACCAAACTATTGAAGGCATATTCCTTCAAAACTAGATAACATTTGCTACATATTATATGGTTAAGTCCTCGATCTATTAGTATTCGTCAGCTCCACATGTCACCATGCTTCCACCTCGAACCTATCAACCTGATCATCTTTCAGGGATCTTACTAGCTTACGCTATGGGAAATCTCATCTTGAGGGGGGCTTCATGCTTAGATGCTTTCAGCACTTATCCCTTCCGCACATAGCTACCCAGCTATGCCCTTGGCAGAACAACTGGTACACCAGCGGTGCGTCCATCCCGGTCCTCTCGTACTAAGGACAGCTCCTCTCAAATTTCCTACGCCCACGACGGATAGGGACCGAACTGTCTCACGACGTTCTGAACCCAGCTCGCGTACCGCTTTAATGGGCGAACAGCCCAACCCTTGGGACCGACTACAGCCCCAGGATGCGATGAGCCGACATCGAGGTGCCAAACCTCCCCGTCGATGTGGACTCTTGGGGGAGATAAGCCTGTTATCCCCGGGGTAGCTTTTATCCGTTGAGCGATGGCCCTTCCATGCGGAACCACCGGATCACTAAGCCCGACTTTCGTCCCTGCTCGACTTGTAGGTCTCGCAGTCAAGCTCCCTTATGCCTTTGCACTCTACGAATGATTTCCAACCATTCTGAGGGAACCTTTGGGCGCCTCCGTTACACTTTAGGAGGCGACCGCCCCAGTCAAACTGCCCACCTGACACTGTCTCCCGGGTCGATAAGACCCGTAGGTTAGAATTTCAATACAGTCAGGGCGGTATCCCACCAGCGCCTCCACCGAAGCTAGCGCTCCGGTTTCAAAGGCTCCCGCCTATCCTGTACAAACTGTACCAAAATTCAATATCAGGCTACAGTAAAGCTCCACGGGGTCTTTCCGTCCTGTCGCGGGTAACCTGCATCTTCACAGGTACTATAATTTCACCGAGTCTCTGGTTGAGACAGTGCCCAAATCGTTACACCTTTCGTGCGGGTCGGAACTTACCCGACAAGGAATTTCGCTACCTTAGGACCGTTATAGTTACGGCCGCCGTTTACTGGGGCTTCAGTTCAGAGCTTCGCTTACGCTAACCCCTCTCCTTAACCTTCCAGCACCGGGCAGGTGTCACCCCCTATACTTCGCCTTACGGCTTCGCAGAGAGCTGTGTTTTTGCTAAACAGTCGCTTGGGCCTATTCACTGCGGCTTTCCGTTAAGAAAGCACCCCTTCTCCCGAAGTTACGGGGTCATTTTGCCGAGTTCCTTAACCAGAGTTCTCTCGCACACCTTAGGATTCTCTCCTCGCCTACCTGTGTCGGTTTGCGGTACAGGCACCTTTTATCTCGCTAGAAGCTTTTCTTGGCAGCGGGGAATCAAAGACTTCGCTCCATAAGGAGCTTCCCCATCACAGCTCAGCATACGCGATAAGCGGATTTGCCTACTTATCAGCCTAACTGCTTGGACGTGCACAACCAATCGCACGCTTCTTCTATCCTTCTGCGTCCCTCCATTGCTCAAACGATAAAGAGGTGGTACAGGAATATCAACCTGTTGTCCATCGCCTACGCCTGTCGGCCTCGGCTTAGGTCCTGACTAACCCTGAGCGGACGAGCCTTCCTCAGGAAACCTTAGGCATTCGGTGGACGGGATTCTCACCCGTCTTTCGCTACTCATACCGGCATTCTCACTTCTAAGCACTCCACCAGTCCTTCCGGTCTGACTTCACTGTCCTTAGAACGCTCCCCTACCACTGATACCATTCGGTATCAATCCGCAGCTTCGGTGGTGTATTTAGCCCCGGTACATTTTCGGCGCAGAGTCACTCGACTAGTGAGCTATTACGCACTCTTTAAATGGTGGCTGCTTCTAAGCCAACATCCTAGTTGTCTAAGCAACTCCACATCCTTTTCCACTTAATACACACTTTGGGACCTTAGCTGGCGGTCTGGGCTGTTTCCCTTTTGACTACGGATCTTATCACTCGCAGTCTGACTCCTAAGGATAAGTCATTGGCATT
>NZ_CP017016.1:272500-277500 GCF_001831375.1 Bacillus sp. ABP14 | reverse complement strand
CCGGAGTTATCCCAGTCTTATGGGCAGGTTACCCACGTGTTACTCACCCGTCCGCCGCTAACTTCATAAGAGCAAGCTCTTAATCCATTCGCTCGACTTGCATGTATTAGGCACGCCGCCAGCGTTCATCCTGAGCCAGGATCAAACTCTCCAATAAAGTTAGTTTGTCTAGCATCTAAAATAAAAATTGACGTTTCACGTTGTTTGTTTCGTTCAGTTTTCAAAGAACTACTTGGTCGCTCATTTGCGACTTCCTTATGTTAACATCTTCGTTTTTTAATGTCAACTAAGTTTTTCATTTCTTTTGCCGCTTTCGACGTTGTTGTCATCGGCGACTCGTTCTATATTACACCTCTATACCCTAATCGTCAATACGTTTTTTTAAAAAACTTCATTTTTTTTAAACCTATTTACATACCTCTTCTATCAGATATATACGCAACCCATATACTACTCTATGGGTTGCTTTCCATCATAAAAACTATTGTTCTTTTGAAGGTACCGAACAGCTTTCATCTGTACAAGACATATCGCTTCCACCTTCTGAAGAAAGCTCTTGTAACGTAGGTACAGGATTCTCTTCTTCCCACACTTGCTGAAGTGCACCAACAAAAGTTTCAAGTGGCTGTGCACCTGAAATAGCATACTTTTGATTAATAATAAAATAAGGCACTCCTGAAATTTGATATTGCTGAGCGATCGCTTCATCAACTCTAACATCATTTGCATATGCGCTTTTATCATTAATAACCTGTAAAGCTTCTTGTTTATCTAAACCTGAAGCTTCAGCTATAGTAACAAGCGTATCCACATCACTTAAATTTTTCGATTCAGTGAAATATGCAAAAAGTAGATTTTCCGTAATCTCTTTTTCTTTCCCTTGATCCTTTGCAAATTTCGCAAGACGATGCGCATCAAAAGTGTTCGTCGGCTTCATCTCATCAAAATTAAAACTTAAACCCATACTAGCTGCATGATTACCTAGCTGCACGTTATTACGTTTCGCTTCTTCAATACTAATCCCATACTTTGATGCAAGTACTTCATTAATACTTGTTCCAGAATAGATTGGAGCATTTTGGTCTAATTCAAAACTTTTAAACTCAACTTCAACATCCTTCTTATGAGGAAATTGCTCTAAAGCTACTTCTAATCTACGTTTCCCAATGTAGCAAAACGGACATACAAAATCTGACCATACTTCAATTTTCATAGAAACACCTCATTAACATGTAGTTTTCAATCATTGTAGCACTGGCACTAAGGAATTCAAAAATTTATGCTTCAAGCCTTATATACTACAACCTAAAATAAATCTATAAATAGAAAAACGATAATCAAAAGTATTACCTTCTGATTATCGCATATATAAATCTAATTATGCTTGAATATATCTTTCCACGAACCTCCATACCGTATTCCAATACGTATTTGAATCTATCTTCTCAGCTTCTCCATGTCCAGCACCTGGAACAATTAATTTCTCTTTTTCTACTTTTGCAGCATTATATACTTCATCTAACATTTCAAAAGGAACGAATGTATCCGCATCCCCATGAATGAATAGCATCGGTGTTTTACTTTTTGCAACTTGTTTAATAGCTGAAGCTTCTTCTAAATCATATCCAGCTCTTAATTTTGTAACTGTATTTGCCGCATTCATAACAGGAAACTTCGGCAAGTGGAATAGATCTTTTAATTGATACGTAAATTCATCAACAACAGTTGAGTACCCACAATCTTCAATAATAACTTTAACGTTAGAAGGTAAATCCTCACCCGAAGTCATCATTACAGTTGCACCACCCATTGAAACACCAAAGAGCCCTATTTCAGCATTAGGATCTTTCTTTACAATTTGTTGAATCCAAATCAAAATGTCTTTACGATCATGCCAGCCCATACCAACATAATCCCCTTCACTATTCCCGTGCCCACGAAGATCTGGTGCTATAACGTTATACCCTTGTTCATAAAAGTTCCGGATATATTTCGTCATTTTCGATGCCCTACTATCATATCCATGAACTACAATTGCCCATTTATGACTAGATTGTTCATTCATATATTCATAACCCGTTAATTTCAAGTTATCGAAAGAATTTATGTGTAGTGTATTAGGTTTATGATTTGATACAAAGTTCGCATCCTTTTCTTCATTTGTAGCCAACACATCTCCTGATGCATTCACTGTTTCTACTAAGTGAGGGTTATCCTCTAAAAACTCTTTCTCTTGTTTCGCATTCAACGCATAATTATAAAAATAATTCCCAACTAACATATAAGTAATCGCTAGAAGGACTAAAACTACTATAGTAATTACACCTATCTTTTTCATATTATCTCCTTTTTCAAAATTAAGTCTTCTTATATTCAAATACTCAAAAAACAACTGCACTATTTTAACACACCGACAGATTACTTCTACAAAAAATAAAATAGAAAATCTTATACTACATATCAAAAATAATGAAAGAAAATAAATATAAGAGGATTAAAAAATAAGGATTAGGAGTTAGAAACATAAAAAAGACGAGTCATTCTGACTCGTCTTAAGCTTGCTTGGCGACGTCCTACTCTCACAGGGACAAGGTCCCAACTACCATCGGCGCTAGAGAGCTTAACTTCCGTGTTCGGTATGGGAACGGGTGTGACCTCTCTGCCATCATCACCAAACTATTGAAGGCATATTCCTTCAAAACTAGATAACATTTGCTACATATTATATGGTTAAGTCCTCGATCTATTAGTATTCGTCAGCTCCACATGTCACCATGCTTCCACCTCGAACCTATCAACCTGATCATCTTTCAGGGATCTTACTAGCTTACGCTATGGGAAATCTCATCTTGAGGGGGGCTTCATGCTTAGATGCTTTCAGCACTTATCCCTTCCGCACATAGCTACCCAGCTATGCCCTTGGCAGAACAACTGGTACACCAGCGGTGCGTCCATCCCGGTCCTCTCGTACTAAGGACAGCTCCTCTCAAATTTCCTACGCCCACGACGGATAGGGACCGAACTGTCTCACGACGTTCTGAACCCAGCTCGCGTACCGCTTTAATGGGCGAACAGCCCAACCCTTGGGACCGACTACAGCCCCAGGATGCGATGAGCCGACATCGAGGTGCCAAACCTCCCCGTCGATGTGGACTCTTGGGGGAGATAAGCCTGTTATCCCCGGGGTAGCTTTTATCCGTTGAGCGATGGCCCTTCCATGCGGAACCACCGGATCACTAAGCCCGACTTTCGTCCCTGCTCGACTTGTAGGTCTCGCAGTCAAGCTCCCTTATGCCTTTGCACTCTACGAATGATTTCCAACCATTCTGAGGGAACCTTTGGGCGCCTCCGTTACACTTTAGGAGGCGACCGCCCCAGTCAAACTGCCCACCTGACACTGTCTCCCGGGTCGATAAGACCCGTAGGTTAGAATTTCAATACAGTCAGGGCGGTATCCCACCAGCGCCTCCACCGAGCTAGCGCTCCGGTTTCAAAGGCTCCCGCCTATCCTGTACAAACTGTACCAAAATTCAATATCAGGCTACAGTAAAGCTCCACGGGGTCTTTCCGTCCTGTCGCGGGTAACCTGCATCTTCACAGGTACTATAATTTCACCGAGTCTCTGGTTGAGACAGTGCCCAAATCGTTACACCTTTCGTGCGGGTCGGAACTTACCCGACAAGGAATTTCGCTACCTTAGGACCGTTATAGTTACGGCCGCCGTTTACTGGGGCTTCAGTTCAGAGCTTCGCTTACGCTAACCCCTCTCCTTAACCTTCCAGCACCGGGCAGGTGTCACCCCCTATACTTCGCCTTACGGCTTCGCAGAGAGCTGTGTTTTTGCTAAACAGTCGCTTGGGCCTATTCACTGCGGCTTTCCGTTAAGAAAGCACCCCTTCTCCCGAAGTTACGGGGTCATTTTGCCGAGTTCCTTAACCAGAGTTCTCTCGCACACCTTAGGATTCTCTCCTCGCCTACCTGTGTCGGTTTGCGGTACAGGCACCTTTTATCTCGCTAGAAGCTTTTCTTGGCAGCGGGGAATCAAAGACTTCGCTCCATAAGGAGCTTCCCCATCACAGCTCAGCCTTTACGATAAGCGGATTTGCCTACTTATCAGCCTAACTGCTTGGACGTGCACAACCAATCGCACGCTTCTTCTATCCTTCTGCGTCCCTCCATTGCTCAAACGATAAAGAGGTGGTACAGGAATATCAACCTGTTGTCCATCGCCTACGCCTGTCGGCCTCGGCTTAGGTCCTGACTAACCCTGAGCGGACGAGCCTTCCTCAGGAACCTTAGGCATTCGGTGGACGGGATTCTCACCCGTCTTTCGCTACTCATACCGGCATTCTCACTTCTAAGCACTCCACCAGTCCTTCCGGTCTGACTTCACTGTCCTTAGAACGCTCCCCTACCACTGATACCATTGGTATCAATCCGCAGCTTCGGTGGTGTATTTAGCCCCGGTACATTTTCGGCGCAGAGTCACTCGACTAGTGAGCTATTACGCACTCTTTAAATGGTGGCTGCTTCTAAGCCAACATCCTAGTTGTCTAAGCAACTCCACATCCTTTTCCACTTAATACACACTTTGGGACCTTAGCTGGCGGTCTGGGCTGTTTCCCTTTTGACTACGGATCTTATCACTCGCAGTCTGACTCCTAAGGATAAGTCATTGGCATTCGGAGTTTGACTGAATTCGGTAATCCGATGAGGACCCCTAGTCCAATCAGTGCTCTACCTCCAAGACTCTTACACTTAAGGCTAGCCCTAAAGCTATTTCGGGGAGAACCAGCTATCTCCAGGTTCGATTGGAATTTCTCCGCTACCCACACCTCATCCCCGCACTTTTCAACGTGCGTGGGTTCGGGCCTCCATTCAGTGTTACCTGAACTTCACCCTGGACATGGGTAGATCACCTGGTTTCGGGTCTACGACCACGTACTAAACGCCCTATTCAGACTCGCTTTCGCTGCGGCTCCGCCTCTTCAGCTTAACCT
>NZ_CP017016.1:252500-270000 GCF_001831375.1 Bacillus sp. ABP14 | reverse complement strand
TCGACGTTAATGTCATCGGCGACTTGTTCTATATTACACCCCTAATCTCTAATCGTCAACATGTTTTTCTAAAAAAGTATAAAAAGGCTTATTTCTTTTAAAATAAGCCTTTTTATCATATACCATTCTATTCGTTTATTATTTTTCTATAATTGGTAACGAGACGATAAACTGAATAATACCATCCTCATATTCAGCCCGAATACTACCACCTTGTAATTCAACAATACTTTTCGCAATTGCCAATCCAAGGCCCGATCCTTCTGTTGCCCTACTTCTAGATTGATCTTTCTTATAAAAGCGTTCAAATAAACTCGCTAACTCTTCTCTCGTAAACTCTTCACTATGATTCGCAATTACAATTTGTATATCCCGGCGCTGCCTTTGAAGAGAAACTTTGATTTCCCCATCATCTTTACTATACTTAATCGCGTTCATTAATAGATTATCAAATACACGGACCATCTTTTCCGAATCAATCGCTGCATAGGCACGTTCCTCAGGAAACTTCTTAACGAACGTAAGTCCATGCTCTTCCGCTTGCGGTACTAACTCTTCTATTAATTGCTCGAGCAACTCATTTACACATACTTCTTGTTTTTCTAATACAACTTGTTCATTCGTTAACTTCGTATACTCAAATAAATCTTCTATTAAATTCTTTAACTGCTCCGATTTAGCAAAAGCAATTCTTGTATACTCATCATGTTGTTCTTTATTTTCATATTTAGAATCTCGAAGTAATCGCAAGTAACCCATAATAGAAGTCAGTGGTGTACGTAAATCGTGAGATACATTCGTAATAAGCTCATTCTTTTGCTTCTCTAATCTACGTTCCTTTTCTATATTATTCATAAGCTCTTCCGCCATATTATTAATATTCTCAGTTAAAGACGCAATCTCGTCTTCACCTTTCTTTTCAATACGATACGCTAAGTTTCCTTTTTCGATTTCCTTTACACCTTCTGCCATCGCTTCAATTTGTTTCATCTTTCTCTTTGTTATATAAAAGAAAGAGAAAATGAATACGAGTACACCAATTAAAAATGGGAATGGGCCTTCTACTTTATAATACACTACTTCCCCTTGAGGAATTCCACTCACAAACATATATAAATTCTTACCTTCTATTGTAATAGGTGAGAAAGTAATAAACTCTTTTCTAGATCTTTCAATATCATTATTATTCGAATAATTGATAGCAAACGAAGTTGCATTACGAATTGTATTATGCAAATTAATTTGTTCTTCTTGTGCCTGCTTCGTTTTATACAAAACCTTACCATTTTCATCGGTAACTAATATTTTAAAAGCATCCTGCCCCTGCTCTAAATGTTCATTTTCTAGCTCTATCATACTTTGTACGGCATCTAATTTATTTGCATCAACCATCATTTCCGCAGTACTTTGCGCTTTACGATTAATTTGTTCCATACCATCTCTATAATTAATCTCAGCATGTCGACTAGCATCTTCAAAAACAGGCGCTACTATCTTCGTTGATACAAAGAGACCTAATAACGCACAAGCAGTAAAAGCCGTAATAAGTTGAATCCGCACACTCCGTTTCACACTCTTTACTAGCTTTCCGATTAACTCTCGAAATTTCCTAACATAAGTAAATGGATTAAATATCTTTTTCAATCTTATACCCCACTCCCCATACTGTTTTTATATAAATTGGCTTCCTCGGATTCTCTTCAATCTTTTCACGCACTTTTCGAATATGAACCATTACCGTGTTATCCGACTGGAAAGATCTTTCGTTCCAAACCTTTTCATAAATTTGTTCCGCGCTAAAGACCATACCCGGATTACGGGCTAGTAATTCTAGAATTGAAAATTCCCTCGGGGTCAACTTCACTTCTTCTCCCTCTACAATAACTTTATGGGTCGAGATGTTGATTTTCATCTCTCCAATTTCTAACTCGTCCTCGTTTTGAATAGCGAAACCATTCATTTTCATATAACGGCGTAACTGAGATTTAATTCTTGCGATTAACTCTAACGGATTAAATGGTTTCGTTACGTAATCATCCGCACCCGTTGTTAACCCTAAAATCTTATCCATATCTTGCGTTTTCGCGGAAAGCATAATAATTGGCATTTCTTTTTCTTCCCTTACTTTCATACACATATGAATGCCGTCTACTTTCGGCATCATAATATCTAATACGACTAGATGTACTTCGTTTTCTTCTAGTAAACGTAATCCTTCTTCGCCGTCCCCTGCTTGCAATACTTTATATCCTTCATTCTTTAAATAGATTGTAATAAGATTCCTAATTTCTTTTTCATCATCTACGACAAGTATCGTTTCATTTGCCACAATATCTCCCCCATCACTTTTTTAATCCCTAACTTCTATTATAGGAAAACTTCTGAAGAAAAACGCTCGGAAATCCTTAAGATTTTCTGAAGACGCAAAAAAGGCCTAGACTCCCCTTAAGTCTAGACCTTTCAAAAACCCCTTTTATTTACGAACGTAGATGAAATATAGTACGAATAAAACTCCCATAACATACATAATCGGATGAATCTCTTTACGTCGACCACTTACTACCATTGTAATTGGATAGAAGATAAACCCGATTGCAATTCCTGTTGCGATACTATACGTAAGTGGCATTGAGATAATTGTAAAGAATGCTGGTACTGCAATCTCGAATTTCTTCCAATCAATTTCTCCTAAGGAAGAAACCATCAAGATTCCTACAATAATTAATGCTGGTGCCGTTACAGCTGGTGTTACAACACTTAGTAATGGCGAGAAGAATAGTGCCAGTAAGAAGAATCCTGCTGTTACAACTGCTGTAAATCCAGAACGTCCACCCGCTGCTACCCCTGCAGAAGATTCAATATAAGACGTTGTTGTTGATGTACCTAAGATCGCACCAATTACAGTTGCAATCGCATCTGCAAATAATGCTTTTCCTGCACGTGGTAATTTATTGTTCTTCATTAATCCAGCTTGATTCGCAACCGCTACAAGTGTACCTGCTGTATCAAAGAAATCGATAAAGAAGAACGTTATAATAACAATCACCATTTGAACAGTGAAAATATCTCCGAAGTGCGTTAACGCCACACCGAACGTTGGTTCTAGACTCGGTATTGCTCCCACTACAGCTTTCGGAGTATCAATTAATCCTGTTGCTACTCCTAAGATTGCTGTAAGAATCATACCGTAAAATACTGCACCATTTACTTTCTTAATCATGAAGATAATTGTCGTAACAACTCCAAAGATTGCTAGTAACGTTGTGCCCTTTGTTAAGTCCCCCAACCCAACAAGAACAGCATCATTTTTCACGATAATTCCAGCATTTTGGAATCCAAGGAAAGCAATGAATAATCCGATACCTGCCGCTACTGCAAACTTTAACTCTGATGGAATTGCATTAATGATTTTTTCACGAATACCTGAAGCTGTAAGAATAATAAAGATAATACCTGACATTAACGTTCCAGCAATTGCTGTTTGCCACGGAATACCCATCGTTAACACTGCTGTATAAGCAAAGAATGCGTTAATTCCCATACCCGGTGCCAAAGCAATCGGATACTTCGCGAAAATCCCCATAATTAACGAACCGATCGCTGCTGCTAATGCTGTAGCAACGAATACTGCACCTGGATCCATTCCTGTACCTGCCGGTAATCCTTTAACATTTCCAAGTGACAGCGTAGCAGGATTGACAAATAGTACGTAAGCCATAGATAGAAATGTCGTTAAACCTGCTATGAACTCTGTTTTGTAATTCGTGCCGAGTTCATCAAACTGAAAATAGCGTTTCATCTTACGTTTCCCCCGTTATATGATTACTCGCCGTAATCTCCTAGCCCTCTTTTATCTATTAAAAATAAAAAAGGCTTCCATTGCATATACATGGAAGCGTTCTATGAATAAAGATAAGATTCCCCTCACCTTTATAAAAACGCCTCGTAGTCAAGCCATTTACGGTAGCTAGGTAGAAACTTTCGGGCCATATCCCCGATATTATACGACGGCATAATATTCACTTTTCGTTTGAATTACATACTCATATTAACTCGATGAAGTAGTTTTGTCAATTTAAAAACGAACATTTTTATAAACATTTATAATTTCGTTCGTATTAACCCTAAAACAAAAAGATCCATCTATACATAAGTAATAGATGGACCTTTTTATAAATACTATTCCCACTCAATAGTTGCTGGTGGCTTACTCGTTACATCATACACGATACGGTTAACGTGTTTTACTTCGTTTACGATACGTACAGAGATTTTCTCTAATACGTCCCAAGGGATACGTGCCCAGTCAGCTGTCATACCGTCGATAGATGTTACTGCACGGATACCTACTGTGTAATCGTACGTACGCTCGTCACCCATAACACCTACGCTACGCATACCAGGAAGCGCAGTGAAGTATTGCCAAATTTCACGATCTAAGCCCGCTTTAATAATTTCTTCACGTAAAATCGCATCAGATTCACGAACGATTTCTAATTTCTCTTCTGTGATTTCACCTAATACACGAATACCAAGACCAGGGCCTGGGAATGGTTGACGCCATACGATTTCATCAGGAATTCCTAGTTCTGATCCTAATACACGTACTTCATCTTTAAATAACGTGTTTAAAGGCTCAATTAATTTGAACTGCATGTCTTCTGGAAGTCCACCAACGTTATGGTGAGATTTAATTGTTTGTGCAGTTGCTGTACCACTTTCAACGATATCTGTGTACAGTGTACCTTGTGCTAAGAAGTCCATTCCTTCTAACTTAGAAGCTTCATCATCAAATACATAAATGAATTCGTTACCGATGATTTTACGTTTTTGTTCTGGATCTTCTACACCTTTTAACTTGTTCATGAAGCGTTCTTTTGCATCCACTTTAATAACGTTCATATGGAAGCCTTCACTAAATGTTTTCATAACACCTTCTGCTTCGCCTTTACGAAGTAAACCGTGGTCTACGAAAATACATGTTAACTGATCGCCGATTGCTTTATGAATTAATACTGCTACAACAGAAGAGTCTACACCGCCGCTAAGTGCGCATAGAACTTTTTTGTCTCCAACAGTTTCACGGATTTTCTCTAATTCTACTTCGATAAAGTTCTCCATGTTCCATCCTTCAGAACAACCACATACGCCGAATACGAAGTTTTTAATTAAATCGTTACCGTGCTCAGAGTGACGTACTTCTGGGTGGAATTGTACACCGTATAAGTTTTTGTCTTCATTGCTCATACCAGCAATTGGACAAGACTCACTTGTTGCATCTACTACGAACCCTTCAGGTAAACCAGTTACTAAGTCACCATGACTCATCCATACAACTTGTTCTTCTGGAAGGTTCGCATATAATTTTGATTCGTTCTCTACTTTCAGAACAGCTTTTCCGTACTCACGGTGGTTTGCACGTTCTACTTTACCACCGAATTTTTGTGTCATAAGCTGCATACCGTAACAAATACCGAAGATCGGTAATCCTAGGTCAAAGATTTTTTCATCACAATGTAATGCACCTTCACCGTATACACTATTCGGTCCACCAGAGAAAATAATCCCTTTTGGATTTATTTCTTTAATTTCTTCTGCAGTAATTGTATGCGGATGAAGTTCACTGTATACACCGAACTCACGAATTCGACGTGCTATTAACTGATTGTATTGACTTCCAAAATCTAAAACGATAATTGTATCGTGTTGCTTCTTCAAAATAATCACCCCAACGTTAGTTCTCGTATATAAATATTTTCACCAATTAGGCGAAAAGCATTACCAATATAATAAAAAAAGCCAGTCCTCCGCCTCTAGTCTCATAACAAAGAAAAGGCAGGGGTCTGGCTTTATAAAGAAAGATAGTCTTCCGCTCTTTATAAATATAAGACACACTGCCTTCATAGTCAGGTTGTTTACGGTAACCCGGTAGAGACTCTCAAACCTTATCTTTGAGGATATATGAAGGATCGTTTTATATTATCTTCCTAGATTCTAACAATGAAGTGTCGGTATGGTCAAGAGAGAAAGCGACAAAATTCTACAGAAATTCATTTCCTTTTCTAAAAAACGTCCATTTCTATATAGAAATGGACGTTTTTTAGAAAAGGATTACATCATCCCGCCCATGCCAGGCATTACCGTTGTAATTGGTCCTAGTTTGTCAGCTACTACAGCTAAAGTCTTATCATCAGTTTCTTCCTATTTTTTTACCTATCCGTATAAAAATTTCATCAACCTGTTCTAGCTCTTACGCTGACATAAATACACTCAAACAAAAGAGTTAATAGACACTATAAAAGCCTATGCAAGTTATACATAAGCTTTTTGTTATTCACGATTAGCTATTTTTCAAGTCCTAATCCTTAAAGCAATTATTAATAAGATTAAATATAATAATCAGGGTTTTCGTCCATTTTAATTAAAAATTCTTCTAAAGAATCCGCTATTTTTATGTTCTCAGAGTAAATGGGACACTGTCCTAATTCATTTTCCTCTTTAAATTTAATTGTTAAAAAACTAATTTCCGTAATTTCGAAAAACACCAATGATTCTTCATCGTCTGTATCATCCAAGTTTGGATTATGTTCATAAATATCCTGTCTTAAACGGAAATCCGCAACTGAAATCGGGTCCATAAATCTATTGATTAAATTTCTGTTGGTGTTTAAAAATCCATAACCAATTTCTTCATAGAAACGTTTTAGTTCTTTAGGGAACTGCATTTTCAACAAATCCTCCGCTTCTGCTATCTCTTCTTTTGGTAAAGGGTAAAGAATAGGGGTTTGATTAGATTTAATGCCTTCGTCTGCTACAATATGCTTTTTCAAAAAATTAAACATTACTTATTTACCTCCATTATTTATCATTTAAAGATTTCCCTTGAAATTGTATCTTTTGCATGGATTCCACCTTGATGTTCATCAGGATATCTAGCTGGATGTATATTCCACCATTCATGTTCCCCGCCATATGCATTCTCTACCAAATGATGTGCATCATAAGGTCTATCAACTCTTCTTAGTACTCTACCCCTTCTTGAAAGGATTTCTTCTTCATAAGTAGGCCATTTTTGCCCTGTCTTAAGTTCCCATTCTTTAATTAAATCTTCTCGCAGTCTATTAAATTCTTCTCTTCTCACTGCTACTTCTTCTTTACTTAGTCGTTCATAACCACTATTTTTTAAAGATTCCTGTATCGTCTAATGAATCAAATCCTTCTACAATCTCCCCAATAACTTGCCCAGAGCCAACATATATACCATCCAAAATTTTTCTCAGCATAGATTTTTCAGAAGGTTTGCCGCCCATTGCTCCTGCTTCTATCTTTTCATTAGATAAACTTCTATCAACTAAATTACCATCATAACGTTCATCAGCATTACGAAACTTTTCAGCAGCGTGCATTAGTTCTTCTGCAATCTTATCAAATTGCCGAAACACATTAAACATTTGAGGTTTTGTATCTTAGAATGACGTAAATAGCTTTTCACATAAAGATTTTTAACTTCTTCAACATTCAAAATGTCATTATCGTGACATTAACCAATAAAACCACCTAAGAGAACCTCATAATTTTGATATTTACCCTCGTTATATTCCCAAGCTTACGGTCTTCAAGAAATTCCTTTTATGCAAATTTTAAAAACACAAAAAGGCTACCTCCTCTCATCAAGGAAGTAGCCTTCTACTAATTAAATATTTATAGATTGCACAGCTTCACAGAGTGATGCTTATTACATCATTCCGCCCATACCGCCCATGCCCATGCCGCCCATGTCAGGCATTGCTGGTGCATTTGGTTCTGGTTTGTCAGCTACTACAGCTTCAGTTGTTAAGAACATAGCTGCAACAGATGCTGCGTTTTGAAGTGCAGAGCGAGTTACTTTAGCTGGATCTACGATACCAGTTTCAAGCATGTTAACCCACTCGCCAGTAGCTGCGTTGAAACCAACGCCTACTTTTTCGCCTTTTAGACGCTCTACAACTACAGATCCTTCTAGACCAGCGTTGATTGCGATTTGGCGAACTGGCTCTTCTAGTGCACGAAGTACGATGTTAATACCTGTTGCTTCGTCGCCTTCAGCTACGATAGAAGCTACTTTCGTGTATACGTTCATAAGTGAAGTACCACCACCTGCAACGATACCTTCTTCTACTGCTGCACGAGTTGAGTTAAGTGCATCTTCAATGCGAAGTTTACGCTCTTTCAACTCAGTTTCAGTTGCTGCACCTACTTTAATTACTGCTACGCCACCTGCAAGTTTTGCAAGACGCTCTTGTAATTTTTCACGATCGAATTCAGAAGTTGTTTCTTCTAATTGCGCACGGATTTGACCGATGCGAGCTTCGATTTGTTCTGTGCTTCCTACACCTTCAACTACAGTTGTGTTTTCTTTCGTTACAACAACTTTACCAGCGCGTCCTAAAGATTCAACTGTAGCAGATTTTAAGTCACGGCCTAATTCTTCAGTGATTACTTCGCCACCAGTTAAGATTGCGATATCTTCTAACATTGCTTTACGACGGTCACCAAATCCAGGAGCTTTAACAGCTACTACATTGAATGTACCACGAAGTTTGTTCACTACTAATGTAGCTAATGCTTCGCCTTCTACATCTTCAGCAATGATAAGAAGTGGTTTACCTTGTTGTACCACTTGCTCTAATACTGGTAAGATTTCTTGAATGTTAGAAATCTTTTTGTCAGTGATTAAGATGTATGGGTTATCAAGAACTGCTTCCATTTTGTCAGAATCAGTAATCATGTAAGGAGATGCATATCCACGATCAAATTGCATACCTTCTACTACGTCTAATTCTGTTGTGAAACCTTTAGATTCTTCTAAAGTAATAACGCCGTCGTTACCAACGCGCTCCATTGCTTCAGCGATTAATTGACCTACTTCTTCGTCAGCAGCAGAAATAGCAGCTACTTGTGCGATAGAAGATTTACCTTCGATTGGTTTAGAAATCGTTTTTAATTCTTCTACTGCAGCAACTACAGCTTTTTCGATACCTTTACGAAGACCCATTGGGTTCGCACCAGCTGTTACGTTTTTAAGACCTTCACGAATCATAGCTTGCGCTAATACAGTTGCAGTTGTTGTTCCGTCACCAGCTACATCATTTGTTTTGCTAGCAACTTCTGCTACTAATTTCGCACCCATGTTTTCGAATGCATCTTCTAATTCAATTTCTTTTGCGATTGTTACACCGTCATTTGTAATAAGTGGTGAACCGAATTTTTTCTCAAGAACAACGTTACGACCTTTTGGTCCAAGCGTTACTTTTACTGCGTTTGCAAGAGTGTCGACACCGCGAAGCATCGAACGACGTGCTTCTTCACTAAATTTAATATCTTTTGCCATAATAATTGACCCCCTTGGATTTTTTAAGATTTATATAATTAACCGATAACTGCTAAAATGTCACTTTCACGTAAAATCAAGTAGTCTGTACCTTCATATTTCACTTCAGTACCTGCATATTTTGAGAAGATGATAAGATCACCTGCTGCTACCTCTAAAGCAACACGCTCACCATTTTCAAGCACTCGACCAGTACCTACTGCAATAACTTTACCCTCTTGTGGTTTTTCTTTTGCTGTGTCTGGTAATACAATACCACTTGCTGTTTTTTCTTCCGCTTGAACAAGCTCAATTACAACGCGATCACCTAATGGCTTTAGCATGAACAATAACCTCCTCATTTTGTTATGTAAATTTTATTTATTAGCACTCAGGTCACCCGAGTGCTAACACACTTATAATAATAAATAATCTCAATTTCTTTTGCAAGTAAAAAAATCATAATTTTTTCGCAAATTACGCTATAAACTTTTCTATATAGAGTTCCTCTTCTTCTACCTTTACCATATGAATCGTTGTTTCCACTACTCGTATGTTACAATATGAAAGGACACCCTAAGTTGTTTTCTCTACACACACAACTTTCTCCTGTCTTCTATTATAAATTCGAATAAGGATTTACAAAAAAATCATAATGTAAGCAAGGTTTATATCGTAGGTAGCATATGTACATGTTATCCTACCTTATCTCATACACTAGAGTTAGAAAGGATGGTTAAACCATTTGAAAAAACAATATTGGTGGGTTATCGTTACATACATCTTAATGCAGTTATCATCCATAGCTGGATTACCGCTTCTCCTGAAAACTGGACTTTATGATAACAGAGGATTTACTAGGGAGGAGAAATTTCAACTTATAACTGGTCACTGGGCAATCATTAGCTTCTTTATTGCATTATGTATCGTACTTTGGTTACTTAGAACAGATATTCGCGACAGACATTTAGATACAAAGCGTTCTACTGTTCCAGCTACGATTGGTTGGATTTTTATCGGGTTCTTCTTAGCATTTTTCTCGCAAAGTATTGCTGGTATGATTGAAATGTATGTATTAGGTATTAAACCTGGATCTGAAAATACAGCGAGACTTATGGATATCGCAAGAACGACACCTTGGTTCCTTATCGTCATCTCTATAATAGGACCTATTTTGGAAGAAATCGTATTTAGAAAAATTTTATTTGGTACACTTTATAAGAAGTTTAACTTCTTTATTGCCGCTATCATTAGTTCTCTTGTATTTGCGGCGATTCATTTTGATTTTACTCACTTATTGGTATACACTGCTATGGGTCTCGTATTCGCCTTCTTATATGTAAAAACGAAGCGTATTATCGTTCCAATTGCAGCTCATGTTGCAATGAATACATTAGTTGCAATTGCCCAAGTTTTAGTGAGTAACGAACAAATTCAGGAAATGATTAAAGAAGCTGAAAAAATGCAAGGCTTTATCGGAGGATTTTTAGTATGAGAAACTCACCATTGTTCATGGCTGCATTATACTTCCTTCTAGGATGTATCTTTACACGCTTCGCCATTACGAACGTAACAGATACAATTTGGAATATATGGACAATACTATTTGCAGTTATGGCAACGATTGATTTTAATTTGGCACTTCGCCTTATCTTAGTTAAATTCACAAAGAAAAAACAATAATAAAACGCAGAGGTCGCTTCCTCTGCGTTTTATTGTGGATAATTCTTCAAAAAGTAAACTAATGTTTGTAACTCTACTGCTAAATCAATATGATGAATTCTTATATTTTCTGACACATTTAAGCGCGCTGGTGTGAAATTCAAAATACCATGCACGTTTGTTTCTGCCAATCTATCGGCTACAGATTGCGCTACTGTAGCGGGTACTGTTAATATTGCCACTTGTATATCAGTTGATAAACGTTCTTCTAATTCATCTAAGTGATATACAGGAATGCCTCCGATTTCTGTTCCAACTTTCTCTTCACTAACATCAAATGCCATTTCAATCTTTGTATTATTGTTTTTCGTGAAATTATAATGTAAGAAAGCGGTCCCTAAATTACCTACTCCAATAAGCGCTACACGTGTTATATCATCTTGGTCGAGTGTTTCACGGAAAAATGATAATAAATAATTTACATTATATCCATATCCTTTTTTCCCTAACGCTCCAAAGTATGAGAAATCTCTGCGAATTGTTGCGGAATCAACCTTTACCGCTTCACTTAATTCAGCTGATGAAACACGTTGCTTACCAGACAAAGATAAGTTTTGGATAAATCGATAGTATAGAGGCAATCTCTTAGCAGTGGCTTGTGGAATTTTCTGCTGCTCCATATAACCTCTCCTCTCTTCCTATCTTTATTCATATGCTTTAATCAAATACAGAAGTTTAGCACTTATTAAATTCCTTGTATAATAGAAAGAAGAAGTATTCTCTCTGTATTTTAAACTATACACTATTTTTAGTATGATTGAGAAATATAAACATGGCAAAGTTAAGAAATTATTTGAGGTGAAAACATTGATTTTATTACAAGTAAACGCGCTTTCGAAATTATACGGTGCAGAAACGATTCTTTCAAATATAAAATTAGAAGTTCAAACGAAAGATCGTATCGCATTAGTCGGACGAAATGGCGCTGGAAAATCTACATTATTAAAAATAATAGCGGGTGAGCTATCTCATGATGGTGGAGAAATTATAAAACCGAAAGATGTCTCAGTTGGATATTTAGCTCAAAATACCGGTTTAGAAACATCTTTAACAATTTGGGATGAAATGCTAACCGTCTTTACACACTTGCAGCAAATGGAGACAAAACTTCGAAGGCTAGAGCAAGAGATGGGAAAAGAAGAAAACTTTTCAAACGAGGCTACATATGAAAGATTATTAGCTGATTATGACCAATTACAATTAGATTATAAAGATCAAGGTGGCTATCAGTACGAAGCAGATATCCGTTCGATTTTAAGTGGTCTTGGCTTCCCAGTTGAAACGCACCAGACGACGATTTCGACATTAAGCGGTGGACAAAAAACACGATTAGCTCTCGGTAAATTATTATTAACGAAACCAGACTTACTTATTTTGGACGAGCCTACAAACCATTTAGACATCGAAACATTAACATGGCTTGAACAATATTTACAAGGTTATCCTGGGGCAATACTAATCGTTTCCCATGACCGTTATTTCTTAGATAAACTTGTTACACAAGTATATGAAATTTCGAATAAAGAAAGTAGACGATTTGTTGGTAACTACAGTAAATATTTAGACTTAAAATCAGCACTATACGAGCAAGAAATGAAACGTTATGAAAAACAACAAGATGAGATTGCTAAGCTAGAGGACTTTGTTCAAAAAAATATAGCTCGTGCATCTACGACAAAACGTGCGCAAAGTCGCCGGAAACAATTAGACCGTATGGAATTATTAACAAGACCATTAGGGGATTCTAAGTCAGCTTCCTTCCACTTCGATATTGAAAAACAAAGTGGAAATGATGTGTTACAAGTAAAGGACGCAACCATTGGCTATGATAAGGATCCAATTATTGAACATGTAACAATGCGCTTAACACGGGGAGATAGTGTTGCTTTAGTTGGTCCAAATGGAATTGGGAAATCCACATTATTAAAATCCATTGTGAATAAGTTACCACTATTACATGGTGAGGTTTCTTTCGGATCTAATGTCTCTGTTGGTTATTATGATCAGGAACAAGCTAATTTAACATCTTCTAAGCGCGTTTTAAATGAGCTATGGGATGAATATCCACTGCAACCTGAAAAAGAAATTCGCACGATACTAGGTAACTTCTTATTCACAGGAGATGATGTACTAAAGCCCGTCTCTTCTCTTAGTGGTGGACAAAAGGCTCGGTTAGCTCTTGCAAAACTTATGATGCAAAAATCGAATTTATTAATTCTCGATGAGCCTACAAACCATCTTGATTTAAATAGTAAAGAAATCCTAGAGAATGCTTTAATCGATTATCCTGGTACTCTTCTATTTGTCTCACATGACCGCTATTTTATTAATCGTGTAACAACGACTGTGGTTGAGTTATCAACAGAAGGTGCACAGGAATATTTAGGGGATTACGATTACTACGTTGAAAAGAAAAATGAAATGATTGAACGTGCAGAACTTGAACAGCAAGAACAGCAAGAAAATCAGGCACCTGTTCAAAAAACTGTAGCTCCAGAAAAATTAAATTATCTCGAAGAAAAAGAGCGTAAAAAGTTGGAGCGTCAACGTACTCGAAAAATTGAGGAACTAGAACAAAATATTGTACAATTTGAAGAAGAAATTGCTACGTTAGAAGATCAACTTTGCTTACCAGAAATATATGCAGATTATGAAAAGGCTAGTGAAATTACAACGAAAAAGCAAACACTACAAGAACAACTTGATGCTTGTATGGCAGAATGGGAAGAATTGCATTTATAAGAGTATAAATAAGAAGGATGTCTCATCAGTCGGGATTTTTGACGATGAGACATCCTTCTTATCTTCTAGCCATGGTCAACCTCTATCGCATAAACGATTCGACACGAGGTATCGATTTTCCGACAAGGTTTGACAATGTTAGCCTCCCTTATAATAAGGGCATATTTCAAAATGTTTTTTAGAGATACCTTCTTCGTTTTTATTTCCCGAAAAAGGATAGATTCAAAGGTCAGACTTTATCTGGTTTATCCACAAGTTTATACACATATCCACCTTTATAAAATAAACATCTAAATAACTTTTCCACATTATCCACAATCAACAAAAAAGTTATCAACATTTTATATACACAATAAAACCCATATTATCAACAGATAATATGGGTTTTATCCACAAGCTGTGGTTAATTTTGTGCATAACTACGCTTCAATATCTAATCCTGGATTTGCATTTAAAGCTAATGTAGCACGTTTTCCTTGTTCATATGCAATTGTACCTGCCGCCGCAATCATAGCTGCATTATCTGTACATAAAGATAGAGGAGGAATAATTAGCTCTACATTTTCTTTTTGTGCAAATTCTGCTTCTAAACGTGCACGCAGTCCTTTATTCGCAGCTACTCCACCAGCAAGAAGCACTTGCTTTACGTTATAAGCATCCGCTGCACGAGATGCTTTCGTTACTAATACGTCAATTACACTCTCTTGGAAACTTGCTGCTAAATCTTCCGGTGCAATTTCTATCCCGCGTTGTTTTGCGTTATGCACAGTGTTGATAACTGCTGATTTCAATCCGCTAAAACTGAAATCATACGAATCCGGTTCTAGCCATGCACGAGGTAAATCAATTGTTGGTTCTCCTTCATGTGCAAGTCGATCAATATGAGGACCACCTGGATATGGCATAGATAACGTACGAGCTACTTTATCATATGCCTCTCCTGCTGCATCATCTCGCGTTTCACCAATTACTTCAAATGAACCATGTTCTTTCATATAAACAAGCTCTGTATGCCCACCAGAGACAACAAGTGATAGTAATGGGAATTGAACTTCTTTTACTAAACGGTTCGCATAAATGTGGCCAGCGATATGATGAACACCAACTAGAGGGATATCATGTGCAAATGCCACTGCTTTCGCTGCGTTCACCCCTATTAGAAGCGCTCCTACTAAACCAGGTCCTTCTGTGACAGCAATTGCATCAATATCATCAAATGTGATATTCGCTTCTTTTAAAGCTTCTTCTAATACAACTGTAATTTCTTCTACATGATGACGGGACGCAATCTCTGGTACAACTCCGCCAAAACGTTTATGACTTTCAATTTGTGATGCAACAACATTCGCAATAATTTCCGTTCCATTTTTAACAACCGCTACTGCTGTTTCATCACAACTTGTTTCAATACCAAGTATAATCGTATTTTTTTCCATTATATATTCACCCACATTACGAGACCATCTTCCTGATTGTCTGCATAGTATCGTTTACGAATTCCACCATTTTGAAATCCGTATTTTCTGTATAACTGTTTTGCTACTTCATTTGATACACGTACTTCAAGTGTCATCGTTTTTACACCTAGAGTTTTCGCCTCGGAAATAACTTCTTTTAATAAAGCATCTCCTAGCTTTTGACCTCTGTATTCTGGCAAAATAGCTATATTTGTTATATGTGATTCATCAATAATTATCCACAATCCACAATACCCAATTACACGACCATCTTTTTCTAGCACAACATAATGTGCATGTTCATTCATCGTTAACTCACGGTGAAAGGCATCTGCAGTCCAAGGAGTTGAAAAAGATGCTTCTTCAATGGCTACAATTTGAGCAATATCATCAAGTTCCATCTTTCTAAATATCATATCCATCCTCTGCAAGCTCCTACTTGTTTTGACTTTCTAACCACTTTGTTTCAGCTTCAGCTAAACGAAGGTAACTAGGAACAAATGAATGTACATCTTGTTCTTCTTTTTGTAATCCTAAGAACGCTAGCTCACTTGGTCTTGGGTTATTTTTAGTGAAAGGAGCAAAGACAGCTTGATCGCCTAAATGTTCGATAATTGTTTCTTTGTGTAGTTTCACATCGTTACCAATAAATAAAACAGGCTTTCCTTTATCTTTTAACATTTGCAACCAGTCTACAATAAGGATGATTCGGTCTTCCTCTATAGAAGTTAAATCCTCTCCTTCATATGTATATAAGCCAGTATAAATTTGTCCACGTCTTCCATCGAATAAAGGACAGATTAATCCATCAAAATTAGCTCCGTTTGCAGCCACTACTTCTAAACTTGATACACCTACAATTGGTATTTGAAGTGACCAAGCTAATGTTTTTGCAGCTGTCACACCTATACGAACACCTGTATATGATCCTGGTCCAGCAGCTACAACTATTTTAGTTAATTCTTTTGGTTTTACACCGCATTCTTTTAACAGTTGTTCTACAGCTGGCATAAGACGCACAGAATGATTTTTTGTTAAATTTGTAATGATTTCCCCAATTACGTTTCCTTCTTCAATAAGGGATACACCCATTACGTAATTTGAAGTATCAATTGCTAGTACTTTCATCTTGTAATAGCTCCTCACATAATCTAATATAGCGATCTCCAATCGGCTCGAGTACAATGTTTCTTGTGTCATCTCCAGCATGGAATAAACTAATTTGTAGCTTCTCATTTGGTAAATATGCTTCTATTAAATGAGCCCATTCTACTACCGTAATTCCTTCACCATAGAAATACTCATCAAAACCTAAGTCTTCTTCACTTTCTGCTAAGCGATACACGTCCATATGATATAGCGGTAATCTCCCTTTATATTCTTTAATAATATTAAAGGTAGGGCTATTTACAACTCTTTTCACTCCAAGACCTTTTGCTAGTCCCTTTGTAAAAGTCGTCTTACCAGCCCCTAGATCTCCTTCTAAAATAATTACATCTTGTGCCTGAGCAAGTTCACCAAGTTTTTCTGATAATCTTTGTGTTTCCTCAGATGATTTTGTTGTTATTTCATATTTACTCACAGACTTCACCTACTTTACTCACAATGTTCTCTGCTCTTTATTATACAGGTTTTGAATATATAAAAAAGTCCTTAGGAGTTTTCCTAAGGATAGTTTGACTGTCTTTATTAGTTTTTTGTTAAAACAAATAAAAAAATACGAAACAACATGTTTCGTTCTTTTCTTTATATAAAATGGCGGTCCCGACCGGGGTCGAACCGGCGATCTCCTGCGTGACAGGCAGGCATGTTAACCACTACACCACGGGACCATTTGGTTGCGGGGACAGGATTTGAACCTGCGACCTTCGGGTTATGAGCCCGACGAGCTACCGTGCTGCTCCACCCCGCGATGATATAAATAGCTTGGCGACGTCCTACTCTCACAGGGACAAGGTCCCAACTACCATCGGCGCTAGAGAGCTTAACTTCCGTGTTCGGTATGGGAACGGGTGTGACCTCTCTGCCATCATCACCAAACTATTGAAGGCATATTCCTTCAAAACTAGATAACATTTGCTACATATTATATGGTTAAGTCCTCGATCTATTAGTATTCGTCAGCTCCACATGTCACCATGCTTCCACCTCGAACCTATCAACCTGATCATCTTTCAGGGATCTTACTAGCTTACGCTATGGGAAATCTCATCTTGAGGGGGGCTTCATG
>NZ_CP017016.1:150000-247500 GCF_001831375.1 Bacillus sp. ABP14 | reverse complement strand
GAACCTTCGACCCTCTGATTAAAAGTCAGATGCTCTACCAACTGAGCTAATGGCTCGTAAATGGCTGGGCTAGCTGGATTCGAACCAGCGCATGACGGAGTCAAAGTCCGTTGCCTTACCGCTTGGCTATAGCCCATCGAAATACTTATCTTATTTTCAAAGACAAATGTTATTGTACCATAATGACCAATAAAAAACAACTGCCAATTAGCAGAAGTTAAAATGGCGGTCCCGACCGGGGTCGAACCGGCGATCTCCTGCGTGACAGGCAGGCATGTTAACCACTACACCACGGGACCATTTAATCTTTACATTAATGTCATTTTACTTTTCATTATAATATTATGGTGGAGGATGACGGGATCGAACCGCCGACCCCCTGCTTGTAAGGCAGGTGCTCTCCCAGCTGAGCTAATCCTCCGAAGTGGTGACCCGTACGGGATTCGAACCCGTGTTACCGCCGTGAAAGGGCGGTGTCTTAACCACTTGACCAACGGGCCAATATGAATGGCAGAGAAGAAGGGATTCGAACCCTCGCACCGCGTTCGCGATCTACTCCCTTAGCAGGGGAGCCCCTTGAGCCACTTGGGTACTTCTCTGTATGGCTCCGCAGGTAGGACTCGAACCTACGACCGATCGGTTAACAGCCGATAGCTCTACCACTGAGCTACTGCGGAATAATAAAGACAATTTGTATCTTATAAAAATTCTTATCGTAAGTCAAGAGGTTTTTTCACAACATCTTGTACAAACGTGACATGTTTATAATATACTGGATTGCGTTTTCACTGTCAAGATGTTTTCTTTATCAAGATTAGTTTCCCTTTACACTTTCCGCAGACATATCTTTTTGTATTTATTTGACGCCTCCTTACATATTGAAGTGAGCATTCCATACATTCATACATATAAACCTTTTTGCCCTTCTCTTCATTTATCATTCGTTTACAAAAGCGTGGTGCATCAACTGCCTTTAATAATTCTCGAAAATCCTTATCCCGATGCTTATACCCTCTTCCCGCAATATGTAAGTGATAATGACAAAGTTCATGTTTAACAATCCCAACTAATTCTTCTTTCCCATACATTTCATAATATCGATAATTCAGTTCAATATTATGTGTATTCAACAGATAACGTCCACCAGTTGTACGCAACCTACTATTAAACATTGCTTTATGTAAAAACGGCATTCCGAAATATTGTAGTGATACTTCTTCCACTAGCCGCTGTATTTCTTGCTCATCCATTTTCATTCCTCCTAAACAAAAAAATATTTTTACACTTTTCTCCTCTCTTATACATATATTAAATAGTACATATACCCATCCTCATTCAAGAAGCGTGGTTTCTAAAAACATAGCAAAAATAGAAATCCACTCACCAACCTCTCATCAATAGTACTTTACATTTATGAGAGTAGGATTAAACAAGGAGGGATTCCTATGCCTACATGGCTCAAAAAACAAATGCAACGCGCATATTTTGAAAAAAACCGGTATCAAATTAAATTACTAAATGAATGCTGGTTTTATTATAGCAAAATACATCAAAGTTCCTAATCCATTACACGTTTTATCCTATAAAAAAAGAGCAGTTTCATCTGCTCTCTTCTCTTACTATTCAATCGGCAACATAGATAATGCAACGCGACCTTTTTTCGTATCAATATCATCTACCCATACTTTGACGATTTGTCCGACAGATACAACATCTAACGGATGCTTCACGTATTGTTTGCTTAGTTTAGAAATATGTACTAACCCATCTTGTTTCACACCTACATCAACGAAAGCACCGAAATCAACAACGTTACGAACTGTCCCTTCCAGTTCCATACCACGTTTTAAATCTTCTAATTTCAAAATCCCTTTTTTCAGAAGCGGTTTAGGCAACTCATCCCTCATGTCTCGCTCTGGACTAATGAGTGCATCTATAATATCAACTAATGTTGGTTCTCCAACTCCCGTTTCTTGCGACAACTTAGAAATCTCTACTTCTTCTAAACTCTTTTGTAATTGTGGTTGCCCTACGTCATCTTTTGATAAACCTAGACTCTTTAATAACAATTCAACATTTTTATATTGTTCTGGGTGAATACCTGTACGGTCTAACGGATTTGCCCCTTCTAATATACGTAAGAAACCTATACATTGTTCATATGTCTTCGCACCTAGACGTGGTATTTTCTTTAAGTCTGTTCGTTTTGTAAATTTCCCTTCTTCTTCACGCTTTGCTACAATATTTTTCGCAACAGTTTTTGATAAGCCTGAAACATATTGCAACAACGCAACTGAAGCTGTATTTACATTCACACCGACTTGGTTAACTGCTGTCTCTACTACAAACGTTAATGATTCATTTAATCTTTTTTGAGACACATCATGTTGATATTGTCCAACCCCAACTGATTTCGGATCAATCTTTACAAGTTCAGCAAGTGGATCTTGCAGACGCCTACCAATAGAAACCGCACTTCTTTCTTCAACCTGCAAATCCGGGAATTCCTCACGTGCTAAATCAGAAGCCGAATACACACTCGCACCAGCTTCGTTTACAATAATATAGAAGACTTCTCGTTCCACATTTTGTAATACATCAACTATAAATTCTTCCGATTCTCTAGAAGCTGTACCATTCCCAATCGCAATCATTTCAACTTGATATTTATCTATAATAGAAAGAACTTTCGCTTTTGCATCTTCATATTTACGCACTGGTGGATGCGGATAAATAACATCAATATATAAAACTTTTCCCGTATCGTCTACGATAGCTAATTTACACCCCGTTCTATATGCAGGGTCTACAGCTAACACAACCTTTCCTTTCATCGGAGGTTGTAATAACAAATTACGTAAGTTCTCAGAGAAAATATGTATCGCTTGTTCCTCAGCTGTTTCTGTTAATTCTTTTCGAATCTCCCTTTCAATAGAGGGTTGAATTAATCGTTTATAACCATCCTCAATTGCTAACTTTACATACTGTGCACTTTTTGAATCGTTATCACGAATTACTTTCTTATATAAGAAAGTTACTATCTCATCTACTGGTGGAACAACAGAAACTCTCAATATATCTTCTTTCTCACCTCGATTCATCGCTAATACGCGATGCGGCACGACTTTCTGCAACGGTTCTTCATAACTGTAATACATTTCATATATATTTTTTTCATCTTTCTCTTCATCTTTTACAGCCGAGGACATAACACCTTTTCGAAAAGTAACATTCCGAATCCAACTACGATATGCCGCTTCATCTGAAACGATTTCTGCAATAATGTCTTGAGCACCTTGCAATGCTTCCTCTGCAGATTGCACTTCTTTCTCGGCATTTATAAACTCTATTGCCTTCTGATTCGGATCTTCTTTCGTATATAACAATAACCATTCAGCTAATGGCTCTAACCCTTTTTCTTTTGCAATCGTTGCTTTCGTTCTTCTCTTCTCTTTATACGGACGATATAAATCTTCTACTTCTTGCAACTTTGTAGCTTTCACAATTTGCTGATGTAATTCTCCTGTCAGTTTCCCCTTCTCATCAATAAGACGAAGAACCTCTTCTTTCCTATCTTCAAGCTGCATTATATATTGCCATCTCTCTAAAATTGTACGAATTTGCACTTCATCTAAAGAGCCTGTCCATTCTTTTCGGTAACGAGCAATAAATGGAACTGTGTTACCTTCTTCTGTTAATTGAATAACATGACGAACTTGCTTTTCGGTAAAGCCTAATTCCTTCACTAACATTTTCATTAACGCTTGTCGATTATCTACCATTTCCATATACAACCGTAACCTCCTCTATAATAAAAAAAGTTGCCCTTCAAAGAGAGCAACTTAAACTGCCGATTTAAAAATCTATTAGTCCTAAACTAATTTGTAGCGCTTCATCTACACGAATCATCATCACTTCATCTAAGTGAGTGATTTTGTCCGTTAAGCGCTGCTTATCGATTGTTCGAATCTGCTCAAGTAAAATAACAGAATCTCTCTCAAAACCGTACTTTTTCGCATCAATTTCCACATGAGTGGGTAATTTCGCTTTTTGAATCTGTGCAGTAATAGCCGCTACAATCACCGTTGGACTAAAACGATTTCCGATGTCATTTTGAATGACAAGAACCGGACGAACGCCTCCTTGCTCAGAACCAACAACTGGGGAAAGGTCTGCAAAATACACGTCGCCGCGTTTTACAATCAAAATATTACCCCCCGCTAACTAAGCGTTCTACTGTATGAGCTGCTTCATACTCTGCTAAGAAAGCTTCAGATGCAATACCAAGATTAATTTTTCCCATTTCAATGTACCCACGTCGCATTGATTCATGTTGGTAGCGTTTCTTCGTCTTATGTTGACGCAATAACAGTTGTGTTGCCTGGCAAATTAGTTCATGGCGATTCTTATTCTCTTGTTTTCCAATTCCGTCCAATTCCGTTACCATTTGCTTTGGCAACCGAACCACGATTTCAGTAGTTACACTTGATTCGGACACAAAAATACACCTCCACCGTCAACTACACACCCAAATATATATATATGACACCTATTGTAATAATACCATTGTATGGAGCCTGTTGCAAAGACTTCCTTATTCCTTGCTTATGTTTTCCAATTCACAAACAAAACATTCATATTCTTTTATTTTTTATCTCATTACAACAAGAAACGGAAGAGTTTCCACGTTAAATTATGTTAAAAGTAATGATAAGTAAAAAGCTTCTCGTCAAAAAACGAACTTATTCTTAGCCAACGAAAAGTCCTCTCACATGACAAGAAGCAAATCATACTACCTTCTATATATCATTCAAATAATTGATTACTTCCACAACTTTACCGTTCCGTATAAATATTCTCGGCACACGGAAACTAATCGTTGTAATAATTTCATAATTAATAGTTCCTGAATATTCCGCAACCTCTGTAGCGCTAATATATTCATCTCCTTGCCTTCCGATGAGTGTAACTTTCGTACCAAGAGGCACTTTACAAGGAAGGTGTATCATAAATTGATCCATCGTTACTCGACCCACAATCGGTACCCTTTTACCATTTACAAGCACTTCAAATCCTTGTAATCTTCTAAGCCAGCCATCTGCATAACCAATTGCAACGGTCGCAATCCATTCTTCAGTTTTCGTTCGATAAGTGACGTTATAACTAATTCCATCCCCTTTAATCACCTGTTTAATATGAGCAACTTTCGTATGCAATGATAGCGCTGGTTCTAATTTAAGCGGTAAAAAAGGGCGTATTTCTACAGATGGAGATAACCCATACATCGCAATGCCAATTCGTACTGCATTAAATGTAATCCCTTGAAAACGTAGCGTTGCAGCACTATTAGCTGTATGAACAAACTTAGGATTCACTCCGAATTCTTTCAACCAACTTAACTGCTCCAAAAATGTGTTATATTGCTTATCAAAGTAAGAAGTCTCCACCTCATCTGCTGTTGCAAAATGCGTATAAACTCCTTCCAATTCTAAGAATGGTGCACCTTCTAAGCTTTTTAAAAATCCTTTTAATTCTTTACGTTCACGTATTCCAATTCTCCCCATACCACTATCGAAATTAATATGGTATTTCATCGTAGACGAACCATCCCAAAGTTTGATTGCTTCATCTACCCATTCCTTTTGAAAAACAGTTAATGCTACATCATTTTCAGCAGCTACATTTATATCACGAGGAGGAGAAGGACCTAACACTAAAATCGGCGCAGTAATACCAGCTCTTCGAAGCACTAAAGCTTCATCTAAGAACGCAACTGCTAACCTTGTCGCCCCCGCTTCTAATGCTGTTTTAGCCACCGGTACATAATCGTGCCCATATGCATTCCCTTTAACTACGGCAAAAATTTCTACACCACTCGGGATAAATTCTTTAATATGTGTAACGTTGTTATAAATGGCATCTAAATCCACTTCCACCCAAGTGTCACGGTAAAATGGTGCTTCTTCCATAAATACACTTCCTTATACACGATATGCGAAGCTTATTCTTTTATATGCTTCTTTTATGAAATCCACCCTTCAAACTAAGAAAAGACGTGGTGCACATATATCACCACGTCTAAGAAGTTACTTCACTTGCTTCTCTGTAACTGAACGAGCAACCATTAATAGCTCCTTCGGCTCTAAACCTTTAGACACGAGCATATATTCTACTCCGTTATGCGACCACGTTAAAGAGTCTTTCGTCAATGCTCCAATTGTAAAGCCAAGATCAACCAATTCTCCGCTCACACTTATTGCTGACGAAGCCTCTGCAACTTTTGCCTTTTCTTGTATTAAAGTAAAGGATTTCTTACTTCCAGTGTATGTGAGTATTGCACGCTTGCCACTGTCTGTCTTCAACTCTTTTTCATCTTTCAAAGTCATACCTTGTGGCGTATCACGTGGATATAAAATAGCAAACGGTTTGTCTTCTTTCGCTGTCGTTTGAACATCTACTTGCGCTCTAGACATATTTTGTTTCGTATCAAATGCACCTTTATCAAATTTCGCGTCGAATTTCACTTTAGAGAAATCTACTTTCACAAGAACATTTTGATCATTATCCATTAACTTCACCGAAACTGGCGTTAAATCACTTTTCTTCAACGTAATCTCTTGTCTCGGCAACATGTTTTGATGCTGATAGTTTGTTTTTGTTTTAAAAATATAATGCTTATCTGTTTTTTCAAAAGTAAGGTTTTTCTTATCCTGTAAAATATCTCTCACAAGAGATTCGTATAAATAAGCCTGGCTACTATTTTGCGGCCAATCACTTTGGAAACGGAAACTCTTATTAAGAGCTGGCGTTAATACAAATACTCCTTCTTCATTTCTTAAAATAATTTGACTTTGATCTTTTTTCGCATTCTGCAAATTCACACGATAAAAAGAAGGTTCCTTATGCCATATTTCTACCTTATACTCCTGAGGCTCATTCCCTGTTTTAATAGATAATTTCGCTTCAGCTTGATAGCTTTTCAACCCTTTTACTTTCGCCTCTAAATCTCTCACAACATCATCTTGTTTCTTCTCCATACAACCGGCCAACACAAAAACGGTTAATAAACCGACAAGAACTAAAAACAGACGCCTTTTCATCACTTCAGCCCCTTTGCCCCTATAAATGAATGGAAGATGTACCTTCCTTATCGCTACCACAAATATATGAGACAAAGATATAAAATATGCAGACTAGCGTGACGAGCTTTCTAAAACAACTTGAGCAACAGCAAATTCCTTACTGTGACTAATTGATAAATGAACAATATGCTCTGTACTTGTAATAAGAATCGGCTTGCCTCTATCATCATTTCTTACTTCAATATCTAAAAAACTCACTTCTTTCCCAATACCCGTTCCTACCGCTTTTGAATACGCCTCTTTCGCTGCAAATCTTCCAGCTACAAACTCTGTAAGGCGGCTTCCCTTCAGCCCCTTAGCAACATTACGTTCACTTTCAGTTAAAATACGTTCCATAAATTTAAGCTTTCCATCTATCATTTTTTCAATTCGATTCAATTCAATAATATCGATTCCAATCCCTACAATCATTTCAAAATCCCCTTCTTCTATTTAGCTTTCTTTTTTCATATTGTAAGAATAACAGAGAATCTTTCTGATGCAAAAGGAGTGATACTCACCATATGCTAATACCATCCGCCCGCATTTCCTTACAACCAATCACCATTGCTTTACTTCTCATACAATTAATCATGATTATATTAGGGGATTTTTCCCTCTTTCCTATGGCAGCTTCTAATGAATATATCGCTAAAGGAGAATGGTGGCGTCTCATAACTTCCCTGCTCGTACATGTAGACTTACAACATTTTCTTTCTAATAGTATTTGTTTATTCATGCTTGGCTCTTCTATTGAAAAACAACTAGGGCACTTTTCTTTCATTATTATTTTTTTCCTTTCTGGCATTCTCGGAAATATTTCGTCTTACCTTATTATGCCTCATGAATACATTCATGCCGGGGCATCTGGTGGCATTTTCGGATTGCTAGGTGCACAGTTATTTCTATTGTATAGCCGATATCGTTCTTCCAATCCAAGAGACATCGCTATTTTTTCAATTATGATATGTATATTACTACTATTCACTTTCTTCAATCCCTCTGCCAACCCTATCAGCCATTTAACAGGATTGATCATTGGTGGTATTTGCACCCCTTTATTAATAAAAAAACTCGATGGTGCAGAGCTCATTTAATATAAAAGCTCGCACCATCGACAATTTCCACATCTGTTTGTTCACTTAAATCCCTCATAAGTTGAAATAAAGACTCATCCTTCTTCTTCGCTTCAATCATACAATCAATTTGCGGAACACTTCCTTTTATCTTTTTTAAAAAAGATAAAAAAGTATCTACATTAATAAAGTCCGCATGTGCCCTTGGGTCTTTTCCCTCTCTAGGACTAGAAATGTGCATTTTCACCGGTAACAAAGACGATTCCCACGTATGTACAACACGCGCCCAATCTTCATGCCAATCTTCTCGATCATGATTCATCATATGATGATGTAAATCAAATACAACGGGAATGTCCAACTTTTCTCCTAAATATAATGTTTCCTCGAGCGTAAAAGTTGTATCATCATTTTCTAACATAATCATTTCCTGAATGCCTCTTGGGACGTTAGACCAATTCTCTATAAAACGCTCTAATGCGAGCTCTTTATCTTTATATCCGCCCCCAACATGCATTACACATCGTTGCTTATGTTCAATTCCCATACCTTTTAATAATTTTCTATGCATTTGTAATGTCTTGACAGATTGTTTAAAAATATTCTCCTCGGGTGAATTAAGTACAACAAAATGATCTGGATGAAAATCAATACGCATATTCATTCGAATAGCGTAATCACCTAGCACTTTTAAATTTTCTTTTAAGGGACGAATGTAGTTCCACTCTAACAACTCCTCATGATTCGCTAAAGGAATCAACTTGGAACTAAGTCGAAAAAAGGATATATCATGGCCTTTGTTATGTTTTAATAACCGTAAGCAATTTTCCAAATTCGAATTAGCAATTCTTTCAAGTTTACGAATCGCCGCTTCCCGATCATCTATTTTTTGAAACTGCGCGTACGTCATCGTTTGAGATGGGGATGCGTTTTTCAAATGTACACTCATCGCAACATACCCAAGTCTTACAAGCATGTAGCACCTCATTTCTACACAAGTTATTATGTAGTATGTACAATTACAGAAATAAAAAAAGAGAATGCCGGAAAAGGGCATTCTCTTTTTTGCTATTAAGCTTGTGGCTTACGGCTATGATGTTTTCTTTCGCCGCGTCCGTTTGAAGATCCTGGGCGACCTTGACCTTCTCCACGACGACCACGGTTGCCGCCATCACGATTGCGATCACGGTTACCGTCACGATTACGACCATCACGATTGCGGTCACGGTTACGACCATCGCCACCGCGTCCATCACGACTACGATTACGGTTACCATCACGGTATCCGCCTCCGTTACCGCCGCGTTTTTTAGAACCGCCACCTCTTGCAACAACTGGTGGTTCTGATGTTAAAGCGATTGGAGTTGTATCTGGCTCTTTTGTCATCATTTTTAAAGCAGCAGCTACTACTGTTACAGAGTCGTTCTCTTCTAACATTTCTTCCGCAATACGCTTGTAATATGCTAAGTTTTCATTTTCAATTGTGTTTTGAAGTTTTTCAGCGATTAAACGTTGTTGACCTTCTAGTGCCTCGTCAAGTGTTGGTGCATCCATGCGGTCCATTTTACGTTTTGTTGTACGCTCGATATTTTTTAATTGTCCAGATTCACGTGGTGTTACAAATAGCATTGCAATACCTTTTTTACCTGCACGACCAGTACGGCCAATACGGTGAACGTATGATTCTGGATCTTGTGGAATATCGAAGTTGTATACGTGTGTTACACCTGAAATATCAAGACCACGTGCAGCAACGTCTGTTGCAACAAGAACTTCAATAGAACCTTCTTTGAACTTACGTAATACAGACATACGTTTCGCCTGAGTTAAATCACCATGGATACCTTCCGCAGCATAACCACGTAAATTTAATGCTTCTGATAATTCATCAACACGACGCTTTGTACGACCGAATACAATCGCAAGCTCTGGAGATTGAATGTCTAATAAGCGTGTCAATACATCAAACTTTTTCTTTTCTTGCACTTCTAAATAGAACTGCTGAATGTTTGGCATTGTTACTTCTTTTGCTTTTACTTTAATGTGTTGAGGCTCAGTCATGAAACGCTCAGCAATACGACGGATTGGATCCGGCATTGTCGCTGAGAATAGTAATGTTTGGTGTGTTTCTGGCACATCTGTTAAAATTGCTTCAATATCTTCAATGAAGCCCATGTTTAACATTTCATCCGCTTCGTCAAGAACAACTGTCTCTACGTTTTGTAAGCGAAGTGTTTTACGGTTAATATGATCTAAAATACGACCCGGCGTACCAACAATAATGTGTGGGTGTTTTTTTAGAGCACGAATTTGGCGGTTAATATCTTGACCACCGTAAATTGGTAAGATACGAACGCGTTTATGTTTACCAATTTTGTATAGCTCTTCTCCAACTTGAATTGCTAATTCACGCGTTGGCGCGATAACAATACCTTGAACCGATTCTTTATGTGTATCCACTTTATCTAATAGTGGTAATCCGAATGCTGCTGTTTTCCCTGTACCTGTTTGTGCTTGCCCAATAATATCCTTACCTTGCAATGCATGTGGAATTGTTTCAGCTTGAATTGGCGTAGCCTCTTCAAAGCCCATACTTTCAACAGATTGCAGTAAAGAATCACTTAATCCTAATTCTCGAAATGTTGTCAATGTTACTTCTCCTTTTCTATCCTATACTTATCATTTAAAAAAAGGCGTTTTCCGAATTTGCGGAAAAGCCCTTTTCCTGAATGCTCACGTATATAAACGGGCGTATATTCTTCACGAAAATACTTCTAAACGTTATTACACTTTATCAATTATAAGTTTTGTATGTGTAAAAAGCAAACCCAACTGTTACCTTATTTTCATATTCAGAGGTTTTTTCTTCACTTTTATTTTTTTATATTTACTGTAAGCGCTTATTATAAGTTTCTTCTTTTTTCGTTGCTATCATCCCTATTTATATACACCAATTATTTCAACATCGTAATTACTTCTTCCAATTTCATACCGCGAGATGCTTTTATTAATACAACATCTTTTGCATCGACTACTGCTTGCAACTCTTTTACTAACTCTTCTTTATTATCATAAGCCTTTACACGTTCGTTAGGGAAATTAATTTTCGCTCCTTCAGCAATTTGAGCCCCTAATTTACCATATGTGAACACATAGGAGATTTTTGCTGGATCGATTAATTTACCTACCTCATAATGAAACTGTACTTCTTGATCTCCAAGCTCTAACATATCGCCGAGAACAACAATTTTTTTAGAGAATCCATCTAAACCATTCATTAGGTGGAATGCTGCTTCCATAGCTGTTGGACTTGCATTATAAGCATCGTTGATAATTGTTAATCCACTATTTGTTTTTACAATTTCCATACGCATGCCTGTCATTTGAAGTGTTACTAAACCTTCTTTCATCTCTTCCCACGTTACACCAAAATGTTTCGCAATTGCCATAGAAGCAAGTGTATTATACACATTGTGTTTCCCTAATACCGGTAGATAGAATGAAATGTTTTCTTCTCTATTCATTTTAAAGTGTGTCCCAGTTGCTTGTAACGTTACAGTCGTTGGATAGTAATCATTTGCTCTAGCATCACCAAACGTAACTGTTTCAGCTATTAAATTCATTTCAGGAACACGATTCGTTAATAATGGCTCATCTCCGTTATATACGAACACTCCACCTTCTTGTAATCCTGTCACAATTTCTAATTTCGCTTCAGCAATTGCCTCGCGAGAGCCTAAGTCCATTAAATGCGCTTCACCAATGTTCGTAATGATAGCTGCATTTGGACGAGCTAACTTAGATAAGAATTCAATTTCCCCACGGCTTGACATTCCCATTTCTAATACAGCTACTTCTGTATTTTCTTCTAAGTTTAAAATAGTAAGAGGTAGCCCGATATGATTATTGAAGTTTCCTTCTGTTTTTTGAACTTTGAATTTAGTCGCAAGAAGACTTGTTACAATATCTTTTGTAGATGTTTTACCGTTACTACCTGTCACACCAATCACTTTAACATCCAATTGGTCGCGATAATTTTTTGCTAACATTTGTAATGCTGATAGCGTGTCTTCTACAAAAATAACCGGAAGATTCTCAGGTGGATTTGCTACATCTTTCATCCATAATGTCGCCACAGCTCCATTTTCAACAGCTTTATCTACAAAAGCATGTCCATCGAAACGTTCACCTTGAATCGGAACATATAAGTTTCCTTTTTCGATTTTTCTCGTATCAATAGACACTCCTTGTATAGTAATTCCCTCATACTGCTCTGCTAATCCCGTACCATTTGTCATTTGTTCTACTTGTTTTAACGTTCGATTTATCATAAAAACACTCCTTACATAGAGGAAGCACTATTCCTTCGAATAGTGCCTCCTCCTTTTTTTGTTAGATTGTATATTTAATTTTTTGTTTTTCTTCGTGACGCTCCATTGCTAAACGAATTAGCTCTTCAATTAATTCTGGATACGGTAATCCAGTATGTTGCCATAGTAGAGGGAACATACTAAACGGCGTAAATCCTGGCATCGTATTCACTTCGTTAATGTATACTTCTCCATCTTTCGTTAAGAAGAAATCAGCTCGCGTTAAGCCAGCACCATCTAACGATTGGAATGCAACAATCGCATCTCGCTTAATAACATTAGACTCTTCTTCTGTTATTTCAGCTGGAATAATTAACGCTGTATCACCATCGATGTATTTCGACTTATAATCATAGAAGTCTTTTTTAGGTACGATTTCACCTACAACTGAACATTTCGGTTCATCATTACCTAGTACACCAACTTCTACTTCACGTCCAACGATATTTTCTTCCACAATAATTTTACGGTCAAATTGGAATGCCTCTTCAAATGCATTCTCAAGTTCTTCACGATTTTTACACTTATTAATCCCAACACTTGAACCAAGGTTTGCTGGTTTTACGAAGCAAGGGTAACCTAATACTTCTTCTACTTTTTCATATGCTATTTCACGATCTTTTTCCCATGCACTACGAATAAATGATGCATATTTTGCTTGTTTCAATCCAGCTTCTGCAAAGATGTTTTTCATAACAACTTTATCCATACCAGCAGCAGATGCTAGAACACCATTTCCTACATAAGGAATATTCATTAATTCTAATAATCCTTGTACCGTTCCATCTTCACCATTTGGTCCATGTAGTAATGGGAAAATAACGTCGATAGCATTTTCCTCAGCATTTGCAGATGGAATGATTTCTGTGCTTAATGATAGCGGAGAAATCGCATTTTCTGCACCGCTCATTTTTAGAACTTCAACATCTGTTACTTCACCTTCAATACGCTCACCGCGTACCCATTGACCTTGTTCTGTAATATAAATTGGATGAATCTCGAATTTATCTTGATTTAATGCTTTAATAGCAGCAAGAGCCGTTTGTAGCGAAACTTGATGCTCAGCTGATTTTCCACCATATAATAAACCTAATTTAATTTTTGTCACTGAAATCACCCTAACCAATTGTTTTCATTTTTCTATTTTAGCACTTTTTATAAAAATAGGTAGTTCCTATTTGAAATAAAATGCAACTTTCACAAATAATTAAATGACACCACTTATTGGTTTTCTATACTTTTTCCACTTAAATTTCTTCATAAATATATAAAGTGAAACTTTAATCAGTGGGGGGGCTTCATCCCCTACTGATTATTAGTTGAACCAATCGGACTTTTATGGGCAGTTGATCCCCCACCTAAATTCCTTGCTTTCGCTGAATTTTGAGGTGAGGGTCTTACTGCCCATTAAAGTGGGATAAAATTGTAAACCAATCTAGTTATGTACCTAAAATATGTAGAAATCCCTGTTTTGTGTATGTCATCTAATTATTAAGAAGATTGTTTGGTTAGCGTGCCTTTTTGCCTTTGTTCAACGAGACGGTCTAAAGAAATATATACAATACCTGCAACTACACAACCGACAGCTAAAATTGTAAATAGAAAGTGGCCAAGTAATCGGTCTAATAAAAAACCTCCAAGAAGTGGGCCGAATGCACTTCCTGTAATCCACTGCAAACTTGCAGCTCCCATATAAGTCCCCCTCAAATGCTCAGGAGCCAAATTCGCTACAAACGTCATCTGTACAGGCGACATAATCATCTCACCTAACGTATATATGGCATATACAAACAGTAAAGTTATTAAAATAATCGTAGCATTTGTATCAAGTCCTCCAAACCACTTCGGTAACCACCCTATGAAAAATAACCCAATCCCAAACAAACATGCACCATATAACATCGTCTTTCCGACAGGTTTATCTGTGGCCCATTTTGAAATTTGAAATTGGAACAACACAACTAATAGTCCGTTTAACGCCATTAAATATGGGTATGGATTGTTAGTTCCAAAAATATCTTTCATTTCATTATCAAAGTGCAATGGCAACATACCTTCTGTTTGAGAAAATCCCATCGAAATAATGATACCTGCTAATAAATAAATCATGAGTGCCTTATCTCGCAATACAATTTTCCATACTGCTCCTGATTCCTTTTCGTTATCCTCTTCTTTATTCGCACTCTTTGGCATTGTCTCTTGAATAAGAACGAATACAAGCAATGCATAGAATAACATCGTAGACGAGGCAATAATAAACACAAGGTTCTTCGACAACATAACTACTGAAGCCCCCATTATCGGGCCAATTGCAGCACCTATATTATGCCCCATCCGCAACAAACCATATGCTTCTGTTCTTTTTTCTGGCACTGTTACATCCGCAACCATCGCTGATGCAGCTGGATGAAATAGCGAATTACTTAACCCTAAAAAAATTGATAAAATCGCATACGGAATAAATCCTTCTATAAATAAAAAACCGAGCATTAATAATGCATTACTCACCATCGAAAATATCATAATCGGCTTTCTTCCATATATATCAGCGATTCTTCCCCCTATAATGGATCCAAAACTCGCAGCAATTGGAGAAAGCGCCATAATAACTCCAACCTGTAATAATGAATCTACCTTGTCTTTTAAATATAATGCAAAGAAAGGCATCAACATCATCATTGCAATTCCATTTAACGTCTCACCAATAAACCGAATCCATACGTTACGGTCCATCTCCCTTAATTCACGCCACGTATTCTTCATCATTTCACCCCTTTAGTTCACCAACAATTATCTTATAATAGATTCAGAAAAAATGTAAATTTTCAAATAAAAAATCCATTCCAACAGAATTAGAATGGATTTTCCTACTTATAAATTTGCTACATCGTCTTCGTCTTTACTATTATTTAAAGCACTATGTTTTCGGCTATATAAAAAGTAAACCGCAATACCAATAACCATCCATACGCCAAAACTAATCCAAGCCGTTCCGGATAATTGAAGCATTAAGTATAAACAAAAAATTACTGTTAACGCTGGTAAAAACGGTACAAACGGCGCCTTAAATGCTCTTGGTAAATCAGGATGCGTTCTTCTCATTACAATAACAGCTACAGCTACAAGTGCAAAGGCTGATAAAGTCCCCATATTTACAAGATGCGCTAACACATTTAAATCTATTAATCCTGAAATAAGTGCTGCAATAATTCCCGTTGTCCACGTATTTAAAAACGGTGTTTTAAATTTCGGGTGAACTTTAGCAAGACGTTTCGGCAACAATCCATCTCTACTCATTGCATATGAAACTCGTACTTGCCCATACATCATAACTAACATTACTGTTGTGATTCCTGTAATTGCGCCTACTGAAATTACTCCCGCTAAACTATCTTGTCCAATAAATTGAAGTGCAAAAGCGACTGGATCTGATATATTCAACTGTCCGTATGGAACAATTCCTGTCAAAATAAGCGAAACGATAATATAAAGAGCCGTACAAATTAATAAAGATGCAATAATACCAATTGGTAAATCACGTTGTGGACGTTTCACTTCTTCTGCTGCCGTTGAAACTGCATCAAACCCTATGAATGCAAAGAACACTGTAGCAGCTCCAGCCATTACACCATCTAAGCCAAATGGCATAAAAGGCGTCCAGTTTTCAGGTTTCACATAATTAAAACCAGCAAAGATAAAAATAAGAACAACCGCTAGTTTAATAAATACCATAATATTATTTACACGTGCACTTTCACGAACACCCCTAGATAAAAGAACCGTCATCACTAAAATAATTAGAACTGCTGGCAAATCAATTATTCCACCCTTTCCTGTACCAGGGGCTGAGGAAAGGATGGTAGGAATATGAATTCCAAATCCCTTTAATAAAGATTGGAAGTACGCGGACCAACCATTTGCCACAGCAGAGGTTGCAAGTAAATACTCAAGCATTAAGTCCCATCCAATTAAAAATGCGAATACTTCTCCCATCGTCGCATATGTGTACGTGTACACACTGCCTGAGACAGGAACTGAAGAAGCAAATTCAGCATAACAAAATGCAGCAAAGGCACATGCTAACGCGGCTATCGCAAATGATAATATAATAGCTGGTCCAGAATGTTTCGCTGCTACCACGCCCGTTAGAACAAAAATACCCGTTCCAACAATTGCCCCGATTCCAAGCATCGTTAAATCTAGTGCGCCCAATGTTCTTGCTAACGTCTTTTGTTTACTCTCTTGCATTAACTTTGCAATAGGCTTCTTTTGAAAAATTTGCTTCATAGCATGCTCCTCCAAGTTTTAAATTTTCTGAAAATTTTTAATTCGCTTTTTTATTTTACTCATAGTACTTTCCCCAGTCAATACTTTTGTCGAAATAAGTAGAAACTCTTATGAATATGCACGATTTTTATCATTCTTTCTATATATCTTTCTATAACTTTCTTTGGTATTATTATACATGTCGATTCCATGAAAGAGGCATGCTCCGTTATTGAGCATGCCTCTTTTTACTTATTTCACAGTATATGATCCCTCTTCAATCCAGCTATACATATATTTTTCATCTTCTGTTTCATGTGCTTGTTTTACAATACGAAGCGGACGGAATGTATCTATCATAACAGCTAATTCAAGCGTTTCTTTTTTCCCTATACTCGCCTCTGTTTTCCCAGGATGTGGCCCATGAGGAATGCCGCTCGGATGAAGTGTAATAGACCCTTCCTCCACACCTTTTCGGCTCATAAAGTTACCTTCTACGTAGTACAGTACTTCATCACTATTCACGTTACTATGATAATACGGGGCCGGAATAGATTCTGGATGATAGTCGTATAAACGTGGTACGAAAGAGCAAATAACGAAATTGTGACCCTCGAACGTTTGATGTACTGGAGGTGGCTGATGAATACGACCTGTAATTGGTTCAAAGTCCTCTACATTAAAGACCCACGGATATAAATAGCCATCCCATCCAACTACATCTAACGGATGGTGTCCTAAAACATGTTTATGCATATACCCTCGCGACTTTGTCATTACGACAAACTCACCTTTTTCATCATACGTCTCTAATTTTTCCGGGCCACGAATATCTCTCTCACAAAACGGACTATGCTCTAACAATTGTCCATACTCATTGCGATAGCGACGCGGTGTTGTAATTTGGCTATTCGCCTCTACAACAAGAAACTTAGTCTCTCCTTCATCAGGAATAACACGATAAATCGTTCCAATTGGGATTGTTACATAATCGCCTTTTCGATAGTGAATCGTTCCAAACATCGTTTCAATTTTCCCTGTTCCGTAATGAACAAATAACATTTCATCGCCATCACCATTACGGTAGAAATAGTCCATTTTTTCTGTTGGAGTCACTACTCCAATTAATAAATCCTCATTCCCAAGCATAAAGTTTCTTCCGCTTACTGCATCGCCAGTTTTTTTATTTTCTTTCGTGCGAAAATGACGATGAGCAAGAGCTACATCTTCTTCATACTGCAACTGACAAGAATGAGATAATGCCGCATGCCCTACTTCCGTTGGCATATAATGATGGTACAAAATAGATTGCGTACCAGAAAAACCTTTTGTTCCCATTACCTGCTCACGATAAAGCGACCCATCTTTTTTACGGAATTGTACATGTCGTTTATGAGGTAGCTCCCCCATGTGACGATAAAACATGCCCATCACCTGCTTCCCTTTCTATTTTGACCGTATTACGTAATGTACCTAAACCAGTAATCGTAAGTTCTACCACATCACCATCTTGTAGCCACTCTTCTGTGCCTAGTTCTAAAATGCAACCTGTTCCTACTGTTCCAGAACCAATCACATCGCCTGGATATAACGTAACGTCTTCCGAAGCACGTTCAATCATTTCAGCAAATGTATAGTAAATATCTCGGAAGTTCCCTTTTGATAATAGCTTTCCATTTACATGAGCAGTCATCTCTAACTCATAACGGTCACCATTACGATAAATATCTAGTTCCTCTTTCGTAACAAGGTACGCTCCTAATGAAGTTGCAAAATCTTTTCCTTTCGCTGGACCAAGTCCTACCTTCATTTCTGTTGCTTGTAAGTCCCTTGCACTCCAATCATTCATAATACAATAACCAAAAATATATTCCTCTGCTTGCTCACGAGAAATATTTCTTCCTTCTTTCCCAATTACGCAAGCAATCTCTAACTCATAATCAAGTTTTTTAGATTTCTTCGGACTAATTACAACATCATCTGGACCAATTACAGCACGATGGTTCGTAAAATAAAAAACCGGGATATCGTACCATTCAGGTACAACATCTAGCCCTCTTCGGCCACGAGCTGTTTTTACATGCTGTTCAAACGCGTAAAAATCCCGAATACTACTCGGATTAGGAATTGCCGCTGCTAATTGTACTTCTTCTAAGGAATATATGCCCTTTTCCGGATTCTTAATATTACGCAATATCTCTACATACTCATCCGCTTTCTCTAAAAAGGCGAACATAGAAGAAGGTAATTTCCCACCACTAGCAAGATTCATATCAATTACCTTGCCACCTTCAAGCCATCCAGCTCGCATTTCTTTCGAAGGAAGACGAAATGTAACGAATTTCATCTTGATTCCTCCCTATGAAAATGAAATTTCCACCAACAAAGGAGTTTTTGCTGGTGGATATAAATTTTATAAATTTCCGCGACGCTCTTGTTCTCTTTCAATCGATTCGAATAACGCTTTAAAGTTTCCTTCTCCAAATCCGCGAGAACCTTTACGTTGAATGATTTCAATAAATAAAGTTGGACGATCTACAATTGGTTTCGTAAAAATTTGTAGTAAATAGCCTTCATCATCGCGATCTACTAAAATCTTTAATTCTTTTAACTTATCAATTTCTTCATCAATTTTTCCAACTCGTGCAGTTAATTCATCGTAATAAGTATCTGGTGTATCTAAAAACTCCACACCATTTGCACGAAGAGCTTCCACTGTTTTAACAATGTCATTTGTTAGTAATGCAAGATGCTGTACACCTGCTCCATTATAGAATTCTAGATATTCTTGAATCTGTGATTTTCTCTTTCCATCTGCTGGTTCGTTAATAGGGAACTTAATACGACTTCCATTTGTCATAACCTTCGACATTAATGCTGAATACTCTGTACTGATATCATCATCATCAAAATGGATCATTTGTTTAAAGCCCATAACGTTCTCGTAATAACTAACCCACTCTTCCATCTTTTCAACATTACCAACTACATGGTCTACAGCAATTAAACCTGACTCTTCAAATGGAATATCAAACTCTGCCTTTTGGAATCCTGGCATAAATGTTCCTTTATAATTTTTACGCTCTACAAGCGTATGAATTGTATCACCATACGTACCAATAACTGCTTTTTTCAATGTACCGTTCTCATCTGTTAACTCTACAGGCGGAGCAATTGCGACGGCACCACGTTTCACTGCTTCTGAGTATGCTTTATCAACATCGTCAACAAGTAATGCCACATCTTTCACGCCATCACCATGAGTCTTTACAAACTCTGCAATACGATTGTCACTACTTAAAGCCCCAGACACAACGAAACGCATATTTTTTTGCACAAGAACATAAGATACTTTTTCACGATTACCAGTTTCTAATCCAGAGTAAGCCACAATTTTGAATCCGAATGCTCTCGCAAGATAATAACTTGATTGCTTTGCATTTCCTACGTAAAATTCCAAATGATCTACATCACGTACTGGAAAAAAGTCCTCCATTTGTGCAGCTAGCGTATCCATAGATTTTTGTTTCATAAAATCCTCATCCCCCTGTAAATAGATTAAATGGTTCATACTTAAAACCAACCGAAAACGCTTCCAACATCAATTAATAGAAATTAGTTAGCAAGCTAACAAATTCTGACCTTTAAAATTTTCTATCTTTTCTGTCAAATTCCTCTTTTTTTCTTACATATAAAATTCGACTTTTTTCTCTTTAAAATAAAGGGGGCTATTCATACTTGAAGGGATATAGAAGAAAAAATCAAAAAGACCCCAACATATTAATTACTTACTAATATGCTAGAGTCTTTATTTTTTTTGAATGATTGTATTTATATGTCTCATACTAATACTTTTGCAAGGAATAGAATAAATGATGTTAATACTACCGCTCCACCTAATGATCCTAATAAATCTGTTTTTGTTACTTGTAACACTTGTTCACTGTTCATATTCCTCATTCTCCTTTCGTTTTATAGGATTTAAAACCTCTATTACACTAATACACTTGATAGAAATACGATTAATGCTGTTAATACTACCGCTCCACTTGCTGATCCTACGAAGTCACCTTTTGTTACTTGTAATACTTGCTCCTTCATGTTTTTCATTCTCCCTTCATTTGTTTTTTGTTACAAAATTTCTATTATACTAATACGCTTGATAGAAATACGATTAATGCTGTTAATACTACTGCTCCACTTGCCGATCCTACGAAGTCACCTTTTGTTACTTGTAATACTTGCTCCTTCATATTTTTCATTCTCCCTTCTTTTTTCCTTTGTTACAAAACTTCTATTATACTAATACGCTTGATAGAAATACGATTAATGCTGTTAATACTACTGCTCCACTTGCCGATCCTACGAAGTCACCTTTTGTTACTTGTAATACTTGCTCTTTCATATTTTTCATTCTCCCTTCTTTTTTCCTTTGTTACAAAACTTCTATTATACTAATACGCTTGATAGAAATACGATTAATGCTGTTAATACTACTGCTCCACTTGCTGATCCTACGAAGTCACCTTTTGTTACTTGTAATACTTGCTCTTTCATATTTTTCATTCTCCCTTCATTTGTTTTTTGTTACAAAACTTCTATTATACTAATACGCTTGATAGAAATACGATTAACGCTGTTAATACTACTGCTCCACTTGCTGATCCTACGAAGTCACCTTTTGTTACTTGTAATACTTGCTCTTTCATATTATGTATCCTCCTTTTTTAATAAGTTATCTATATGTAATTTCTAAGAAATGTTTATTTCATAGTTTTTATGTTGACGTTACATTAAATTTAATAACGTAACGTTTGTAACATTAATGTAACATAACTATTGTTACGTTGCAATATAATTACGTGAATTTTATTACACTTTTTTTACGTTTTTTTATAAACACCCTTAAAAACCTTGTTTTAATGCATTTTCTACTACCTTCATGTTTGTAACATTCATGTAATATTACAGTCATATAGCGAAACATCCCCATATCCACCTCTACTTTTGTTACAAATTAACATAAACCTTTCATGAATAAAGTGGAATCTATCCAATTCTTACTGATAGTTTATGAGAGGTAAAATCCAATCTTTCCAAGATAAGTTTGTATGTTTCCTTCATATAACTATGTATAATAAAAACAAAGAGGTGGTCATTTTGAAATTAATCGCATTAGATATGGATGGAACACTACTATCATCTAGTCTTGAAATCTCCAAAGAGAACTTACAAGCTATCCAAACTGCAAAAGAGGCTGGTCATATAGTCATGATTTGTTCTGGTCGTGCAAAAGAGGATGCTTTGAAATTATTGGAAGAATATAAACTATCTCTTCCAGTTGGAGCGAGCAATGGGGCAATTGTTTATGTGGATGGAAAAGTAATTAACTCGCGTTGTTTACAAAATGATAAAGTATACAAGCTTGCAAAATTACTAGAATCTGAAGGTTTTCCTTATAAGCTATATACGAATAAAGGAGTTTATTCTCCATATACATGGCAAGATCAAGTCATGCAAGCGTTTGAAGAGAACAAACATGCACTAGATGTTACGCTTGAGGAACTTGAAAGAATTACAGAAAAACAAAAGAAATCAAACTTAATTATTGATTTCCAAAAAATCGAAGATGTTGTAAATAATCCTGAGTTAGAAATATCTAAATTCTTCATTTTGACATTTAATGCAGAGCATCGTGCACAGCTATTAAGTATGTTACAAGAAGACACTGATATTATGGTTACAGCATCTGCTCCTACTAATTTAGAAATTATGGATAAGAATGGACATAAAGGAAATGGACTGAAACAAATGGCAACCCATTTTAATATACCAATTGAAGATACAGTTGCTATCGGTGACAATTTTAATGATGTACCCATGTTACAAGTAGCTGGTTTATCAGTGGCAATGGGAAATGCTGAAGAAGATGTAAAAAAACTATGTGATGTTGTAACATTAACAAACAATGAACATGGTGTTGCTCATGCAATCGAGCAATTTGTATTGAAACAAGCTTCATCTAGTAAATAAAAAAAGGACTCTTTCTATTTGAAAGAGTCCTTTTCTTTTATACATGATGACAAGCAACAAAATGCTCCTCACCAACATTACGAAATTCAGGTACCGTTTGTTTACAAATATCTGTTGCAAACGGGCAGCGTGTATGAAAGCGACAACCTGAAGGTGGGTTCGCTGGACTTGGAATATCACCCTCTAATATAATTCGCTCTCGCTTCACTGTTGGATCTGGTATTGGCACAGCGGATAACAATGCTTTTGTATACGGATGAAGCGGATTTATAAATAACTCATCACGTGGCGCTGTTTCCACAATCGTTCCTAAATACATAATTCCAATCTTCGTACATAAATGCTCTACTACGCTTAAATCATGTGAAATGAATAAATATGATAGGCCCTTTTTCTCCTGTAACTCACTAAATAAATTAATGATTTGCGCTTGAATAGATACATCTAGTGCTGCCACAGGTTCGTCAGCTACAATAAATTCTGGATTTAATACCATAGCTCTTGCGATAACGATACGTTGACGTTGTCCACCAGAAAACTCATGAGGGTACCGATCGATATGATATGGAGCTAAGCCACATAACTCTAATACTTCTGTCACCTTCTCACGAACATTTTCTTTCGTCGCTAATCCGTGAGCTAACATCGGCTCACCAAGCGCTTCCCCAATTCTCATTCTCGGATTTAATGAGCTAAATGGATCTTGGAAAACAAGTTGCATATTAGGACGATGTTTTCTCAATTCTTCCTTAGATAAAGAGTGAACATCTTGCCCTTTAAACTTCACTTCCCCTTCCGTTTTTTGAACGAGACGTAAAATTGTTTTTCCTATCGTCGTTTTTCCGCTTCCCGATTCACCAACGAGGCCGAATACTTCACCTTTATTAATAGTAAAACTTACTCCATCAACTGCTTTTACATGTCCAACCGTTCTACTAAATATGCCGCCTTTAATTGGAAAATATGTTTTTAAGTTCTTTACTTCTAATAATGGTTCACTCATTGTTCCGCACGCTCCTCATATAACCAGCAAGCAACTTTATGATTCTCATCATGTAGATTCAAACTTGGCACTTCTTCTTTACATATTTCCATACAATGCTCGCAACGACCACTAAAGTAGCAAAACTCATCCAAACCAACTAAATTAGGAACTTGCCCTGGAATAGAATATAGTTTATCTATTCGTTTACCCATCACTGGTTTTGATTTCAACAAACCTTTCGTATACGGGTGCTTCGGATTTTGGAATATTTCTAGTACTGGTGCTTCTTCAATAACTTCCCCGCCATACATAACGACAACGTAATCCGCCATTTCTGCTACGACACCTAAGTCATGTGTAATTAATAAAATCGATGTTTTAAATTCTTCTTTCACTTGTCTTAATAGATCCAATATTTGAGCCTGAATTGTAACATCAAGAGCCGTTGTCGGTTCATCCGCAATTAATAACTTCGGATTACAACTAAGTGCAACAGCAATCATAATACGTTGTAACATACCACCACTTAGTTCGTGTGGATAAGAATGGACGATTTCATCCGCACGAGCTATACCGACTTTACGAATTAACTCAATCGCCTTCTTATATGCTTCATTTTTACTAAGCAGTTCATGCTCCCTTAACGTCTCTACAATTTGTTCCCCTACAGTAAAGACTGGATTTAGCGATGTCATCGGTTCTTGGAAAATCATCGCAATATCATTCCCTCGTAAACTACGAAGCTCTTTCTCTTTCATTCCTAAAAGACTTTTTCCTTCATATAAAATATCTCCACCTACTACACTGCCTGATTCAGCAATAAGTCCCATAATAGATAAAGCCGTTACACTTTTCCCGCAACCAGATTCACCTACAACACAAACAGTTTCACCTTCTCGAACTGTAAAACTAACATGATTCACAGCTTTTACTGTTCCTTCTTCTGTCTGAAAGTGTGTTTGTAAGTCTTTCAACTCTACTACCGCTTTACTCATATTCCCTCACCTACCGTCTCATCTTTGGATCTAACGCATCACGAAGTGCATCACCAAGTAAATTAATGGATACAACTGTTATAAAGATTGCAAAACCAGGCGGAATCCATAACCACGGACGCTTTTGAAAATCAATTAATGAGTTCGCTGCGCTAATCATATTCCCCCATGAAGGTGTAGGTGGGACAACGCCGAGACCTAAGTAGCTTAGTGCGGACTCTCCTAAAATAGAACCTGCAACGCCTAATGTGGATACAACAATTAATATTGGTAAAACATTAGGAATTAAGTGATAGATAATTTTCCGGTAATCTTTTATCCCTAACACATCAGCAGCTTGCATAAACGCTTGCTCTCTAAGTGATAAAATTTGACCTCTTACAAGACGCGCAAGCCCCGGCCAACCTACTAAACTTAAAATAATCATAATGACATATAGACGATAATCAGATGGTACTTTCCACTCTGATAAAATCGCTCCCATTATAATAAGTAACGGTAATCCTGGCATCGACATTAAAATATCGGCAAGACGCATAATAATATTATCAACGATGCCGCGATAAAATCCTGCAATAGCCCCTAATATAGCTCCTAATATCACTGATAAAACCATAGAAGCTAGGCCAATCGTTAATGAGATTCGTCCTGCTTGCATAAGCCTCGTTAAAATATCTCTTCCCAATTGATCTGTACCGAGCCAATGAGAAAAACTAGGTGGTTTGTTAATTAACGTAACTTGTATTTTTCCTGATGCATACGGCGAAAAGAACGGACCGATAAAACAAAATATAAACATAAAAATTAATGCATACAATCCTACGAGCGCCATCTTATTTCTTTTTATCTTTTTAAGAGCTTGTCGCCATGGCGATGATTCATTTTTTCTTCTATTTTTTTCTTTCTTCTCTTTAATTACTGTAACAGTTTCCATCTCATTCCCCCCTTACTTCAACCGAATTCGCGGATCAACAACTGCATATACGATATCTGCGAAAAAGTTTGAAACGATTGTTAAACAAGAAAGAAACATCGTAAATGCCATCAATACTGTATAATCACGGAAATTTAGTGCTTCCAATTGAATACCGCCAATCCCTGGCCAGTTAAAAATTTGTTCAATAATAATCGCTCCAGAAAACAATCCAGGCAACTCAAACGCAAGCAATGTAATAGCCGGTAAAATGGCGTTTTTTAATGCATGTTTATAAATAACAGTCTTCTCTTTTAACCCTTTTGCTCGTGCCGTTCGTATGTAATCTTGTCTTACAACCTCTAACATACTCGTTCTAAAGTAGCGAGTTAATGAGCCCACACCAAGAAGAGTCAAAATAAATACCGGTAAAACCATATGCTTTGCAACTTCTATCACATAAGCGAATCCAGTTGAATTACTACCAACATCAATCATTCCACCTATTGGCAATAAATTAAGATCTACTGCGAACACCTTAATTAGAAACAGACCTATAAAAAATGAAGGAAATGACATTGCTGCAAAGATACCAATTGTTACAAGCTTATCAAATAAAGAATGTTGCTTCGTCGCTGAAAATACACCGATAATAAGTGCGATTAGCCAAATAAAAAACAATGCAACAATTGCTACAATAAAAGAGTTCCAAATAAATTTATTTAATAGTGATGTTACAGGTTCTTGATATTGAAGCGAAAAACCAAAGTCTCCTTGTAACGCATTACCTAGCCAGTGAAAATAGCGTTCAACAATTGGCTTATTTAATCCGTACAATTCCCGAAGCTCTTCCGCCCTTTGCGGTGTAATCTTAGGATTCGAATCAATATAATCACCTGGAAGAAGTGCAAACAGGAAGAAAATAACAACTGACGTTCCCAAAAGTGTAGGAATCATTTGTAACAACCTACGAACGATATACGTTTTCACCCTTTTTCTCTCCAATCTTATGCTTAAAATAGAAGAACATTTTTTCGAATCAGCCTATTACTAGCCGAATGAAAAAATGTCTTCTACTTATACATTCTTCTCGTTATTTTTCAATAGATAATACTGGTGAGTTTGAACTAATACTGTCATACTTCTCAGGATCAATTCCTTTAATGTTTCCATTGTAAGCTGTGATGACTCTACGATAATTTAATAAAATTACTGGTGGATCATCACTTAGTTCTTTATACAGTTCTTTGTAAATCGGTTTACGTTTCTCAATATCTACAGTTTCAATTCCTTTTTTAATTAATGCATCTACTTTTTCATTTTTATAACCTAAAGTATTATCATCACCTTCTGAGGAGTAACCACTTACAGTTTCACTTGGGTCTGTTGTAATTGGTGTTGCAACTGAAGCTAAATCATAATCGCCTTTTTTCACTTTTGACAGCATCGTATTGAAATCCATAAATTCAGGATTGAACTCAACACCTAATTCTTTATAGTTCTCTTTTGCTATCGGAATAAACAAATCACCGTCTTTTGCTGAACTTGCACCATAATACGTTAATTTAAGCTTTTGACCATCTTTTTCACGAATTCCGTCTGAACCAGCTTTCCATCCAGCTTCATCTAATAATTTCTTCGCCTTATCTAAGTTATATTCGTACTTATTAATCCCCTCTTCTGTATAAGCCCAAGATGTTGGATGAATTGGAACATTAGCTACTGTACCGTATCCTTTGAAAGCTGTATCTACATATTTTTTACGATCCAAACCATAAATAAGAGCTTGACGAACTTTCTTATCTTTTAAATACGGTTTTTTACTATTCATTCTTATATAACTAAATGAAGAAGCCGTCTCTATTTCAACATTTGCAAACTGCAAACTCTTCACTTGTTCTAAAATTTCATCCCCGTAACCTACTCCTGTATAATCTATCTCACCTGTTTGGAATAATTGGAATTTTGTATCTGGTGAAGTAATCTTATAAATAAAGTTTTGAATTTTTGGTTTACCTGCATAATAATTTTCATTTGCTGTAAAACGAACTTCCTGTCCTGGGATATATTTTTCAAACTTATATGGTCCCGCAGCTATCGGTTTCCCATATAACTCTTTTAAATAATCTAAACTAGTATTTTGCTTATATTCTTTTCCATAATAAGCTTTTGATAATACTGGACCACCTAAAGCAATTAGCGCTTGTGAGTTAACTTTTTCAGTCGTAACTTTAATTGTTTGTGGATCAACAACTTGAATTCCTTCAATAGACGTCGCTTTTCCTTCTTTATATTCCTTACCACCTTTAATTGCATATTGTGAAATATCATCGCCACCTTCATAAGCTTTATCATGTAGAAGTGATAATGTAAATGCTACATCGTCAGCAGTTAATGGCGATCCATCACTAAATTTCAAGTCTTTGCGTAAATGAAATGTATATGTTAATTGGTCTGAAGAGACATCCCATTTCTCGGCAAGATCTGGTATAGGTTTCCCTTGTTTATCTGTTGTAACAAGAGAGGCGAAAATAACCGATGTCACATTGCCATCCCAACCGTTCTCTTGAAAGTAAGGTAGGAAAACTCCCCCCGGCTTTGAGATACCAGAAATAAACGTATCTTTTCTATTTTTCGCCTTATCAGGTACTTTCGTCTTATCTGTAGCCGCAATTTTTTCAACTTTTATATTTTTTAAATCCTGCTGTTTAACCGGTTCTGTAGAAGCCGTATCTTCCTGTCCCCCACAAGCAGATAACACAAGCGAACTACTCAGTAATACCGAAAATACACCAGCCCATTTTTTTGTCTTTTTTTTCATTGTCCCCACCCTAACTTTTTAATAGTTATACCCTTTGAACTTATTAGCTTATGTATGCCTCCCACAGCACATTTATAGCCAATCGGAAAAGTCGGTTTTAATCGTAAAAAAATAGATGTTTTTGAGGGGTAACAATCCTATTCCGACCTTTCCGGTAGACTTTATGGTTATTAGCTTATATCGTTCGTTATGTTTTGTCAATTCTTTCTAAATAAATATTTTGAGAATTTTTAAAAATTATTGTTCTATCTTCAATTTAGGCAATCTTAGCAAGATACCGTTATAGTTATCTTCTTGCAATCCTTGAATGCGCGCATTATGTGCAGAAACAACCTTGCTATTAAACATGTCAATCATTCCCTTTTAATTCATATAAAAAATTAAAAATTCACTTCTATTCGTTCCGTATGAAACATAGAATACTAATAACCAATTACCAAAAAGGGGGCGAAAACATGGACAACCTATTCCAATACGTCCTTCACTACGTATTATTAACAATTATGATAGTTGGGGCGCTATTACTATTCCCGTTCTTCCCAAAGTTCGTCCTCTTTTTAGCTTTTTTTATGATGCTCGGGATAGCTATTATCATTTCAACAAGAGAAGATACCAAACAAAAAGAAAACAGAGTTCAGCGTGTAAAGCTGTAACTCTGTTTTTTGTTTTCAATCATGCTTTGCCGTTACACATACTTATGTCTCGGGAAATAATTAACCGCTCTAAAAAGCTCCTAATACGATTTATGTTTCACAATCTATGCAAGTTACGAAACAAAGATTTATCAAATTTACTGTTTCACGTGAAACACAACTTTTATTTATCTCTTAAAGCAAAACAGCAGTATAAAAAAGCGAATCCCTTCAGTAAAACTGAAAGGGATTCGCTTTTTATTTTTCACTCCACAATATTCTCTAACTCATTATATAACTCCGCTCGTAATAACTCTTTCTTCGTTTTTTCTTCATACAATTGTTCAAGCATTTCAACATCAACTACTTGTTCCATCTTACACTCAAGCGTATATATATCTTCTTCAACATGCATTAACTCGGTTTCAATTTCCTCAATATTCCTAACTTCTTTCTTTTTTACAGGGACTGTTTCCATACTTTTTCTTCCTTGGCGTTGCTGCTTTATCACTTGCGTCTCGAGCTTTTCCTCCCACTTTTGACGCGCCCATGCATAGTTCCCTGCAAACTCAAATAATTTACGCTCATCAATCCAATACGTCTTTTCAAATAACTTATTTAAAAAATAACGATCATGTGAAACAGCTAAAATCGTTCCATTATATTGTTCAAGAGCTTCCTCTAAAACTTCTCTTGATTCAATGTCGAGATGATTTGTCGGCTCATCTAAAATTAAAAAATTGATATCTTGATACATAAGTTGTGCAAGTCTTAACCTCATTTTTTCTCCACCGCTCAGTTGCGTTACTTTCTTAAACACCGCTGGACCATAAAATAAAAACTTAGCTAATATATGTCTCGCTTCTCCCTCTGTTACAGCTACACATTCCCTGAAAGCCTCCAATACGTTACTCTTCATATTTCCGTACGCATGCTGGGATAAATAACCGATTTTCACACTACTTCCAATTCGAATTTCTCCAGCGTCTGGTTCTATTTCTTCTAATAATAACTTTAATAGCGTTGTCTTTCCTGTACCATTACGACCAACGATAGCTGCACGCTCTTGAAAACGAACATGTAAGTTTGCTTCGTTAAATAAAAGATGTTCCGCAAACCCTTTACTCACTTCTTTCATTACAACAACATCTTTTCCACTTCTCTCTTGCCCTTCAAACTGAAGTCCCATTTGTTTTCGTTCTAAAATAGGTTTCTTTAGTTTTTCCATACGTTCCAGTGCACGTTCCATACTTCTCGCTCTCTTATGCAATCCTTCATTCGGAGGATTCGCCTGATTTGCCCATTCACGTAGTCGCTTAATTGCTTCTTTCATTTTCTTTATTTTCTTTTGCTGTTCTTGATAAGCCTGAAACTCCTGAAGCAACCTTTCTTCCTTCTCTTCAACAAACCGAGAATAGTTTGTATGATACACGTGAATCTCTCCATCTTCTAAATCAAAGATCTTCGTTACAACTTCATCAAGGAAATAGCGATCATGTGAAATCACCATAACTGTTCCGTTATATTCTTTTAAAAATTGCTCTAACCATTCGACTGCAAATAAATCTAAATGATTGGTTGGTTCATCTAATAAAAGTAAATCTGGTTTCTGCAACAACATGTATGCAAGGCTTACTTTTGTTTGTTCCCCACCACTTATCTCCACAAATGATCGTGGGAATAGTTCTGTCACCTGTAAACCATTTGCTACCTTCATAATGTTCGCTTCGATTTCATAACCACCAAGAAACGCAAACTTTTCTTGGATGATTCCGTATCTTTCCATTAATTTTTGTAAAACAGAAGATTCCTGTTCTTCCGCCATATCTTTTTCTAAAGTACGCATTTCTCTTTCTAATTCCTTTTCTATTTTAAAAGCGGAACTCAATACTTCATATACAGTCATACTCTCATCAAATTTCGGAATTTGTGCCACATGACCAATACGTGTACCTTTCTTCATATGAATGGCCCCTGCATCCAAACTTTCCATTCCAGTTAAAAGCTGAAAGATTGTTGTCTTCCCGCTACCGTTACGACCAACTAATCCAACACGTTCACCATTCTTTATTTCAAGCGATATATTTTCAAATATGATGTTTCCACCAAAAGATTTCGTTACATTATTTACACTACAAATTGTCATTTTCCGTACTCCTTTCAATATAAAAAACCATGGGAAAGAAACATTCCCCATGGTTTTCGGCATAGAAAAAGGAAGCTAAATAGCTCCCTTTTCACACGTTTATTAAAAATGGGTGAAGAGATCTCTATCGTTCTATAGCTACTATGCAATTGTTAAAAAAGGACAGACGTATCCCGTTAACAACTACATCATGAAAAATCGCACGACAAAAATAGATAAAATCTAAAAATTTGGCACGTGCAGCTAAAGAACGTTTCATCTCATTCACCTCTTTCGTACGGAATTTAATACTTACTTCTTTATTATACTTTCCCATTTCATGTTTGAATAGTCATTTTTCTGAAAATAATGAAGATAGACTAAACATTTCGATAAGTGACATCAAATCTTACAAAACTGTTATGTTCACGTAATGGAAAGCGATAGTACGAAAAGATGCCTCCCTATACAATAAAGATGTAAACAAGAGAGACAACAAAAGGAGGAAACAATCATGATGAAAGAAATCGTAAAAGCAATCTTTGAGGTATTAGTGAACGGACAAGCAGTTGTAAAAGAACTAAATGAACTATAAAAAGGAGTGAAAGAATATGATGAACATGGTAAAAATGATTTTACACGCCCTAGTTGATGCAAAAGCAGTTAGCCAAGAATTAAACCAACAATAAAAAAGGGGTAAACGAATATGAAGAAAGCCATTATTGTCATCGCAAGTACAGCAATTGCCTTATACACAATAAAAAATAGAAAAAAGAAGCATAATAAAAACGATTTATATTATCCATACACATTATTAAAGAAAAAATAAAAGACAAGGTACCCTATCTTAATGAGGATATCTTGTCTTTTATTTTTTATATTCCCTTTAAAGGATTTTCTTCTCCTTTTCCCGAATATATTAAGCGGGATTTTTACACATATTTTAAAGGGGCATATATACAAATGGATACACAACAACTATACTTTTTAAACGATATCGGCAAACAAAAACCAGAAAGCATCCGGAATAGAAGCGCTGCATGTCCTTTTTGTGACAGAGAAAATTTAACGGATATTTTAGCAACTGAAGGCTCAATTATTTGGCTAAAAAACAAATTTCCTACATTAAAAGATACATTTCAAACGGTGTTAATCGAAACAGATAATTGTGAAGATCATATTGCGACATATACAGAAGAACATATGCGATCGTTAATCCGTTTCTCCATTAAACATTGGTTAGATTTACAGAAGAATGAAGAATTCACATCTGTAATTTTATACAAAAATCATGGTCCATTCTCAGGTGGAAGTTTGCATCATGCACACATGCAGATTATTGGAATGAAATATGTAAACTACCTCGATAACGTAGAACACGACAACTTCCAAGGCGTAATTGTACAAAAGAACGAACACATTGAACTCAATATCTCAGATCGTCCTATTATCGGTTTTACTGAATTTAATATCATTATTGAAGATATTGGATGCATAGATGAACTAGCAACTTATATTCAGCAAACTGTACGTTACATACTGACAGATTTCCATAAAGGATGTAGTAGTTATAACTTATTCTTCTATTACTTAAACGGAAAAATCATTTGTAAAGTTGTTCCTAGGTTTGTCGTTTCACCATTGTATGTAGGATATAAAATACCGCAAGTTTCCACCAAACTAGAAAACGTGAAAATACAACTAGCAGCATATTTCACAAAACAAAACGACGCGATTATCCACAAAAAATAGAGTAGGTATCAAAAACCTACTCTTTAATTACACCTTTATTTCGATAGTACACATCTTCTAATCCGATGTTATACTTCATATTATTATCCGTCCACTCTGGCCCTAAATTCCCTGGCCACCCAGATGTATTTGCTATATATTTTAGTAATGCAAAATCCGTCAAACCTTTTTGCACCCCGCGCTTATATCCTTTCATTAAATGCGGCATTGCAATTTGCGCGTTTGTACGTGGATCTTTTAGCTCATCATCCGTTAAATGATCCGGCGCAAGTCCACCACCGCGATGCAATTGAAACAATCCGAATGAAGTTCCGTTATCTCCAACACTTCTTGGATTTAAACGGCTTTCATGTTCGGCAATTGTAAGAGGTATCCATTCTGGAAGATTGACTTTCTTTGCTTCCTCTATAATAATTTGTTTCATCTGTTTTGCTTCTTCTGAGTCAACATAGCTTGTCTCATTTACTAATTTGCCCATTCCTTCAGACTTTCCTTGGAAATATAAGTACACCCCAAGAACAACTAAAAATCCTACAAAGAATTTCTTCACTACCTCTACCTCTTTCTCCGCTGAAATTTGTCCCCTTTCAGCCTTCTTCCCTTTACAATTACCCACATTCTATCATTCTCTTACTCTTTTATCATAGCAAATAACTATACATATTATCATCATGCTTTAGACCGATTTTGTGAAAAAACAGCTGGTAAATACGTGCAAAAATGTAACTTTCATAGACTACAACGTATTTCTTGTATATAATTGTAAATTGAACTCTACATATAGAATAGGAGCAGACCAAATGAAAAAGTGCATAATACTCTTGTTCAGTATTTTACTTCTTATCCCTATCCACATCTCTGCACAAACATCATCAAAACCAAAAGTACTTGTTTTATATAGTACAAAAGAAGATAAAATTACAAATAATATTCAAATTCTTAACACTCAATTAGGACATTTTACAAACGATATAACTACGAAAAGTTTAAACAAAGCTCATGAAATTACTAATTCATCTTCTTATACACATATTGTCTATATCGGTGAACAAAAAGAAGAGTTTCCTACTGAAGCAAAACAACTTATAGAAAATTTCTCAGGCCCAGTATTAGTTTTAGGGCAAAATGTTGAACAATTATCTAATCGTTTTTCATTCATTACCCTAAAGGATAATGATATACGAACTAATAAAATCGAATATCCAAGTAATAAATTAAAAAACACTCTAGAAGAAGAACGTTTGATTCAATCTTTTGATACAAACGGAACTGTTCTTGCTAACGCTTTAAGCTCAAATAACAAGAACCCACTAATCGTTCAACATGAAACATCTTACTACGTTGCAACACCAAATCTCTTTGACTGGATCTCTCATTACGTCGGTGAAATGCTATTTTCTTACTTTGGACAAAAACCAACGACAAATAAAGTAGAAGCTTATTTACGTCTTGAAGACGTTCATCCAGCCGCAGATATAAATCAATTAAAAGAAATTGCTGAATTACTAAAAGAGAAAAAGATGCCATACATGATCACTGTTATACCTGTATATACGGATCCGGAAACAGGTAAAACACTACATTTAAAAGATAAACCAGAACTAGTCGATCTTTTACGCTCTATGCAAGATGATGGTGCAGCAATTATTATGCATGGTTATACCCACCAATTTTATGATAGTGAAACTGGTGAAGGTTTTGAATTTTGGGACGTAAAAACAGACCAGCCAATTCGTCAACCAAAGCATGAAAAACCAAAAACAAAAGATGATTTCCCTACTATAGATGCCTATAATGCATACGTAAAAAAAGGGGAAGAATTTGAAGAAAAATATACAACTGATCATATTGAAAAAGGCATTCAAGAACTTGTAGATGCCAAATTATATCCTGTCGCATTTGAAGCACCTCATTACACGATGTCTCAAAAAGGATATGAAATATTATCAAGGTACTTTTCAACTTATGTAGGACAACTACAGCTAAGTGATACAACTTGGAAATCCATGCACTCACCATTTTATACAAGTACCCCATCCTTTTTACATGGCATGAAACTAATGCCTGAAACAGTTGGATTTATTGAAGAAGATAAGCCACATGCTATCGCTAAAATGAAAGAACGTGCTGTATCTGTTGCAAAACTATCTGACGGCATTATCGGTGCATTCTATCATCCTTACTTAGGTGTGAAACCATTAAAAGAAGTACTAAAGGATCTAGAAAGTATTCCAAATATAGAATGGATTGATTTACAAAAAGAAACAAATGAAGTGAAAATGAAGGATATTCATATTACTACTAATAAAGATGGCATTCACGTTGAAAAACCAACAAGCGCAAGCGACGTAATGGATTATGTAAAACAATATGGATTCTTCCTTATACTTGGTTTCTTCATCATTGTCTTTCTATTGTTATTAAGACGTGCAAAAAAATTAGAATCCTAATACAAAACCACCAAGCAAAATTCTTGGTGGTTTTTTTAACTTAAACCAAAACGCGGCATATTATTAATAACCCATTGATTATGTTCATAAATAAATTCAACTTCCACTTTTTCCGTTACATTATCATAGTCATTATACGTTTCTACCTGCGCTTTTATTTTTCCATCCTTTAACTCGGCAGAAATAATTTTTGTAAATTTAGTTGCTGCTTTTGACCCTGGATCTCCAATAGCATAGTGCATTTTTCCATTTAACTCTTTCACATACTTACTCTTCATATACTCTGCTATAAATGATTTTGAGAAATACGTAGATAGCGTAGTCTCTAAATTATCCTTCGTATTATAAATAGGGTTCACTAATTCCCCGTATGAAAAATCCCCTACTCGTTTTGGGTTTCCTGTTAGTGCAGCCATTTGAACATTAGTCAGTTCCTTCTGTGCATTCCATACTTTCTGTAACATAACGTTATCTGCTAGCTTCTTATCTTTTACTTCATTTGATTTCTTTGTATCCAAATTCATGATAGTTCCATTATCCGTATAGAGGTACATATCTCCTGCTACAAAATATAAATAAGATTTAGTTGGTTCAACCGCTTTATTATAAATTACTTTTTCCTTTCCTCCATTCATTCTCTTCTTATATACTCCATCCTTTTTTATATAATAAAAAGTGTCCCCTTTCACATTCATCTGCAAGGCATCCTTTACCAATAACTTTTCATTATTTTGTTGAACGTCTATTTCATATATGCCATGCTCAGCTTCATTTGTTTCAAAAGGTAACGAAAAGTCGACAACAGCATATAATTTTTCATTATCATATGTAGCACTAGATATTGTTGCATAATTTTCTTTTGACCAAGTTTTATTATCTTTTGTAACTTGTGTTCCACGATTTTTATTCCAATGTAGAATACTATCATCTATCGTTTGAGACCAACCAGAATTTTTAAATGCTGCTTCTTCTTCCTGTCCCGTTTTCAAATCCATCTTTACAATCCCTACAATATCAAAACCACCATGCTCAGAATATTTTTTCGGATAAAATAAAGTTTGATCTTTTATATAAACATAATTTATATCCGCTTTTAACGTGTCTAGCTTTTTGTTAGATATATCATACTTCATTAAAGAAGATAATCCCGCATTCTTATCTTCATCCGTATGAATAAAATATAAAACCTTGTTTTTTATATTTATGTAAGAAGCATTTACACCTTCCACTACACGTTCCGAAGTCTGAAATTGATCTTTCGTACGATAAATGCCTCCTGTATTTTTATTACCATTTACTGCATAGTAAACCCATCCATCACTCTCTGCCATCTTCCCTTTATTAGAACTGTTTCCAACCGTATTGCCATTTTTCTCATTTTCTTTCATCTGTTTTTCAACTACTGGATCAATTTGTTCTTCTTTATTTTCTTGTGTTACGTTTGAATTGATAGTCTTTTTTTCTGCTTCACATCCAAACGCTGCAAGTGAAAGTGTACCGATCATCATTGTAATAGCTATTTTTTTATATGCTCTCCCCATTTTCTTCCCAACTTCCTTCATCAAATTAAACACATCATAAATTATAGAAAATATTAGAAAAAATATCCATAATAAAAAGGATAAGAGTAACGCTCCTATCCTTTCAAATAAAGTGAAACTTTAATTAGTGGGGTTTTGTCCATCCCCCACTGGTTATTAGTTGAACCAATCGGGCTTTACGGGCAGTTGATCTCCCACCTAATTCCTCCGCATTAGTCAAATTTTGAGTTGGAAGTCTTACTGCCCGTTAATGCGGGGTAAAATTGAATCGTATTTTCATATATCGTTTTCATAACCTTATCAACAGACATGTTTTTTATAACACTAATTTCCTTTAATACCTCTCGAATCATTCTCGGATGCGTCATAACATCGTCTTGAAATTCCCACGGTCCATCCGTTTCTACCATCATATATTCAAGAGGATAATACGAAACAATTTTTCTAATCTTCTCCTTATGTAAAACATCTGGTGTAATAGAAATATAATAACCGTTCCTCATCATACGTTTCATTGTTGTTTCACTTCCTTTAAACCAATGAAAATGTGCACGTGGAACTTTATATTTCTCCAATAAATCACATACAATATCAGCATCTTCATACACTGCATGCAATATAATTGGTAAATCATATTTACTAGCTAGTTCAACAAACCGTTGTAACACTGATATATACGAATTGATAGCAATGCGCTCATCTTCTTTTCTTAAATAATACGGTAAGCCAACTTCACCAATCGCAACTATATCATCTACATGCTCTTCAATTAATTTATAAATTTGCTCACATTCTTCTTTATGAATCGGTTGCTCCGGATGAAAACCTATTGCTGGATGTACAAAAGGATATAGTTTTGCTAAAGATAAAGTTTCTTTACATGATTGATAATTCATAGATACTGCAATAAGCCCCTTTATCTCTTTACTATGCTCCACATCTTTAAGTAATTTACTTTTCTCTTCATCCTTATATTGGTCAACATGTATATGACTATCAATCCACTTCACCTTTATTCCCCCATAAAAAAAACAAGAAAGGATCTCCCTTCTTGTTTTGTCATCTATATTATTTAACAATTAAGTTTGTTATGATATCAAATAACCCAATACATACTACGGCAACAGTAAAGTAGCTACAGAAATCTTTAATTGGAAACTTCACTACTTCTTCTTTACGCATCCCATTCTTCTCCCTTCTTACTATATCCCTAATTATTTTTATCTATTTGTATCTATTATGCAAAAAATATGACAAATTTACTATCGAATTAACTTACGTAAACCTTACAATGTTGTAAGGTTTATAAAGTGAAACTTTAATCAGTGGGGGGTTCTTCATCCCCCACTGATTATTAGTTGAACCAATCGGACTTTTATGGGCAGTTGATCCCCCACCTAACTTCTTTGCTTTCGCTGAATTTTGAGGTGGGGGTCTTACTGCCCATTAAGGCGGGATAAAAAGGGCCTCATCTCCATACAGATGAGGCTATTAAAAAGTAGTTGGTTTTTCATTCTTCATTCATATTACAAACAGAAAGTAATACAGTGAGACTTTCTAATTACACTATATAAAATTCACTATCTTTTAACCATCGAATTACATTACAGAAGACTTACATGTTTGTAAGCTATGTGTAATGTAATTCGATAGTTTCCCTCACCTACATCTCGTACAATAAGGTTAGCAAGTAAGCCAAATAAGAAGAACACTCACATAACCAAATTACATTGCTAGTAGCTATTCTTCTTATCCCTTTCACTCATGCTACTACAATGTACCCCCTTCCCCTTTATATATTAAAAAAAGCCTTAGTCCATATGGAATAAGGCTTTTTTTGCATACACCAAAATACCCCTACCTAGTATTTTTATTTTCGACAAAAAATAGGTGGGGGTATAATTCGCTATCTCATCGCTAAAAGTTTACTCTTTGCATTAATAGGAATATTTATCGCTTCAATTTCTTCAATTGCCTCGCCGTAACGTCCTTTTGCATACACCTTTAATGTTTCATCTCTCTTTAACATATGCTTAACAGTCTTCTTTATTTTTTGTTCTCTTCCACGTTCGTCAAATGCAATAAATTCATATTCATACCACTCATCGCCAATATGCTGACCAATTGTATTCACAACCGTATAGTATTCTTTCGTCTTATAAAATGGATTATATTTATCGATAACCGGTCCAAGTTTCGTAGGTAGTAACATTATTACTATGACTATCATCGCTATTATAGTAGTGATCATTTTTTTCTTCATAATAAACATTCCTCCTCTGCAGGATATATATACATCCATTTTAAAAAGAAGGAATACAATCTACTATTGAATCTCATTACATTACACTTACATTTTTGTAAGAATTAAAAAAAGGTGAACGAATTTACTCGTTCACCTTTTAGCTCGCTTTAAAGCCTCCGCCAAGTACATCACGTACATCATGGATAACGACGAAAGCATCTTCATCTACTCGACTAATAACTTGCTTTAACTTAACAAGCTCTTGTTTATTAATAACAACATATAAAACTTCTTTATTTTTACCAGTATATCCGCCGCGCCCTTCTAATACAGTAACGCCGCGTGTCATGTTTTTCGTAATAGCCTCACGTATTAACTCTGGTTGATTTGAAATAATTGTAACAGCCGTTTTTGTGTCCATTCCTTCTACAATGAAATCAATTACTTTCGCTCCGATGAATACTGCAACAAGTGTGTACATCGCTTTTTCTTGCCCTATTATAAATACAGAACCAGCAATTACAACGATATCAATAATAAGTACACCTTTTCCGACACTCCAACCTAAATATTGATTTGCTAACCGTGCTAAAATTGCCGATCCCCCTGATGTACCTCCAGCTTTGAACATACAGCCTAATCCGATACCGACAAATACACCAGCAAATAGTGCCGCTAATAACGTATCACTATTTACATGATACTCAATATGTTCCGTAACATATAAAAACAAAGATGTTTCTACAATCCCTAAAATTGTATAAACCATCGTTTTCTTATCAAAAAATTTATAACCAACAGCTAGTAAAATTGCATTTATAGCAAAATTCACAATCCCCGGCGACCAATCAAATAAATAGTACGTAACAACCGTTAAACCAATAATTCCACCCTCTGATAGACGGTTTGGAATTGCAAAGTAATTAATACCAATTGCGAATAATAATGAACCAATTGTAATTAGTGTTATTTCCTTTATACGTTGATTAACCATAGTTCATACCCTCCCCCCATTTGACATTGTATCACTATCTCCTAGAGGTTTAGAAGTTGTTTTTATTCAGCATTTTTCCTCATAAAGACCAGGATATTATGTTTAAACAGAGGGGTGATTAATTATTCACATTCGCTCTAACTATACGGACAAATTGCTCCACATTCCCCTTCTGAATATACTTAGCTCGGATGGTTTCATGATTACAAATAAATTCGAAATACGGGCGAAAAACTATGCTATCTATATACAAATATGAGTACTCTTTACATGTTGAAGGATAGTACGGAAATTTCCCGTAAAACAGGAGACGTCTAGTAGTCGCAACAAAAATCCCATGTTGATAACATAACGTAAAATGATCCTTCTCAAAAACCCCCACCACAAAGGCTAAAACATTTTCGTCATTTCCTAAAAACTTTTTTATACTTAATAAAAGTTCATTCATGCATTTCCCTCCAAATACTATTTTTGAAAAGAATCCATGGATTGTTACAAACCGGTTTAACCCCTTTATAAAGTATGAAACGCGTTTCCTGTCAAAGGTATTTCAAAAAATAATCCGTTATGCACTTATACACATAACGGATTAAAACTACACTGTAGATCGCTCCACAAGTTCATATGGAATTTCTACCTTTTCTTGTTTAGAACTTTCATCATTTGTTTGCCGATAAAACATTTCAAAGGCTTTTTTACCTATTTCCTTTAAATTTTGATCAATAGTTGTAAGTTGTAACACTTGCGAGATAGGTTGATTATCAAAGCCAATAATCGCTAAATCCTCAGGAACTTGAATACCTAATTTTTCAGCTTCCGTCATAACCCCAATTGCAACCTCATCTCCTGCTACTATTAATGCTTCAGGAAGATGCTGCATTTCCTTTAATTTATGAGCCACTTTCACACCATCTTCTAACGTAAAACATTCTGTAAAAATCCACTCTTCATTCACTTCTTCATCTATAGATTGCAATTGCTGTTTATACACATCAAAACGTTTTTGACTACTCGGTCCTAACTTTCTTCCCGTGCAATAACCAATTTTTTTATAACCTTTCTCAATCAAATAATCCATTCCTAATTGAAAAGCTGCTGAATGATTCGTATATACACTTGAGGTATTTGAAATATCATTATCTTCACAAGCAACAATTGTTCCATAGGAAGCATATGGCTCTATCGTTTCCCATTCATTCGCACGAGAACAAATAATAAGACCATCCAATTGTTTTGTTTTTAACATATGTAAACTTTTCATTTCTTCTTTTTTATTATAATTTGTTTGGCAAAGTAGCACTCTGTAATTATGAGCTAACGCCACCTCCATCATCCCGCCCACCATCGCATCAAAACATGGATGATTAATATACGGTAAAATTACACCAACAATATTCGTTTTCCCTTTTGATAAATGAACGGCATTTGCGTTTTGTGAGTAATTCAACTTCTCAACTATCTCTATAACCGCTTTCCTTTTTTCTTCACTTACATACGGATGATCATTTAATACTCTTGAAACAGTCGTAACTGAAACTCCCGCCATCTTTGCAATATCTTTAATATTAGCCATACACTCACCTCTACTTTTAAATTAATAAATCCCATGAACATATGTCAAACCTTCTCATCATTACACCTTCATTCGTTTTTCTTACAAAAGTGTAATTTTCCTGTAAGCTAATTCGATAGTTACCCCCTTCTTTTTTTCATACAATTAAGTCAGAAACAGGGCAACAATTATTCGAAAAGGAGCGGATTTATATGATGAACAAAATGAAATCAAACAATTTTTTAAATACAATGGGCATGGTATTTTCCGCTCTAATCGATGCTAAAGCTGTTGCTTCTACATTAAACAAGTAAGGAGAATGTATGATGAATAACATCACTTTCAACAAATTAGATTTCTTAGGACTAGCTAGTGGCTCGATTCTTCTTACTGCTTTTATTTACGCCGCTACGCTTGTATAACTTTGTGTCCCCTTTCCCCTTTATTTATAAATAGTAATAGAAAAGACGACCGTCTATGCCCGGTCGTCTTTTCTTACTTTTGATTTGATTGCAAAGCTACCTTTAGCTCCTCAAACTTCTCATTTAATTGATCTGTCATCATTTTCATAGCTGTTTTTCGATCTATTTGTTCTTCAGCATCAATTTGAATTGGGTCTCCAAAAATCAATTGTGCCTTTTTCCCTTTTATTAATTCTTTTACACTTGATGGACCAATATAAGCTGCCGGTATTAATGGAACGTTAGAACGCATCGCAATTGTCACAGCACCAGCTTTTAACGAAACGTCTTCTGTCGATCTCGTTCCACTCGGGAAAATCCCTACCACTTTTCCTTCTTTTAATAAGCGTGATGGAATTTTAAGTGTACTCGGTCCTGGATTTGCACGATCTACAGGGAATGCATTTACATTTTTAAAGAACCAATTTTTGAATTTCCCTTCAAATAATTCTTTTTTGGCCATGTAATGAATCTCTGTTGGGTACATCCCTGTAGCTAACATTAATACATCCATAAAACTTGTATGTGTACAAGCAACAACATACGGACCACCTTCTGGTAGCTTTTCTCTTCCTTGCACTTCTACTTTCCCAGCTGTTTTAAATATATATTTCAACAAAAATGTAATTGGTTTATACATTGGTTTCGTTCCTTTCTGAACATCCGAAGTATAGTCATTTTCTTACCTTAATTATAACACTAAGTTATAGGAGTTGGTAATAAAAATGAGTATTAATTGTTAATTTTCAATTCTTACAAAAGTGTAATTTTCTTGTAAGCTAATTCGATAGTTACTTCTTGCGATATTTCATACAATTAAGTCAGAAACAGGGCAACAATTATTCGAAAAGGAGCGGATCAATATGATGAACAAGCTGAAAACGAACAATCTTTTAAATACAATGGGCATGGTATTTTCCGCTCTTATCGATGCAAAAGCTGTTGCTTCTACATTAAACAAGTAAGGAGAATGCATGATGAACAATATCACTTTTAACAAATTAGATTTTTTAGGATTAGCTAGCGGCTCTCTTCTTCTTACTACTTTTATTTACGCTGCTACGCTTGTATAACTTTGTGTCCCCTTTCCCCTTTATTTATAAATAGTAATAGAAAAGACGACCGTCTATGCCCGGTCGTCTTTTTACATGTTTCTTTCTTTCAACTCTTTTAAAAGCTGTATCATTTCAGCTTGTTGTTTTATCTTTTTACGACCATTCCGATTAATTGCTGCAAGCTCACAAGCAACTCCAACGGCAAAGAAAAACAATAAACTTTCTAACATATGAAATCCTCCAATTGGCTATTAAACAGCTTGGCGTAATTGCTCTTCTTGTAAAATCTTCTTACTTATATTTTCTTCTTTTCTCTGACAAACGTTATTGCGAATAAGCGCTGCGATAACAAGTAAAGTTCCTATAATATCAAACATCGTTATTTGATATCCTTGCATCATCATAATCATTAAAGTCGTAATAGGCACAAAGTTAATAAACAAAATCCCATTAATCGATGATAAAATCTTCACACCGTAATTCCAAGCAAGTAATGCTACAATTCCCGGTAATGTCATCATAAATAACAAATCATATTTCACGACAGAAATCGTTCCCATACTCGGAACTGAAACATATCCAAGCGACGTAATAAGTACCGTTATAATTCCTGTAACGGTCGTACCGAATACACACGTCAACGTAGAGTAACGTAATGTCGACCAATCGCTACACGTTTGACCACCCATCGTATAAATAACCCAACCTACAACTCCAACAAATATACATGCTAGTGAAAACATGTTATCTTTCAATGTTAAAAAGAAACTCATGTCGCCCTTTGTAATAACAAATACAGCCCCTACAAAAGCGATAATCATGCTCGTTATCATATATTTTTTCGGTTTTACATGCTTATATCCCCATAAAATACAAATAGAAATCATCGGCATAAGTGCTTCCATAATGGAAGCTACCATCACACCTGATTTTCCCATTAACATTTGACCTAAAAATACAAGTACATTATATACAGTAAACGCCATCGTTCCGAAAAAGACGAGCAGCTTTCCTCTTCCTTCTAAACGAAATGCCTGTTTTCCTTCTTTCATTAACAACAATACAATCAGCATTATCGCCACCGCTCCATAGCGAATAAGCGAAAAGTAAAATGGATCTATGTATTCTAACGCATGATCAGCAACTGGAAACATTGCTCCCCATGACATACTTGCAATTAAACACGCTAAAGCGCCTATTATCATTTGACCTTTTCTCACCGCAATCCCCCACTTCTTTCTATTTGCACAAAGAGAATTGTAAAAGAAAAAATATATCACGTAAAATGATTCAAAATGATGTTAACTATCATTTATAATGATAGTTAACATCAAGGAGGATCGTATTATGGAATTAAGAGATTTACAAATCTTCCAGAGCGTTGCCGAACAAGGTAGTGTAAGTAGTGCAGCAAAGGAATTAAATTACGTACAATCAAATGTAACAACGCGTATTAAACAACTGGAGAACGAGCTGAAAACACCGCTCTTTTATCGTCATAAACGAGGCATGACTTTAACAGCTGAAGGAAGAAAAATGCTCGTTTATGTTAATAAAATTTTGCAAGATGTTGAGGAGCTAAAACAAGTATTTTTAGATAGCGAAACACCCTCTGGCATATTAAAAATCGGTACTGTCGAAACAGTAAGTACATTACCTACCATTTTATCTTCTTACTATAAAAGCTATCCGAACGTCGATTTATCATTACAAGCAGGTCTAACAGAAGAATTAATTAGAGAAGTACTCGATCATCAACTAGATGGCGCTTTTATATCAGGGCCAATAAAACATCCCCTTATTGAACAATATGATGTTAGTACAGAGAAATTAATGCTTGTAACACAAAATAAAGCTTTTCATATAGAAGAATTTACAACAACGCCTCTACTCGTTTTTAACCAAGGTTGTGGATACCGTTCCAAACTAGAACGATGGCTGAAAGACGAAGGTTTGCTACCAAAAAGAATTATGGAATTTAATATATTAGAGACTATATTAAACAGTGTTGCACTCGGCCTTGGAATTACGCTCGTACCACAGTCTGCTGTCCACCACCTTTCTAAAGCAGGGAAAGTACATTGTCATGCAATCCCTGAAAAATACGGCAGTATTTCAACGGTTTTCATACGCCGCAAGGATAGCTATATGACAAATTCAATGCGTAGCTTTTTAAAAACAATCGAAGAGCACCACCACATTAATATGCTTTAAAAGACATTCTTACACGAATGTCTTTTTTTCTTACAAAAGTGTAAGTCTTCCGTAAGCTAATTCGATAGTTGCAGGCGATCATATTTCCTATAATTAAGATATAAAGCAGGGCAACAACAATTCGAAAAGGAGCGGATACGCATGATGAACAAAATGAAATCAAACAAATTTTTAAATACAATGGGCATGGTGCTATCCGCACTTGTCGATGCAAAAGCCGTTGCAACTACATTAAACAAATAAGGAGAGATTATAATGAACAACATTACATTTAACAAATCAGATTTCTTCGGACTTGCAAGTGGAGCGACTCTTCTTACAGCTTTCATTTACACACTTGCTCAAGGTCTTGTTTAACACTTTGTTTCCCCAAACCCCTTTATATATAGAAAAAGCTGCTCGTCTTATAGACAAGCAGCTTTTTAGTTTGTCCCGCTTTAATGGGCAGTAAGATCCCCTTCAGCGAAAGCAAAGAAGTTAGGTGGGGTCGGGCTGCCCATTAAAGTCCGATTGGGAGGGCTGATAATCAGTGGGGGATGAAGCCCCCCACTGATTAAAGTTTCACTTTATTTCATATATAATTTGACCTGTTTTCGTCATATCATATCCGCCAATCGCTTTTAGTTCATTATGAAATTCTTCCGATTGCAGAATGTCTTTTACAACTTCGATCAACTCTTCATTTTCTTTATTCTTCAAAATCACTAAATCATACTGCTCTTTCATGATTGGAATAAAGTCTACATTTACAATTTGCGAAAACTTTTCTGATCCTACTCCCACATCAGCTTTCCCATTCGCGACTTGCGTAGCAACACCAAGATGATTCGATTCTTCCCATTCATATCCACTAATACGTTCTTTATTTAAATTTTGAATGCGCAATTGTTCATCGACTAACACCCTAATACCAGAACCCTTTTCTCGATTTATAAATCGTATAGATGATTGAGATAAATCAGCCCATGTTTTTATATTTTTAGGATTCCCCTTTTGCACATAAAACCCAACGTTCCTTGCTAATAAATTAATCATCGTACATGGTTGTCCTACTAAAATACGTTTTACGTAAGGAACATTATATGTACCCGTTTCGCCATCAAACAAATGCAAGCTAACGATACTTCCTTCTCCTTGATACATTTTTACTAGGCTCGTTAAACTACCTTGATATGCCCTTAATATATTTGAACTTGGCAGGCGATTTTCTATACGTTTTGCCAACATGTCTAACGTTAGTTCTTGTCCGCTAATAATACATGTATTCGAGATACTATTACTGTCATTCTTTACAGAAGTAACTTGTACGTTACCTGTTTTCATTTGCTTAATATATTGTTCTAAATCTGCTGCATCAATGCGCATCTGTCTACCAATTCTATAAGAAGGCAGTTCTCCTTTTTTAATTAAATCGTATACAGTTAATTTTGATACTTTTAATCGCTTCGCTACTTCTTCCGTTGTGTAGGAATGATGATCCATAGACGATTCCTCACTTTCTTTCTTCATTGTAACAAAGAAAAGAATATTTCTCCTATATTTTAAAAATAACTACATCGTTCAAATTATATTCAATTATAACTAGTTATATTTATTTATATTTAGTTATAATTAATTATGTAAAAACGAAAGGGGATTTTTTATGAATAAGTTTACATTACACTCCATCGGGGCACTTATCCTTTCTTTTCTTCTTATATTTAGTGTTGCATGTACAAGCGGAGAGAAGAAAGAGAAATCAACCGCTAAAGAAGGAAAAACAGTTGAACTTACTATATCAGCAGCTGCAAGCTTACAAGATGCGCTAAAAGAAATTGAAACAAAATATAAAGAAAAAGAACCTAATATTAAACTTTCTTTTAACTTCGGCGCTTCTGGTGCACTTCAACAACAAATCGAACAAGGTGCACCTGCTGATTTATTCTTCTCAGCAGCCGAAGATAAATTCCAAACTCTCGTTAAAAAAGGATTCATTAATGAAAAAGAGGGGAAAAATCTCCTTGGAAACGAACTCGTTCTAGTCGTCCCAAAAGATAGTTCTCTTACAGAAATTCAAGATTTAAAAGATGAAAAAATAAAAAAAATCGCACTTGGTACACCTGAATCTGTACCTGCGGGAAAATACGCAAAAGCTTCTCTCACACATGAAAATCTTTGGAATGACATTCAAAATAAAGTCGTATTTACAAAAGATGTTCGCCAAGTGTTAACATATGTAGAAACAGGTAATGTTGATGCTGGTATTGTATACAAAACAGATGCTCTTATTTCAAACAAAGTAAAAATTGGTGAGACAGCAGTGGCTACTTCTCATGAGCCAATTCACTATCCTTTAGGTGTTATAAAAGAATCTAAGCACAAGAAAGAGGCGACCTCATTTTATGAGTATTTGCAGTCAAAAGATGCACAATCTATCTTTAAAAAATATGGATTTACAGTCCTACCATAATTGCCATGAGCTTTGATGCTATTTTGTCACCAATCTTTCTATCTTTACGAGTAGCTGCATGTGCCACCATTATCGTTACCATTTTAGGAACGATAATCGGACGAGCGCTAGCACGCTCCTCATGGAGATATAAAGTAATATTAGAAACGATTTTCTTGTTACCAATGGTACTTCCGCCAACTGTAATCGGCTTTTTTCTCATTATCATTTTTGGAAATAACAGTCCTATTGGAACGTGGATAGAATCAATATTTCAGCAATCTATTATGTTCACATCTACTGCTGCTATCATTGCTTCTACAGTTGTTGCATTTCCGCTTATGTACCAATCAGCAAAAACAGGATTTTCTATCGCGAATGTACAAATTGAAGAAAGTGCTCGTGACCTTGGTGCAAGTGAATATCAAGTTTTTCTACACGTCACACTTCCGCTTGCATTTCCTGCCTTACTAAGTGGAATGATTTTGAGCTTTGTTCGTGCGCTTGGTGAGTTTGGTGCTACGCTCATGTTTGCCGGAAACATTCCTGGTAAAACACAAACTATCCCAACTGCCATTTACATGGCGATTGATGCAAGTAATATGCAGCTCGCCTGGACACTAGTAGTTATCACTATTAGTATGTCCCTCCTATTTTTGCTATGTATTCAGCTTATTAATAAAAGAATTACTAACTCTTAAGGCAGCTCTTTTTGAAGCTGCTTTTTTATTTCTTAGGAAATAAAAATATACCACCGGGAAATAACTGAATTTTAAATTTTATTTAAATATACATTCTATTTGAATTTACTTTCTAAAATAGGCAATTTCCTGTTATTATATGGAGGTGTTTGAAAAAATGAAGAAATGAAAACGCATTTATATCGTGAATTCTTCATCCTGTTTTAGCGATCGGTAATCTTCTACTCTATTAGTGGGGCATTACCGATCGTTAGAACGATATGTAATTATATTGGTATAGCAAAACGAAGGGAGTCTTGTAATGGACATTTTATTAGCGCTTCTTCCTGCAATTGCATGGGGAAACATCTTATTAGTAAGCGTAAAAATGGGCGGTGGTGCATATAGCCAAACGGTAGGTATGACAATCGGTGCTCTATTCTTCGCAACAATTATGTATGTATTTACTCAACCAGCTTTAACAATGACAATCTTGATTGTTGGTTTTATTTCAGGTTTATTCTGGGCTTTAGGACAAGTAAACCAATTAAAAACAGTTGAAAAACTAGGCGTTTCAACTACTGTAACAATTTCTACTGGTATGCAACTTGTTGCAACTTCTATCTTTGGGGTTATCGCTTTCCGTGAGTGGACTACTACTACAACGATCATTCTGGGAACGATTGCAATCCTATTAATCGTAGTTGGTGTTGTATTCACATCATTAGATGATAAAGAAAATGCTCAGCCACCAGGACAATTGAAAAAGGGACTTCTTACTTTAATTGTTTCTACTTTTGGCTATCTTGTATATGTAATTATTATTCGTTGGTATAACATCGATGGTTGGTCTGCTATTTTACCACAAGCAGTTGGTATGTTTGTTGGTGCGGTTGTACTGACATCTAAACATAAACCATTTAACAAATATGCAATCCGTAACGCTTTATCTGGTTTACTATGGGGAACTGGAAACTTATTCTTACTTCTTTCATTACCACGTGTCGGAGTAGCAACAAGCTTCCCATTATCTCAAACTGGAATCGTTATCTCAACATTTGGTGCGATTGTCTTCTTAGGCGAAAAGAAAACGAAACGTCAATTGATCTTTATTGCACTAGGTAGTGTTTTAATTATCGGCGGCGCTGTATTACTTGGTATGACAAAAGCATAAACTTATAATCTATTAGTAAACCCCTGAGGCACATATGCTTCAGGGGTTTTTTAATTCTAATTATTTTCTAGATATAATTATTTGTATGTTTTTGGCCCTTATAATTATTCTTCCACTCTAGCAAACCCGCTACACATATAAAGAGATTAATAACAGCTAATATTAGCATAACATATAACCCAGTGGAGATATAAATTGAAATACTAACTACATTATATAAAATCCATAAATGCCAGTTTTCTAGGATTTTTCGACTTAGCATAAATTGAGCTACTAATCCTAGTACAGCATTTAAAGCGTCTAAATATGGACTTGTTGATTCTAAGTAATGGACTTGATAATACCCCCAACCAATCCATGCAACTAAAATAAAGATTATATAAAAAATCCAACCTTGCAAATCTAAACGAACTGTTGCTTTTACCTCTTCCTCCCCACTACGTGCAATCCAATGATACCAACCATATACATTAAATATAAATTGAAAACCTGCCAATACTGCCATTGCATATAATCCTTGTGTAATGAAAATATACAGAAATACCGCAACGGTAATCATGCCAAATAAAAAATTAGAGACCTTTTCCCTCGCTAATAACCAAACATTAATAATCCCCATAACCGATGCAAAAATTTCAATATAACTCGATTGAATATAAAATCCAACCAATACGCAAATGATACTAGAAACAACTAAAAATAGCGGACTTCTAATCATGATCATCTCTCCCCAGATGTATAATAAATTCCCTATCACCAGTATAAGTAACAGCCTTTACATTTACCATGAATTTCCTACTTTTCATTATCCATTCCACCTACGGGAAATCTTTTCTTTTTACAAAATTCTCTTAAAAATGTTATCGTTTTTTATAACATATCTCCACTAGAAAGGAATAGAGGATATGCTAACTAAACATCGAATTCTATTTATTGGTGCTGGTCGTATGGCAGAAGCTATATTTTCCGGATTACTTAAAACAAGCAAAGAATACATCGAAGAGATTATCGTTTCTAACCGAAGTAACGTAGAAAAGCTAGATCAATTACGAGCGCGATATAATGTGTCTACTACAACAGATTGGAAGCAACATGTTACATCTGTTGATACGATTGTTTTAGCAATGCCGCCTTCTGCACATGAAGAATTATTAGCAGAGTTATCTCCGTTACTATCGAATCAACTTGTCGTAACGGTAGCTGCCGGCATCGGCCCATCTTATTTAGAAGAAAGACTTCCTAAAGGAACGCCTGTTGCTTGGATTATGCCAAATACAGCTGCTGAAATTGGTAAGTCTATCTCCTTATACACGATGGGACAATTCGTAAACGAGACTGATCAAGAAACCCTGCAATTGCTTTTAGGGGGCATTGGTACTTCGCAACTTTGTACCGAGGAAGAAGTTCATCAACTTACTGCAGTTACTGGAAGTGCACCAGCCTTCCTTTATTACTTTGCTGAAAGTTTAATTGAAGCAACAAAAAGTTATGGAGTCGATGAAGCAACCGCAAAACACCTTGTCATTCAAATGATTTCTGGCTCTGCTTCTATGCTTGAACAAACACAAGATCCAGCTAACCTCCGTGAACAAGTAACAACGCCAGGTGGTTCCACAGCTGAAGGTCTCAAAGCTTTATATGAATATAATTTTTCAGAGGCAATTCAAAAAGCAGTAGAAGCGACAAACAAAAAAGCTAGGGGGAAATAATATGAGTTTAACAAGTTTAAAAGACTATACAACATTACATAACGGTGTAAAAATGCCTTGGTTCGGCTTAGGTGTTTTTAAAGTAGAAGATGGTTCAGAAGTAATTGAGTCTGTGAAAGCAGCAATTAAAAATGGCTACCGCAGTATAGATACTGCAGCAATTTATCAAAATGAAGAAGGCGTTGGCCAAGCAATCCGTGAATCAGGTGTTTCACGTGAAGAATTATTTATTACATCAAAAGTATGGAATAGCGATCAAGGGTATGAAACAACACTTCAAGCATTTGAAACTACATTAGAAAAATTAGGACTAGAGTATTTAGATTTATATTTAGTACATTGGCCTGTAAAAGGGAAATATACTGAATCATGGAAAGCGTTAGAAAAACTTTATAAAGACGGCCGTGTTCGTGCAATTGGCGTGAGTAATTTCCATATTCACCACTTACAAGACGTATTTGAAATTGCTGAAATTAAGCCAATGGTCAATCAAGTGGAATACCACCCACGTCTAGCACAAGAAGAGTTGCACGCTTTCTGTAAAGAACATAATATCCAGCTTGAAGCTTGGTCACCGTTAATGCAAGGACAACTACTAGATAATCCAACGTTGCAAGAAATTGCGACAAAATATAATAAATCAACTGCGCAAATTATTTTACGCTGGGATTTACAAAACGAAGTTGTAACAATTCCTAAATCAATTAAAGAACATCGTATTATTGAAAATGCAAACATCTTCGACTTTGAATTAAGTGCTGATGATATGAAAGCAATTCAAGCTTTAAATGAAGATCGTCGCGTTGGTCCAGATCCAGATAACTTTAACTTCTAATAGAAAAACCACTGCCATATGCAGTGGTTTTTCATTAAAGAAAACTGAAAATTTAAACTATATTTCATTCAGTTGACACTTCATCATCCAAGGTGTAAGATTTTGAATTATCAAAGAAACACAAAAATTAATAAAGTTTATTCGTTTACTCATTGTATCAAGAGAGGTGGAGGGACTGGCCCTTTGAAACCTCGGCAGCAGGTTCATTTTTGAATACTGTGCCACTTCCTGCAAGCTTTATAGCTTGAAAGATAGAATGAGGGACTTCGTTTATATACGGGTGCATAACTTGTACGTAAAAATCCCTCTTTCTCAATATGAAAAGAGGGATTTTTTATTTTTCATTTCCCTCATCATCATCCAAACTTAATTATTTAGGAGGAAAATCAAATGAAAAAAAAGTTTGTACCCGGTATTGCATCAGTTGTAGGAGTAAGTATTTTATTAACTGGTTGCGGTAGTTATAAAAACGAAGCAAGCGGAGCAAATGCAAAAGACGAGGCGCCTAGTAAACAGGTTTTAAACTTATCTTCACCTACTGAAATACGAACAATGGATACAGCTCGTGCTACAGATACTGATTCTGGTCAAGTAATGAGAAACGTATTTGAAGGTTTGTATAATCTTGGTGAAGGTAACAAACCTGTCCCTGGTGTTGCAAAATCTCATGAAGTAAGTGGTGATAAAACGAAATACACATTCCACCTGCGAGATTCAAAATGGTCAAACGGTACTCCTGTTACAGCGAAAGATTTTGTCTTCGCTTGGCAAAGAGCTGTTGATCCAGCAACAGCCTCTGAATATGCATTTCTATTCTTTGATATTAAAAATGCAACAAAAATTAACAACAAAGAACTTCCAGCCGACCAACTTGGTGTAAAAGCAATTGATGACCATACGTTTGAGGTAGAATTAGAACGTCCTGTTCCGTACTTTATTAGCTTAACAGCGTTCCCAACATTTCTACCAATTAACGAGGAATTCTTTAAACAACAAGGTGATAAGTACGCTTTAGAAGACAATGCAATCTTGTACAACGGAGCTTTTACACTAAGCGATTGGAAGCACGAGCAAAGCTTTAAATTCAAGAAAAATCCTACCTATTGGGATAAAGATACTGTCAAACTGGAAGAAATCAATTTTAACGTCGTAAAAGAAAAATCTACAGAAGTAAATTTATTCGAATCAAAACAATTAGACCGTATAAAACTAACATCTGACTTCGTTGATAAATATAAAAAAGATGCCAACTTTAAAGAACGTCCGAACGTAGGGGTACAGTTTCTACGTATGAATCAACAAAATAAAGTACTTCAAAACGTTTCTGCACGCCAAGCAATCGATCAAACAATCGATCGAAAATCCTTTGTAAATACACTATTAAATGATGGCTCTACACCAACCTTTGGTCTCGTTCCAAAAAACTTTGCAAAAGGGCCTGATGGAAAGGACTTCCGTACTATAAACGGGGATTTAACCAAAGTTGATACAAAATCTGCACAAGAGTTATGGAAAAAGGCAAAACAAGAGCTTGGTTCTGAAAAGATTACATTAGAATTATTAACAAGTGATGCTGACCTTGATAAGAAAACGGGTGAGTTCTTAAAAGGACAACTAGAAAAGAATTTAGATGGATTAACAGTAAATGTGAAACCACAACCACGTAAACAACAAGTTTCACTTTTATTAAAAGGTGACTATGAAATCGGTATTGATGGCTGGAGCCCTGACTTTGCTGATCCAATTACATTCCTTGAATTGTTTACAACGAATAATCCATACAACTTAGATCATTACTCTAATAAGGAGTTCGATGAAACAATTGAAAAGGTTAAAACGACTTTAGCTGGTGATGAAAAAGCTCGATGGGAAGCATTACTAGCATCTGAGAAAATATTATTTAAAGACTCTGTTATCGCTCCCCTTTACCAAAAAGGTGAATCTTATTTAGAACGTTCTTATGTGAAAGGAATTGTGCAAGTAGACTTTGCAGGCCAATTAAACTTCAAATGGGCACAAATTGAAAAATAAAAGACAACCTGAATTGAAGTTTTTCTATCTAAACCAATTATTTTATTGAAAAAATGTATTAAATGCGGATTCTCAATAAGAGGAAATCCGCTTTTTTAATATATTATTTTAAAAAATTAATGCTCAACTTTTTATTATTGACATATAGTTCTCTCCAGTGTTAATATTCTAAATAATCAAAGAAACGAAATATTTCACCATCATAATATAACGTCTACTACGTCGAAGCATATAATGATAAATTATAGTTCAACATGTATATACATATAGAACACCTGATTACCTACATGTACATATTTATAATAGGTTTTCTCTTCTTCTATAGATACACTTCAAAACATGGACATTATGACGTTACGAACAACACATTTAGGGAGGAACGAACAATGAAGAAAAAAGTTGTACCTGTTGTTGCATCTGTTTTAGGGGCAAGTCTATTACTAACTGCTTGCGGGGGAAATAAAGATAACGCAAGCGGAGCGAAAGCAAATGATAAAGCACCTGATAAACAGGCAATTAACTTATCATTTGCTTCAGAAATTCCAACAATGGATGTTGCAAAAGCAACGGATGGGGAATCCATGAACGTAATGCGTAATGTTTTTGAAGGGTTATATGCAATGGGAGAAGATAATAAACCGATTCCTGGTGTCGCTGAGTCGGTTGACGTTAGTCCCGATAAAACGAAATATACATTCCATCTGCGTGATTCAAAATGGTCAAACGGTACTCCTGTTACAGCAAAAGACTTTGTCTTCGCTTGGCAACGTGCTGTAAACCCTGATACAGCAGCTGAATATGCATTCTTATTCTTCGATATAAAGAATGCGAAACAAATAAACCAAAAACAATTGCCGATTGATCAACTAGGGGTCAAAGCTATTGATGATAAAACGTTAGAAGTACAACTAGATCGTCCTGTTCCCTACTTCTTAAGTTTAACGACATTCTCAACATTCTTACCAATTAATGAAGAGTACTTAAAGTCTCAAGGCGATAAATACGGTTTAGAAACAAATCATTTAATTTACAACGGCGCCTTCACATTAGATAACTGGAAACACGAGCAAAGCTTCCAACTGAAGAAGAATCCTAACTATTGGGATGCTAAAACGGTGAAATTAGAAGAAATCAACTTCAATGTCGTTAAAGACAAGTCTACAGAAGTTAATTTATATGATTCAGGACAAATTGATCGCGTTGCTTTAACTGCGGAGTTTGTTGATAAATATAAGGGCGATCCAAACTTCAAAGAACGCGCTGAAGTTGGCATTCAATTTTTACGACTCAATCAAAAAAATGAAACATTAAAAAATCAACATGCACGCCTTGCTATTAACGGAGCAATGAATAAGAAAGCATATGTAGAAACAATTTTAAATAACGGCGCTGTTGCAGCTGAAGGAATGGTTCCTGCGAAATTCGCAAAAAGTCCTGATGGCAACGACTTCCGTAAAGAAAATGGAAATCTAGTGAAAGATGATGTGAAAACAGCGAAAGAAAACTGGAAAAAAGCGAAGCAAGAACTTGGTACTGACAAAGTAACAATTGAACTCCTAACAAGTGATAATGCTTTAGCTAAAAAGACTGGTGAATATTTAAAAGGTGAACTAGAAAAGAACTTAGATGGATTAACAGTGAATTTAAAACCACAACCACGTAAACAACAGTTAAAACTACTGTTAAGTGGTGACTATGAAATCGGTATTGATGGCTGGGGCCCTGACTTCGCTGATCCAATTACATTCTTAGATTTATTTACAACAGATAGTGCTTACAACTTCGATAAATACTCTAACAAAGAGTACGATGAGCTAATTCATAAAGTAAAAACAGATTTAGCTGGTGATGAAAAAGCTCGCTGGGAAGCAATGAAGCAAGCTGAAAAAATTCTATTACAAGACGGTGCTGTCGCTCCTTTATACCAACAAGGTCGTTCTTACTTACAACGCTCTTTCATTAAAGGACTTGTAACAACTGACTTCGGTGGTGAGTTTAACTACAAGTGGACAGAAGTTGCAAAATAATAAGTACTAATAAAAAGGTATCCCACCGAGGATACCTTTTTATTTTATGCTTCTTTAACTACAGAGCTTCTTCTTCCCTTTACCATTCCTTTTATAGCTAAAGTCATCACTGCTACTGATTGTGTAACCAATACAATAATTAATAACGAAATAATATTTCTCTCTAAATTAACTCCCCCAAATATTATTGTATAATAGCCATTCGCTGCATATGTTGCGGGAAATAATTCGCCGATTGTTTGATATGTTTTAGAAAGCATTTCATGCGGTACAATTACACCCGAATTTACGAGTTGTAACGATAGTGAAATTATATTAAAGATCATACCTGCATTTCCGAAAACAGCTATGAACATTTGTGTTAATGAAAGAAAGGAGAAGAAGACTATTTTCAATAATCCTCTTCCCCATCTTTTTGCATCGAACTAAAACTCATCATAAATATAAACACAAACATCAAATATGTTCTCCACGTCAAAGAAGGTATATGCCCTGACCAAAGATAGCTAACTAAATAATTAATTCCCATAATACAAGACGCTATTACTAAACTAATACTTATTAGTTTTACATATTTGAGCATATCTTTTCTCCTTGTTTTTTATTTTTCTAATTCTTCAAATTGTAGATTCACTGGTTCTTCTAAAAGTGTTTCATAAAAGTTCTCTGCCAAATCTGTTGTAGGAATTTTTTCATCTACTTCATCAAATCGAATACTATCTAGCCATACACAACCTTCTCCTGATAATAAAACACCAAATGCAATACCAAGCGCTCCTTCTTTTATATCTAATACAACCGAGTACGATTGCCAGTTATTCGTATTTTTAATTGGGCGATTTTGCATGTTATCCATAGCGAGCGGTTCTGTCTCTTTTCCGTCTACTCGCATCCACAATCCTGCCCAATCTCTTACATTTTCACTCTTAACAAATGCTGTAAAACGTAATCTCTTCCCTACATATTTATCTGCTCGGAACATTTGCATTAATGTTGAAAATCCTCCGTGCGTAACATTCTCTTTTGCTTTTATGTATGCAGATACTTTCCCTTGATGGACAACTTCATAATCTAAACCCATCTCATATTCAGCAGGATGACTTCCACTTAAGATCCATCCTTTCGGTATACCTTTTTGCATTGAAACACCCTCTCTTTCTATATAAAATGACTGGAAGTACTTTCGATATTTCTTTGGTGGCAATTGAAACATTCTTTTAAAAGCCCTCGTAAATGCCTCCTGTGAGGAAAAACCATATTGCATTGCAATATCAATAACAGCTATTTCAGTTGATACTAAAGCCTGTGCAGCATGAGTTAATCTTCTCTTTCGAATGTAATCCGTTACACTCATCCCAACATATCTTTGAAAGATACGATGAAAATGGTACATCGATACTGCACTGTGAGATGCCACTCTTTCTGTTGTAAGCTCCTCATGTAAGTGATTCTCTATATATTCAATTGATTTTTTTATTATCTCTTTATACTCTTCATGCATGTTAGTCCCTCCCTCACAACTTCAATTTACCATATACATACAAATCTTTTTTGATTTAAATTGCGGATTAGCCCTTGTGACTACAGAATAATAATTTATTTTCAACACATACATAATTACATGTTTTTGGGAAAAACTTGTATAGAACGAATTTACATAAGGAGGAATTTATAATGAGAATTCTACTATCAGTTTTATTAGCTCTTATGCTAGTACCTGCATTAACAGGATGTAAAGCTCCTGCAAAAGAAGATACAACTTCGAATAAGAAAACAACTGAAGAAGCAAAAAATGAAGCTCCTGCAGATTTAAAACTTAATTTTAATGAATTTAGTTTAGATGCAGACTATCAAGATACGAAGAAAGACTACGAAGCTGATTATAAAAATGTAGCAGCTGATAAGAAAATGGAAGCAAAAATTGAAGATCATAAAGCAGATGTAAAATTAACAGGAGACGAGGCTATTACAAAATTAAGCCCACTTCTACAAGAATTAAAATTTGATAAAGATACTGCTGACCAAGAAGTAATCGATCAAGTAGTGAACGTGTTCAAACTTGATAAAGACTATCAAAAATTCGAGTTAGAAGTTGTCTTCTCTGATGGAACGAAAAAAGAATATAAAAGAGAAATAAAATAAAGAAGTAGGCAGTTGCCTACTTCTTTATTTTTGCATATCTTAAATCTGGTTTAGAGCCAACATAATATTGAAGTCCAGATACCATTTGTTTTTGTAAATAGGAATCCGACGGGAATATAATTGGAATTAATGGTGAATCTGTAAACATAATATCTTCCGCTTTATGCAATAAGTCAAAACGCTTATCTTCATTTTGTTCAACTTCTGCTTCCTTCACTAAAGCATCAAATTCTTTATTATGCCATTTTGCATAATTGTTTGGACCATCACCTGCATATAAATCTAATTTAGTAATTGGATCTAATAGAGAACCGCCCCATCCCATATAAGCTAATTGGAAATCACTTTGCTTATATGTGTCGATGTAACTCTTCCACTCTTTATTCTCTAATTTAATATCTACGCCAAGATTTTTCTTAAACATTTCTTGCATTGCTTCTGCTACTTTTTTATGTTGTGTATCTGTAGTGAACTTTAATGTTACTTCAGGTAATGTAGACCAGCCTTGTTCTTTCATGCCTTCTTCTAATAATTTTTTCGCTTCTGCTGGATCAAATTTAACGTAACCACCTTTTTCTTTACGGAAATCACGCCCACTTTGTGTTTTTGCTCCTTCTGGAACGAATGCATTTGCTTCTTGTGCATTGTTTTTATACAGTTTTTCAACAATAAACTTACGATCAACTGCTAACGAGAATGCTTTACGTACTTTCGCATTTGTGAACGGCTCTTTTTCTACGTTAAACGAATAAATATAAGATGAAAATCCTGAAACACGCTTGTATTCTTTATTTCCTTTTTCTTTCTCAATCATCTCTTGTGGTAAACCACTTAGTACATCTAATTCTTTTGATTTGTATAATTGGTACGCTGTTTTAGAATCTGGAATAATACGAAACTCAATTTCTTTTAATGTTACCTTTTTATCATAGTATTCTTTATTTTTTTGTACTGTAATAGCCTGATTATGCTTCCATTCTTTTAATGTGAATGGTCCGTTCGTAATTAACTCTTTTGGATCTGTTTTTAATTTATTATTATCATCAATTGATTTTTTAGATAATGGAATGAATAATGAGCTTGCTAACTTTTGTTTAATAGAAGACACTGGGTGCTCAAGTGTTACCTTTAATGTTTGAGGATCAATGACTTGAATGCCAACTTGTCCTTCTTCACCTTTTCCAGTATTGTATGCCTCTGCCCCTTTAATAAAATACATTTCTGTCGCATTCATAGAACCCGTTTTCGGATTTAATAATCGCTTCCATGCAAATTCAAAATCATTTGCTGTAATAGCAGAACCATCTGACCATTTAATATCTTTCTTTAAATGAATTGTATACTCAGTTCCATCAGCATTTACTTCTTCTTTCTCTGCTAATTCATTTTGATATTTCCCATCACTATCTTGCGTATATAAGCTTGAGAATAAATGTCCAATTACATAACCTGAAGTACTATCTGTCGCGATAGCGGAATCAAGTGTATATGGATCGCTACCAATATTCGTTACTAATCGATCTCCTTCTCCCTTACCAGCACTCGCCTTTTGCGTCTCTTTCTTACCGCAAGCGACAGAAGTAATTGCTAAAACAGTCATAATGACAAACAGTAAAAACTTCTTCATCCTACATTCTCCTTTAACCTGAAATTTTTGGTGTTGATGCCAATAGTGTTTTTGTATAAGAATGTTGTGGATTACGGAATACTTCGTCCGTATTTCCAAATTCAACAAGTTCTCCTTTGTATAAGACAGCTACTTTTTCACATAAATAGTGAACCATCGGTAAATCATGCGCGATGAATAAATATGTATAACCTTGTTCTTTTTGGATTTTTTGCAGCAGATGTACAATTTGAATTTGCAATGAAACATCTAAGGCTGAAATTGGTTCATCAAGAATTAATACTTCTGGCTTACACAATAACGCTCTTGCAATAGCAATTCGTTGACGTTGTCCTCCGCTAAATTCGTGCGGATAGCGATCGATATATCGTCTATCTAACCCCACACGTTCTAGCGCATCACCTGCTACTTTATCCTTTAATCCTTTATCACCTAAACCGAATGAAATATAACCTTCCGTTACGCTATCGCGTACTTTCCAGCGCGGATTTAATGCTGCTGTGGAATCTTGAAAAATAAACTGTACTTTCTGTAAGAAATCACGTTTATGAGCTGCCTTCAACTTGTGAACGACTTGACCGTTATAATCAATTTCACCAGACGTTGGACTCTCAATCCCAGCTATGAGCTTACCAAGTGTTGTTTTTCCTGAACCACTTTCTCCAATAATGCCAAGCGTTGTTCCTTTAGGGATCGCAAGTGATATGTCTTTTAACGCTGCGATTTCTTTATTTTTACTTCCATACGTTTTCGTTACTTGCTTTACAGTAATTAAATCTGTCGTCATGAGGCATTCACCTTCTCTTTTGATTTCGCCTTATTATGCTCCAGAACATGTTGCCAGCAATGTGAACTATGCTCCTTGGAATATATTGTTCTCTCTGGGAAACGATGAATACATTCTTTTATCGCTACTGGACAACGATTTACAAAAGGACAACCAAAGCTATTTAACGTCTCAATGGAAGGTGTCGTCCCTTCTATTGCACGTAATACTTTTTCAGAATCATCCATATTGGGAATTGCTTGTAATAAGCTTTTTGTGTATGGATGTTTAGGGGAGCCTATCACTTCCTCTATCGTTCCTTTTTCAACAACACGTCCTCCATACATGACAACTACTCGATCCGCTACTTCACGTACAAGTGCTAAATCGTGCGTAATTAGTAAAATACTCGTATTTTGCTTTTCCTTTCTTTCCTTTAATAACTCCATAATTTGCTTTTGAATTGTTACATCTAACGCTGTCGTAGGTTCATCCGCAATAACGAGTTTTGGGTGGCAGGCAAATGCGATCGCTAAACAAATACGTTGCCTCATGCCTCCGCTTAATTGATGTGGGTACTGTTCAAAGCGTTTCTCTGCTTCATGTATCCCTAAATCATTTAATAAGTTAATCGCAATTTCTTTTGCTTCTTTTTTCGATTTCTTTTCGTGTTGCAAAATCACCTCTGTAATTTGCCTTCCCACCTTCATCGTCGGATTTAAAGATGAAAGTGGGTCTTGAAAGATAAAAGCAATATCTTTCCCACGAATTTGATTCCATTCTGATTCTTGTAGATTCGTTAATTCCTCTGATTCAAAAGATATATTTCCATCATCAATATGAATTGATTCTTGATTTAAGCCGATAATAGATTGTGCTGTAACACTTTTCCCTGAGCCACTTTCTCCTACAAGTGCAACAATTTCACCTTCGTTAATAGAAAAGGAAACATGTTTCACAATTGCTTGTTTACTATTCTCTTTTTCAACGGCTAACGTTACGTTTTCTAAAGATAAGAGCTGTCCCATGTTTTTTCTCCTTTCGATTCTGTTTTACGATTTTTGGATCAATTGCATCTTGTAAACCATCACCAATCGCATTAAATGCGAACATAATGAGCGCAATCATGATTGCTGGGAAGAATAGCTGCCACCATTCCCCGCTTAGTAATGTCCCAAGCGCATCATTCGTCATCGTCCCCCAGCTTGCTGCCGGTGATTGCACTCCTAGTCCGATAAAGCTTAAAAATGATTCTGAAAAAATAGCTGCTGGAATTGTAAATGATAAATTTACGATAATAATGCCTGTTAAGTTCGGAATTAAGTGCCCGTATATAATTTTCATATGTGATGTACCTAATCGCTCCGCTGCAATAACAAACTCTCTTTGTTTTAAAGATAAGACTTGCGCCCTAACGAGACGTGCCATACCAATCCATCCTGTTAATGCAAGGGCGATGATAATGGTAAAAAGACCTGGTTTCATAACAATTAATAGTAAAATAACAATTAATAAATACGGGATACCGTATAACACTTCGATTCCTCGTATAATCCACTCATCAATTAATGTCCCAAGGCGATTGCGCCCTCTCACATATCCACTAAATCCTCCAATTAGCACACCAAGTCCTATATCAAGAGCAGCTGCCACTAATCCAACTACTAACGAAATCTTCCCACCAACCCAAGTACGCGCCCAAATATCTCTTCCCAAATCATCTGTTCCGAACCAATGCTCACTACTAGGTGGTAAATTTGTCGCCTCTTTTACTTGTTCACTCGCAGTAAATGGCGTTAAACTTTCACCAACAAGTGAAAAAACAATAATGAGTAATAACGTCACTGATCCTAAAACTGCGATTGGATTCGATACAAACTTACGAAACACTTCTTTCTTTCGGCTAATCTTTTGCTGATCTTTATTTATTGTTAATTCTTTTTTCTCTTCATTTGTTAATAACTGGTCATTAATTTCATAAGCCTCCATCTAAACATCTCCCTCCTTACGTAATAGAACGAATACGTGGATCAACAATACGATGAATAATATCTGTAATAAAAATACATACAATTAAAAGTGCACTATAAAAAATGGTTGTTCCCATAATCACTGGATAATCTCGATTAAAAATACTATCTACAAAATATTTTCCGAGACCAGGAATTGAAAAAATCTTTTCAATAACGAAAGTCCCTGTTAAAAGTCCAGCCATTAACGGCCCAACAAATGTAAGCACTGGAACAATTGCATTTCGAAGAGCATGTCTTATAATAATTTTCTTAATCGGTATACCTTTCGCTCTCGCTAACTTAATATAATCACTCTGCAAAACTTCAATCATATTAGAGCGAACAAATCTTGTAATCACTGCGATTGGTCCTAACGCTAATGCAAAGGATGGCAATACTGTATGTTCAAATGTACCCCAAGAGGCTACTGGTAAGAGCTCGAATTGAATAGCGAATATTTGTATAAATAGTGGTGCTAAAATAAAACTTGGAATAGAAATACCGAGGATGGCAAGTAAACTTACACCGTAATCAATTACCTTCCCATGATAGAGAGCAGCAAATGTACCTGCAGCAATTCCGACTAGCAATGAAATAATAAGTGCTTGTAAACCAATAATTGCTGATGGACCAAAGCCAGTTGTTATGATTTCTGATACACCTTGCCCGGTTGATTGAACAGATTCACCAAAATCAAAATGAACTACGCCGTCTAAATAAGCAACATATTGATTCCATAACGGTTCATCAAGGTGATACTTCGCTCTCATATTTTGCACAACTTCCTCCGGAAAGATCTTTGCATCTGATGAAAATGGATCTCCCGGAATAATATGCATAATTAGAAATGTCACTGTCGTAATAACCCATAGTGTGAACACCATAACCGATAATTTTTTAATTACATACACTCCAATAACCCCCTAAACACATATATTTACTTAGTTTTATGAACGTACTTTTTCCATTACTCCCTTTCTCTTTTTAGAATACAAAAAGCCTTGATCTTAAAAAATAAGATCAAGGCTTAATAAACAAAGGCCTATCACTTATCTTTCAAGACTTGCTTGCTGGAATTAGCACGGTGTTCCTATTACAGAACCCGCTGCTGAGGTGTCATAGGGCCAGTCCCTCTACCTCTCTGGATAAGTAAATTGCTATATTATTATTTGGTTCAAATTGTATATTTCGAATTATAATTCTGAAAAAATGAAAAGTCAATCAAATTGGATATATTTAGAAAAATCAGTTTTTAATAGTGTATTTATCTAAATTACAGTTTTTCGCCTATAATAAAAAAAAACGATATGAAAGGAGTTATATGATGGATCCCTTACTTCTAACAACTATAGGATTACCATTAACAATCGTTATACTTGTTATCATTGGATTTTATAAGCTTTTCATTAAAAAGAAAAGCATTACCTCTTTTTACACCCCCTTTGATAATATTACCGGGCAAACTATTTCCGAATTTCACGAAGAACAGAAGATATTAGTATCCGAGGATGAAGATGGAGATGGCAAGAAGAAAAAATAACCTTGCATAGGCAAGGTTATTTTTTCGTTTCTGCTTGAAAACGTTTATAGTATGTCGATGCTGTTGCAAAATTAATTTCTATATCACGAATCAACGATGAATCTTCTTCTTTAGCTAACTTCTGTAATTTTTTCATTGCTTGTTCCGATTCATTCAAGAAACCAACATATACCTCATGTTCTTGCTCTTTCGACTTCGGAACACGAATTTCTTTTCGTATATGATCAATATCTTCTAACATGCTCGTTGTTACCTTTTGCACATCTTCTTTATATGTAGCAGTCGTTATTTCCTTACCGCCCTTTTCTTTTGCCACTTCAAATAACTGCAGTGCATTATTAATTTCTTTATTCATTTTCAAATCGTATTTTTCATGTACTGCACGGTATTCTTTCATTTCTTCTGTTTGTTCTGTAGATTGCTCTACCTTTTCTTTCGGTTCTTTCGTATCCTTATTTCCATTACATCCTGCTAGAAGGATCATACTTCCCATTACAGCAATACCCAAAACCTTCTTCATCTCTTCTTCTCCTTTTATCTACAGCTACTACTCATTATAGTTTCTTTTATCTCCACTTGTTATTATACCGAGAACATCCTACTTTTTACACTTAAGACGACATCATAATATATATACCAACATGTTTGTCACAGTATCGTCACTTTATACAAATAACTTTTGCACTGCTTTACTACAGCACCTTACAAAACTATATGAGGTATTTCAAAGAAATGAAAAAAGAACTGATTCAAATATTCCCTTTGAATCAGTTCTTTTTTGTTAAGCCTCTAAATTTTGTCTTGCTTGCAGTTCAAACTGCTTTTCACTTCTTCTAGCCATAAATAAATAGCATAGTACCGCACCAATTTCACAAAGAGCTATTACAACACCCATCGGTAATGCCGTGTTACTTCCACCTATACCTACTAGCGGTGCAACAAGCGCTCCTGAAATGAACTGTAATAAGCCTAATAAAGCTGATGCTGTTCCTGCAGCTTGTTTTTGATTTCTCATCGCTAATGAGAACCCAGTTGTTGAGACAACCCCAACACTTGATACGACAAGGAATAACGAGCATAAAACACCAATTAACCCTATCCCTAGTAAGATTGTTAGTAATAAAGATAAACCACCAACAGCTGCAATAATGATACCAGAGACAAATAATGTCTTCTCATTCACTTTCCCTGCTAAACGACCCGTTACCTGACTAGCAATAATAATACCGATACCGTTAATCGCAAAGAATAAACTAAATTGCTGTGGTGATGCCCCGTATATATTTTGCAATACAAATGGCGATCCCGAAATGTAAGCAAACATTGCCGCTGTTACTAATCCTTGTGACAATGCATATCCCATAAACAAACGATCCTTTAATAGTTTTCCGTACGTCGCTAACGTCCCTGACAAACCGCCTGTTTCTCTTTCTTCAGGAGGTAATGTTTCACGTAATACGAAAGTAGCTGATATTAACATAAATACACTTATTGCCCCGAGAACGATAAAGACACCGCGCCACGTTGTGAACTGTAATAATTGTCCCCCTATAATTGGTGCCAAAATAGGTGCTGCTCCGTTTACTAACATAAGCAATGAGAAGAATTTCGTCATTTCAGAACCTGAATACATGTCACGTACCATTGCACGTGATATAACAATCCCGGCTGATCCTGAAGCTCCTTGTAGGAAGCGTAATAACACTAAAGTCCAAATAGATGGCGCAACAGCACAAAGTAAAGAAGAAGCAACATAAATAATGAGAGCAATAATAAGAGGTTTGCGTCTTCCATAAATATCACTAATTGAGCCAACAAATAATTGTCCTACTGAAAGCCCAAGCAAACAAGCTGTTAATGTAAGCTGCGCTAGGGATGCACCTGTTTGCAAGTCATCCGTTAACTTTGGTAACGAAGGCAAATACATATCAATAGATAATGGCCCAATTGCCGTAAGTGTTCCTAATACAAGAATCATCCATAACCTGTTCATCTTTACAGGCTTATATATTTCCTGATTAACTTCATTCACTTTTTTCGTTCACCCTTTCCTATATATACTAAATCGTAACAATTATAGTTACAACATAAACATACGTCAAGTATAGCGCATTTTCCTGTTTAATTCTGTAAAAAAAGCGATAGAATTTCTATCGCTTTACTTGTTCAAATTACTATTTGTAAATTTGGATACGGAAGACATCGCCTCTCCTGTATCTAAATATGTGATTTGAATTGGATCTCCCACTTCTGTAAACATAGCATATGGGAATTTCTTCACAGGTATCATAAATACTTTTTGTTCATTCTCTAACAGTACGTACACGATTGTATTTTCACCTGATTTTTCTTTATATACACGTTGTACAACGCCTTCTTTTTGCGCCTCTTTTCCATTTGAAGTCGGTCTAAATGAATCTCCGCTTCCACTCAGCGCATTTTTATAATTCTCAAGCGCTTCTTTTTGCGTCGAACCTGTTGCAAATATTTTCGCATTAGAAGCATAGATAACAGTATGGGCACGTACTAACCCTCCATCATCAATAACAGGTACAATCCAAGAAGGTTTACCGTACACGTTATAAATAACCGGCATTGTTCCATGCCACTTTTCTCTCTTAAAGGAATTATCCACGACTTCCGAAGCAGCCGAACCATCCATAATTCCCTTTACTTCTTTTCCATTATAGTAATACAACTTACCTGTACGCGCATCAATGAGTGAGTAACCTAACGCAGAATCTACTCCTTCTTTCGGAGAAGTGAAATCAGTAAAGTAATATAGTGTTCCATCCTTACCGAAAATCGGTGTAACTCCTTCTTTCGTTCCCCACTCAGTCGGGATCTTCATATCAGTTTGCGAGAATTTTGTATTCCAAAATCCGTGAATATATTTACCGAAGTACGTATTTAACGTAGATGCAGTCTCGTGATTTAATACGCCATCAACAAATTTAGGTGCCTTTCCTTTATCGTATCTTTTCACTTCGCCTGTTTGTGCATCTACTACTACAACGCCCTCTACCTCAAATCCAGATCTTCCTGAAATAAATTCACCGTACGTCATTGTATAATACGGTTTCCCTTTATCATCCACTTCAAATTTAGGTTTTCCTTTAAAGATTAAATTTGGTTCTGCTTGCCTTACCACACGCTCTAAATTATTTCCGAAAAACATGCTTGGCACGTATTTCATTTTATAACCAAGGTGCAGCTTTGCTTCTGCATCAGGATTCGTACCTGACATCGTGACGTACCCTGGAATTGTCTCAGCTTTACGTGCTTTAAAAAATCCTGAAACTTCAATCGGTGCTACATATAAAGCCTCGCCATTTACCATTTGTGGCGTTAATTCTCCTAGCTCAAAATAAGCTACTTTCGGAATATCCCCAAATACTTTTTTCATCTTATTTTCCGCTGTCTTTGGCGGCACTGTAAATGGCTGATCATTTTCAGTAAATGGCTCTGAAATATCTTTCTCTACCTTTACAACAGAATCATATTTCTTTTGCGAGATTACTATATCGTGCAAATAACCAAAGTAGCCGTAACTTGCAAGTAAAACAAGCATTAGAAGTCCTTTTAACGTACCTTCTAATTTACCTATTTGATCTTGGGAAAATAAAACAAGCCCAATTAAAATCGCTACTGCAACAGAATAATGAGTAAGAATTGAATCCACTCGATCATCAATTAGCCAAAAATATTCATAGATTGCAATACCTATCCAAAATAAAACTGGAATAACTAAAATAGATGATTTCTTACCCTTTACAACCTTCTCATCCCCTTTCTTATCCACTGCTCGAAGTTTACTACCGCTTCTTCTTGTCCATGGGATCAAAAACAAAGTGAGAATAGCTAAAATTAAAAATTTCATCAAAGGCAATGTCCCCTTTTCTTTTGTCTTCCTCTTTAGTATAACAAATAAAGGTTATTCAGGTAAAAATGGGAATTGTTATATTTTTTTACTACTTAATACAACTCCGCTCACTACATATAAGATAGATGCAATATAAAAAATCGTGCCGATCGTAAAGAAATCTACTAAATATCCTGTTGCAATAATTGCTACTGCTCCTCCAATCGATGTCCACACATGATATTTTCCAATCTCATAACCAGCATTTTCTTGTACAACTTTTCGTGCTAACGAAGTCTTCTCCGTATTACGCTGCACAGCCCCTAAAATACCCATTAAAATTTGAAGAATGTATACATGCCATACTTCTGTTGCAATAGGAAAACAAAGCATTAATATTGCCATGGTCCAGGCATATATAATTAATAATTTTTGATCGCCTACTCGATCAGACAGTTTTCCTACTAACGGGTATACAAGTGCTGAAGTTAAGGCAAATAAACCATAAGCCCAGCCAAACTGCGAAAAGCTATTTCCAACATTCCGGAGCAATAGAATGTAAAAAGGAAACACCATACTTCCCGCCATCATAATAATGCTTTGTGAAGCTATAAATCTTCTATATGTCATTTCGTATACTCCCTATAAAATAAATTCACAAATCTCTCTTTTGGATCCGCTTCTTTTTTCTTCCCAAGAAATTCTTCTATACGAGGGTATGCTCTCTTTAACTGCTCTTTCGTTGGATAAGAATAATACGGTAAATAATAACTACCGTTATGCTTTAACGTAACATCAATCATTTTCTGAATAACATTCTCTGTCTTCTTTATCTCATTTTCAGAACGCCCTTGATTAATTAAAAGAACCAGTGCAAACATATCATCTTTCGCATAGGATAAAACCGAATTTCCATTATTTTCCACGTAACGAATCGTAATATTGAGCAAATTAAACTCTTCTTCATTTAATACGTTACGTAAATCATCTATGTATTCCGTAAAAGAATCTATAGGCACAAAATATTCTTGTAACACCTCTGTCCTATTCGGGTTTTCATATTCCATAAAGGCACTATCTGACCTCATAACATTATTTCGCGTCTCATACTTTCCATCTGTACGTTCAAAATAACTTCTTTGTATATCCCAAAACGTATTCTTTCCCCAATCACTATAACGTGATAATCCAAGTAAAAATTTCGGCGCTGCTATAATAGTTTCTTCTTTTAGTTCACTATACTCTTCCCTCATATTTTGATTTTGTGCCAATGTATAATCTGTCACATACATTTCTCTTAAGAATGAATTTGGAGCAACAGAAATACGAGCTAAGTGCATACGAACATTAGCATCTTTTTTCACTTTTTCTTTGAAATAAGACGTGTATTCTTTATAATCTAGCATTTTCGTATGCGTTTCATATAATTCATCATTTGTTAACTTTAAGGTCACATCTAAAATGACACCAAATAACCCGTAACCGCCAATGACGTAAGGAAATAAATCTGCATTCTCTTCTCTACTTACATTACGCACCGTACCATCCGCCATTAGCAATCTAAACGACTCTACTGTATCAATCAATGCTTCATGACGAATATCACGACCATGTACATTTACACTTAATGAACCGCCAACCGTAAAAATATTTTGAGATTGCATAACTTGAACTGCAAGACCATATGGATTTATTTTCTTCTGAATATCATTCCACGTGACACCACTTTGAACTGTAATGCGCTTCTTCTCTGGATCAAATTCTAATATTTTATTATACCCTTTCATATCAAGCATCGTACCATGTGGATAATACGTCTGCCCGCCCTGACTATGTTGCATACCAGCAATAGAAATCTTCTCTCCAGAAACATTCGCATCTTGCACTAATTTTATTAACGATTGCTCATCAGTAGCACTTTCAACACGTTTTATTTTTGTCGGAAGCAATTTACCTACATCACTCATAATAGGATGATCGAGTTGTTTTTTATATGTATGTACAGACGTTGCAAGCAACACTGTATATGCTACAATGACCACCGCTATCTTTCCTTTTTTCAAATGACACTCTCCTCTTCTACATCTTTTCCTCTTTATATTGTACCTATTTTCCTATGAAGAAAGAATACAAAAAAGAGGGACCTTATTTTAGGTCCCTCCTTATCAAAACTGTTACTTTGCTGCTGGCAATTGTATTGGGTCAAACTTTTCATACGACGTATATTTTGCGTTCGTAATAATGTGTGCTTTATCCTTGCCATTACTACTCATAATCATGTCTATCTTTGCTGATTCATATTTAAAATCTTTTGTAATGATATATTCTGCATCCACTTCTTCTATCTTCGCATTTTGTGCTTGTAACATTTTCTTCTGCGTTTCATCCATGCTAGTTAACATACTTTCTGTTTCTTGCCCTTTTAATGTAAATTTCAGTTTATATTTATCTCCGCTTTTCTCCAGCTTCATTTTATCTAAAACTACTTCCGGTACTTCTAATTTATCTATAATATCTTGAGTCGCTTTCATTCCACCAGCGTTTAATTGCTCCTCTGGTACGGTTATAACTTCTCCTGTATTAGGGTTTTTTACCTCACCAGCAACTTTACCATCCACAGTATACACTACAACATCTGTACCGGAAATATTCATTTCAGAACGAGAATTCTTTGTCTTTGGCTCTAATTGCATCTTAGCCTTTAATATATCCATCTCTGTCCCCTCAGCTTTTACCCCTACACCATATGTCATCGTTACATGTTCTTCATTTTTAAAAGCTTCATTCGTTTTCTTGAAAACATCTTTCGCCGTTAATTCCTTTTCTTTTTGAACGGATTCTTTTTTCGGCTCATCCGTCTTTGCTGTTTTCTCATTACTACACCCTACCCCTAGACTGATTGCAAGTACTAAACTTGAAACAAAAATAATTTTTTTCATACTGTTGCCCCCTTTCCCAAAATAATATCACCTCTTTTCCTATGAAATCTATATAATTTTTAATCTATACTCGCTATATAGCGACATGTTTAATAAAGATTTTAAATATGATGTAAATAACGACAACTCATTTCAGGAGGACATTATGAAGGCGATCATTTGCACACAGTATGGACCACCTAACGTTCTTCAGCTTCAAAATATAGAGAAACCTATACCTAAAAAGAACGAAGTATTAGTTAAAATTCACGCAACAAGTGTATCGACTGGAGATTGTAAAATACGCGGATTTAATAGCCCTCTATTATTTTGGATTCCTATGCGACTTATATTAGGACTTAGAAAACCGAGAAACCCTATACTTGGCGTAGAATTAGCAGGAGAGATAGAGGATATTGGGACAGATGTAACTCAATTTAAAAAAGGGGATCAAATTTTTGCATTAACAGAACTCAATCTTGGTGGTTATGCCGAATACACATGCGTGCATGAAAGTGGATTAATAACATTAAAACCTACCAATGTAACGTATGAAGAAGCGGCAGTTATTCCTTTTGGTGGAACTTCAGCGTTGCATTTTCTGAGAAAAGGCCGGATAAAAAAGGGGCAACAAGTACTAATATATGGCGCATCTGGATCAGTAGGAACAGCTGCCGTACAACTTGCTAAATATTTTGGTACGACCGTTACGGCTGTTTGTAGTAATTCAAATTTTGAACTCGTTCAATCTTTAGGGGCTGATAAAGTAATTGATTATACGAAAGAAGATTTTACTAAGGGGTGCGAGCGCTACGATATTATATTTGATGCAGTTGGGAAGTATAAAAAATCCCTTTGTACAAATACATTAACACCCAATGGAAAATATGTATCTGTGAATGGAATGATGGCAAAGGTAAGTAAAGAGGATATGATTCTACTAAAAAAACTAACTGAAACAGAACATTTAAAACCTGTTATTGATAGAACTTACCGATTAGAAGAAATTGCTGAAGCTCATATGTATGTGGAAAAAGGGCATAAAAAAGGAAACGTTTCGATTACCTTAAAATAAAATATATAAGGATTAAAAAAGAAGGTATCTCACCAGGGTGAGATACCTTCTTTTTACCTTTTGAATCCACCTTCTGAATGAATAACTTGCCCCGTAATCCACTCTGCTTCTTCACTTACTAAAAACTTAATGAGTCTTGCTGCATCCTTTGGTTCACCAATTCTTCCAAAAGGAAACATCGGTTTTAATCCTTGCTTTATCTCTTCAGTCATCCAGCCTGTATCGGTTGGACCTGGGTTAATTGCATTCACTGTTATTCCTAAATGAGCTACTTCTGCTGACAACGTACTAGTTAGAGCATCAATAGCTCCCTTCGTTGTTGCATACGCTAGTTCTCCCGCCATAGGCCCTTGGAATTGTCCCGACGTCATATTCACAATTCTACCACCAGATTTCTTATCAAATCCTCTGGCAAATTGACTACTTAACAATGTAGTCGCACGAACGTTTACCATGTAATGCTTATCCAGTTCTTCAGCAGTCAAATTAGAGAAATCATTATTCGTAGAATATGCTGCATTATTAATTAATATATGGGGGTAGCCTAGTTGTTCAGTAACTTTATTTATAAGCTCTTTCGGTGCATCATTCTGAGTTAAATCTAACTCCATACTCGATACTTTCACACCATTTTTTAGTAACTCTTCTTGTAATTGTATTTGTTCACTTTGATCAACGCCCCAAGGCATCTCTTTATCGTAAGCTGTCCAATATGTAAAAAATATATCGTATCCTGCTTCAGCTAATTCTTTACAAGTTGCTGCACCTATACCATCTAGACGACTTACACCTGTAACAACTGCTACTTTATGTTTTAATTGATTCATCATATACTCCTCCAATTTTAAAGGACGCATATTTTATATAAGAGATATGAATTTCCCCACATACGTATCTATCCTTACAAAGGGGATGCACAAGCCAAATATGCAATCCTTGCATGATTTACAGATAGCTAAATAACCCCTCACTTATGAGAGAAAAATTCATCTATCTAATTTCTAATCATTACAAGTTCATCCACATATTGAGTCCTTGTCTCCTTTCCATATACCTCTATTTCTATCTTAACAATATGATGTAATATTTTAAATGATAAAAAATAAAAACCAATATTCCATTCCAAACTTCCATCAAATTTATTATATTATAATATTTAAATAATGGAAATAATCAGAAAAAAACACTGGTAAATATTGACTAGCCTTCTTATAATAAAACGTGGGGCTAATGTGAGAGTTTAGTTTTATACAAATAGGGGGAAGAAACATGTCAAAAAAATTACTTTCTTTATTTTCTGCAATAATCGTAGCAGCTTTTGTAATAACCGGCTGTGGTCAAAGCGATACGACAAATAAAGAACAAAAAGAGAATGCAACAAAAGAAAGCAAAACAGAAAAAACGGATACGACGAAAGAAAATAAACCTGAAGATAAAAAATCCGAAAATAAGAAAACTGAAGATAAAAAGACGGAAAATACCGCTACTAGCTCCAGCGATTATTCTAAACTTATTTCCTACATGGAAAAAGAAACAGGTGGTAAAACAAAAGTTCTTTTTGAAAATAAGGAACCACAAGTCCATAAAGCTGAAGATGTTTCAGTATCGATGAACAGCTATACATTAGTTGAATTAAATGGATTCCATACGGACTTTAACATTCCATTTAACCGTCAAACAGAGGGCGGAGTTATTCTTGTGAACTATAGCGTAAAAAATAGTTCAGCTAAAGATATTTATTATATGCCAGCATTGGACATGTCATTTACTGGTGCTCAGAAAGTATATAGTAACTATAAAGACTTAATTCCAAAAGAAGATCAGCTACCAACTAAGCTTGCTCCAACGAATGATTACTTAGTAAAAGCAGGAGAAACTATTTCTGGTTATATCGCGTATCCATTCGGAAAAGATGATCTAGAAAAAATTTCAAGTCTCTCAACAGTCTCAGTCACAGTCCCAACTGCACAAGCTAATAAAGGAAAATTCGATGCTCCAATCGGAAGCCCTGGAAGCTTTTCATTAAGTTTAAATAAACAAGGTGCTGAGAAGGTTGCAACAGATAAAACTTTCTACCAAGATAAAGCTACGGCTAATAACATGGGCGATAAAAAAATGTTAAAAGAGAAATCAAGTATTAATAGCAGCCAAGAATTAGGTGCTGTTCATGTTACATTAGACGGATACCAATTTACTCAATTCACACCAAATTCCGTCGAAGCTCCACGCTTTGCAAATTTCAAAAATGGTATTGTTCTATTAACAGTGAAATTCAAGCTTGATAACAAAGATACTCAAGACGTTTCACTATCTCCTATAAGCTCTACATTGAGAGTGAATGATGGTACACAATATACGATTAATGAAGGTATGCTACTAAATTACGACTATAACGCTGCAGTCAAAACGGGAACATCTGGAGAGTTACTGCAAGTATTTATTTTAGATCAAGAGCAGTATGAGAAGATTTGGAAAGACAAAAGCTTTGAGATTGAGTTAGGACCTATGAGAAATAAAGAAGCTAAAGATATTTCACAAGGTAAAAAAGCTAAATTTACATTACCTAAATAAATTACTAAATATATAATAGAAAAGGCATATAACATATGATTGTTATATGCCTTTTCTATTTGTATCAAGAACAAAACTTTCATTTAAGTGTATACATTTATGATTACCTATTCGTTGTATAAGTATAGGGAGGAAAAATGATGGGAAAAGAAAATATATTGACCTCCTATCTTATCAATTTAGGGGAGGAAGTGTTCAAACTATTACTAGCGAAAGGGGCTATAAAAGAAGACGCAGAAGACATCATCCAAAATACTTTCTATAAAGTATATACGTTGCTAGATGACCTAACAGAGAATAACATACGTCCATGGTTTTTTAGGGTTGCATTAAACGAATACATTGACTTGAAGAGAAAAAAAGAGCAGCAAAACATCTATTTAACTGAAGAGATTTATTCAAAACTACAATATACAGACCGAGAATTAGATGCTGTTTTAAATAAAGATGAGATTTTCTATCTATTAAAAGATATAAAACTAGAATACAAAGAAGCCTTCTTTTTAAAGTATTATTACGATTTTACATACGAAGAAATCGCACTAATACTAGATATTCGAGTAAACAGCGTCAAACAAAAGTTACATCGCGCACGTAAAACAATTCATTCTACAGTAGGAGGAAAACCTTAATGGATACTTCTTTAAAAGATGCATTAAAAAAAGCTAAAAGGAAACAGTTACTTAAAATCATCATTACTTCTATTATCGTTGTCATCATACTTATCCCTATCATTTATAAGGTGGGCAATTACTTCGCAGCCAAAAGTTCTACGAAACTTCACGAACAACTATTTTTACATAATGCAATTGCAGAACCAAATGTACAAATTGATTCTCAAGTAACGAGTAATTCATCTATGTTTGGCGGCAATATTATATCAAATCGTTCCAAAAATATTAATGGTTATATCGTCCCATGGAACACATTAACAAGCTCCTATGGTTGGATCCGTATCAATATTGATTCCAATGAATTAACGCCTGGTTTTTATTGGTCTAGGTCCAATACAGAGTTTTATGAGTATGATAAACAAACAAAGAATAAATTTGCAACATTTTATAATCCTGCTATTAAGGACTATTTTGATGATGTCCAAAATGAATTAGGAGAAGTTTCACAAATGAACAACTATGTTGCCGAAGTTGCTATCTCTTTCAATCAGCCCTACACACTACAAGAAATTAAAGAAAAAATTCCAGACAACTTAAACATTGTATGGTTATATATGACCTCACCAATTGGAGATGAAAGCAAAGGACCTGCTGGTATGCCCGTTTACGGATTCAATCCAGACAATTCTCCTAAAGAAGCGTACAAAGAGTTCGTTGATTCACTTAAACAATACGATGACGATGGATATCACGAAGATATCCAAAAGTTTTTAAAATCAAACAAGGGCAAACCATTCGATCAAGTGAAAATTTTAGGTGTTATGCTAACAGGAAAAACGGAAAACTTTAAGGCATTAGAAAATCAAGAATTTATTCGTGGTGCTTCTGTAGGGGTTACTGCACCAATTGTTCCTTATATAAAACCAGAGAAATAATAAGGAACCCCCAGATGAACTTAAAGAACATACATGAACCTGTTTACTACGGGAGCTATCCGCTACAATAGATAGCTCCCATCTCTCATTTATTGCTTAATTTTCAAAAATAAACTTCACAATATTTTATGTGCAATTTTATAAATAAAAAATCATAAATTTGTTCACATTATATCCATTGTGAATTTTTTCACAATGGATATATAATAAACTTGTAAATACAATATTGGAGGGATTTCGATGGTTATCAATTTTTTAAGAACTGATAAACGTGCTACTTTCATATTATTATTTTTACGACTTTACATAGGGTATACATGGCTCGCTGCTGGAATAGGCAAAGTCTTTGGACAATCTTTTGACGCAAGTGGTTTTCTAAAGGGCGCTATCGCTCAAGCATCAGGTGACCACCCCGCAGTACAAAGTTGGTGGGCAGATTTTCTTCAACATTTTGTTCTTCCAAACGCAGACCTATTTAGCTTTTTAGTTCAATGGGGAGAAATTTTAGTAGGTCTAGGTTTGATTTTAGGCGGATTAACAAAAACAGCTGCATTTTTCGGAATCATAATGAATCTATCATTTTTATTAAGCGGAACTGTTAGTGTAAATCCAAACCTGCTTATTTTGACTATGTTCATTTTAGTTGCAGGACAGAACGCTGGACGTATTGGATTAGATGGCTATGTTTTCCCAAAAATTTTCCGTAAAAACAACCACGGAACATATAAATTAAGTAAAACTGCGTAGTAACGGTTTACTCTTAAAATATAAATAAGAAAAAGAGCCTGCGTATAGGCTCTTTTTTGTTTACTCCAAATTTAAACTCTTAACGAGCCACGAAAACCTCTGGCAGCATAATAAGAATCTGCCCCATTGTGATACACGAAAACATGCCCGAAGCGATAATCGCAAAATAGCGCACCACCGAGTTCTCTAATATCTAAAGGTGTTTGTACCCAGCTTGATGATTTCATATCAAAATCTCCAAGTTGTTGTAACTCTCGATATTGTTCTTCAGTTAATAGTTCAATACCCATAGCGGCTGCCACATCAATAGCGTTATTTTCTGGTTTATGCTTCTTTCTTGATTCTAACGCTTCAAGATCATAACAAAGGCTTCTACGGCCTTTAGGACTCTCCTTTGAACAATCATAGAAAGTATATTCGTCCTTCTCTTCATCATAACCAACAACATCCGGCTCACCGCCTGTTACTTCCATTTCATTAAGTGACCACAATTTTTCATTATTAGTAGCCAGCTTCGCTTCAACTTTAGCCCATTCAAGGCCTTCATGGCGGTTCATGTTTTTCTCAAAACGGGCTTGTAATACTTTTAATAGTTCTTCACGTCGTTCTACAGATAACTCATTTTTATTCTCTGTCATATTCGTCCTCCGAATTAAGCTTCCTTATAACCACTTAAATCTTCTCAATAATGGTTTACTTGCAGTTTACAACAATCTGGCCCGATTGCACAACGAATAATCCCTGTGCGGATATCCATTATATAGTACTAAAACCCTCCATACTTTCTCCAAGAATATAATGTGAAAACCACATCAAATTCTGCTTCATAATAGCTACATTCATTCCTGGCTGATCAGGACTATATGCCATTCCTTTAAATATCATTAATTCTGTATCAACTTCCATATCCCTTAATCCTTGATGTAGCTCATATGCATTTGTAACTGGAATTCTTGCATCCTTTTCGCCATGTTGGATTAAGGTAGGCGTACAAGCTGATTTAATATACGTCATTGGTGATGTTTTCGTATATATATCTGGATCATTCCATGGAGTATTTCCTAAATGCATCCTAATGAAGTAAGGGATATCTGTATTTACGTAATGAGTACTCCAGTTCGTAATTCCGCCCCCAACTGAAATTGCCTTAAATCTGCTACTAAATGTAGAACAGAAAGCTGATATATATCCTCCGTTACTCCATCCCATAACTCCTACTCTATCTTTATCTACAATCCCTTTTTCAACTAGTTCATCCACTCCAGATATAACATCATCGTAATCAGCAAGTCCTTGTTTTCTGTAGTTCGCTTTTAAAAATTCATTACCATAACCAGAACTTCCATCAGTGGGAGTCTTATAGCCTACGAATTGTGGAATGAAAAATGGACTAAGAATTTAATCTTAGTCCATTTATTATTTTATATCCATTTTGTATGGAATGTACCTTCTTTATCTACTCGTTTATACGTATGCGCTCCAAAATAATCGCGCTGCGCTTGCAACAAGTTTGCAGGTAGTTTGGCAGTACGATAGCTGTCATAATAAGAAATTGCTGCTGAAAATGCAGGTATCGGAATGCCCTGTTGTACCGCCATTGAGATAATTTGGCGTAATCCACCTTGATATGACTCTACAATTTCTTTAAAGTATGGATCAAGTAAAAGGTTCGGTAGGTCAATGTTAGTCTCATAAGCCTCTTTAATGTTCTGTAAAAAGGCAGCACGGATAATACATCCGCCTCTCCAAAGCATAGAAATGCTGCCAAAATCAAGGTTCCAATCGTATTCCTCAGAAGCTGCCTTCAATTGCGTGAATCCTTGTGCATAAGAACAAATTTTACTCATATATAAAGCTTGGCGCACCGCTTCAATTAATTCGGCTTTTTCAACTCCAATTGCTGTTTTATCTTTAGGGCCAGATAAAACTTTGCTTGCGTTCACACGCTCTTCTTTTAAAGCAGAAATGCAACGTGCAAATACAGATTCCGTGATAATAGGCAGAGAGATACCTAAATCAAGTGCGCTTTGACTTGTCCATTTCCCTGTACCCTTTTGTCCTGCAGTATCAAGAATAACATCCACTAATGGCTTACCAGTTTCTTCATCTTTCTTCTTGAAAATATCGGCTGTAATCTCAATTAGATAGCTGTTCAGTTCACCTTTATTCCATTCAGCAAATATTTCATGGAACTCTTCTGCAGTCAAATCTAGTGTTTGTTTCAAGAAGAAATATGCTTCACAAATTAATTGCATATCTCCATACTCAATACCATTGTGAACCATCTTTACATAGTGTCCTGCCCCATTCGGTCCGATATAAGAACAGCAAGGCTCGTTATTCACTTTTGCAGAGATGTTTTCAAGCATATCCTTTACTTTTTCGTATGCATCCTTCTGTCCGCCGGGCATAATAGATGGTCCCTTCAATGCACCCTCTTCGCCGCCTGACACACCTGCCCCGATGAAATTGATTCCTTCTTCGGCAAGACGTTTGTTTCGGCGAATTGTATCGACAAAGTATGTATTACCACCGTCAATTAAAATATCACCTTTATCGAGGTGAGGGACTAGAGAATCAATCGCTTTATCTGTAATTTCTCCCGCATTAACCATTAATAAAATCTTTCTAGGTGATTCGAGTGAGTTAACAAACTCTTCAACTATATGAGTACCAACTAAGTTTTTACCACGGTTTTCCTCAATGGTTTCATCAACTTTTTCCTTTGAAATATCATATAGGGCAACAGAATACCCTTTACTCTCAAAGTTAAGTGCGAGGCTTTTTCCCATAACGCCCACACCAACAACTCCAATTTGTAACTTTTCCATATTCTATCGTTCCTTTCCATGTATGTTACTCTGTATTATAGTATATATACCTAAAATAACATTTTAATCAAATAATCCAACTTTTTCATTTCAATAGGCTCTGCCAGTATTCGTGCAAAAGGTTAAAGGGACACGGCACATCACTATCAAGTTAAAAAATAAAGAGAAATTTTCATCCTTATTAATCAATCATGAAAAATCACATTAAACAGCTTCCGTATCCCTTTTACTGTTTAGAAAGATCTATACAAATAAACTTAATAATAAAGTAAACCCTAATCCGGCTACAGAAACGATAGTCTCAAGTAAAGTCCATGTTGCAAATGTTTCTTTCATGCTTAAACCAAAGTACTCTTTGAACATCCAGAAACCAGCATCGTTCACGTGTGAAGCAATTAAACTACCAGCCCCTGTTGCAAGGACAACTAAAGCAAGGTTAACATCAGATTGACCTAACATCGGAATCACTAAACCGACAGTTGTTAATGCAGCAACCGTAGCAGACCCCAATGAAATACGTAAGATGGCAGCGATAATCCATGCGAGCAAGATCGGTGATAATGAAGTTCCTTTGAATAATTCGGCTACATAGTTACCAACGCCGCCATCAATTAATACTTGTTTGAAAGCGCCGCCTCCACCAATAATTAAGAGCATCATCCCAATATTCGAGATCGCTGTTGTACAAGATTCCATCACGTTTTTGATTGGAATATTTCTTGCCAATCCCATTGTATAGATCGCAACTAGTAAGGATATCAACATGGCAGTATCCGCATTCCCAATAAACTCGATCGTTGCTAGTAAACTATTATCTTTGAATCCCATTGTTTTTTGCAACAAAGTAATAATTGTAGCGACTGCCATTAAAAGAACAGGCAGTAAAGCGGTAAAAACACTGATTCCAAAACCAGGAGTTTCTTCAAGTTTAAATACTTTCTGCTCACCTAATGATTGTATATTACCGGTTTTTGTGAACGCCTCAGGTACTAGTTTTTTTGCAAGTTTAGTAAATACAGGTCCAGCTAACACAACCGTTGGAACCGCTATCATAAAACCGTAAAGTAATACTTCACCGATGTTTGCATGCAATTCACCAGCGATAGCAGTTGGTCCTGGATGTGGTGGTAAAAATCCGTGTGTTACAGATAAAGCAGCTGCCATCGAAATACCGAGATATAAGATAGAAACTTTTAATTCTCTTGAAATTGCAAATACAATCGGAATTAATAATACTAATCCTACTTCAAAAAATAATGCAATCCCGATAATAAATGAGGCAGTCACAACAGCCCATTGAATGTTCTTTTCACCAAATTTTTTCACAAGGGTCATGGCAATGCGTTGTGCACCCCCAGAATCTGAAAGCAACTTACCTAACATCGCACCAAGTCCAAAAACGAGTGCTAAGTGCCCAAGTGTTCCGCCTAATCCCGCTTCAATGGTTTTAAAAATCTTTTCTGGTGGCATTCCAAGTGCTAACGCAACCCCGACGGATACAATGATTAATGAAATAAAGGTATTTAATTTAAAGCGCATAATCAGTAAAAGTAATGCTAAAATCCCAATTGCTACAATGACTAATGGCATCGTAGTTCCCCCCTAATCTTAGCTGTATTTGTATTGATCCCGCTATTCGTGGGCAGTAAGGCCCCCACCACCTCGAGATTTAGATAGAAGCGAGGCATGGGAGATTACTGATGAAAGTTTTACTTTATTAAATTTCTTTGATAATTTGCAATTCGTGTATAATCATCTTCTAGTGCCCTTGATAGGTTAATAAATATAGGCAGTAATTGTCTGTATTCTTTTGTTGCTTCTTCTTTCGGTGTATGTTTGTAGGTACTGCCAACCATTTCGGAAACGATTTCAAAAGAATCAATTTTTCCTGTGGCATAGAGACCTAATATACATGCACCTAGACAAGAGCTTTCGTAGCTCTTTGGAACAACGACTTCAGATGCGAAAATATCGGACATCATCTGTCGCCAAACGTCAGACCTTGCGAAGCCGCCTGTTGCTTGAATACGAGTTACAGGACCATCCATGCATTCTGTTAATGCTAAAAATACAGTGTATAAATTATATATAACACCTTCTAAAGCTGCACGAATCATATGTTCCTTCTTATGTGACATCGTTAAACCGAAGAAGGAGCCACGTACATCTGGATTCCATAATGGTGCACGTTCCCCTGCGAGGTACGGATGGAATAATAATCCGTCTGCACCAGGTCTCACGCGTTCTGCTATTTTAGTTAATACATCGTATGGATCAATTCCTAGTCTTTTCGCAGTTTCTACTTCTGATGAAGCAAGTTCATCACGAATCCAGCGAAGGACCATCCCTCCATTGTTTACCGGTCCACCAATTACCCAATGTTTTTCGGTTAAGGCATAACAAAATATTCTTCCTTTTTTATCTGTTTGTGGTTTATCAATGATGGTCCGAATAGCACCACTTGTTCCAATTGTGACAGCAATCTCCCCTTTCCGAATTGCGTTCACACCTAGATTAGAAAGCACCCCATCACTGGCACCAATGACAAACGACGTTTGGGAATCGATACCAATCTTTTGGGCTAAATCTGGATTGCAGTTGCTGAATATTTTGGTGGTTGGTACGAGTTTAGATAATTGAGCTGATGTTATACCAGCAATTTTTAAAGCTTCCTCATCCCAATCTAGCGTTTTTAAGTTCATCATACCCATGCACGAGGCGATGGAATGATCAACAACATATTGATCAAAGAATTTTTTGAAGATATATTCTTTGATTCCAATATATTTTTTCGTTCTAATAGCAATTTCCGGATGGTCATTCACAATCCATGTAATTTTACTTAATGGTGACATTGGGTGAATAGGTGTTCCTGTTCGTCTATAAACTGCATGGCCATTCAGTTCATCTTTGATTTTATGTGCCCATGCTTCACTGCGATTATCTGCCCAAGTGATACAAGGTGTCAGCGGCTGATCATTTTCATCCATGGCAATGACACTATGCATAGCACTGCTAAATGAAATAAACGATGGGTTTTTATCTGAATGCTGTTTCGTTATATTTGATATTGCTTGTAAAACTGCTTGAAAAATCTCTTCTGGATCTTGTTCCGCTGTGGATATATCCGGTGTGCGAAGTGGATAACCAATATTCTCAGTTTGAATGACTTCGCCTTTTTCAGTAAATAAAACTGCTTTCGTACTTGTTGTACCGATATCTATACCTAACATATAGCTACTCATGTCCTTGCTCAACTCCTTTAGATAACATTTGTTGTGACATCCAGAGGTCTTCGACTTTCCCTTGAACATCATCAAAGTTTTGATGTAAGGCCTTAATCATGAGGGCTCGATCTTTTGATTCGATTGCTTTTATATAAAGCTCATGATTTTTAATAATCCGTTCAAAGTCTTCGTACTTTTCCTTGAAACGAGTACGCATTGATAAAAGGATTAAGCTTTCCATAACAGGCTTTAAATTATTCCAAATCATCAGGATGTAGGAATGCTCAATGGTTCGAATAATCGTTTCATGGAATAAGAGATCTTGATAAGAAAATTCATCAGAATCATGATACTTAATGGCGATTTTCATCATTTCCATTATTTTATTTAGTTCTCTTACTAAATCATTTGTGTCCATCTTTCCAAGTCGCTCAAAGATAAACGTTTCTATAAGTAAACGAACATCATATATTTCTTCAATTTCTTTCTCGGTTAAACCAATGACAACTGCGCCCATTCTTTCTAAGCGAATAATATTTTCAGAAGCTAGTAATTTTAATGCTTCACGAACGGGTGACCGACTTACAGAAAAATCGGCAGCTATTTTATTTTCTGACAGGATGGTACCGCTTTCAATTGCACCTGCAATAATGCGCATTCTCAATTCGCTCGCAACACGATCACCTGTAGAAGCTTTTGAAAGCCATTTTTCAGGATAAAGAAATTCCATTGATTTCGTCATAAACCCACCTCGTGTTAATCAAGTATACTTGTATACAAGTATTATAACTCGGATTTTTAATTATGCAAGCGCTTTTATTGTTCGCGTTGGTTCTATTAGAGGAAAGCCCATAATTATTAAGCTAACAAATCAAGTCACCCCAAAACTATTATTGTTGATAAAGAAGATTTAGGAAATGGAAAACGAAACAAGTGGTATGAAAGACAAATAATTATAGAATCTATGTAAAAAGAAGCAGCTACCTTTAAATGGAGAGGTAGCTGCTTTTTTAGTTGTTCATATTCTGCTGATGCTTTGAAATTAATTTAGACATATAGACAAAACCCTAAATTACGTATTGTCTTGTAACTCCATGAATATCTATTCGCACTATTGTGTTTATACACTGCTCATTGATAGCTTCCCGATTAATTCTCAATAACATCATGTAACCTCTCAGCAAACTCTTTATGATGCACTGTGTTATAACCCACATGATGTCCTGGAAACTCTGCGAATTCTGTTCCGAGGTGTTCTGCTAAGTTGAATGCGCAATGATAAGGAAAAGTTTCTCTTGAAATACTTCCACCAGCTGGACGTACCTGTATCGATGCAGGTTTTAATAGGGACTTTAATGCATCGATATTTAAAGTATAGCTGAGAATTCCCGGGATTTCATACTCAGTGAAATACATCGAATTGCCAAGTAGTCGCTCTGTTAGCATATCCTTCGATGGTTCGGAATTACTATCATCAATATTTGACAATAACTTCATGACCTCACTTTGATGATTCCCTTTAAGGTCTTCCATGAAATTTATAGCCTGCTTCAACTCATTTTCAGATAAAAGTTGTAATAAAACCGGTTCGTGTGGAATTAGTAACTGTACCTGCTCAGGATGACGTATGCACAAATCAAGTCCGATAACAGCACCAGAACTACTTCCGAATACATAAGCCGGTTCTTTGGTCAGATTAGCTAGCAACCGATGAGCATCTTCGCTATGCGTGTGCACATGGTAATCCTCATTTTTATTGACGAGATTGCTACGGGAATGACCACGACGATCGTAAGTAACAACGGTATACCACTTAGCAAGATGGTCGGCGATATTATGGAACTTGTCGGCATCACCACCCCCACCATGAATCAAAAGAAGAATTGGACCCGAGCCACGCACCTCATAATAGATGCTTGCTCCAATTACTTGCAATGTTCCGTTTTTTACTATACTCATTTGTACATTCTTCCTTTCTTTTGTCATCTCCCTTAACATTACATAATTGGTGAACGATATAAAATGCAGGAAATAACTAAGAAACAAATTTACCATAAGAAAAAGCAATGTGTGGCTTTAAAATAAAGTTTGATTAAAAATATTGTGTTAAACCGTATTCTATGATGAATAAAAAGAAACCATTTTGAAAAAGTCTAATCAAAATGGTTTCTTATCCAAAAGAGGAATGCAATTATATAATCAAGGTTCAACAAACCCTCTTTAAAAGGCTCTATGTGTTTTCCCTCCACTTTCTATATGCTTCCGTAAATAATAATATCTATGAAGTTCCATAATGAAATGAAACAAAATAAGCGAAAGCATTGAGTATACACACATTAATACAATTGCCACCATCTGTTGTGTTGCAAAACCAAGACTGATGTTAGCAATAAGTTGCCCTAATCCTACAAAAGCAACTGCTCCTATGCCCCCCATTCCTTTCGATGATTTTGACTTTTTTCTTGGTTCCTGAAGTTTTTTAATATGATTTTTATAATAATGATACAAAGCAAAACTATATAAACCAAATGAAAAAATAAAATAAATTGGCGTTTGTAATTCTAACATTTCATATGCAAATTTTTGAGCTATAACCAATAATCCTACTGAACATACGATACCAAATACTCCTCGAAATAGAGTGTATTGTAATTGCCGTTTCCGAGGATTGATAATAATCCATATCGCCCATAAGTTCAAAAAGATAATCGGAGGAGCCACTATATATACATACAATAATCGAAAAGGATTCGCAAAAGCAGGCGCAAGAACAAATATGTCTGCTATCCCAATAACAAGAGTAATAATGGTCGATCTTATATCCTGTGCAGCATAAACAGCCATATAGTATTCAAAAGCTTTCTTATTAAAATCTATATTTTTTTGCATGTTAATTAAACCACCCCGCTACTGTTGACCAAGCTTTTTTCGCACCCGTTTTCACCATCATACCTTCAAGTAAAGTACAATTATTTTGAAATTTATTCATCTTTACAAATTAATGCAATTCATCAGTAAATGCTATTTAAATCTACTCTAATTTTATTACGAAACAACTCTTTTTTTTCTATAATATTCAGAATAAAAATTGACAGATCTCTCAAAATAAACTTTCGGATATTTCCTCACTTCAATAACCTCTTAAATAATTTCTCTCTTAATAAAATCTGAATATTCATTTAAATAAAAATATTTTTGTTCTAAATCCGATAAAAATTCATGTTACCTACTCATTTTTATTCCTTTTAAACGAGTTGAACGACCTAGAGAGGATACATCTTGAATTTTCAGCCATGTTTTATAATTTATACCGATACCTGAACCACGACCTTCTTTTATCCACTTTTCAATTTCAGGTGTTCTTTTTCTTTTAGACATAAAAACACCCCTTTAGATAATCATATCTAAAGGGGTGAAGCATCACAACTTTTTTTAAAACATCGCGACTTTATTTCAAATCCACAACTATATTTACTAACCTACTAATCTCCTACTCAACCGTAACAGACTTAGCTAAGTTACGTGGCTTATCAACGTCACACTCACGGTGAAGTGCTGCGTAGTATGAGATAAGTTGTAATGGAATAACTGCTACTAACGGTGCTAGTGCTTCATGTACAGCTGGTAATACGAAGCTGTCACCTTCCATTTCTAAGCCTTTCATTGAGATGATACATGGGTTAGCTCCTCGTGCTACTACTTCTTTCACGTTACCACGAATTCCAAGGTTTACGTGCTCTTGTGTAGCAAGTGCGATAACTGGTGTACCATTTTCGATTAAGGCGATTGTACCGTGTTTTAATTCTCCTCCAGCAAATCCTTCTGCTTGGATGTAAGAGATTTCTTTTAGTTTTAACGCGCCTTCTAATCCTACGTAGAAGTCTACGCTACGTCCGATGAAGAAACAGTTACGAGTTGTTGCTAAAAATTGTTTTGCTAAAGCGTCCATTTCTTCTTTTTGATCACAAAGTTGTACCATTGCATTTGCTACAAGTCCTAGTTCGTGTGTTAAGTCAAAACCAAGAACTTCACCTTTTGCTTTAGCAATATCTGCAGCTAAAATTGAAAGTACTGCAAGCTGTGCTGTGTAAGCTTTCGTTGATGCAACGGCGATTTCTGGTCCCGCGTATAACGGAAGTGTATAATCTGCTTCACGAGAAAGTGTAGAACCAGGTACGTTTGTAATTGTTAATGCTTTATGACCCATTTCATTTGTTTGTACAAGTACTGCACGGCTATCAGCTGTTTCACCACTTTGTGAAATGTAAATAAAGAATGGTCTTTCTGTTAATAATGGCATGTTATAAGAGAATTCACTTGCTACATGCACTTCAACTGGCATTTTTGCAAACTTCTCGATAAATTGTTTTCCAACAAGACCTGCATGATAACTTGTTCCACATGCAATGATGTAAATACGATCGCTATCTAAAATCGCATTGCGGATGTCTTGATCTAATTCAATCTCGCCATTTTCATCTTGGTACTTTTGAATTATATTACGGATAACAAGTGGTTGCTCATCGATTTCTTTAAGCATGAAATGAGGGTATGTTCCTTTTTCAATATCACTTGCGTCTAATTCCGCTGTAAACGGTGCACGTTCAATCGTTTCACCTTGTAAGTTTTTAATTGTAATACTTTCTTTCGTTACAATTACAATTTCTTTATCCATTAATTCAATAAATTGATCTGTAACTTGTAACATCGCCATAGCGTCGCTCGCCACAACATTAAAGTTGTCACCAACACCTACTAATAGCGGGCTTTTGTTTTTAGCAACATAAATCATGTTTGGATTTTCAGCATCAAGTAATCCGATTGCATAAGAGCCATGTAAAAGAGATAGCGTATTACGGAACGCTTCTTCTACACTTAGTCCTGTGCTCACTTGTTGTTCCATAAGCTGTACGATAACCTCTGTATCCGTTTCACTTACGAACGTTACATCTTGTAAATATTCCTTCTTCACTAACTCATAGTTTTCAATTACACCGTTATGAACTAGTGTAAAACGCTTTGATGTACTTTGATGCGGATGCGCGTTTACTTTGCTCGGAACACCATGTGTAGCCCAGCGTGTGTGACCGATCCCCACGCTTGTTGCTACGTTCTCATCTACGATTTCGCGAAGTTTTGCAATACGGCCTTTTTCTTTGTATACAACAACACCGTTCTCTGCTTGTACTGCAATACCTGCTGAATCATATCCACGATATTCTAGCTTTTCTAAACCTTTTAATAAAATTTCCTTTGCATCTTGCTCTCCAATAAATCCTACGATTCCACACATGTTTAGTCGCCGTTACAAATGCTTACACTGCTCTGCGAACATGTAACGACATAGTCCGATACCATTTTTATTTATACTAAAAAACGGATTACATATTGCTAGCCCTGTAAGCTTGTAACGGCTTTCACCTTCCTCTCGATTGGGTTTAAGTCCGTATATACTTATACAGCTAGTTTGTATCCGTTCCTTTTCTCTCATCACACTTTCACCTTTGTCCACTAAGTCACCTTAATGATTTAAGTAAAAGCTTGCGGTTGTGATGAACAACCGGGAGCCATCCGCCGAAATCTCGATAAACCCCACCTCGTCAACTACACTACTTGTAGTTCTGGCGCTTCTATAATTTACAATATTTCCTTTGAGAAAAAGAACAAGACCATCTTATAACAAACATGGATAAACCGTCAATGAAAATTTTTTCACCATCTATAAAACATATGAAAAAGGAGCACTTATTGTGCTCCTTTTCAATAAATTTATTAAATTATTCAGCGCCAACTTCCGCTTTCACAACTTCTACAATGCGATGTACATATGCATCACAAACTTCTTGTGTTGGTGCTTCTGCCATTACACGAATAAGTGGTTCTGTTCCAGATGGACGAACAAGAATGCGGCCATCACCATTCATTTCTTCCTCTACAACACGAATAATTTCTTTAATTTTTTCGTTTTCTAGTGCTAGTTTTTTATCTGTCACACGAACGTTTACTAGTAATTGCGGGAATTTTGTCATTTCTCCTGCAAGCTCAGATAATGGTTTTTTCGTCATTTTCATAATGTTTACAAGTTGAAGTGCACTTAACATTCCATCACCAGTTGTAATGTAATCAAGTAAGATAATATGGCCTGATTGTTCTCCACCTAAGTTGTAACCTCCGCGCTTCATTTCTTCCATTACGTAGCGGTCACCAACTGCTGTTTTATCACTTGTAATACCGTTAGCTTCAAGTGCTTTGTAGAAACCTAAGTTACTCATAACTGTTGAAACAACTGTATTATGCTTTAGTTGACCAGTTTCTTTCATGTACTTTGCACAAATAAACATAATTTGATCGCCATCAACAATGTTTCCTTTTTCATCTACAGCGATTAAACGGTCACCATCACCATCGAAAGCAAGACCAATATCAGCACCTTTTTCTTTTACTAATTCAGCTAATACTTCTGGATGCGTAGAACCTACTCCATCGTTAATGTTCATACCGTTTGGTGAAGTTCCCATTGTTGAAATATCAGCTTCTAAATCAGCAAATAAGTACGGAGCTAAAGAAGACGTAGCACCATGCGCACAATCTAAAGCGATATGTAAACCTGAGAAATCTTCCTCTACAGTTTGTTTAATGTATTGTAAATACTTTTGTCCACCTTCAAAATAATCACTCACTTGCCCAAGGTTCGTACCTGTTGGACGTGGTAATTCATCCACTTCTTTGTCTAATAAAGCTTCAATTTCTGCTTCTTGCTCATCTGTTAATTTAAAACCGTCTGAACCGAAGAATTTAATTCCGTTATCTTGTACTGGATTATGAGATGCAGAAATCATAACACCAGCTTGTGCATCTAACGCTTTCGTTAAATAAGCAACACCTGGTGTAGAAATAACACCAAGACGCATTACTTCTGCTCCAGTTGATAATAGACCTGCTACTAAAGCTCCTTCTAACATATGTCCTGATATACGTGTATCACGGCCAATAATTACTTTTGGACGGTCTGTATCTTTTGTTAATACATAACCACCAAAACGTCCAATTTTGAACGCTAATTCAGGTGTTAACTCCTTATTCGCAACCCCGCGTACTCCATCTGTACCAAAATATTTACCCATTATGATTCGCTCCTTTTTCTGGCTCTTTTTGATTATCTACTGTTGGCTCTTGGCTAGTTTCTTTATCTTTATTTTGTTCCGATTCCTTCTCCTTTTCCTTTTCCTTTTCTGGATCAGGCTTAGGTTCAGGTTCAGGATTTTTTGGTTTTTCAGTTTGATTATCTTTATTATTATTTGAATTTGGTTGCTCACCGTTACCCTGTACTTCTTTATCGGGATTTTCTTTCTTCACAATTGTAACTTTAGCACTTTTTTGTTTTGGCTCTATTGAAATATTACCAGGGCCACTCACTTGAATAGCAACATCCTTCGTCCCAGGAGACACATTTTGTAGATTAATCACTGCTGTTATTTGAGCAGCTGTTATTTTATCTACTATACTTGTTTCTCCTGAAATATCAACGCTTATCTTCCCATCTTGCGGCGAAAGTAACTGGGCCGTAACGTCTTTAGAAAGTCCATTTTTTTGAATTGATATACCATCAATCGTTCTTGTTTTCGTTTGTTTTGTTTTTTGTACACCTACTGAAACCTTTACTTGATTTGGCTTCGCACTTGTTACACCCTTTGGTAATAAAACAGAGGTATCGAATGTTGTAGACTCTGTCAATTGACTAAGATCTACTTCGACCCCCTCTATCGATTGTATATTATCCAATATATCTTTTGGACCTGCTATCGTTACTTCTCTCGGCTCAACACTAATATTTGTAACGGCCAATCCTTCCGGTAAACTCCCCTTTTTCGCATATGTTATAGGAACAGTTTTTTCAGTATTATTGGCCGTAGCTTGCGTCGCCACATTCAACGTTACACTAATTTTAGATGGACTTGTTCTTACATTTAAACGTTTGCCTTCTTTATTGTATAATGTAACTTCGGCTGTTTTTGTAACAGTTTTATTAACACCTTTTAAATCAACATACGCCTTAGCAGATGAAATACTTTCAATTTCTTCTTTCGTCCCAACTACCTCAACCGTATCAGGTTTAATATTTGATTTTTCGAGAGTAGCACCAGCTGGCATTTGATCCTCATTTGATAATTTCAAGTCTACATGAACATATTTTCTCGCTTTTTCATGAAGAGTAATTTTAATTGTTGATGGCTGAACTGTTCCTTTCACATCATCTGGAAGTCCATTCGTTTTCAAAGAAACTTCATACGTTCCTTTTTCGCTGCCTCTCAAATCAACTGGTATATCAAATTGTTTTTTCGCTTTTGCCGTAGCAACTGCTGCTTTTGGACCCTCTAACTTCACCTTAACGCCCTCTGCCGGAATACCACTTACAATATATTTCTCTTCATCATACTTAACGTTAATAGCATAATTAGTTAATGTTTCTTTCGCATCATTTGCAAAAGGTAGTATCCCCGATGTCGTATTTTTTTCAGTTAAAGTCGCTGACATAAAAAGCATACACGCCAATAGTAATGAGATCCCCTTTAAAAACCAATGATTCTCCATTAACTTATCCATGACGCTTTCTCCTCCAATTCCATAAAGACGAAGAAGTCGTTTTTTCGTTCGCACTAAATTCAGCTAACAACATATCTTTCAGTTGTTCTGTCTTCAAATCACGATGCAACTTACCATTTTTCGTTAAAGAAATTTGGCCTGTTTCTTCCGACACAACTACTGTAATACTATCAGTAACTTCACTAACTCCCATTGCAGCGCGATGCCTAGTTCCTAACTCTTTAGAAATAAATGGACTTTCCGATAACGGAAGATAGCAAGCTGCTGCTTTAATGGTACTTCCTTGCATAATTACTGCTCCATCGTGAAGAGGTGTGTTTGGAATGAAAATATTAATGAGTAATTCCGATGATACGTTTGCATTTAGCGGAATACCCGTTTCTACATAATCACCCATACCGGTCTCTTTTGACAAGGTAATTAATGCACCAATTCTACGTTTTCCCATATATTCCGTTGCTTTCGCTATCGCTGTTGCAACCATTTCAGGCTCATCATCCTCGTGAGTTCCAGTACGCGAAAATAAACTCCCGCGTCCTAGCTGCTCAAGCGCTCTTCGCAATTCTGGCTGGAAAATAATAATAACGGCTAAAAATCCCCACGTTAATACTTGTTCAGTTAGCCAATATAGCGTTCGCAATTCAAGGAAAATACTGATCATCCGAACGACAATAATAACTGTAATCCCTTTTAAAAGTTGAACAGCTTTCGTCCCTCGGATTATGAGAATTAGCTTATATATAATAAACCATACAACGGCAATATCTAATGCCGTACTAAGATATTTCAAAATGGTCGTATCTTCAAAAGGCATGCTAACCCTTCCTCCTACTTACGAGCAATTCTATCCATATATTGAAATATTGTTTTATGCTCTATCTGTATGTATTTCCAACAACTAGTTAATTATACCATACATGAAACAAACGACAATTACAAACAACCCCCTTTAGTCTAAATTGGTAAGATGTCAAACATTCTTATCGTACAGTATAATATAAATCATTATTATACGCCTATTTTCAAATAAAAAAAGCAACTTCTCAGTTGCTTTTCTTACATTTATTTTAGTTTTTCACCGAATAAAGAACCCATTAAAGCAACCGCTGTTGTTGCCGTTCTATTTCGCTCATCTAAAATCGTATTTACCTCAACAAACTCGGCAGATGTAACAATATCAGCTTCCGCTAACATCTCCATTGCTAAATGACTTTCACGATAAGATAAGCCACCAATTACAGGTGTTCCAACTCCTGGTGCATCATGAGGATCAAGACCATCTAAATCTAATGATAAATGCACACCATCAGTATGAGATAAATACGCGATTGTTTCTTCCATAACAGCCGTCATACCCATACGATCAATCTCGTGCATTGAAAATACTTTAATACCTTCATTTCGAATAAAGTCTTTTTCTCCTTCATCTAATGCACGTGCACCGATAATTACAACATTCTCTTTTTTCACCTTTGGATATGCCCCGTATAAATCTACAAGCGTGGGATGTCCATACCCTAAACTTGCTGCAAGTGACATACCGTGAATATTTCCAGATGGTGAAGTTTCTTCTGTATTTAAATCACCATGTGCATCATACCAAATAACACCTAGGTTTTTATAATGTTTCGCAACACCAGCTAATGTACCGATAGCGATACTATGATCGCCACCTAATACAAGTGGAAAACGCCCTTCTTCTATAATATGATCCACCTTACTTGCTAATTCGTTACATACAGTTGCAACTTGTGTAAGGTTTCTTAAGCTTGTATTTACCTCTACTTCTTTTTCTCTCTCTATACATATATCTCCCATATCTTTAACGTCATATCCAATTTCTTCAATTCTTTCAATTACACCTGCATAACGGATTGCGCTCGGTCCCATATCAACGCCACGACGCATCTGCCCTAAATCCATTGGAACTCCAATAACTGAAATTTCTTTTTTCATAGATAGTATCCCCCTTCTGTGCCTTCACTAAATATTTTAAATCTTTTATATAGTCTGACTCAACTCGACATTTTTCTGTATGGATATACAAATTATTCACTTATATCCACCTAAAAATCCAAATGTTAAGACTATTCTATGTATAAAGTTAACTTAATGAAACAACTACCATCATTATTATTAGATAATAATAAAAAACACTCCCGCATTTAGAAGTGTTTTTCTGATGCTATTTTCCACACTGCTGCAATATTCTTTGCTGTCATTTCGATATTCTCTTCTGCTACTTTATATGCCTCCTCTAATGTCATCGGACTTGTTGTAATACTAAATACTGCGTCAATTCCTTTTTCATGAACAGCCGAGTAATTCGGAGATACTGATCCCCCAATCGCAATGACAGGAATATGAAGACGCTTTGCACGCTCCGCAACACCTACTGGGGCCTTTCCATATGCTGTTTGTTCATCTATTCTCCCTTCGCCAGTTATAATTAAATCTGCACCTTCTATATGCTTATCAAAATTTGTATAATCTAATACAATTTCAATTCCTCTCCGCAAGTTTCCCTTTAGCACTGCACTAACAGCTGCTCCCATACCTCCTGCAGCTCCTGCACCAGGTATTTTAGATACGTCGCAAAATAGGTATTGTTTAAGGATATGCGCATAATGCTTTAAATTCTCATCCAGCTCTTTCATCATCTCTTCCTCCGCACCCTTTTGTCGTCCAAATACGAAAGATGCTCCTTTTATTCCAACTAACGGATTATCTACATCACATGCTGCTTCTATCTTTATATGCTTTAAGCGTGAATCCATTTGTGAAAAATCAATAGAGACAATCGAATGTAACGTTCCACCAGACGGCTCTATTACTTCTCCTTTTCTATTTATAAACCTGACTCCTAAAGCTGACAACATACCCGCTCCTCCATCATTTGTAGCACTTCCCCCAAGTCCTAAAATGATATGCTCAGCTCCTTCGTCTAGCGCATGTAGTATAAGTTCTCCTGTTCCTTTCGTCGTCGTAATAAGTGGGTTTCGCTTTTTAGCCGGAACGTGTTGTAAACCTGATGCTGCTGCCATTTCAATAAACGCTGTCTTTTTATCTTTAGACATACCGTAAAAGGCTTGTACGCTCTCTCTAAGCGGTCCTGTCACATGAAATGATATAATCCTCCCGCTTGTAGCATCAACAAGGGAATCGACCGTTCCTTCCCCTCCATCTCCAATTGGTATTTTTACGTACTCTGCTTTAGGAAAAATTGCTCCAAAACCTCTTTCAATAGCTTCACATACTTCTATAGCTGTTAAGCTTTCTTTATATGAATCAGATGCAATAACAACTTTCATAATTATCCCCCACCCTTTATTTTCACGTTTTCTCCATTTTAAATGACAAGTATGAAAGTTGTCTTTTTAAACACAAAAAAAGCTTACATCATATGATGTAAGCTTTCTCTATTAGATGGAGCCTAGCGGGATCGAACCGCTGACCTCCTGCGTGCAAGGCAGGCGCTCTCCCAGCTGAGCTAAGGCCCCTTAGTAATTAAGCGGAAGACGGGATTCGAACCCGCGACCCCAACCTTGGCAAGGTTGTATTCTACCACTGAACTACTTCCGCGAAAATGGTGAGCCATGAAGGACTCGAACCTTCGACCCTCTGATTAAAAGTCAGATGCTCTACCAACTGAGCTAATGGCTCGTAAATGGCTGGGCTAGCTGGATTCGAACCAGCGCATGACGGAGTCAAAGTCCGTTGCCTTACCGCTTGGCTATAGCCCATTAATATTTACTAGTATGGTTATCTTTTCAAAAAAATAAACCCTCTCAGGTTATTTTAAAGAAAATGGTGGAGGGGGGCAGATTCGAACTGCCGAACCCGAAGGAGCGGATTTACAGTCCGCCGCGTTTAGCCACTTCGCTACCCCTCCGACATTTAAAATATATATGGTGGAGGATGACGGGATCGAACCGCCGACCCCCTGCTTGTAAGGCAGGTGCTCTCCCAGCTGAGCTAATCCTCCATTTGCCTGGCAACGTCCTACTCTCACAGGGACAAGGTCCCAACTACCATCGGCGCTAGAGAGCTTAACTTCCGTGTTCGGTATGGGAACGGGTGTGACCTCTCTGCCATCATTACCAGACTGTATTCATTTAAGACAAGAATTATTGTAACTCATTTAACTTTGAAAGTCAACAAGTTTTTTATATTCTTTCAAAACTAGATAACATTGCTTCATATTATATGGTTAAGTCCTCGATCTATTAGTATTCGTCAGCTCCACATGTCACCATGCTTCCACCTCGAACCTATCAACCTGATCATCTTTCAGGGATCTTACTAGCTTACGCTATGGGAAATCTCATCTTGAGGGGGGCTTCATGCTTAGATGCTTTCAGCACTTATCCCTTCCGCACATAGCTACCCAGCTATGCCCTTGGCAGAACAACTGGTACACCAGCGGTGCGTCCATCCCGGTCCTCTCGTACTAAGGACAGCTCCTCTCAAATTTCCTACGCCCACGACGGATAGGGACCGAACTGTCTCACGACGTTCTGAACCCAGCTCGCGTACCGCTTTAATGGGCGAACAGCCCAACCCTTGGGACCGACTACAGCCCCAGGATGCGATGAGCCGACATCGAGGTGCCAAACCTCCCCGTCGATGTGGACTCTTGGGGGAGATAAGCCTGTTATCCCCGGGGTAGCTTTTATCCGTTGAGCGATGGCCCTTCCATGCGGAACCACCGGATCACTAAGCCCGACTTTCGTCCCTGCTCGACTTGTAGGTCTCGCAGTCAAGCTCCCTTATGCCTTTGCACTCTACGAATGATTTCCAACCATTCTGAGGGAACCTTTGGGCGCCTCCGTTACACTTTAGGAGGCGACCGCCCCAGTCAAACTGCCCACCTGACACTGTCTCCCGGGTCGATAAGACCCGTAGGTTAGAATTTCAATACAGTCAGGGCGGTATCCCACCAGCGCCTCCACCGAAGCTAGCGCTCCGGTTTCAAAGGCTCCCGCCTATCCTGTACAAACTGTACCAAAATTCAATATCAGGCTACAGTAAAGCTCCACGGGGTCTTTCCGTCCTGTCGCGGGTAACCTGCATCTTCACAGGTACTATAATTTCACCGAGTCTCTGGTTGAGACAGTGCCCAAATCGTTACACCTTTCGTGCGGGTCGGAACTTACCCGACAAGGAATTTCGCTACCTTAGGACCGTTATAGTTACGGCCGCCGTTTACTGGGGCTTCAGTTCAGAGCTTCGCTTACGCTAACCCCTCTCCTTAACCTTCCAGCACCGGGCAGGTGTCACCCCCTATACTTCGCCTTACGGCTTCGCAGAGAGCTGTGTTTTTGCTAAACAGTCGCTTGGGCCTATTCACTGCGGCTTTCCGTTAAGAAAGCACCCCTTCTCCCGAAGTTACGGGGTCATTTTGCCGAGTTCCTTAACCAGAGTTCTCTCGCACACCTTAGGATTCTCTCCTCGCCTACCTGTGTCGGTTTGCGGTACAGGCACCTTTTATCTCGCTAGAAGCTTTTCTTGGCAGCGGGGAATCAAAGACTTCGCTCCATAAGG
>NZ_CP017016.1:87500-145000 GCF_001831375.1 Bacillus sp. ABP14 | reverse complement strand
ACACCAGCAACAAGTATGTTATTCCCTAATGAAATTTCCCCATTTGCAATCAATACCGATCTTAAATACACAAAATCAAATAAAACGAATGCAATAAAGAAGAGCTGGACTATATTCCATAAAGAAGATGATCGGAACATTCCTAGTCCAAAACGGTGGATTGTTAAATAAGCAAAGAACCCCATTTGACTTATCACACTAAAAATAAATCCTACACCCATCAACCAGAAGGAAACTGCCAAAATTTCCTTTCCGTCGAAATTTTGAAAAAATTTAGCGTACTTGTCCCACTCTAAAACAAATCCAATAATGACTGTACTAACCCCACCAAGAAACAACGTCGTAAAAAATAGTCGTACCCACTTGCGGCTATTCACAACACATCCCCCATTATCCTTATATTTCTAATTAAATTGTATCAATGACAATTTCAAAAAGCTAGCCATGTTCATGTATAAATTCCTTAAAGATATTTATATTAAAAAGAGAGAACTGTGCTGAAAGGAGTTCCAACTTATGAAACGGATGCTGCTCGTTTTGACTTCTTCTTTTCTATTTCTTGTACTTGTAGCATGTGCACAAGAAAAAGAAGCAAAGTCCGAACTTGATTATGATCAAACGAAGAAAATGATTGTTGATATTTTAAAAACCGATCAAGGTAAGAAAGCCATTCAAGATGTGTTAACTGATGAAAAAATGAAACAAGCACTCATACTAGATGAAACAGTAGTAAAGAAAACGATTGAAGATGCAATGGTATCCGATAAAGGGCAACAATTCTGGGAAAAGCTCTTTAAAGACCCTGAGTTCTCATCGAAATTCGCTAAAAGTATGGGAAAAGAACAAACAGCTTTAATGAAAACATTACTAAAAGACCCTGAATACCAAGCAGGCGTTATAGAAATCATGAAAAACCCTGAAGTAGAAAAAATGATGTTACAAACGATGAAGAGCAAAGAATACCGTCAATATTTACAACAAGTATTAACAGAAACTGCTGAAAGCCCACTCTTCCAAGCTAAGATGATTGATATTATTAGTAAAGGTGTCCAAAAAGCCGAAAAAAGTGGTTCTGATAAAAAGGAAGCCGGCGGTGAAGGTGGTTCCCAAGAAGGTAAAAAGGAACAGCAGTAAAAATAATAACGATAATAATGAGTGGACAATATATGTATCATCCACTCATTATTATTTTATTTTTGCGCAACAGTTGTTTTATCAATTACCGCTTCAGCTATTGTGCGGTAAATAAGACCTGTCGTGTGCGTATCTTCATATACTGACGGCGCAAAATCTTCTTTATTCCAATCAGGTTGTTGAAGCGGGATTCGGCCAAGTACTTCTGTTTGAAGTTCTGTAGCTAATTTATCTCCTCCACCTCTTCCAAACACATATTCTTTTTCGCCAGTTGTTTTACTTTCAAAATAAGCCATATTTTCAACAACACCAAGAATACTATGTTCTGTACGCAAAGCCATTGCTCCAGCACGTGCTGCTACAAATGCCGCTGTTGGATGCGGTGTTGTAACAATAATCTCTTTACAAGCTGGTAGCATCGAATGTAAGTCTAGCGCAACATCACCTGTACCTGGTGGTAAATCTAAAACTAAATAATCTAAATCGCCCCATTCTACTTCTGTAAAGAAATGATTTAACATTTTCCCAAGCATAGGTCCTCTCCAAATAACCGGTGCATTATCTTCTACAAAGAACCCCATTGATATTACCTTTACACCTAGACGCTCCACTGGAATGATTTTATCTCCTCTTACTACAGGGCGTTTTTCTATCCCCATCATATCAGGTACGCTAAAACCATAAATATCGGCATCAATGATACCAACTTTTTTCCCTAGACGAGCTAAAGCAATAGCAAGGTTAACAGAAACTGTTGATTTCCCTACTCCACCTTTTCCACTCGCCACTGCTAAAAATATCGTTTTGGAATTTGGTGACAATAAAGATTCAGTTTGCTCTTCTTCTTGTTCTGGTGCAAACTGAGCTAATTCCTCTTCTGTAAATTCTGCAAAGCGAAGCCCTACTGTTGCTGCTCCTAGTTCTTTTACTAACTTTACAATTCCAGATTGCAATTGCATTTGTTCCGCGGTACCAGTTTTTACGATTGCAATTTTAACACTTACATGTTCCTTCTCAGGCTTGACTGTTACCTCTTTAATTGCCCCTGTTTCTTTTAACGTTTTATGTAAAAACGGATCTACAATCCCTTCTAACGCTTCCACTACTTGCTCTTTCGTTACCATAATTAGCCCAGCCCCCTGTATGAAAAATAACATAATGTTAATTAAATATATCTCTCTTTACTTTTGAAATAAATGCGTTTACATTTCCAGTATAACATATTTTCGGAAAACTTCGTTAACGAGAGAAACGCAAAAAAATCCTCCTTATTCTGGAGGATTTCCTTTTTCCGTGAAATAACGTAATATACCACGATATACAGCAGCTGCTACCTTTTGCTGATATTTCTCCGAATTTAACATATACCTTTCATTTACATTCGATAAAAAGCCAGCTTCAATTAAAGCACCTGGGTTTTTCGCATACTTTAATAAATACACATGAGAAATTGTTTTAGCAGAACGATTTGTATTCTCTAAACTCGTTCTCAACTCAGCTTGTATAAATTTCGCAGCACGTTCATTTTCAATTGAAGAACGGTAATAGAACGTTTGTGCGCCCTTTGATCCACTACTAGTTAAAGCATTTAAATGGATACTTGCAAAAAAATCTACATCGGGTTTATTAATAATCTCTACACGTTTTTTTAAATCTTCTGCTTTACGTCTACTATATGACTTTGTATCTTTCTGGGCTAAATCATAATCTCCCTCACGCGTTAAAATAACTAGTGCACCTTGCTCTTGTAAATAATCTTGCACCTTCTTTGTAATCTCAAGCGTAATATCTTTTTCTACAATATCCTTGCCACCAACAGCCCCTCCGTCTGGTCCACCATGCCCAGCATCTAATACGATTACTTTCCCTGATAAGGGTAAATTCCAAGCTCGCCACGATTTTGTAATTTGAAATTCTTGTTTGACTAAAAAAAACAAAATAACCGCAGCGAGTGCAAAAGAGATAATTCGAATTCTCTTCATACCTTTCCTCCTCCAGCTAGTCCCTCTAATTACTTATATGGGACAAGAGGAAAGTTTATGCTTGTCTTAATGAAGCTTTAATCGATATCTTCTTTCACCTTTTTCATATCCTTCCTGCCACCATAAGCCGATAAACTGCTGGCAAGATTCAAAAAGTAATTCCTCATCTTGTAACTTAATCTCCCGCATAGTCATGCTCGTTAAAAATTGAAATAGTGTTTCCGTTAATTGTTGCTCTTCTTCTAAGGCCCTATATTTCACATCAAAGAACGATTCGCCATAATAACCAAATTTACTATATCTCGCTCCTAATAAATACGATTCTATCCCTAATTCAATGCAGTAATCTTCATACTGACGATGAAGTTCCTGCATCTGAAAGGCATCTCTAATATTTGAACGTAATGTTTTTAATGATAATTCCCGCAGCATCTTCCGCTCATATTTCAACTGCTTTTCTTTTTGTTTTTCTTGTAAGCTGACAATGACATTCATAGTACTTATAAACCTCCCTAATACGTATTAGTCTAAACTTCTAAAGAAGAAGCATACGCGAGAGGATAGCACTAAAATATTCCAAACTACAAAAATTTCAAAAGAGGAATGAAACATAAAAAACCCCAACCAAAATGGTTGGGGTTTGTAGTTCGCAAAAATTAACGTTTTGAGAACTGAGGTGCACGACGTGCGCCTTTAAGACCGTATTTTTTACGCTCTTTCATACGTGCGTCACGAGTTAATAGACCTGCACGTTTTAGTGTTAGACGGTATTCTGGATCAGCTTTTAATAAAGCGCGAGAAATACCGTGACGAATAGCACCAGCTTGACCAGTGTATCCACCACCATTTACGTTTACAAGTACATCGTAGTTACCTAAAGTTTCTGTTGCAACTAGAGGTTGTTTCACTACTTCACGTAATGCAGCAAATGGGATATAGTTTTCAAAATCACGACCGTTAATGATAACGCGTCCTTCGCCTGGAACTAGGCGTACGCGCGCTACTGAACTCTTACGACGTCCAGTGCCATAGTATTGAACCTGTGCCAAAGTAAGCCCTCCTTTAATTGATTATCCGCGAAGTTCGTAAACTTCTGGTTTTTGTGCTTGGTGTGGATGCTCTGCTCCAGCATACACGTTTAGTTTCTTAGAAACTTGACGGCCTAAGCGTCCTTTTGGAAGCATGCCTTTAATTGCAAGCTCTAACATTTGTACAGGGTAGTTTGTACGCATTTCAAGAGCTGTTCTTTGTTTAAGTCCACCTGGGTGGTTAGTGTGACGGTAGTAAATTTTATCGTTTAATTTATTACCTGTTAAATGAATTTTCTCAGCGTTAATAATAATTACATGATCACCCGTGTCAACGTGTGGTGTAAATGTAGGTTTGTTTTTACCACGTAAAATGGATGCTACTTCACTAGCAAGGCGACCTAAAGTTTGACCTTCAGCATCAACCACATACCATTTACGCTCAACTTCGTTAGCTTTTGCCATAAAAGTCGTACGCATGTGTTTCCCTCCTCGTTATCTTTTCCATAGAAAAAATCTATTGTTTATCTTAAACACGATTTCCTTCCGGGGCTAATCGTGGTTTTAGAAACAATACCATATGTTATGATATACTTTTGAGTTTCTAATGTCAAGCAAATGTTACACCAGGATTAGTTGTTATAGTTTACCTGCCATAAATAAAGCCCATGACCAGGAGCCATCTTTCCAGCAAACTGACGATTTTGTTTCGCTAAAATCTCTGGAATGCTATCCGGATCAAGCTTTCCTTGCCCTACGATCAGTAACGTACCAACAATAATCCTGACCATATTATATAAAAATCCATTACCTACAAAACGAAAAATTAATTCGTCGTCCTGCTCAATTAGCTCGATTTCATAAATTGTTCTCACTTTATCTTTTTTGTCAGTTTTTGCCGAACAAAAAGAAGTGAAATCATGCGTTCCAATAAAATAAGGGATCGCTTTTCTTATAGCATTTATTTCGAGCGGATATGGATATTGATATACGTAATTTCTACGGAATACATCCGCAGTCTTTGATAATAATACACGATAACGATATTCTTTTCTCTCGACACCGTAACGTGCGTGAAATTCTTCTGTTTTTTTCTCTACCTGTGTGATAACAATATCATCTGGTAACATAGTGTTTAATGCATTGCTCCATTGCCACTCTTCAAGAGACAACGGTGTATCAAAGTGTATCACTTGTCCTTTAGCATGAACAGTAGAATCTGTTCTGCCCGATGCCTGAACACGAACAAGTTCCCCTTTATGCAATTTCTGTAAAGCTTTCTCTATTTCTTGTTGAACAGTACGATGCTGCGGTTGAATTTGATAACCACAAAAATGCATGCCATCATATGCAACCGTACATTTTATTCTATCCATTTCTTTATTCTCCATTACGATCGCACCCATGCCAAAATACAAGCTAAACAAAGTAAGCTTATAATCGTTACAGTATCGCTTGTTTTCCAGCGTAGTTGCCTAAATTTAGTACGTCCTTCGCCACTTTGATATCCACGGGCTTCCATAGCAATTGCTAAGTCTTCTGCACGCTTAAAAGCACTGATAAATAGAGGAACGAGTAGTGAAATGATAGCTTTCATCCTATCTTTTATCGGTCCCCCTGCAAAATCAATACCACGTGACGATTGTGCCTTCATTATTTTACTCGTTTCATCCATTAATGTCGGGATAAAACGAAGAGAAATTGACATCATTAATGCGATTTCATGAACAGGAACTTTTATACGCTTCAACGGCTTTAATAACGTCTCCAAACCATCTGTAATCTCAATGGGTGTCGTCGTTAACGTTAATAATGTCGTCATTAAAATAATAACGAAGAATCGTATAGAAATGTATATTCCTTGCTCTAATCCTTTTTCATGTATCGAAAACCAACCAAGCTGGAATAGTACTTCCCCTTCTTTATTTGTTAAAATATGCAGGAAAAATGTAAAAAGAAAAATCCATAGAATTGGTTTTAAGCCCGAAAGTACATAACGAATCGGCACTTTTGCAAAAAATAAAGCAATGAGTGCATATAAAAATAAAAATCCATATGAAATCGCATTATTTGCTAAGAAAACAACAAATACATATAAAAAGACAATCAGCAGCTTCGTACGTGGATCAAGTTGATGAATAAGAGAATTCCCTGGAATATATCTTCCAATAATCAACTGCTGCATGATTCATGACCACCTTTTCGTAACACCTGCACAACTTCATGAGTAAGATCCTCTAAAGATAAGGTAGCCTTTGGGATTGAAATGCCAAACTTCTCTTCAATTGCACGTTTATACTTTAAAGACATAGGAAGATCCACACCAATTTTCTCTAGTTCATCAGCATGTGAAAATACTTCCTCTGCACTTCCTTGCAAAAAGACCGTTCCTTTATGCATGACTACAATCTGCTCGGCATATTTAGCAGCATCCTCCATATTATGCGTTACAAGGATAACTGTAAGGCCTTTCTCCTTATGTAGCTTATAAAACATCTCCATAAGTTCATTTTGCCCTTTTGGATCTAGTCCTGCTGTAGGTTCATCTAATACGAGCACTTCGGGTTCCATCGCTAATACGCCTGCTATCGCAACACGCCTCATTTGCCCACCACTTAACTCAAATGGTGAACGTACTAACAGTTCTGGTTCTAACCCTACAAGTTGAATTGCCTCTCTTGCCTTTTGCTTCGCTTCTTCTACAGATACACCAAAATTAGTAGGTCCGAAGCAAATATCTTTCTCCACAGTCTCTTCAAACAACTGATGTTCTGGGAATTGAAAGACAACACCTACCTTTTTACGTAGTGGCTTTAGCTTTTTTTCTTTCTTTCCTGCCGAAATGAAATGTTCACCAATTTGAACTGTGCCATTTGTCGGCTGCAATAAACCATTTAAATGTTGAATCATCGTCGACTTACCTGAACCAGTATGACCGATAATGGCATAATAGCCCCCACTTGGAAACGACACGTCTACATCATAAAGTGCGCGTCTTTCAAATGGAGTTTTATATTGATAACGATGTTCTACTTTTTGGAATGTAATCTCCAAAGTTCGTTCACCAAGCTTTCCATTGTAAGATGCGTATTTTGCAAGAGAATTTCATTTCTTTTTAATAATTCTGCTATTTTCACTGAAAATGGTACATCTAATCCAATTTCTTGGAGCATATGAGAGGACTTGAAAATTTGTTCTGGAGTCCCTTCCTCTAATATCTCTCCCTTATTTAAAATAATGACACGGTCTGACTGTGCCGCTTCTTCTAAATCGTGCGTAATTGATAACACGGTAATACCTTTTTCATTAACAAGTTGTCTAACCGTTTCTACCACTTCACGTCTCCCTTGAGGGTCTAGCATTGACGTTGCTTCATCTAATATCAAAATAGACGGCTGAAGTGCTAAAACGCCTGCTATTGCTACTCGCTGCTTTTGCCCACCAGATAACGAATGTGGCTCATCATTAAGAAAATCTTCCATACGGACTAGTCGTAAGGCCTGATCTAATCTTTCTACCATTTGTTCTCTCGGCATTCCGATATTCTCTAAACCAAAGACAACGTCATCTTGCACTGTTGTTCCAACAAATTGATTATCTGGATTTTGAAATACCATCCCAATTTGTTTTCGAACATCCCATACCGTTTCCTCTGACAAAACCATTGTATCATTTACTGTAATTGTCCCTGCTTCCGGCAAAAACAAACCATTCAATAATTTTGCAAGTGTAGACTTCCCAGAACCGTTTTGTCCAATAACAGATACCCATTCTCCTTCATATAAGGAGAATGAAACATCTTTTAATGCATAAGTGGCTGCACCAGGATATTGAAATGATATATTTTCTGTCCGAAGTTTCTCTTTTTTCAATACAAGGCACCCTTTCCTTCGCCAAGTAAGCCTATTTTTATATTTAAAAAAAAGGGCCATGACCAGTTTCTTGAAAAGAACTGTCCTGCCCTTTTAATTATCATTATACTAACTCGATAATTACCATTGGTGCTGCGTCTCCGCGACGTGGACCAATTTTTGCAATACGAGTGTATCCGCCTTGGCGCTCAGCATAGCGTGGAGCTACATCAGCGAATAGTTTTTGAAGTGCATCTTGACCAGTCTCAGCGTTAGCTACTTCATTGCGAATGAAAGCTGCTGCTTGACGACGAGCATGAAGATCTCCGCGTTTACCTAAAGTGATCATTTTTTCCACTACAGAACGAAGTTCTTTTGCACGAGTTTCTGTCGTTTGGATGCGCTCGTTGATAATTAAATCAGTAGCTAAGTCACGTAACATAGCTTTACGTTGCGCACTTGTACGGCCTAATTTTCTGTATGCCATTCGTAGTTCCCTCCTTTGTTGATGGGTTTAAATCCTCAGTCGTCTTTACGTAAACCTAAACCTAATTCCTCAAGTTTATGTTTAACTTCTTCTAAGGATTTACGTCCTAAGTTACGAACTTTCATCATATCTTCTTCTGTTTTGTTCGCAAGCTCTTGTACAGTATTAATTCCTGCACGTTTTAGGCAATTATAAGAACGAACAGAAAGGTCTAGTTCTTCGATAGTCATCTCAAGAACTTTCTCTTTTTGATCTTCTTCCTTCTCGACCATAATCTCAGCATTTTGTGCTTCATCAGTTAAACCAACAAAGATATTTAAATGCTCAGTTAAGATTTTGGCACCTAAAGAGATAGCTTCTTTTGGCCCGATGCTTCCATCCGTCCATACATCAAGCGTAAGCTTATCATAATTAGCCACTTGTCCGACACGTGTCTTTTCCACTTGGTAAGTCACACGTGATACTGGAGTATAAATAGAATCAATAGGAATTACTCCTATTGGTTGATCTTCGCTTTTATTTGCATCAGCTGGCGTATACCCACGGCCACGCTTTGCAGTTAAACGCACGCGGAAATGCGCATCTTTTGCTAACGTTGCAATGTGTAAATCTGGATTTAAGATTTCTACATCACTATCGTGAGTAATATCAGCAGCTGTGACAATACCTTCGCCCTGCACATCAATTTCCAACGTCTTCTCTTCTTCAGAGTAGATTTTAAGAGCTAACTTTTTCAAGTTTAAGATGATCGTTGTAACGTCTTCTACTACGCCCTCAACTGTTGAAAATTCATGTAATACGCCATCGATTTGGATAGCAGTAACAGCGGCACCAGGGAGTGAAGATAAAAGAATACGACGTAAGGAGTTACCCAACGTAGTACCATATCCACGCTCAAGCGGTTCAATTACGAATTTACCATATTTAGCATCTTCGTTAAGTTCAACCGTTTCGATTTTCGGCTTTTCGATTTCAATCATTAACTAAACCCTCCTTCAAAACGTCGAAACCCCGGTTAAACAAAGGTATAACCTCTGTCTAACCGAAAGTCCCCCTTAGGCAGTTCCCGATTGTGCACAACAAGCGATGTTTCTGTACGAAATTTCTCGATAATGCATCATATCCATTATAGACAAAAGGGAAAATTCTATACAGAAAAATTACACACGACGACGTTTTGGTGGACGACATCCATTATGAGGAACTGGAGTAACATCTCTAATTGCTGTTACTTCTAGACCTGCAGCTTGAAGAGCACGAATTGCAGCTTCACGACCAGCACCAGGACCTTTAACAGTAACCTCTAAAGTTTTTAAACCGTGTTCCATTGCAGCTTTAGCAGCAGTTTCAGCAGCCATTTGCGCAGCGAATGGAGTAGATTTACGAGATCCACGGAAACCAAGTGCACCAGCACTAGACCAAGAAAGTGCGTTACCGTGAGTATCTGTAAGTGTTACGATTGTGTTGTTGAAAGTAGAACGAATATGAGCTACACCAGCTTCAATATTCTTTTTCACACGTTTTTTACGAGTGTTTGTTTTACGTGCCATTGTTAGTTCAACCTCCTTTACTTATTATTTCTTTTTATTTGCTACTGTACGACGTGGACCTTTACGTGTACGAGCATTGTTTTTAGAGTTTTGACCACGAACTGGTAAACCACGACGGTGACGAAGACCACGGTAAGAACCGATCTCCATTAGACGTTTGATGTTAAGAGATACTTCACGACGAAGGTCTCCCTCAACTTTAATACGATCGATGATATCACGGATACGTCCTAATTCGTCTTCCGTTAAATCACGAACTCGTGTTTCTTCAGAAACACCAGCTTCAGCAAGAATTTTTTCAGCAGTTGTGCGACCAATGCCGAATACGTAAGTTAAAGAAATAACAACGCGTTTGTCACGAGGAATATCTACACCTGCGATACGTGCCATTCTGAATGCACCTCCTTCTGATTAACCTTGTTTTTGTTTATGTTTAGGGTTTTCACAAATAACCATTACTTTTCCACGTCTACGAATAACTTTACATTTTTCGCAGATTGGTTTAACTGACGGTCTTACTTTCATGTCTCGAACCTCCTTAAAGATTACGGAGTGCTATATTATTTAAAACGGTACGTAATACGACCACGATTTAAATCGTACGGAGATAATTCTACCGTAACTTTGTCTCCTGGTAAAATACGAATGAAGTTCATACGGATTTTACCAGAAACGTGAGCCAATACGACATGCCCATTCTCTAATTCTACTTTGAACATAGCATTTGGCAACGTTTCAAGAACGGTACCTTCGACTTCAATTACATCATCTTTAGCCATTCAATAGTTCTCCCTTCTTCAAATCAGTAACATTTTACACTGCTCTGAAATCCCGGAGAGCCAGCTACTTATAAAGTGGTAAGGATTTCGTATCCTGCTTCTGTAAGAGCAATCGTGTGCTCAAAATGGGCACACCATTTACCATCTACCGTTACCACTGTCCAGTCATCAGATAGTGTTTTTACATATCGTCTTCCTTGATTCACCATCGGCTCAACACAGATGACCATTCCCGGCTTTAATCTAGGACCTCTATTTGGTGGACCATAGTGCGGGATTTGAGGGTCCTCATGTAAGTCTTGCCCGATTCCGTGACCAACATACTCCCTAACGATCGAGAATCCGTTCTCTTCAGCATGGGTTTGAACCGCATGTGAGATATTTGATAATCTCTCGCCTGGTTTTACTTGTTCTAGACCAAGATACAACGATTTTTCTGTGACATCAAGTAGCTTTTGAACAGATTCAGAAATGTTTCCAACTGGATACGTCCATGCAGAATCTCCATGGTACCCATTGTATTTCGCACCAATATCGATACTGATGATATCGCCCTCTTTGAGCTTGCGCTTCCCTGGAATTCCGTGTACAAGCTCTTCATTTACAGAAGCACATATGCTCCCCGGAAATCCGTTGTATCCTTTAAAAGATGGCGTAGCACCATATTTTTGAATCGTCTTTTCCGCTATTTGATCGAGCTCTTTCGTTGTAATTCCTGGAGTAATGTGCTGTTTTAACTCTTGATGAGTCAAAGCAACGATCCTGCCCGCTTCTCGCATGATTTCTATCTCGCGAGGAGTTTTGCAGATTATCATTACGCTAAGCCTCCGATGAGAACATCGATATCAGCAAATACTTTATTGATATCTTGCTCACCATTAATGCTTTGTAAGTAACCAAGCTCCTCGTAGAAATCAAGCAAAGGTTTAGTTTGCTTAATATTTACATCTAAGCGATTTGCTACAGTTTCTTCATTGTCATCAGAGCGTTGATATAACTCGCCACCACATTTATCGCACACGTCAGCTTTTGCTGGCGGATTGAATTCTAAGTGGTAAGTCGCACCGCACTCTTTACAAATGCGACGGCCTGTAAGGCGTTTTAATAACAATCCTGAATCCACATTAATGTTTAAAACATAGTCGATTTTTTTGCCAAGATCTTTCATAATCTCTTCAAGAGCTGATGCTTGTGCAACAGTTCGTGGGAAACCGTCTAATAAGAAGCCTCTTACGCAGTCTTCTTGACTTAAACGTTCACGAACGATTCCGATTGTAACTTCATCTGGAACAAGTGCCCCTTTATCAATAAAGGATTTTGCTTGTAAGCCCATTTCAGTTTCAGCCTTCATAGCTGCACGGAACATATCTCCTGTTGAGATGTGAGGGATGTTATACTTGGCAACAATCTGTTCGGCTTGTGTACCTTTACCAGCACCAGGAAGCCCCATTAAAATTAAGTTCATCCTTGTTCCCCCTCAGAGTACATGAGCATGTAGGGAAGACAATACTTCCCACTTACTCACTGCTTGATAAACCCTTTGTAATGGCGTTTTACCAGTTGGCTTTCTAGTTGCTTCATTGTTTCTAAAGCAACGCCGACAACGATTAACATACTCGTTCCACCGATCTGTGCAGATGGAGGAAGATTTCCCAGCTTCGTAAAGATAACTGGTAAGATTGCAATCGCTGCTAGGAAAATTGATCCTACAAAGGTCAAACGATACAAGATTTTTGTTAGATATTGTTCTGTATTCTTACCCGGACGAATACCTGGAACATATCCACCTTGTTTGTTTAGATTCTCTGACATTTGCTCTGGATTAACCTGAACAAACGCATAGAAATATGTGAAGGCTACAATGAGCGCAACATATATGATCATTCCCACTGGGTGAGAATAGTTAAAGTTTGCAATAATCCACTGCGATACATCATGTTTCGGGAAGAACTGTGCAATAGTCGGAGGAGTAATTAAGAATGAAACAGCAAAAATTACTGGAATAACACCAGCACTATTTACCTTAAGCGGTAAATGTGTGTTTTGTGCTCCAGCATAACCACCATTTCCTCCTGTTACACGCTTCGCATATTGAATTGGGATCTTCCTAACAGCCTGTTGAATGAAAATAACACCCACAATAACTGCTAGCACAGCTAGTAAAATCAATGCAACTTTAACGATACTCATGAACAATTGATCTCCGATATTTTGAAACTGTTGCTGATACACTTGAGATATAACACTTGGGATCGCTGCGGCAATACCACCAAAGATAAGAATGGAAATACCATTACCTACACCTTTAGCTGTAATCTGTTCACCTAACCACATTAAAAATGCAGTACCAGCAGTCAGTACCGTAGCAATGTATAAATAAGTGCTCCAACCAGGATTCAAAATTAATTGTCCACCTACCATACCGTTAAAACCGATTGACATACCAAACCCCTGAATAAACGCAAGAACAATTGTAAAATAACGCGTGAATTGCGTTAGTTTACGACGGCCCATTTCACCTTGCTTCGCCCATTCCGAAAATTTAGGAACAACATCCATCTGCAATAATTGCACGATGATGGATGCTGTAATATACGGCATGATTCCCATCGCAAAGATGGAGAAGTTTTTCAAGGCTCCACCGCCAAATGTATTTAGAATACCTAAAGCATTTAATTGATCTTGTGCCTTCAGTACGTCTCCATTTGTAAATGGCACGGGGATAAACGTGCCAATCCTGAATACGATTAACATCGCTAAAGTGAATAATATTTTACGTCTTATCTCAGCAACGCGCATAAAGTTGGAGATTGTACGAAACATTAGATCACCTCAACTGATCCGCCAGCTGCTTCAATTGCTTCTTTAGCACTTGAAGAGAACTTGTGCGCTTTAACAGTTAGTTTTTTCTCTACTGCGCCGCTTGCAAGAATTTTAACACCGTCGTTTAATTTGCTGATAACGCCAGTTTCCAGCAATAATTCAGGTGTTACTTCTGTACCATCTTCAAAACGATTTAACGTTGATAAGTTTACAATAGCAAACTCTTTACGGTTAATGTTTGTGAAGCCGCGTTTTGGTAAACGACGGAATAATGGAGTTTGACCACCTTCGAAGCCAAGACGAACACCGCCGCCAGAACGTGCGTTTTGTCCTTTATGACCTTTACCAGCAGTTTTACCGTTACCAGAACCGATACCACGACCGACACGGTTACGTACTTTACGAGAACCTTCTGCAGGTTTTAATTCATGAAGTTTCATTCCCAGGCACCTCCTTATATTAATGAGTTATCCTTAAGCTTCTTTTACAGTTACAAGGTGAGAAACTTTGTTGATCATACCAAGAATAGCAGGAGTTTCTTCCTTAACTACAGTTGAATTCAACTTTTTAAGACCTAAAGCTTCTACCGTCGCACGTTGATCTTGTGGACGACCAATTACACTACGAGTGAGGGTAATTTCTAACTTTTTCGCCATTTGTTTTCCCTCCTTAACCTAGTAGCTCTTCTACAGATTTACCGCGTAATTTTGCAACATCTTCAGCGCGCTTAAGTTCGCTTAATCCGTTCACAGTAGCGCGAATCATGTTGATTGGTGTGTTAGAACCAAGAGATTTCGAAAGAATATCTTGTACACCTGCTAATTCAAGGACCGCACGAACAGGTCCACCAGCAATAACACCAGTACCCTCAGCAGCAGGCTTTAAGAATACTTCACCAGCTCCAAAATGACCGTTGATTGTGTGTGGAATTGTTGTACCAACTAATGGTACAGCGATTAAGTTTTTCTTAGCGTCTTCGATAGCTTTGCGGATTGCGTCTGGTACCTCTTGTGCTTTACCAGTACCGAATCCAACATGACCGTTTTTATCGCCAACTACAACTAGTGCAGCAAAGCGGAAACGACGACCACCCTTAACAACTTTCGCGACACGATTTATCGTAACTACACGTTCTTCAAGTTCTAATTTACTTGGGTCAATGCGATGCATCAATTTTCCCTCCTTTGACCATTAAAATTGTAATCCAGCCTCACGAGCAGCTTCAGCTAGAGCTTTAACACGGCCATGGTATAAGTAACCACCGCGATCAAATACTACTTCTTTAACGCCTTTCTCTACAGCACGCTTAGCAACTGATTCTCCAACTTTCGTAGCAGCTTCAATATTGCTAGTACCGTTAAGAGCAAGGTCTTTATCAAGAGTAGATGCACTTACTAACGTTACACCATTTACATCATCAATAACTTGAGCGTAAATATGTTGGTTAGAACGGAACACGTTTAAACGTGGACGTTCTGCAGTACCAGTAAGTTTAGCACGTACACGCGCATGTCTTTTCTTACGAGTCGCATTTTTATCAGCTTTAGTGATCATTCTTGTCACTCCTTTCTCTCACCTAACGGGTTTACTTAGCAGTTTTACCTTCTTTACGACGAACAACTTCGCCTTCGTAACGAATACCTTTACCTTTGTAAGGCTCAGGAGCACGTACAGCGCGGATGTTAGCAGCGAATTCGCCAACACGTTGCTTGTCGATACCTTTGATTACGATCTTAGTTGGTGCAGGTACTTCAACTTCAAGACCTGCTTCCGGAGTCATTTCTACTGGATGAGAATAACCTACGCTTAATACAAGTTTATCACCTTGTTTTTGAGCACGGTAACCAACACCGACTAATTCAAGTCCGCGTGCGAAACCTTCAGTTACACCTTCAACCATGTTTCCGATTAAAGCACGAGTTGTACCGTGTAATGCACGGTGTTCCTTCTGTTCAGATGGACGCTCAACTGTTAATGTATTCTCTTCAATTTTGATAAGCATATCAGCATTGAAAGTACGAGTTAATTCACCTTTAGGGCCTTTTACTGTTACAGTATTGTCTTCTGCAACTGTAATAGTAACACCTGCAGGGATTTCAAGAATCTTTTTACCAATACGAGACATGTGGTCACACCTCCGTTCGTTTTAAATATATATTACCAAACGTATGCTACTACTTCTCCACCAGTTTGTAATTGACGAGCGTCTTTGTCTGTCATTACTCCCTTAGATGTAGAAACAAGAGCGATACCTAATCCGTTAAGTACACGTGGTACTTCGTCAGCTTTAGCGTAAACGCGTAAGCCAGGTTTACTGATACGTTTTAATCCAGTGATTACACGTTCGTTGTTTGCACCATATTTCAGGAAAATACGAAGGATACCTTGTTTGTTATCCTCGATGTATTCTACATCACGAATGAAACCTTCACGTTTTAAAAGTTCAGCGATCTCTTTTTTGATTTTAGAAGCAGGAACCTCTAATTTCTCATGACGTACCATGTTCGCATTACGGATGCGAGTAAGCATGTCTGCAATTGGATCTGTCATCACCATGTGTTTTACCTCCTTCCCATTTGTGGGTTTTACCAACTAGCTTTTTTAACACCAGGAATTTGACCTTTATATGCAAGTTCACGGAAACAAATACGGCAAAGTTTAAATTTGCGGTATACAGAATGCGGACGACCGCAGCGTTCGCAACGTGTATACTCTTGTACTTTAAACTTAGGAGTACGCTTTTGTTTCGCAATCATAGATTTTTTAGCCACGTTTTCGCCTCCTCTACTTAGCGTTGGCTTCCATTATTTTTGGAATGGCATACCGAATTGTGTTAAAAGTTCACGAGCTTCTTCATCAGTGTTCGCTGTAGTAACGATTACGATGTCCATACCGCGGACTTTGCTTACTTTATCATAATCAATCTCAGGGAAAATAAGTTGCTCTTTAACACCTAATGTATAGTTTCCACGACCATCGAATGATTTCTTAGAAACACCACGGAAATCACGTACACGTGGTAAAGAAACTGATACTAATTTATCGAAGAACTCATACATTTGCTCGCCGCGTAAAGTTACTTTCGCACCGATTGGCATACCTTCACGAAGACGGAAACCAGCGATTGATTTTTTAGCACGAGTTACAACAGGTTTTTGACCTGCGATTTGTGTTAATTCTTCTACTGCGTTGTCTAAAGCTTTTGAGTTAGATACCGCGTCACCAACACCAGTGTTGATTACGATCTTTTCGATTTTTGGTACCTGCATTACAGATTTATAGTTAAACTTGCTCATTAGAGCAGGAGTAATTTCCTTTTGGAACTTCTCTTTAAGGCGATTCAATGAAGTGACCTCCTTTCTTAAGAAAATTATTTATCTAATAATTCACCAGATTTTTTTGCAATACGAACTTTTTTACCATCTTCTACCTTGAAGCCTACGCGAGTAGGTTCACCTGTTTTCGGATCTAAAATCATAACGTTAGAAACGTGAATAGGTGCCTCTTTAGTAATAATTCCACCTTGTGGATTTAATTGAGATGGCTTAGAGTGCTTCTTAACGATGTTAACACCCTCAACGATAACACGGTTTTGCTTTGGGAAAGCCACAAGGATAACGCCTTGTTTTCCTTTGTCTTTACCAGTGATTACCTGTACTTTATCACCTTTTTTTACATGCATCTTAATTCTGCACCTCCTTAGCAAGGCAATACCTTAAATTATAGAACTTCTGGAGCTAAAGAAACGATCTTCATGAAGTTGCTATCACGTAATTCACGAGCTACTGGTCCGAAGATACGAGTACCACGTGGGCTCTTATCGTCTTTAATGATAACCGCTGCGTTTTCATCAAATTTGATGTAAGAACCATCCGGACGACGAGCACCGCTCTTCGTACGTACTACTACTGCTTTAACAACGTCACCTTTTTTAACAACGCCACCTGGTGTTGCTTGTTTTACCGTAGCAACGATAATGTCACCAATGTTAGCATATTTACGACCAGAGCCGCCTAATACTTTAATTGTTAAAAGTTCACGTGCACCAGAGTTGTCAGCAACTTTCAAACGAGATTCTTGTTGGATCATGTTATGAAACCTCCCTTCGGACTAAAAATTCCGATTCGTCTATTTAGATAATAACCGCTTCTTCAACGATTTCAACTAAACGGAAACGCTTAGTAGCAGAAAGCGGGCGAGTTTCCATGATTTTTACGATATCGCCAAGTTTCGCTTGGTTTTGCTCATCATGGGCTTTGTACTTCTTAGAATACTTAACACGTTTTCCGTACAAGGAATGAGTTTTGTAAGTTTCAACTAAAACTGTAATCGTTTTGTCCATTTTGTCAGACACTACACGACCAGTATAAACTTTGCGTTGGTTACGTTCGCTCACTATGCAAACCTCCCCTCAATTTATCGATTAATTCCGATCTCTCTTTCACGAACTACAGTTTTCATACGAGCAATTGCCTTACGCACTTCACGAATGCGAGTTGGATTCTCTAATTGTCCTGTAGCAAGTTGGAAGCGAAGATTAAACAACTCTTCCTTTAAAGCTTTAACTTTTGTTTCGATTTCGGCAGTGGTTAATTCACGAATATCATTAGTTTTCATTAGATTCACCACCATTTTCTTCACGTTTTACGAATTTACATTTCACAGGTAACTTGTGAGCTGCAAGACGTAATGCTTCGCGTGCTACCTCTTCAGATACACCCGCGATTTCGAACATAATTTTCCCAGGTTTTACTACTGCTACCCAGCCTTCTGGTGCCCCTTTACCGGAACCCATACGTACTTCTAGAGGTTTTGCAGTGTAAGGTTTAGAAGGGAAAATTTTAATCCATACTTTACCGCCACGTTTCATGTAACGAGTCATTGCACGACGAGCAGCTTCGATTTGACGGTTTGTAATCCATGAAGCAGCTTGTGCTTGTAAACCGAATTCACCGAAAGCTACTTCAGTTCCACCTTTAGCACGACCACGCATTTTACCACGATGCTCTCTACGATATTTTACGCGTTTTGGCATTAACATATTATTTTCCTCCTTCCTCAGAAGCTTTCTTTTTTGTAGGAAGGACTTCTCCACGGTAGATCCATACTTTTACGCCTAATTTACCGTATGTTGTATCAGCTTCAACTGCTGCATAGTCAATATCAGCGCGAAGTGTATGAAGTGGAACAGTTCCTTCACTGTAAGATTCTGCACGAGCGATATCAGCTCCGCCAAGACGACCAGAAACCTGTGTTTTAATACCTTTAGCACCTGCACGCATAGCACGTTGAATAACTTGCTTTTGTGCACGACGGAATGATACACGGTTTTCTAATTGACGAGCGATGTTTTCGCCTACTAATTTAGCGTTAAGATCAGCTCTCTTAACTTCTAAAATGTTGATGTGTACACGCTTGCCTGTTAATTGGTTAAGAGCTTTACGAAGTGCTTCAACTTCAGTACCACCTTTACCAATTACCATACCAGGTTTTGCAGTGTGAATTGTAACATTTACACGATTTGCTGCACGTTCGATTTCTACTTTAGCAACAGCAGAATCTTTTAAGCGTACATTAATGTACTCACGGATTTTGATGTCTTCATGTAATAATGTAGCGTAATCTTTCTCAGCGAACCAACGAGATTCCCAGTCACGGATAACGCCGACACGAAGACCAATTGGATTAACCTTTTGACCCATCGATTATCCCTCCTTCTTTTCTGATACCACAACTGTGATGTGGCTTGTGCGTTTGTTAATTTGGCTTGCACGACCCATTGCACGTGGACGGAAACGTTTTAACGTTGGACCTTCGTCAACGAAAACTTTCTCAACAACTAGGTTGTTAATGTCCATTTCATAATTATGCTCTGCATTTGCGATTGCAGATTTTAAAACTTTTTCTACAACTGGAGAAGCAGTTTTTGGTGTGTGGTTAAGGATAGCAATCGCTTCACCCACTTGCTTACCTCGGATTAAGTCTACAACTAAACGAACTTTACGAGGAGCAATACGAACTGTTCTCGCTACTGCTTTAGCTTGCATTGAAGTGCCTCCTCTCATTATCTTCTAGTTTTCTTATCGTCAGCATCATGACCTTTATACGTACGAGTTGGTGCGAATTCACCTAACTTGTGGCCTACCATGTCTTCAGTAACATATACAGGTACATGTTTACGACCGTCATATACAGCGATTGTGTGACCGATGAACTGAGGGAAGATCGTTGAACGACGAGACCAAGTTTTAACAACTTGCTTTTGCTCAGTTTCATTTAGCTTTGCAATTTTACTCATTAAATGATCATCGACAAATGGTCCTTTTTTCAAGCTACGAGCCATTTTGGTGCCTCCCTTCGTGATTGCCGTACGGTTCTCAAAGTGAACCGTACTACAATCCCATTATTTTTTACGACGACGAACGATGAATTTGTCAGACGCTTTGTTTTTCTTACGAGTTTTGAATCCAAGAGTTGGTTTACCCCATGGAGACATTGGAGACTTACGTCCGATTGGTGAACGTCCTTCACCACCACCGTGTGGGTGATCAACTGGGTTCATTACAGAACCACGAACAGTTGGGCGCTTACCTAACCAGCGAGAGCGACCAGCTTTACCGATCTTGATAAGTTCGTGTGACTCGTTACCAACTTGACCTACAGTTGCACGGCAAGCAGATAATACAAGACGCACTTCACCAGAAGTTAAACGTACAAGAACGTATTTACCTTCTTTACCAAGTACTTGTGCAGATGTACCAGCAGAACGAACTAATTGTCCACCACGACCTGGTTTAAGCTCGATGTTATGAACAACAGTACCTACTGGAATGTTGATTAATGGTAATGCGTTACCGATTTTAATGTCAGCTTCAGCGCCAGACATAATTTCCATACCTACTTCTAAGTTCTTAGGAGCAAGAATGTAACGTTTTTCACCGTCAACGTAGTTAATTAATGCGATATTCGCAGAGCGGTTTGGATCGTATTCGATCGTAGCAACGCGTCCTGGAATTCCATCTTTGTTACGTTTGAAGTCGATGATACGGTATTGACGCTTATGTCCGCCACCTTGATGACGTACAGTGATTTTACCTTGGTTATTACGACCAGCCTTTTTGCTTAAAGGAGCAAGTAAAGACTTTTCGGGTCTGTCAGTCGTGATTTCAGCGAAATCATTCGTAGTCATGTTACGACGACCGTTAGTAGTTGGATTATACTTTTTAATTCCCATCTCAATTTCCCTCCTTCTTTAGTAAGAATTAAACGCCTTGGAAGATTTCGATTTCTTTGCTGTCAGCAGTTAGCTTAACGATTGCTTTACGACGACGGCTAGTAAAACCAGCGTGACGACCAACGCGTTTTGCTTTCGGCTTGTAGTTCATGATGTTCACTTTTTCTACTTTAACACCAAAGATCGCTTCTAGAGCATCTTTAACTTCTGTTTTATTAGATTTAACGTCCACATCGAACGTGTATTTTTTTTCAGCCATCATTTCCATAGAACGTTCAGTGATAACTGGGCGCTTAATGATATCACGAGGATCTCTCATTATGCAAGCACCTCCTCTACTTTTTCCACTGCCGCTTTTGTCATGATTAGCTTATCATGATGAAGCACGTCTAAAACGTTTACGCCATCAGCAGTGATTACTGTTACTCCAGGGATATTGCGAGCAGATAACTCTACAGATTCGTTTGCATCAGCAGTTACGATAAGAGCTTTCTTCTCAACAGTTAATCCTTTAAGTACTGCTAGCATATCTTTTGTTTTTGGTGCATTTAACACTAGGTCTTCAAGAACTACAATGTTGTTCTCAACTACTTTAGTAGCTAATGCAGATTTGATTGCTAAACGACGAACTTTCTTAGGAAGTTTGTACGCATAGCTTCTTGGTGTAGGTCCGAATACCGTACCACCACCACGCCATTGAGGAGAGCGGATAGACCCTTGACGAGCACGTCCAGTTCCTTTTTGACGCCATGGTTTACGACCACCACCGCGAACTTCAGAGCGAGTTTTTACTTTGTGTGTACCTTGACGTAAAGATGCACGTTGCATCATTACAGCTTCGAAAAGTACAGCTTCATTTGGTTCGATACCGAAAATAGCTTCAGCTAATTCGATTTCACCAACCTGTGAACCAGTTTGGTTATATACAGTAACTTTTGGCATTGGAATTCCTCCTTCCTATTGTGAATTATTTGCTAACCTTCACAGCGCCTTGAACAACTACAAGAGATTTCTTAGCACCTGGAACGTTACCTTTTACTAGTAATAAGTTGCGCTCAGTGTCAACTTGAACGATTTCTAAGTTTTGGATAGTAACTTGGTCTCCACCCATACGTCCAGCAAGTTTTTTGCCTTTGAATACACGGTTCGGAGCAACTGGGCCCATTGAACCTGGACGACGGTGATAGCGAGAACCATGAGACATAGGTCCGCGAGATTGTCCGTGGCGTTTGATAACACCTTGGAAACCTTTACCTTTAGAAATTCCTGTTACATCAACGATTTCACCTGTAGCGAATACGTCAACTTTTACCTCTTGACCAACCTCTAATCCGTCCACGTCTGCATCGCGGATTTCGCGAATGAAGCGCTTAGGAGTTGTAGATGCTTTAGCAGTGTGGCCTTGTTCAGGTTTGTTAGTTAACTTTTCACGCTTATCTTCAAATCCTAACTGAATTGCGTTGTAGCCATCAGTTTCAGTTGTTTTCTTTTGAAGAACAACGTTTGGATTAGCAGCGATAACTGTTACTGGGATTAACTCACCGTTCTCAGCAAATACTTGAGTCATACCGATCTTTCTTCCTAAGATTCCTTTGGTCATGAGTTACACCTCCTACATTTTTAAGTTATATAAATTATAGTTTGATTTCGATATCTACACCAGATGGTAAGTCTAAACGCATTAATGAATCTACTGTTTGTGGAGTAGGACTCACGATGTCGATTAGACGTTTGTGCGTGCGCATTTCGAATTGCTCACGAGAATCTTTGTACTTATGAACAGCACGAAGAATTGTGTAAACAGTTTTTTCAGTTGGTAATGGGATCGGACCAGAAACTGTTGCCCCAGAACGCTTAGCTGTTTCTACAATTTTCTCAGCTGACTGATCAAGAATACGGTGATCGTAAGCTTTTAAACGGATACGAATTTTTTCTTTTGCCATTATTTTCCCTCCTTCGTTCGCCTATTTCTAAAATAGACCTTCTCCATGGAAATTTCCTCACACCATGCCATGGCAAAGCGGCCGGGTGTGTCAGCAACCTTCCACTTCATCGCAGTCAAAGACCAACATTGTCTATTATACAATGTTATTCGTCTAGATGCAAGCATCTTTTTGTTTGCATCTGCTTTTCTCTACTTTTGCTATTATACATGGCACTTTAAAGAATTTCAAGTTTTCATCTAGCAGAATTCATTTTACAGTTTCTGGATTTCAGTTTTAATGATTTCACATTATTATAGAAGAAACTCGTCAAAACATGAAACAATCATTTTGTTCATTATATAAATGCAAACAAAAACCCCAAGGGAAAATCCCTCGGGGTTTTTTATATCAGTTAAGATTACTCAACGATAGTAGCAACTACGCCGTAACCTACTGTACGTCCACCTTCACGAATAGAGAATTTAGTTCCCTCTTCGATAGCGATTGGAGCGATAAGTTCGATAGTCATTTCTACGTTGTCACCAGGCATTACCATTTCAGTACCTTCTGGTAATTGGATGATACCAGTTACGTCAGTTGTACGGAAGTAGAACTGTGGACGGTAGTTAGCGAAGAATGGAGTGTGACGTCCACCTTCTTCTTTAGATAATACGAAAACTTCAGCTTTGAATTTAGCGTGAGCTTTTACAGAACCGCTTTTTGCAAGTACTTGTCCACGTTGGATGTCTTCACGAGCAACCCCACGAAGTAAAGCACCGATGTTGTCACCAGCTTGAGCTTGGTCAAGAAGTTTACGGAACATTTCTACACCAGTTACAGTTGTAGAAGCATTTTCTTCAGCAAGACCGATGATTTCTACAACGTCACCAACTTTAACGATACCGCGCTCAACACGACCAGTAGCAACTGTACCACGACCTGTGATAGAGAATACATCCTCTACAGGCATTAAGAATGGTTTGTCAGTTTCACGTTCTGGAGTTGGGATGTAAGCATCAACTTCAGCCATTAATTCAATGATTTTTGCTTCCCAATCAGCTTCTCCTTGAAGAGCTTTAAGAGCAGAACCTTTGATTACAGGAATGTCGTCACCTGGGAATCCGTATTCAGATAATAGGTCGCGAACTTCCATTTCTACTAATTCTAATAATTCTTCGTCGTCTACCATGTCGCATTTGTTTAAGAATACAACGATGTAAGGTACACCTACTTGACGAGAAAGAAGGATGTGCTCACGAGTTTGAGGCATTGGGCCATCAGCAGCAGATACTACTAAGATACCGCCGTCCATTTGAGCAGCACCAGTGATCATGTTTTTAACATAGTCAGCGTGACCTGGGCAGTCAACGTGTGCATAGTGACGAGTTTCAGTTTCGTACTCAACGTGTGCAGTTGAGATTGTGATACCGCGCTCTCTTTCTTCTGGAGCAGCATCGATTTGATCGTATCCGCGTGCTTCAGCACCACCAGCTTTTGCAAGAACTGTAGTGATCGCAGCAGTTAATGTAGTTTTACCATGGTCAACGTGGCCGATTGTACCGATGTTAACATGGGGTTTAGAACGTTCGAATTTAGCTTTAGCCATTCTAAATTCCTCCTTAGTTTATATAGGTTATTTTATATTTAGTCTAGAAAGCGAAACTTGCGTCCCACTTTCTAAGCTTACATAAGTAGTTATACTTGAACAATCGATAAAAATCAATTATTCACCTTTATTTTTTTTGATAATTTCTTCAGAAACAGACTTTGGTACTTCTTCATAGTGGTCAAACACCATAGAGAATGTTCCGCGTCCTTGAGTGTTAGAACGTAATGACGTTGCATAACCGAACATTTCAGAAAGTGGAACCATAGCGCGAACAACTTGAGCGTTACCGCGAGCTTCCATACCTTCTACACGTCCACGACGAGATGTTACGTCACCCATAATGTCACCCATGTACTCTTCAGGAATTACAACTTCAACTTTCATCATTGGCTCAAGAATTACTGGGTTACATTTAGAAACCGCAGCTTTAAGTGCCATAGATGCAGCGATTTTGAACGCCATCTCAGATGAATCGACATCATGGTAAGATCCGTCAACTAATGCAGCTTTAATGTCTACTACTGGATATCCAGCAAGTACACCATTTTTAAGTGCATCTTCAAGACCTGCGCCTACAGCTGGGATGTATTCACGTGGAACAACACCACCGACGATCTTGTTTTCGAATTCGAATCCTTTACCTTCTTCGTTAGGTTCAAACTCAATCCAAACGTGTCCGAATTGTCCACGTCCACCAGATTGACGAGCGAACTTACCTTCAACTTTCGCAGCAGAGCGGAAAGTCTCACGGTATGCTACCTGAGGAGCACCAACGTTTGCTTCAACTTTGAACTCACGGCGCATACGGTCAACGATGATATCAAGGTGAAGTTCACCCATACCAGCGATGATTGTTTGGCCAGTTTCTTGGTCAGTGTGAGCACGGAATGTTGGATCTTCTTCAGAAAGCTTAGCTAATGCTGTACCCATTTTATCTTGGTCAGCTTTAGATTTTGGTTCGATAGCTACAGAGATAACTGGCTCTGGGAATTCCATAGACTCAAGGATAACAAGGCTCTTCTCGTCACAAAGAGTATCACCAGTAGTAGTATCTTTTAAACCTACAGCAGCAGCGATGTCACCAGCGTAAACTGTTGAGATCTCTTCACGGCTGTTAGCGTGCATTTGTAGGATACGACCTACACGCTCACGCTTACCTTTAGTTGAGTTTTTCACGTATGATCCAGAGTTTAACACACCAGAGTACACACGGAAGAACGTTAACTTACCAACATAAGGGTCAGTCATGATTTTGAATGCTAATGCTGAGAAAGGCTCTTCATCGCTAGACTTACGTTCTACTTCTTCATCTGTATCAGGAACGATACCTTTAATAGCAGGTACGTCTAATGGAGATGGTAGGTAGTCGATAACTGCGTCTAACAGAATTTGAACACCTTTGTTTTTGAATGCAGAACCACAGATTACTGGGAAGAATTCTACAGAAGTTGTAGCCTTACGGATACCAGCTTTAAGCTCTTCTACAGTGATTTCTTCACCTTCTAGGTACTTCATCATCATTTCTTCATCTAGCTCAGCTACCGCTTCGATAAGTTTTCCACGGTATTCTTCAGCTAGTTCTTTGTGCTCTTCAGGAATCTCAACACGTTGAATGTCTGTTCCTAAATCGTTACCGTACATGTAAGCACATTCTTCAACAAGGTCAATGATACCATTGAACTCATCTTCAGCACCGATTGGTAACTGAATTGGATGTGCGTTTGCTTGTAAACGATCGTGGATTGTTCCTACAGAGTATAAGAAGTCCGCACCAATCTTATCCATTTTGTTAACGAATACGATACGAGGTACGCCATAAGTAGTAGCCTGACGCCAAACAGTTTCTGTTTGTGGTTCAACACCAGATTGTGCATCAAGTACTGCTACCGCGCCATCAAGTACGCGTAAAGAACGTTCTACTTCTACTGTGAAGTCTACGTGACCTGGAGTGTCAATGATGTTTACACGGTGACCTTTCCATTGTGCTGTAGTTGCAGCAGAAGTAATTGTGATACCACGCTCTTGCTCTTGCTCCATCCAGTCCATCTGAGATGCACCTTCGTGAGTTTCACCGATTTTATGAATACGTCCTGTGTAGTACAGAATACGCTCAGTAGCTGTTGTTTTACCAGCATCGATGTGAGCCATGATACCAATATTACGAGTGTTTTCTAAAGAGAACTCTCTTCCCATTTGGTGTCTTGCTCCTTCCATATATGGATTGGATTTTTTATTTTAAGTAGCAAAAAAGCCACTTTATATTGTTACATATGTCAGTATGTCCAGTACTCTCATTATGTAAAACGAGCGCCATTGAAAGGGAGAGGCATTCTCCCTCTCCACACTTCCATAAGCGACAAATAAAGCGGTCTATGCTTACATTTATTTTACGTTGTATCCTACCAACGGTAATGAGCAAATGCTTTGTTAGCTTCTGCCATTTTATGAGTGTCTTCACGTTTCTTAACAGATGCACCAGCGTTGTTAGCTGCATCTAAGATTTCGTTAGCAAGACGCTCTTCCATAGTTTTTTCACCACGAAGACGAGCGTAGTTTACTAACCAACGAAGACCTAAAGTTGTACGGCGTTCTGGACGAACCTCAACTGGAACTTGGTAGTTAGCACCACCAACACGACGAGCGCGTACTTCAAGAACAGGCATAATGTTCTTAAGAGCTTGCTCGAATACTTCCATTGGCTCTTTACCAGTACGTTCGCTTACGATATCGAACGCATTATAAAGAATTGTTTGAGATTTACCTTTTTTACCGTCAACCATCATTTTGTTGATAAGGCGTGTTACTAGCTTTGAATTGTACATTGGATCTGGTAACACGTCACGTTTTGCAACAGGTCCTTTACGAGGCATATTGAGTTCCTCCTTTCATTAAAAAGTTATTATTTCTTAGCCGCTTTTGGCTTTTTAGTACCGTATTTAGAACGGCCTTGCATACGCTTGTCAACACCAGCTGTATCAAGCGCACCACGAACGATGTGGTAACGTACCCCTGGTAAGTCTTTTACACGACCACCGCGAATTAATACTACGCTGTGCTCTTGTAAGTTGTGACCGATACCTGGGATGTATGCTGTTACCTCAATACCATTTGTTAAACGAACACGAGCATATTTACGTAACGCTGAGTTTGGTTTCTTTGGAGTCATTGTACCAACACGAGTACATACACCACGTTTTTGAGGTGCAGAGATATCAGTTGATTTTTTCTTTAAAGAGTTAAAACCTTTGTTTAACGCAGGTGATTTAGATTTCCATACTTTATCAGTACGACCATTTCTCACTAATTGGTTAATAGTAGGCATTTGATTATCCTCCCTTCGCATGTTTGTATGACCACATATCCAGGTGGTTCATTATTAGTTGAAAACAAAGTTTTTGCAAGGGAGAGCAAATGCTCTCTCCTCACAAAAACAGTTTTAACTTATTATTCCTATTGCTGAAGCTCCCACTTGAATCCCCGCAACTTTTCCAAGTTTACGAACTGATTCAACTTTTGTTATGGGTATGTTATGTTGCAATGCAGTACGAATGATAACATGGGTTAACCGCATATCAGCATCTTCTGCAATGACAACTTCTTTAACTATACCATTTTTGATTGCTTCCAATGTACGTTTATGACCAACGACCACATTTTCAGCATTTGACACTTTTTGATAAGACATATAAATATCCTCCAAAGCATCGTTCAGGAGCAACCTTGCTTATAGTAACATTTTGACTCATACAATGTCAACTAGGATTAACTGTTTTTATACAAAATTTACGACGGAAAATTTTACTGTTCCACATAAACTTCATCGTTTTCTACATTCATGTCATCTTGTGTTGTTTTAACAAGATCCACTTTGCGATAACGATTCATGCCTGTTCCAGCAGGAACAAGTTTACCGATAATAACATTTTCTTTCAATCCTAGAAGCTCATCACGTTTACCCTTAATTGCTGCATCAGTTAAGACACGAGTTGTTTCTTGGAACGATGCTGCAGATAAGAATGAATCTGTTTCAAGTGAAGCTTTTGTAATACCAAGTAGAACAGGTCTAGCTGTTGCTGGTTGTTTACCTTGTAGTAACACCTTCGCATTGGCATCAGTAAACTGATGGATATCTAGTAATGTTCCTGGTAATACATCTGTTTCACCTGCATCACTTACACGAACTTTACGTAACATTTGGCGTACCATTACTTCTACGTGTTTGTCACCAATTTCTACCCCTTGCATACGGTATACTTTTTGAACTTCACGTAATAAGTATTCTTGAACTGCCGTAATGTCCGTTACTTTTAGTAATTCTTTCGGATCAATAGAACCTTCTGTTAACTCTTTACCGTGGCTAATTTGCTGTCCTGGAATTACTTTCAGACGAGCACCGTAAGGAATAGCATACGTACGAGTTTCAACTTCACCCTGTACAACTACTTCTTGGCGATCTTTAACATCGTTGATCGCTGCGATAACACCGTCGATTTCACTGATAACTGCCTGACCTTTCGGATTACGAGCTTCGAAGATCTCTTGGATACGAGGTAAACCTTGAGTGATATCATCTCCGGCAACCCCACCTGTATGGAACGTACGCATCGTTAACTGTGTACCTGGCTCACCGATAGATTGAGCTGCGATAATACCTACCGCTTCCCCTACCTCTACGTCTGTTCCAGTTGCTAAGTTACGACCGTAACACTTCTTACATACACCGTGGCGAGTGTTACACGTGAACGCTGAACGAATGTTTACAGTTTCAACACCCGAATTTTCAACAATATGAGCGATATCTTCAGTAATTAATTGATTTTCAGCAACTAATACTTCACCTGTTTCAGGATGTTTTACAGTTTTTCTTGCAAAACGTCCAACAAGACGATCATATAATGACTCGATAACTTCATTACCCTCTTTAATCGCACCAATTAATAAACCGCGATCTGTTCCACAATCATCTTCACGAACGATTACATCTTGTGCAACGTCAACAAGACGACGTGTTAAGTAACCAGAATCGGCAGTTTTCAGTGCTGTATCGGCAAGACCTTTACGCGCACCATGCGTAGAGATGAAGTACTCAAGTACTGTTAAACCTTCACGGAAACTTGATTTGATTGGAAGTTCGATGATACGACCAGATGGATTGGCCATCAGACCACGCATACCAGCAAGCTGAGTAAAGTTCGATGCGTTACCACGGGCACCGGAATCACTCATCATGAAGATTGGGTTGCGTTTATTCAAGGATTTCATCAGTTTTCCTTGGATAACATCTTTTGCATTACTCCAAATAGAGATAACACGATCGTAACGTTCTTCTTCCGTGATTAAACCGCGACGGAATTGTTTAATTACATTATCTACTTTTGCTTGTGCTTCGTGGAGAATTTCATCTTTTTCACCTAATACAAGAATGTCAGATACCCCAACTGTAATACCAGCTTTTGTAGAGTACTTGAATCCTAAGTTTTTCATACGGTCAAGCATGCGAGACGTTTCTGTAATTTTGAAACGTTTAAACACTTCCGCAATGATGTTACCAAGGATTTTCTTGCTGAATGGCGCCACTTCTTCGCGACTAGCAATAATCTCTTTAATGTTCGCACCTTTTTCAACGAAATATTTCGCTGGTGTTTCTTTTTCAAGGTTTGAATTTGTTGGTTCATTAATATAAGGGAACGACTCTGGTAAGATTTCGTTAAATATTAATTTACCAACTGTTGTTAATAGAAGCATACTCTTTTGCTCTTCAGTAAATGTTGCGTTGTTTACTGCGCTTGCAGCTACTGCAACACGTGTATGAAGATGTACATATCCATTTTGGTATGCAAGTAATGCCTCGTTCGCATCTTTGAAGACCATACCTTCACCGATTGCGCCTTCACGCTCAAGTGTTAAGTAGTAGTTACCTAATACCATATCCTGAGATGGAGTAACAACTGGTTTACCGTCTTTCGGGTTCAAGATGTTTTGTGCCGCTAACATAAGAAGACGAGCTTCTGCTTGTGCTTCTGATGATAAAGGTACGTGAACGGCCATTTGGTCACCGTCAAAGTCCGCGTTGTATGCAGTACATACAAGTGGGTGAAGACGGATTGCGCGACCTTCTACTAATGTAGGTTCAAACGCCTGAATACCAAGACGGTGAAGTGTTGGTGCGCGGTTTAGAAGTACTGGATGTTCTTTAATCACAGATTCTAAAACGTCCCAAACTTCAGGTTGTACACGCTCGATTTTACGTTTCGCACTCTTAATGTTGTGTGCTAATCCTTTTTCAACTAACTCTTTCATTACGAAAGGTTTGAACAGTTCAAGCGCCATCTCTTTTGGTAATCCACATTGGTACATCTTTAAGTTCGGTCCTACAACGATTACAGAACGACCAGAGTAGTCAACACGTTTACCTAATAAGTTTTGACGGAAGCGTCCTTGTTTACCTTTAAGCATGTGAGATAGTGATTTTAATGGACGGTTACCTGGTCCAGTAACTGGACGGCCACGACGACCATTATCGATTAATGCGTCTACAGCTTCTTGTAACATACGTTTTTCGTTCTGAACGATAATGCTTGGTGCACCTAAGTCCAATAGACGTTTTAAACGGTTATTACGGTTAATTACACGACGGTATAAGTCGTTTAAGTCAGAAGTAGCAAAACGTCCACCATCTAACTGTACCATTGGGCGTAGTTCTGGTGGGATTACTGGTAGAACATCTAAGATCATCCAAGATGGCTCATTTCCAGAGTTACGGAATGCTTCTAATACTTCTAGACGTTTAATAGCACGAGTACGGCGTTGTCCTTGTGCTGTTTTTAATTCTTCTTTTAAGAAGTCTACTTCTTTATCTAAATCGATGTCTTGTAATAGCTTTTTAATCGCTTCTGCACCCATAGCAGCTTGGAATGTGCTACCATATCGATCACGATATGCACGGTATTCTTTTTCAGAAAGTAATTGCTTCTTATCAAGTGGTGTATCTCCACTTTCTGTTACAACATAAGAAGCGAAATAAATTACTTCTTCAAGCGCGCGAGGGGACATGTCTAAGACAAGTCCCATGCGGCTCGGGATACCTTTGAAATACCAAATATGAGATACAGGAGCAGCTAATTCGATATGACCCATACGTTCACGACGCACTTTCGCACGCGTTACTTCAACGCCACATCGATCACAAACTACACCTTTATAACGTACACGTTTGTATTTTCCGCAATGACATTCCCAGTCCTTTTGTGGTCCGAAAATGCGCTCACAGAACAAGCCATCTTTTTCAGGCTTTAACGTACGATAGTTAATTGTTTCTGGTTTCTTAACTTCACCGTATGACCAAGAACGAATCTTGTCAGGTGAAGCAAGTCCAATCTTCATATATTCAAAGTTATTTACATCTATCAAGGGGCCTACCTCCCTTTTAGTCTACAGGTTATCCCAATTATTCCTTAGTTGTCTCAACTTCGACATTCAATTTGTCTGCTGATTGATGATCATCGTCATCTTCCGTATCACGCATTTCAATTTCTGTATCGTCGCTAGACATCATTTTAACGTCCATACCTAAACTTTGCAGCTCTTTAATCAATACTTTGAATGATTCAGGAACGCCTGGCTCTGGAACATTTTCGCCTTTAACAATTGCTTCATACGTCTTAACACGTCCAACAACATCATCAGACTTCACTGTTAAGATTTCTTGAAGAGTATAAGCAGCACCATAAGCTTCAAGTGCCCAAACCTCCATCTCACCGAAACGCTGTCCACCGAACTGAGCTTTACCTCCAAGAGGCTGCTGCGTTACAAGTGAGTATGGTCCAGTAGAACGAGCATGAAGTTTATCGTCAACCATGTGCGCAAGTTTGATCATATACATGACACCAACAGATACACGGTTATCGAATGGTTCACCAGTACGTCCGTCATACAGGATTGTTTTCGCGTCATTTGCCATACCAGCTTCTTCAATTGTGCCCCAAACATCTTCCTCACGAGCACCATCGAATACTGGTGTTGCAATGTGAATGCCAAGGTATCTTGCTGCCATACCAAGATGAAGCTCTAATACCTGACCGATATTCATACGAGATGGTACCCCTAATGGGTTTAACATGATATCGATTGGCGTACCGTCTGGTAAGTAAGGCATATCTTCTTCTGGTAAAATACGAGAGATAACACCTTTGTTACCGTGACGTCCGGCCATCTTGTCACCTTCAGAAATTTTACGTTTTTGAACGATATATGCACGCACAAGTTGATTCACGCCTGGTGGCAATTCGTCGCCATCTTCACGGTTGAATACTTTTACGTCTAAGATAATACCGCCACCACCGTGTGGTACACGTAGTGATGTATCACGTACTTCACGCGCTTTTTCTCCAAAGATAGCATGTAATAGACGTTCTTCAGCTGTTAATTCTGTTACACCTTTAGGTGTTACTTTACCAACAAGTAAATCTCCATCTTTTACTTCCGCACCAACGCGAATGATACCGCGCTCGTCAAGGTTGCGTAATGCATCTTCCCCAACGTTTGGAATATCACGTGTGATTTCTTCTGGTCCAAGCTTCGTATCACGAGCTTCTGACTCATATTCTTCAATATGAATAGAAGTGTACACATCATCTTTTACAAGGCGCTCACTCATAATGATCGCATCCTCGTAGTTATAACCGTCCCAAGTCATGAAGCCAACAAGCACGTTACGTCCAAGTGCTAGTTCACCTAATTCCATAGAAGGACCATCCGCAAGGATTTCACCTTTTACAACTTCATTTCCAACACTTACGATTGGACGTTGGTTGTAGCAAGTTCCTTGGTTAGAACGAATGAATTTTTGCATTTTGTAGCGATCTAAGTCGCCTTTTACTGTTTGACCGTCAACTTCTACATAGCGACGTACCCAAACTTCACGTGCTTCTACGCGTTCAACAACACCAGGGTGTTTACAGATTACTGCAGCACCTGAGTCTTTTGCTGATACGTACTCCATACCTGTACCTACAATCGGAGATTCCGGATTCATTAACGGAACCGCCTGACGTTGCATGTTCGCTCCCATAAGTGCGCGGTTAGAGTCATCGTTTTCTAAGAACGGAATACAAGCTGTCGCTGCCGACACTACTTGTTTTGGTGATACATCCATGTAGTCGATGCGTTCTTTATTTGTGACAATGTTTTCACCGCGGAAACGAGCTACGATATCTTCATCAAGGAATTCTCCTTCTTCAGATAATTTCATATTCGCTTGGGCTACAACATAATTATCTTCTTCATCTGCTGTTAAATAATCAACATGCCCTGTTACAAGACCAGTTTCTGGGTCAACACGACGGTATGGTGTTTCAATGAAACCAAACTCATTTACTTTCGCGAACGAAGATAATGAGTTAATCAAACCGATGTTTGGTCCCTCTGGTGTTTCAATCGGACACATACGACCATAGTGAGAGTAGTGAACGTCACGTACTTCAAAGCCTGCGCGCTCACGCGTTAAACCACCAGGTCCTAATGCAGATAATCTTCGTTTGTGAGTTAACTCTGCTAACGGATTTGTTTGGTCCATGAACTGAGATAACTGAGAACTTCCGAAGAACTCTTTAATAGATGCAATAACAGGACGAATATTAATTAATGCCTGTGGTGTAATTGCATTTGTATCTTGGATCGACATTCTCTCACGAACAACACGTTCCATACGAGAAAGACCGATACGGAATTGATTTTGTAATAGTTCTCCAACAGAACGCAGACGACGGTTTCCTAAGTGGTCGATATCATCTGTATCCCCTACTTTATATAGTAGGTTGAAGAAGTAACTGATAGAAGCAAGGATATCACCTGGTGTGATGTGTTTTACATCGCGAGTAATATTTGCATTACCAATTACGTTAATTACGCGCTCGCCTTCTGACTCAGGAGCATAAATCTTAATAGATTGCAGCTCAACATCGCCTTCTACCACTCCACCCATTGGTTTCGCTGTTTTGAATCCAATGTTTTTCTCTAAGTAAGGTAAAATGCGATCAAGTGTACGACGATCTAAGATTGTTCCTTCTGCTGCTAAAATTTCACCAGTTTCTGGATCCACTAATGTTTCAGCTAAACGTTGATTAAACAATCTGTTTTTAATGTGTAACTTTTTGTTGATCTTGTAGCGACCTACATTTGCTAAATCGTAGCGCTTTGGATCAAAGAAACGAGACACAAGTAAGCTCTTAGCATTTTCTACTGTTGGTGGTTCACCAGGACGTAGACGCTCATAAATTTCAAGCAATGCTTTTTCTGTGCTATCTGTGTTGTCTTTTTCCAATGTGTTGCTTAAGTATTCGTTATCACCTAAAAGCTCGGTGATTTCTTGATCAGAGCCAAACCCTAATGCGCGTAACAAAACAGTTACAGGAAGTTTACGCGTACGGTCAATACGCACATATACAACATCCTTAGCATCTGTCTCATACTCTAACCAAGCTCCGCGGTTTGGAATTACAGTAGCAGTAAAACCACGTTTTCCGTTTTTATCCACTTTGCCACTATAGTATACGCTTGGAGAGCGAACTAACTGGGAAACGATAACACGTTCTGCACCGTTAATTACGAATGTTCCAGTCTCTGTCATGAGTGGGAAATCTCCCATGAACACATCTTGTTCTTTTACTTCACCAGTTTCCTTGTTGATTAGACGCACTTTTACACGAAGTGGTGCTGCATACGTCACATCACGCTCTTTGCATTCGTCTACAGAGTATTTAGGTTCACCTAAGCTGTAGTCGATAAATTCAAGCGATAGATTTCCCGTAAAGTCTTCAATCGGAGAAATGTCTTGGAACATTTCTCGCAAACCCTCATCAAGAAACCACTGATAAGAAGAGGTTTGAATTTCGATAAGATTTGGTAACTCTAATACTTCACTAATACGGGCATAACTTCTTCGTTGGCGGTGGCGTCCGTATTGAACTAGTTGACCTGTCAACTGCTTCACCCCTCAAATCATGAGTATTATAAATGCACAAAAAAATTTGTGCAAAATCACAAATAAATACAACTACTGCTATTTAGCGTAGTCTTTTTCTCTTAAAGATAAATACGTTGAGTCTTTCTACCTGTTCAAAAAAGAAAAATGGCTTCTATAAGAAAACCATCATTCTGTTTCATAATCTGCTGATTTTACTATCTTTTCCAAGAGAAACAAAAATATACATCTTTCTCAACGCAGAAAATCATATATTGGCATTGTATAATGTTAACATAGCCAAAAATAACCGTCAACGTTTTTTTGATTTTATGATATAATATCCTTTTTTCTTTTCTACAACTTCGACTTCAGAAAATACTTCTTCTAGTTTCTTCAGCGCAGATGGTGCACCTTGTTTCTTTTGAATAACAATCCACAACTCCCCACCTGGAACTAAATGTTCTACAGCTTTTTCTAAAATCTCATGCACGATATCTTTACCTGCACGAATTGGAGGATTAGATAGAATAGCAGCATACATACCATCTACATTTTCATAGACGCTACTTTGAAAAATGTGCACATTTCCAATTCTATTGTTAGCGGCATTTTCTTTCGCAAGCTCAAGTGCCCTTTCATTCACATCCACCATGTGAACTTTACGGTCTTGAAACTCTTTCGCCAACGATAAACCAATTGGTCCATACCCACAACCTACGTCTAATATGTCACCTTTAATATCTAGCACTTGAAACGCTTCAATTAAAAGACGAGAACCAAAGTCCACTTCGTTTTTCGAGAACACCCCACGGTCAGATAAGAAAGTAAATTGAGATCCACGAAGCGTAAATTCCCATCGCTTACGATCACTTTTACTAGAAGGGTCGTTAGAAAAATAATGGTCTGCCATATGGCCACCTCTTTTCTTTACAGTTAAAAAAAAAGCTCGCATGAGAGCGAGCTTTTTTTAAAGCATCAAAAGTTAATTACTTAACTTCTACAGCAGCGCCAACTTCTTCAAGTTTAGCTTTGATTTCTTCAGCTTCTTCTTTAGCAGCAGCTTCTTTGATTACTTTTGGAGTGTTGTCAACTAATTCTTTAGCTTCTTTTAAGCCAAGACCAGTGATTTCACGAACAACTTTGATAACTTTGATTTTTTGTGCACCAGCGCTAGTTAGTTCCACATCAAATTCAGTTTTCTCAGCAGCAGCTTCTCCAGCGCCACCAGCAACAGCTACAGGAGCAGCAGCAGTTACGCCGAATTCTTCCTCGATAGCTTTTACTAAGTCGTTAAGTTCTAATACAGTCATAGATTTAACTGCTTCAATGATTTGTTCTTTAGTCATTGTAAATATCCTCCCTTAAATAGGTTTGTATTGTTTTATCGATAATACGTAATTATCTTTTAAAAAATTAAGCGCCTTGCTCTTCCTTTTGGTCTGCAACTGCTTTAGTAGCAAGTGCAAGGTTACGGATTGGAGCTTGAAGAACGCTAAGAAGCATAGAAAGTAAGCCTTCACGTGATGGAAGAGTAGCGATAGCTTTAACCTCATCAAGTGTTACAAGTTTACCTTCGATTACGCCTGCTTTAATTTCTAAAGCTTCATGATCTTTAGCGAAGTCGTTTAATACTTTCGCAGGAGCAACTACATCCTCGTTACTGAACGCGATTGCGTTTGGTCCTGTTAAGAATTCATTTAACTCAGCCATTTCAGCAGATTCTGCAGCACGACGAGTTAGAGAGTTTTTGTAAACTTTGAACTCAACGCCAGCTTCACGTAATTGCTTACGTAATTCTGTTGCTTCAGAAACTGTTAAACCACGGTAGTCAACAACGATTGTAGATTTACTAGCGCGAAGTTTGTCCGCGATTTCAGTTACAACTTGTTGTTTAGTTTCGATTACTTTGCTCATGTTATTACACCTCCTGTAGATTATATAGAAGATGTACCGAAAGTGCACTAAAAACCTCCATGCCCAACTTGTAGACATGGAGGCATATAGTCACAGAAAAAAATTCCGCTTCGTATATTAACACCTAGGTAGGAAATTAAGTCTATTGACACCTACTGTCTACGGTACACTAATTAAATTCACAACATAAATGATTATATTAAAACTTCTTTATGAAGTCAACTTCCAAAATTTACGCTAATGTAGAAACGTCTACACGTACGCCAGGTCCCATTGTAGAAGCAACTGTTACGTTCTTCATGTAAGTACCTTTTGCAGCAGCTGGCTTAACTTTTTGTAAAGTGTCAGCGATTGTTCTGAAGTTTTCTACTAATTTAGCATCTTCGAAAGATACTTTACCGATTGGAACGTGGATGTTACCAGCTTTATCAACGCGGTATTCAACTTTACCAGCTTTGATTTCGTTAACAGCTTTAGTTACATCGAAAGTAACTGTTCCAGTTTTAGGGTTTGGCATTAAACCTTTAGGTCCTAATACGCGACCAAGTTTACCAACTTCACCCATCATGTCAGGAGTTGCTACTACTACATCGAAATCGAACCAACCTTGTTGGATTTTACCGATGTAATCAGCATCGCCTACGAAGTCAGCTCCAGCAGCTTCAGCTTCTTTAGCTTTTTCACCTTTAGCGAACACTAATACACGTTGTACTTTACCAGTACCGTGTGGAAGAACAACTGCACCACGGATTTGTTGGTCAGCTTTCTTAGGGTCAACACCTAAACGGAATGCAGCTTCTACAGTTGCATCAAATTTAGCTGTGTTTGTTTTCTTTACTAATTCTACTGCTTCTGTTGCAGAGTAAGCAGCTGCACGATCAACAAGCTTTGCAGCTTCTACGTACTTTTTACCTCTTTTAGCCATTTTTATTTCCTCCTCGAATGTGGTTTTAGCGGAATAACCTCCCACGTTTACGCTTATTTTCAGGTATAACCTGAGGATGCGCGCCACCCATTTATTTAAAAACGATAATCATTTACGATAATAAAGGTTGCGAATTGGAATTCCAGACCCGCAACCTTTTTTAAAAAACAAATCGAATTAGTCTTCGATAACGATGCCCATACTGCGTGCAGTACCTTCAACCATACGCATTGCAGCTTCTACGCTAGCAGCGTTTAGGTCAGGCATTTTAGTTTCAGCGATTTCGCGTACTTTATCACGCTTAACAGTTGCCACTTTATTACGGTTTGGTTCACCAGAACCAGACTCAATACCAGCTACTTTCTTAAGAAGAACAGCAGCAGGAGGAGTTTTAGTAATGAAAGTGAATGAACGGTCCTCAAATACCGTAATTTCAACAGGGATGATAAGACCAGCTTGATCTGCTGTACGAGCGTTAAACTCTTTACAGAAGCCCATGATGTTAACACCTGCTTGTCCTAATGCTGGACCAACTGGTGGAGCTGGGTTAGCTTTACCTGCAGGAATTTGAAGCTTTACCATTTTAATTACCTTTTTAGCCACGAGACACACCTCCTTAAGTCCGTGATGTGGTCAATTGGACAGTGATTTGCCCTCCCACGTCATATTTTATCTCTAAGGATAAAATCTTTCAAAAAACGTCTCCGCTAACGAAGACGTACTGACTTAAAAGATATTATCACTTTTTACAATTCATTTCAAGTTTCATTTTATAATTTTTCAATTTGATGGAAGTCAAGTTCAACTGGAGTCTCGCGACCAAACATGTCCACAAGCACGCTAACCTTCTTCTTCTCCACATCAATTTCTTCGATAGCACCTGTATAATCTGCGAATGGTCCCTCATTTACACGTACTGTCTCATGAAGTTCAAAGTCGAAATCAACCACCTCGTTGTCCATTCCCATATGTTTCATAATGGTAACAACTTCCTCTTCTAATAGAGGTGATGGTTTAGATCCAGAACCAGAAGAACCAACGAACCCAGTTACACCTGGCGTGTTACGTACAACATACCAAGAGTCATCAGTCATGATTAATTCTACTAATACATAACCTGGGAACACTTTTCTTTTCATTAATTTTTCTTTACCATTTTTCATTTCTACTTCTACTTCTTCCGGGACAACAACACGGAAAATTTTATCTTGCATACCCATTGATTCTACACGTTTCTCTAGGTTTGCTTTTACTTTATTTTCATATCCAGAATAAGTATGGACAACATACCAACTTTTTTCCATTCATTTAGGACGAGCGTCCTTCCCTCCCTGACGTACATTTTTTTGCGCAAATGAAAAAACCCGTTCACCGGGCTTTTACACAGTTCTTATAAATAACATTATATCATGGATAAGTGCTTCTTATTCAAGAATTAACCAAGAATTAACCGAATTAAAGAAGAAATGCCCATATCAACAACTGCGAAGAAAATCGCAAAGAAGACAACTGTAGCGATAACAGTCGCTGTTGAACGGAGTAATTCATCTTTTTTAGGCCAACTTACTTTTTTCATTTCGCGACCTACATCGCCGAAAAAGTTCGTTAAACGCATCTACGGGACCTCCAGTGTATTATTTCAATTATTTATTTTGTTTCCTTGTGAACTGTATGCTGATTGCATGTTTTACAAAATTTCTTTATTTCAAGTCGCTCTACTGAGCTCGTATCTTTCATCGTAGAGTAGTTTCGATTTTTACACTCTTCACATGAGAGTACAACTTTTTTCCTCATTAGTTACACCAACCTTGTAACATTATGTCCCTAAAAATGTATCATACAATAAAAGACAATGTCAATGTCATGCCTTTTGTACTCCCTACAAAAAGAAAACAGGTGATTTTTTACACCTGTAGTACTTGTTATGAATTTAAAGTGGTACTCTCTCTCATTTCCATATATCGTTCCAATTTCCGCTTCACCCTCTGTAAAGCGTTATCAATAGATTTCACATGTCTATTTAACTGTTCCGAAATCTCTTGATAAGAACGGCCGTCTAGATATAAAGAAAGCACCTTTCTTTCTAAATCGCTTAATAATTCAGATATTTTAGATTCTATGTCTGTATATTCTTCCTGACTTATAATCATTTCTTCAGGATCAGTTACCTTCGCTTCCGAAATAACATCTAATAATGTCCGATCAGATTCCTCGTCATAAATCGGTTTATCTAAAGACACATATGAATTTAACGGAATATGCTTTTGCCTGGTTGCTGTTTTAATAGCGGTAATAATTTGTCGAGTGATACACAGTTCAGCAAATGCTTTGAACGAAGACAGCTTGTCCTCCTTATAATCACGAATCGCTTTAAACAATCCAATCATACCTTCTTGAACAATATCTTCTCGATCGGCACCCACTAAGAAATAAGATCTCGATTTCGCGCGAACAAAGTTCTTATATTTGTGAATCAAATATTCTAGAGCGTCAGTATTACCTTTTCGAACTAACTCAACGATTGCCTCATCTTCTAAATCACGAAATGTAACGTCGCCTACACTTACGAAGCCTGCTTCCACCTTGATCCCTCCGACCGCTATTTATTTAGAAATATTATACAGTAAAAAGACAAAGAGCGTCAATGCTTCAACGCTCTCCTCTTCTTAATTTTTCTAATTTTTCTGTAATATCTTTACTAAATATCTTTCGCATGGCGGGTTGCTTTTCTTTTGCGTCTTGTGTACGCCTTCTTACTTGTTGCTCCATCGCTTGTACTTCCAACTCTAATTCCCGCGCAGATTTCCGGAGCGCACCTTGAGCAAATATAACCCATTGTTCCGTATAATCAGAAGTCGCAACATATATTTGCGTATTTATATTTCTAAGTTCAATCGCAAGTTGCTCTATCTTTTCATCTGCCGTTTGATTCTTCCTCGTGAATATAACTTCCACACGCGATTGTTTCATCTTTTTTTCAATACCGTGGACTGTATACGCATCAAAAACTATCATTACCTTTGTCCCTGTGTAACCTTGGTAATCCGCCATCTTATCAATCAGTGCATCTCTTGATGACTGCAAATCTACATCCCGTAGTTTCTTCAAGTCTCCCCAAGCTCCAATAATGTTGTAACCGTCAACGATTAAAATATCGTTCATTTTTTATTTACCAATTTCGTTACGTTTACGATATACCTCATACATTAACAAACTCGCGGCCACTGAAGCATTTAAGGATGTAACTTTACCAACCATCGGTAAAGTAATTAAGAAATCACATTTTTCACCAATAATACGACTCATACCTTTTCCTTCACTTCCAATTACTAATCCAATTGGCATTTTCCCATCTAAATTACGATAATCCGTTTTCCCTTTTGCATCTGTACCAGCAATCCAAAGTCCACGTTCTTTTAATTCATCGATTGTACGAGATAAATTCGTTACGCGTGCAACAGGAATATATTCAATTGCCCCAGTAGATGCTTTCGCAACTGATGCAGTAAGTCCCACAGCTCTTCTTTTCGGAATTATAATTCCATGAGCTCCTGTCGCATCCGCAGTACGCATAATAGAACCGAGGTTATGCGGGTCTTCAATTTCATCTAAAATTAAGAAGAACGGATCTTCGTTACGCTTCTCTGCTACTTTGAATAGATCTTCTAGCTCAGCATATTGATATGCGGCCACTTGAGCAATTACACCTTGATGGTTCCCCTCAACTAATTGATCTAACTTCTTTTTTGGTGCATGTTGCAAAATAATTTTATTTTCTTTCGCTAGTGCCAGTACAATTTGCACTTGTCCTTTGGCAGCACCTTCTGCGATCCAAATTTTATTAATATCTCTCCCTGATCGTAACGCTTCAATTACAGGGTTACGTCCGATAATATATTCACTACTCATGATGATGTGCCCCCTTCCTTTTCTTCTAGAACAGCAATTGCCTTATATACAATTTCGTCTAATCTTTCACGATTATTTAATAAGTGATGATAGCCAATTAACGCTTCAAAGGCTGTACTATGTCGATATGTTTGTACATCTGTATTTTTCGGAACAGTACCTGAATTTGCATTACGCCCTCTTCTTAGTACTGCCTCTTCTTCCTCAGTTAAAAATGCTGTCTCTAATAAATGATAAACAACTTTCGCCTGTGCTTTTGCCGAAACAAAGCTTGTCCCTAATCGATGCAACTGATTAGGACGAACCTTCCCTTTTTGAAGTAGGTGATAGCGGATATATTGTTCATATACCGCATCACCCATATATGCTAACGCTAAGCTGTTTAATTGCTTTGCATCAATCATTCTTATCCTCTTTTCCATCTTGTACCTTGAGCGGTATCTTCTAAAATAATATTACGGTCTTTTAAATCATCGCGAATTTGATCTGATAATGCAAAATCACGATTTTTACGAGCTTCAATACGTTTTTGAATAAGCGCCTCAATTTCTTCATCTAGTAACTCTTCTTGTGCTAATTCTAACCCTAAAATATCAAATAATGTTTCAAGTTGTTTTACGTATGCTTGAATTACCACTGTAGACGTATGTTCTTCCAGTAAATATTGATTTGCATGATTTGCTACATTATATAACTCAGTGATTGCATTAGCAGTATTGAAATCATCATTCATCGCTTCTTCAAATGCAGTTTGGAATTTTTCCAGATCAGCTAACCATTTCTCATTATGATCTGTTAAATCCGTACTACTTTCCATACGGTGTTTCAAATTACCGTAAGCTGTTTTAATTCTTTCCAGTCCGTTATTTGTGCTTCGTAATAACTCTTCACTGAAATTAATTGGGTGACGATAATGTACTGATAGCATAAAGAATCTAATTAACTGCGGATCATATTGCTTAATGATATCGTGAACTAAAATGAAGTTCCCAAGTGACTTAGACATTTTTTCATTATTAATATTAATATATCCATTGTGCATCCAATAACGTGCAAATGTTTTTCCTGTTAGCGCCTCAGACTGCGCGATTTCATTCTCATGATGAGGAAATGCCAAGTCTTGACCACCGGCGTGAATATCAATTGTATCCCCTAAGTATTTACGTGCCATTGCCGAGCATTCGATATGCCAGCCTGGACGACCTTGACCCCAAGGGCTTTCCCAGAAGATTTCTCCTTCTTTCGCAGCTTTCCATAGTGCAAAATCAAGAGGGTCTTGTTTCTTTTCTCCTACTTCAATACGCGCACCGTGACGTAAGTCCGCGATCGGTTGATGTGATAACTTACCGTACCCTTCGAATTCCTTCGTTCTAAAGTACACATCCCCTTCTGATTCATATGCATATCCTTTATTCACAAGTTCTTGAATAAATTCAATAATAATATCCATATTTTCTGTTACACGCGGATGAACTGTTGCATGTTTGCAACCTAATGCCGTTACATCTTCAAAGTACGCTTCCACGAAACGGTCCGCAATTGTCGGCACATCTTCGCCTAACTCATTTGCGGCTTTAATTAATTTATCATCTACGTCAGTAAAGTTAGATACATACTGCACATCGTATCCTTTATATTCTAAATAACGGCGCACTGTATCAAATACCATAGGTGGTCTTGCGTTCCCGATGTGAATATAGTTATAAACTGTAGGTCCGCATACATACATCTTTACCTTATTTTCTTCTAATGGAATAAACTCTTCCTTTTGACGTGTTAACGTATTATAAATGTGAATAGTCATTTTTATCCTTCCTTTCTACCTTTACTTCAAGTTGTTTTTTCAATTTATCAAGTTCTACTTCCATGACCTTTAATTTATCAAAAATTGGGTCTGGAAGGTCGGAATGATTCAATTCTTGACCAATCTTTACGCCATTTTGAATAACGACTCGGCCAGGTATACCTACAACTGTAGAATGTGCAGGGACTTCTTTTAATACGACAGAACCTGCTCCAATTTTAGAATTCTCTCCAACTGTAATAGAGCCTAGTACTTTAGCACCTGTTGCAATTAATACATTATCCTGAATTGTAGGGTGCCTCTTTCCCTTTTCTTTACCCGTACCACCTAATGTAACTCCTTGATAGATCGTTACATTGTCACCAATTTCGCACGTTTCTCCAATTACAACTCCCATTCCATGGTCAATGAAAAAACGACGACCAATTGTTGCTCCTGGATGAATCTCAATGCCAGTAAAGAAACGACTAACTTGTGAGATCCAACGTGCAATAAAGAAGAAATTCTTTTTATAAAAAGCATGTGCAATTCGATGGGCCCAAACTGCATGTAATCCAGAGTAAGTCAAAATGACTTCGAAATAACTTCTTGCCGCTGGATCCTGTTCAAAAACGACTTCAATATCTTCCCGAAGCCTCTTAAACATCGACGTTCCCTCCCCTTTATGGGCTGCTTTTTCGAGTGAACTAACTCCCTACTTATCCCCCTAAATCTTTATACACGTGGATAAAACTTATACTCATACCCAATTTTACGGTATAAAAAAAGACGCCTCTGTCATATTGACAGAGACGCCTTATAAGCGCGGTTCCACTCTGTTTAGGCTAAAAAAAGCCTCAAACTCATCTCTGATAACGGTGTACACCGCTTCTGCTTACTTTACGTCCTAAGACGTTTCGCAAAACAATTTGCTGTTCAGCAGAAGACTCGAAGGGGCATTTCAAAAACCCGCTTATAAACCACTTCCAGCCTAAGGTGGTTCTCTCTGTAAAAAGCCTGATTTTCTACTTCTCCTTCTCGTCGCTTTTCCTTATTAGGTTTTAAGTATACTTATTATATTTCTAAACCTAGAAAATGTTAACCAATTACTTTTTGAAGACGATTTAAAACTTTTTCTTTTCCAAGAAGTGCAATAGCATTAGGAAGCTCCGGGCCGTGTGTTTGACCAGTAGTTGCAACACGGATTGGCATAAATAGGTTTTTACCTTTATGACCTGTTTCCTTTTGAACTGCTTTAATAGCCGCCTTAACTGCTGCCGGTTCCATAGCTTCTAGTGCTTCTACTTGACCAGCAAATGCACGAAGTACTTCTGGTACTTGTTCACCTTTTAATACTTCTTGTCCTTCTTCTTCATAATCAACATGATCTTTGAAGAACATTTCAGAAAGCTCTACAATTTCAGCTCCAAAGCTCATTTGTTCATGATATAACGCAATTACATCACGAATCCAAGCTTGTTCTTGTTCACTTAAAGTTTCACCTATACGTCCAGCTTTCACTAAATGCGGTAAGCTTAATTCTACCACCGTATCTAAATCTTGCTTTTTCATATATTGGTTGTTCATCCATTTCAGTTTTTGAGAATCAAATAATGCAGGTGATTTTGATAAACGAGCTGCATCGAACATTTTGATAAACTCTTCTTGAGAGAAGATTTCTTCTTCTCCTACTGGCGACCAACCTAGTAGTGCAATGAAGTTAAAGATTGCTTCTGGAAGATATCCAAGTTCTTTATATTGCTCGATAAATTGAATAATAGATTCATCACGCTTACTTAATTTTTTACGGCTTTCATTTACAATTAAAGTCATATGACCGAATTGAGGAATATCCCAACCGAAAGCTTCATAAATCATCATTTGTTTTGGCGTGTTTGAAATATGGTCATCACCACGAAGTACGTGTGTAATTTCCATTAAGTGATCATCTACTGCTACTGCAAAGTTATAAGTTGGAATCCCATCTTTTTTCACGATAACGAAATCACCGAAATCATTTGAATGGAATGCAACTTCATCTTTTACAATATCTTTAAATGTGTAATCACGGTCAGCTGGTACACGGAAACGAATACTTGGAATACGTCCCTCAGCTTCAAATTCTTTCACTTGCGCTTCAGTTAAATCACGATGGTTACCTGCATAACGAGGTGTTTCACCACGAGCGATTTGCCCTTCGCGTTCTGCTTCTAGCTCTTCTTCTGTCATATAACATTTGTAAGCTAAACCACGCTCTAATAAATCTTCATATAACTTTTTATAAATATCTAAACGCTCTGTTTGACGATATGGTCCAAATTCACCACCAACATCAACACCTTCATCCCAGTCCATACCGAGCCATTTCAAGTATTTTAATTGGCTTTCTTCTCCACCAGCAACATTACGTTTTACATCAGTATCTTCAATACGAATAATAAACTTACCATCTTGATGACGAGCAAATAAATAATTAAATAATGCCGTACGCGCATTTCCGATATGTAAGTGTCCTGTTGGACTTGGCGCATAGCGCACTCTCACTTGCTTTTCCATAATTGGTACACCTTCCATTCTTAATGTCAACACATTCTATAATTGTACACCAAAAAAATGTGATTATCCATCTTACGAATTAAAAACCATTATTTTTTCTGTAATAAAACAACTGCTTGAGAAGCAATTCCTTCTTCTCTACCTGTAAATCCTAGTTTTTCTGTTGTTGTTGCCTTTACATTGATATTATCAATAGACGTTTCTAATAGTTCACTAATGCGTTTACGCATACTTTCAATATGTGGTGCCATTTTTGGCTTTTGAGCAATAATTGTACAATCTAAATTCCCTAATTCATAACCTTGTTCACGCACAAATCCCCAAACCTTTTGCAATAATATAGCTGAATCAGCATCTTTAAAGGCGGGGTCTGTATCAGGAAAATGTTTCCCAATATCTCCTGCTGCAATTGCACCTAAACACGCATCCGCGATTGTATGTAACAATACATCTGCATCAGAGTGACCGATTAATCCTTTCTCATGTGGAATTGTAATTCCGCCAATAATTAACGGTCTACCTTCCGCGAATTCATGCACATCAAAACCTTGTCCAATTCGAAACATTTTTTACATCCTCCTCGAGCTAAACTACTGAGCTTTATGATTCTATATTATATCGCTATCCTTATAAAGAAAAGCCCGGCCTTTGCCGAGCTTCTCTTCGCTATAATCATTGCTATCATTTCTTTTGAACATGAAGAAAACTTTCAGCAATTAGTAAATCCTCTGGAGTCGTCACTTTAATATTATAGTAACTCCCCTCTACTACACCTACTTGCTTCCCGATACGTTCTACGAGACTTGCATCATCTGTACCAAGGAAACAACTCTGCTTCGCACTTCTATGAGCTTCTAACAAAAGAGAAACAGAGAACCCTTGCGGTGTTTGTACAGCTGTCAGCTGAGATCTTTCTACTGTTTCTACAACAACACCCTGCTCTACTTTCTTAACAGTATCTTTCACTGGCACCGCACAAATGGAAGCTCCATATTTTTCTGCTGCAGTTAATACATCTTGGATCACTTTATTCGTTACGAACGGGCGCGCACCGTCATGTACAAGAACATACTCAACATCACTCGTATGCTGAATCGCATTATATACACTATCTTGTCTTTCAGCTCCACCTTGAATAAATTGTACTGGCTTTGCAACCGGATACTTCTGCATTAACTCTTCAAAATACGGACGCTCTTCTTCGTTAATTGCCATAATAATATTTTTACATGCTTTATCCTGTTCGAAAGCACGTAACGTATGCACAATAATCGGTACTTCATTAATAAGTAAGAACAACTTATTTTTGCCAGCACCCATCCGCTTTCCTTGACCAGCTGCCGGAATAATTAATGTATACATATTAATAATCCTCTACTTATAATGCTTTTTCTAATAATTTACGTTTGGCAAAAATCATGCGCCCAGCCGACGTTTGTAACACACTCGTAACGAGTACATCGAGTTGTGAGCCTACATATTCTCTACCATCTTCTACTACAATCATCGTGCCGTCATCTAAATATGCTACACCTTGATTTTGTTCTTTTCCATCTTTTACAACATAAACACTTAGTTCTTCACCTGGGAGTACAACAGGTTTAATTGCATTAGCTAAATCGTTAATGTTTAACACCGTTACCCCTTGTAATTCAGAGACTTTGTTTAAGTTGAAGTCATTCGTTACTACCGTTCCACCAGTGATTTTCGCTAACTTTACAAGTTTGCTATCCACTTCTTGAATATCGTCGAAATCGCCTTCATAAATTTCTACCGGAATCGGCATCTCTTTTTGAATACGATTTAAAATATCTAATCCTCTACGACCACGATTACGTTTTAAAGCATCAGAAGAATCGGCAATGTGCTGAAGTTCTTCTAACACGAATTGTGGAATGACAATTGTTCCTTCTAAAAACTTTGTTTGGCAAATATCAGCAATACGTCCATCGATAATTACACTTGTATCGAGAATTTTCCAATGCGCTAAAGATTCTTCTACCTCATTTTCTGGTTCTTCATTCTCACTATTATTATTTTTCTTTTTCCCACGTTGTGGTAATGTAAATAATCCTAGCAATTCATTCCTCTTTTTAAACCCTACTTGGAATCCTAAATATCCTAGTAAAAGAGTAAAGAACACTTGCAACACTGTACTAATAACTGGAATTGTAAATTCACGAATTGGTATTAAAATTAAATACGCAACAATAAGCCCAGAGATTAAACCTAATGTACCAAACAAAACATCTGCTACAGGCGCTTTTACAAGAGCCTCTTCAATATGCTTAATAAGTTGAACAATATAATCTACAAGCCAAAATGTTGTTAAAAATAAAATAATTGCACCAATAATTGCACGAACATACGATCCTTCCAATAATGGAACAGCACCGATGTCTAATACATTAATAACTTTTGGGATTAAGTAAATCCCTAACGCTCCCCCGATTACTAAAAAGAAGAGCTGTACAATCCGTTTTAACATCCAACCACCTCCTACTCATTATTAACCATTGTTTCGCTAATCAAAACGCCGAATGCAAAAGCGGACGTGTTTTTTTATAAATAGTTTTATTTACCAATATATCATATCATATACCAAAAATGTTCTAGTGTCGTTATATTATAGAATCAATGTAATATTCTTAATTGTGTCTACTCATATAGAGATGCTCTTGAATTCTTTTTAGACCTTCTCGTATTTTCTTCGCCCTGACTTCCCCAATTCCTTCCACATCATCTAATTCATTAATAGTTGCACGACAAACACCTTGCAAAGTTTTAAATCGATTAATTAAGTTTTCAATGATAAGTGGTGGAACACGCGAAATTTTGCTTGTGATTCGGTATCCTCTCGGCGTCACACTTTCTTCTAAACTCGTTTGTCCCGGGTATCCGAGCAATTTAACTAAATCACTGTCCTCTAGAAGTTGTGTATTCGCAAGTTCTTGTAACTTTTTCAAAATTTGATGATGGTCTTGTGTTTTTTCTTGATAGTAATCTTTAATTAATAGCGCTGCCTCTGCTTCTAAGTCGGCTAATAGTTCCGTAAGTTGTAAACGAATTAACCTACCTTCTGTTCCCAATTCATGAATATAGCTCAATATTTCATTTTTAATACGTAGTACCATTTCAACACTATGTAAAACATGGACTACCTCGGACATTGTAACAACCTCTTCAAATTCTAGAATGCCCAAATTCGTAATCCCATCATTCCATACAGCCTTATATTTTTCTAACGTTTGGATAGCTTGATTCGCCTTTGTTAAAATAACGCCTATATCTTTTAGTGTATAACGTAAATTCCCTTGATATAGCGTAATTACGTTACGTCTTTGTGAAATAGCCACAACAAGGCTGCCTGTCTGCTTTGCTACACGCTCCGCCGTTCGGTGGCGCATACCTGTCTCAATAGAGTCAATAGATGACTCTGGAACTAACTGTGCGTTCGAAATCAAAATTTTACTTCCAGTTTCATTTAAAATAAGTGCCCCATCCATTTTTGCTAATTCATATAAACTAGCTGGAGAGAATGCACAATTAATATGAAAACCTCCATCAACAATACTTTTAATCTGCTCATTATATCCAAGAACAATTAATCCCCCTGTTTGTGCGCGAAGTACATTATCTATCCCTTCGCGCAGTGGTGTTCCCGGGGCCACAAGTTGTAAAATATTAATCATACTTTTGACACGTTGCTTGTTTTCTTCCATAGCCTAGCCTCCTAATGTCAAACGAAGTGCTTCTCCTAAATTAGATACACCAACTACCTCAATCCCATCTGGAATTGTCCATCCTCCCAAATTTTTTCTAGGAATAATAGCGCGTTGAAATCCTAATTTAGCCGCTTCTTGTACACGTTGTTCAATTCTTGATACTCTTCTTATTTCTCCAGTTAATCCTACTTCTCCTATTACTGCATCGGTTGGTGCCGTAGATTTATCTCTAAAACTTGAAGCTATACTTAAAGCGACAGCTAAATCAATTGCTGGTTCATCTAACTTCAAACCACCTGCTACTTTTAAATATGCATCCTGATTTTGCAATAATAAGCCTGTTCTTTTTTCTAGCACTGCCATAATAAGCGATACACGGTTATGATCAATTCCCGTTGCCATTCTTCGAGGGTTTCCAAAACTAGTAGGGGAAATTAATGCTTGTATTTCTACTAAAACTGGTCTTGTTCCTTCCATTGAGGCAACCACTGTTGATCCCGCAACCCCAACTGGTCTTTCCTCAAGGAAAATCTCAGAAGGGTTTAATACTTCTGCAAGACCAAGTTCTTTCATTTCAAAAATACCCATTTCATTCGTAGAACCAAAGCGATTCTTTACTGCTCGCAAAATACGGTATGTATGATGACGGTCTCCTTCAAAATAAAGAACTGCATCGACCATATGTTCTAACATACGAGGTCCTGCAATCGCCCCCTCTTTTGTCACATGTCCAACGATAAAAATAGGGATTCCTTTCGTTTTTGCAAGTTTCATTAATTCCGCTGTACATTCACGAACTTGTGCCACACTTCCCGGCGCTGATGTTACTTCAGGTAGATGTATTGTTTGAATAGAATCAATAACAACAAAGGCTGGGTTCACCTCTTCAATATGTGTTGCAATTCGCTGTAAATCCGTCTCTGATACAACAAATAGATTACTACCATTTACATGTAAACGATCCGCACGCAGTTTAATCTGTTTTGCTGATTCTTCACCCGATATATATAGGACATCATATGAAGAATCTGCTAATTGCGATGATATTTGTAATAGTAACGTTGATTTTCCAATCCCGGGGTCTCCACCAATCAGTACTAAGGATCCATCTACAATCCCGCCACCAAGTACACGGTTAAATTCTTGAAATTTTGTTTCAATACGCGCCTCAGACTTTGTTTCCACTTCTGTTAGACGTCTTGGTTTTGTTACTTCTGTTTGAATTGCATTGGCATAATTAAGGCGCCTTGATGATACAACCGGTTCCATCTCTTCAACAAGCGTATTCCATTGACCACATCCAGGACATTTCCCCATATATTTTGGTGACTGATACCCACACTCTTGACATGTGAATTTTGTTTTCTTTTTAGCCATATCGTTTTATATCTCACTTCACTTTCATCTATAAACAATTTATCCTTGTCGTACAAGAAAGAGGGCTATCTCGTAGCCCTCTTAGTTTGTCTATACTTATTTTACCTTTTCAGCACTATGAATGACAAATGATTCTCCTTCAACATCAAAGATAACTTTTTGTCCTTTCTCAATAGCACCTTTTAAAAGTTCTTCCGATAGTCTATCTTCTACATGTTTCTGAATTGCTCTACGAAGCGGACGAGCACCGTACTCTCGGTCAAACCCTTTATCAGCAATGGCCGAAATTGCTCCTTCTGTTAATTGCAATTCAATTTCTTGCTCTTTTAAGCGATTTACTAACTGATTTACCATAAGTGTTACAATCTCTTGAATATGTTTTTTCTCAAGCATATGGAACACGATAATTTCATCAATACGGTTTAAGAATTCTGGACGGAAGGCTTTTTTCAGCTCATCCATTACTTTACCTTTCATATCCGAATAATCGCGGCCCTCATCTTGTACGTTAAATCCAAGATGCTTATTACGTTTTAACGCCTCTGCACCAACGTTAGATGTCATAATAACAATTGTATTGCGGAAATCAACTGTACGCCCTTTCGAATCTGTTAAGCGACCATCTTCTAATACTTGTAGTAAAATGTTAAACACATCAGGGTGAGCTTTCTCTACCTCGTCTAATAGGACAACTGAATATGGCTTACGGCGAACTTTTTCTGTTAATTGTCCACCTTCTTCATATCCAACATACCCTGGAGGAGATCCAACTAAACGAGAAGTAGAATGTTTCTCCATGTACTCAGACATATCGATGCGAATCATTGCATCTTCATCACCGAACATAGATTCTGCTAACGCTCTTGCTAACTCCGTTTTACCTACACCTGTTGGTCCTAAGAAAATAAACGAGCCAATCGGACGTTTCGGATCTTTCAATCCTGCTCTAGCACGGCGAACAGCTTTTGCTACAGCTACTACCGCTTCATCTTGACCAATAACACGATCGTGAAGGATGGATTCTAAGTTTAATAATTTATCAGTCTCTGTTTGTGCAAGTTTAGAAACTGGGATACGAGTCCACGTAGAAACAACATTTGCAATATCTTCTACTGTCACTTCTGAGTTTTCTTTTCCTTGTTGCTCTTTCCATTGACGCTTCGTATCTTCTAACTTCTCACGTAAACGTTGTTCCATATCACGTAAGGAAGCAGCTTTTTCAAACTCTTGACTTTGTACAGCTGCATCTTTTTCTTTTCTAATTTCCTCAAGCTTCACTTCAAGCTCTTTTAGATTTGGTGGTGTTGTATAAGAGCGTAAGCGAACCTTTGAAGCAGCTTCATCAATTAAATCAATTGCTTTATCTGGTAAGAAACGATCTGTAATATAACGATCTGAAAGCTTTACAGCTGCATCAATTGCATCATCTGTAATAGATACGCGGTGATGTGCCTCATAACGATCGCGTAAACCTTTCAAAATTTGAGTTGATTCATCTAAACTTGGCTCATCAACGTGAATTGGTTGGAAACGTCTCTCTAAAGCTGCATCTTTTTCAATATATTTGCGATATTCATCTAACGTTGTCGCCCCAATACATTGTAATTCCCCACGAGCTAAAGATGGTTTTAAAATGTTCGATGCGTCAATAGCACCTTCTGCTCCACCTGCACCAATTAATGTATGAAGTTCATCAATAAATAGAATGATATTTCCTGCTTGGCGGATTTCATCCATTACTTTCTTCAAACGGTCTTCAAATTCACCACGGTATTTCGTTCCGGCTACCACTGTACCCATATCTAGTGTCATAACACGCTTATCTCTTAAAGTTTCAGGAACTTCATTATTTACGATTTGTTGTGCTAATCCTTCTGCAATTGCCGTTTTACCTACACCAGGCTCCCCAATTAATACAGGATTGTTTTTTGTTCTACGGCTTAAAACCTCAATTACACGTTGAATTTCTTTACCACGTCCAATAACAGGGTCTAAACGATTTTCACGTGCAACAACTGTTAAATCACGTGCTAAGCTATCAAGTGTTGGTGTATTTGCATTTGTTGAAGAACCACCTTGATGACCTGAACTTGCTTCATTACTTCCAAGAAGTTGCAATACTTGTTGTCTTGCCTTATTTAAGCTAACACCTAAGTTATTTAAAACACGTGCTGCTACCCCTTCACCCTCGCGGATTAAACCAAGTAAAATATGTTCTGTTCCAACGTAAGAATGACCTAATTTACGAGCTTCATCCATAGACAGCTCAATAACCTTTTTAGCACGCGGTGTATAATGTACGGTTTGAGAAGCTTCTGTTCCGCGTCCAATTAACGCTTCTACCTCTTTTTGAACTTTCTCCGGGCTTAATCCAAGAGCAATCAACGCTTTTGCTGCAATTCCTTCACCTTCGCGTACAAGCCCAAGTAAAATATGTTCTGTTCCAATATTGTTATGCCCAATACGAATCGCTTCCTCTTGAGATAAAGCTAATACTTTCTGTGCTCTTTCTGTAAATCTTCCAAACATCATAGAAATCGCCTCCTACTTGCGCTTAGTTTTTTTCAATACGTAATCGCTCACGGATTAAGGTTGCTCTTCGATAATCTCTTTCTTCTGGCCCTAAAGGTCCTCCCGCATATTGTTGTAAAATGCCTGGTTGTGTAAGAACCATTAGCTCAGTCAAAATATTTCTCGATATACCTTTTATATATCCTAAATCAATACCAAGTCGTAAATCTGATAAGCAATTGGCTGCTTCCGCAGATTGAATTAAACGACTGTTAGCTAGTATGCCATAAGAGCGATAAACTTTATCTTCAAGCTCAATACTTGAATTTTGTACAATTAATTCTCTAGCCATCTTTTCTTGCTGTATGATTTGTTGAATAACACTCTTTAAATCTGCAATAATATCTTCTTCAGATTTTCCTAGCGTCATTTGGTTTGACACTTGAAATATATTACCTAACGCTTCGCTACCTTCACCGTATATTCCTCTTACTACTAACCCTAATTTTTGAATTACTTGTATAATACGGCTAATTCTTTTCGTTAAAACGAGCCCCGGTAAATGGATCATTACGGAAGCCCTAAGTCCTGTACCAACGTTAGTAGGGCAGCTCGTAATATATCCAAGTGATTCATCAAAAGCATATTCAACCTCTTTCTCAATCCAATTATCTATTTGATTGGCACTTTGAAGGGCCTCTGATAACTGCAATCCTGAAAATAAGCACTGAATCCGAATATGGTCTTCTTCATTCAGCATAACACTAATATGTTCGTTTTCTGACAATAGACACGCTCCATATTCTGTTCCTGCAAGGTTGGGACTAATTAAATGCTTTTCAACTAATACTCTCCTTTGAAGAGGCGTTAATTCATTCATTTTTAATAGTTCAAACTCTCCAAAAGGTTCTACTGTTTTATTTATAAATTCCTTTTTAAATAATTCTTGAATCTGTTTAGCTTCTTCTTCGTTTTGCATAGTAGAGAATTGATATTTTTTAAAATTACGAGCCAAACGAATTCGACTACTTAAAACAATATCAGAATCAGGGCCATCCCCCTTCATCCATGGACTAATCGCTTCATTCATAATTTTGTCCAGTGACATAGAACTATTCCCCCTCTCTATGCTCACTAAGCTGAGTTTCAAGGTTTCTAATTTTATCCCTTACTTCAGCAGCTTTCTCAAATTCCTCTTTCTGTACGTATTGTTTCAGAATGAGTTTTAGTTCATCTAATTCTTTCTTTAAGTGAATATTTCCTTCTATACGCTCCGGAATTTTTCCACAATGATCTGTATGCCCGCCGTGAAGACGTTTTAATAACGGCTTTAAATGTTCCTTAAATGTATCGTAACAAGAAGCACATCCAAAGCGTCCTACCTTTGTAAGTTGCTCATATGTCATTTTACAATTTGGACATCTCAATATACTTGTGTTCGAAAATCCGCTTTTTCCTTCTTCAAACATTGTTGATTCACCGTGTAATAACCCAGCAAATAAATCATGGAATGAAAAGTTAGACTGCGATGATTGAAAGAAAGACGTATAGCCACTTTGTTCTGCACATTGCTCACAAAGATGAACTTCCGCCTTCTTTTCGTTAATTACTTTTGTATAATGTAAAGTTGCTGGTCTTATATTACAGTTTTGACAAGTCATCACTATCCCCACCTTTACAACAGGAACGATCTATCTCATAGTACTTTTCATACATTACTAGACTGTTCACTTTCCTTTATTCGTTTACAAAAGTGCGTGTTCTTTTTTCAAAACTTCTACAATATTTAACTGCCTTATCTTTTAGTTATTATTCTTTTACAAAAGCTGTATTTATTTATATTTCAGTGTTCTTAACATTGCGCATAATATTCGAGCCCTAAGTTCATCTCGAGAAGGAACATCCATTGATAATACAGAACGATCTAGTACGCTTAACATAAGTTTAGCTTCACGATTCGTTATGATTCCCTCTTCTATTAAACGTATAATCATACTCTCTGCATTTCCTTGCGCAACGCTATGATCAATCATATGAAGCATTTGATCAATAATGTCTATATCGTCATGCAGTTTGACTTTTATAATGCGAATGTAACCTCCTCCACCACGTTTACTTTCTACTACAAATCCTCTTTCTAACGTAAAACGGGTATTGATTACATAATTGATTTGAGATGGTACGCACTCGAATCGATCCGCAATCTCATTTCTCTTGATTTCAATCACATTATTATTACTTAAGTCAATAACTTGCTTTAGATATTGCTCAATGATATCAGATATATTTCTCATTTATCCGCCACCTTTATTGACTTTGACTATCTTTGACTTTAATTATATACGTATTAATAAAATTTGCAACTGTTTTGCTTATTTACTATCCTAGCCACATTCCCCTGTATTTAATCAAAATAATAATTATTTAAATACATTTTTTATTACTATGGATTATAAAAGAAAACACGAAAAAACACGAGTCATTTGACTCGTGTTTAGTTGCTTGGCGACGTCCTACTCTCACAGGGACAAGGTCCCAACTACCATCGGCGCTAGAGAGCTTAACTTCCGTGTTCGGTATGGGAACGGGTGTGACCTCTCTGCCATCATCACCAAACTATTGAAGGCATATTCCTTCAAAACTAGATAACATTTGCTACATATTATATGGTTAAGTCCTCGATCTATTAGTATTCGTCAGCTCCACATGTCACCATGCTTCCACCTCGAACCTATCAACCTGATCATCTTTCAGGGATCTTACTAGCTTACGCTATGGGAAATCTCATCTTGAGGGGGGCTTCATGCTTAGATGCTTTCAGCACTTATCCCTTCCGCACATAGCTACCCAGCTATGCCCTTGGCAGAACAACTGGTACACCAGCGGTGCGTCCATCCCGGTCCTCTCGTACTAAGGACAGCTCCTCTCAAATTTCCTACGCCCACGACGGATAGGGACCGAACTGTCTCACGACGTTCTGAACCCAGCTCGCGTACCGCTTTAATGGGCGAACAGCCCAACCCTTGGGACCGACTACAGCCCCAGGATGCGATGAGCCGACATCGAGGTGCCAAACCTCCCCGTCGATGTGGACTCTTGGGGGAGATAAGCCTGTTATCCCCGGGGTAGCTTTTATCCGTTGAGCGATGGCCCTTCCATGCGGAACCACCGGATCACTAAGCCCGACTTTCGTCCCTGCTCGACTTGTAGGTCTCGCAGTCAAGCTCCCTTATGCCTTTGCACTCTACGAATGATTTCCAACCATTCTGAGGGAACCTTTGGGCGCCTCCGTTACACTTTAGGAGGCGACCGCCCCAGTCAAACTGCCCACCTGACACTGTCTCCCGGGTCGATAAGACCCGTAGGTTAGAATTTCAATACAGTCAGGGCGGTATCCCACCAGCGCCTCCACCGAAGCTAGCGCTCCGGTTTCAA
>NZ_CP017016.1:32500-82500 GCF_001831375.1 Bacillus sp. ABP14 | reverse complement strand
ATTTCATAAACTTTTTCTAATCCACCCACAATAAGGCGTTTTAAATGAAGTTCAATTGCGATACGCATATATAATTCCATATCTAACGCATTATGATGCGTAATAAAAGGACGCGCAGAAGCTCCACCTGCAATTGCGTGCATCATAGGTGTTTCCACTTCAAGATAACCATTGTCATCTAAGTATCTTCTCATTTCACGAATGATTTTACTGCGAGTAACAAATGTTTCACGGCTTTCCATACTTGTAATTAAGTCTAAGTAGCGTTGACGGTAGCGTTGTTCAACATCTTTTAATCCATGATATTTATCCGGTAATGGACGAAGAGATTTCGTTAATAGCGTAAAGCCCGTTGCTTTCACCGAAAGTTCTCCAACGTTCGTTTTGAAAACTTTACCTTCAATACCTACTAAGTCACCTAAATCTGCCGTTTTAAATAATTCGTACTCTTCATCTCCAACAGCATCTTTACGAACGTAAATTTGAACTTGTCCATGTAAATCTTGAATATGTGCAAATCCAGCTTTTCCTTTACCGCGTTTTGTCATAATACGACCAGCGATAGAAACAGAGATTTCTTTCTCCTCTAATTCTTCTTTAGAGAACTCTCCATATAGGCTTAATAATTCATTTGTTGCATTTGTACGTTCAAAACGTTTACCGAACGGATCGATCCCTTGCTCACGTAAGTTATGTAGCTTTTCACGACGAACAAGCAATTGGTCGTTTAATTCTTCGTGGTTCATGTTATCCATGGTATTGATATCACTCCAGCTCTATTAATTTTTACAATATATACAGTATAGCATTTTCTACTCAACTAGAAAAACTGCCAGCAACTAACTGGCAGTTCTTCTTTCTTTCACGTAATTATAGGAAGTGTATAGAAGAATGTCAATCTTCCCTTCCTATTATTAACCAACGTGAATTGTTTGTTGTTTCGCTTCTACTTCTTCTACAAATGTACTTAATACATTTGCAAGGTCTTCACGCGTATTACAAGCATTGATACCATTACGTACAGTTGCATTACCACGAATGCCCTTTAAATACCAAGCTGCGTGCTTTCTCATCTCTCTTACAGCGACATTTTCATTCTTTAAATCGATCAGACGATCTAGATGCAACATACATACGTCAATTTTCTCACGTACTGTCGGTTCCGGCATTAATTCACCAGTCTCTAAATACTTTACCGTACGATAAATCATCCATGGATCTCCAAGGGCAGCGCGGCCAATCATAACACCATCTACACCAATTTCATCAAGCATACGCTTTGCATCTTGCGGCGTTGCGACATCGCCATTTCCGATAACCGGGATATTTACAGCTTGCTTTACTTGTTTAATAATATCCCAATCCGCTTTTCCTTCATACATTTGTACTCGTGTGCGCCCATGAACCGCTACCGCTTGTCCACCAGCACGCTCAACAGCTTTCGCATTCTCGATTGCGAAAATATGATCCTCATCCCAACCGATACGCATTTTTACTGTAACTGGTTTTTCTACAGCATCTACAACTGCCGCTACCATTTCATATATTTTATTTGGGTCTAAAAGCCACTTTGCTCCTGCATCACACTTAACGATTTTTGGTACTGGGCACCCCATATTAATATCAATGATGTCTGCTGTCGTATATTGATCTACGTATTTCGCAGCATCTACAAGAGTTTCTTTCTCGCCACCAAAAATTTGTAAACTTAATGGCTTTTCTCTCTCATCAATATATAACATATCTAATGTTCTTTTATTGTTCAGTAGTATCGCCTTATCACTTACCATTTCAGCACAAACTAGGCCTGCACCGAATTCTTTTACTGTCAAACGGAATGCAGAGTTACACACTCCCGCCATCGGTGCTAATACAACCGGATTTTTCATCTCAATATTTGCGATTTTTAACACTCGATTTACTCCTTCCTTCATGGTCACTTTGGCATTAGCTCATCTATCGAGACCTTTAATGCTTTAGCAACTTCCACTACAAAGTCTTGGGAAGGCGATCGATTCCCTCGCTCAACTTCACCTAAAACAGATACAGATACCCCTAATTCTTTTGCAAAACCTTCTTGCGTATAACCTTTTAGTTTTCGAAAAGCACGAATGCGTCTTCCCCATTTTTCTGCTTCCATACCGTTACTCCCTCTCGCCTTTTCATTTCTTCTACTTGTGAACGTGAAATGTTTTGTTTTATATCTTGATTAATCTCTAACAACGGAACGATAACAAAAGCTCTTTCGAACATCCGCGGATGCGGAACAATAAGATTCTCTGCTTCAATATTTTCTTGATTATATAGTAAAATGTCAAGGTCGATAGTCCTAGGTCCCCACCTAATTTCCCTTTTTCTTCCTAGATCATTTTCTACTTTTTGCGTTACTTTCAATAATTCTTGCGGTGATAAATTGGTAGAAATTTTTATAACTAAATTTAAAAAGCAACTTTGGTCAGTATAGCCAACCGGTTCCGTCTCATATACAGACGAAACATCCTCAACTTTGATATAAGGATTTTTATTCAGAAACTGAATCGCTTCAGTTAAATACGTATAACGCTCTCCAATATTTGAACCTAATGCAATGTAAGCTATATTATTCATGGACGTTCTCTCGTAATTTCTACCGCTACAGCACGATAATGTCCTGGTATCGGCGGATCTGGTTTAATTACCTTTATCGTACATCTTGAAATACTCTCATATTGTTTCAATATATCTGTAGCAATATTTTCAGCAATACTCTCTACAAGCTTATATGTTCTATCTTCTACAACTTTCCTACATAATTCGAAAAGCTCTCCATAATTAACAGAATGCTCTAAGTCATCACTTTCTCCTGCTTGTTTCAAATCCAATTCCACCGTTAAGTCCACTTTAAATCTCTGGCCCAATTTATTTTCCTCTGGGAATACACCATGATAACCGTAAAACTCCATATCATGAATATAAATTTTATCCAATTACTTTACCCCCTTACCAATCATCGCATCCATCATCTTAGCCATACGTGCCATTTCCTTCACATCATGAACACGAACAAACTCACAACCCTTTTCAATACCAAGACAAACGGTAGCTCCCGTCCCCTCAAGACGTTCTTCTACCGGTAAATCTAGCACATGCCCAATAAAGGACTTTCTTGAAGTCCCTAAGAGAACTGGATAACCTAGTACGTTTAACTGTTCTAAATTACGCATCGCTTCTAAATTTTGTTCAGGTGTTTTAGCAAAACCGATGCCTGGGTCTAAAATGATATTCTCATCTCGTACACCAGCATCTTTAGCAATTTTAATACTGTCATATAAATCAGCAACCATATCAGCCATTAAATTACGATAATTCATGTTATCGCGATTATGCATTAAGATAATAGGTACATCGTAATGAGCCGCAACTTCAGCGATTTTCGGTTCCGCCTTCGCTCCCCAAACATCATTAATAATATGAGCACCAGCTTCGATCGCTTGTTTTGCAACTTCCGCTTTATATGTGTCGATAGAAATAGGTAATTTCACCTCTTTTGAGACAGCCTGAATCATTGGAACAACTCGTTTTATTTCTTCTTCCACTGACACTTTAGCAAAGCCCGGACGAGTAGATTCGCCACCAATATCAATAATATGAGCACCTTCATCTCGCATTTCTTTCGCATGGCGCACTGCAGCATCTACCTCGTTGTAACTCCCACCATCAGAAAACGAATCTGGTGTTACATTTAAAATCCCCATAATTAACGTTTTTTCATTTAAGTTCAATGTATATTCGCCGCAGCGCAAATCATAATCCCACTTCAAACTACACATCTCCTCTTCGTAATTCATTTCTGCTCCACAATTTCTCTCTCTGCATTTCATAAAGGTTCATAAATCTTTTTGTAACCATACCTACTTTACCCGGGAAATCTCGTCCCTCTATACGATTAAGCGGAACAATTTCTTGAATCGAGTTTGTTACGAAGACTTCATCGGCTGAAAGTAATTCATCTTTTGTAAAGAAACCTTCTTTTACTTCTATACCAATCTCTTCAGCAACCTTTATAATAAACGCACGAGTGATACCATTTAAAATCCCTGTTTCAAGCGAAGGTGTATATAAAATATCACCTTTCACAAAAAAGAGATTCGAAACAATACCCTCTGCAACATAACCTACTTCAGTCAGGAAAATTCCTTCCTTATTCACACCATTTCCAATTTCACGTTTCCCCAAAATGTTATTTAAATAATGGTGAGACTTCAAGCGAGATGCACCCTCTGGTGTATTTCTCACTTGATTTAAGACAACCCCTTCTTTTTCCACTACATCTCCCGGGGCCGCTAAAGGTTTTATAAAAACAATAATAGACGGCTCTTCATACATTTCTGTTTGCAATCCAATTTCATCTATACCCGCCGATACATTAAAACGGACATACGCATGCTCTAATTTATTCTTAACGAGTAAATTCTTCAAAATAAGCATTACTTCATCTTTCGTCATCGACCATTTAATTTGCAACGTATCCAACGCATCTATTAAACGGTCATAATGATCATCCAATAAGAAAGGATGACCATTATAAATACGAAAAGTCTCAAAAACTCCAAGACCATATAAATAACCATGATCATAAGGAGAAATTCTCGCTTCACTCGATTCTACATACTGACCATTTACGTAAATTAACATGATGTCACACTTGGACTATATTTACGAATGAAATTCTGCAACAACTCTTTCCCGTGAGAAGTCATAATAGATTCCGGGTGGAACTGCACACTTTCAATCGGTAATGTTGTATGGCGGAGCGCCATAATTTCCCCTTCTTCTGTCCAAGACGTTACCTCTAAACAATCAGGTAACGTCTCTTTCTTAACAATAAGGGAATGATAGCGCGTCGCGGTAAACGGATTAGGGATATCCGAAAAAATCGTCTTCTCATCATGATGCATAAGCGATGTTTTCCCATGCATTAATCGCTCTGCACGGACAACCTCTCCACCAAACACTTGCGCAATAGATTGATGCCCAAGACAAACCCCAAAAATCGGAATCTTTCCAGCAAAGTATCGAATAACCTCCATACTAATCCCTGCCTCATTCGGACTACATGGACCTGGCGAAATCATTAAAAAGTCTGGTTTCATATTCTCAATATCTAAAATAGTCACTTCATCGTTACGTTTAACAACAAGATCTTGTCCAAGTTCTCCAAGAAACTGCACTAAATTAAATGTAAAAGAATCATAATTATCAATCATTAATATCATTTCTCTCACCTAACCGTTTCTTCGCTACGTTCTTTTGCACGCCATAAAGCAATCGCCTTTTTTAACGACTCTTTATATTCATTTTCCGGGTTTGAATCAATTACAATTCCCGCTCCTGCTTGTACATGCGCTTTTCCATCTTTAGCAAGAAGTGTCCTAATTACAATATTCAATTCTGTATCTCCAGAATAACCAATCCAACCGATTGAACCTGTATAAATCCCTCGGCGAACAGGTTCTAATTCTTCAATAATTTCCATCGTACGTATTTTCGGGGCGCCAGTAATTGTCCCCCCAGGGAACACAGCCTTCACTAAATCAAAAGCATCTTTATCTTTTTCCACCTCACCACGCACATTAGAAACAATATGCATAACGTGTGAGTATTTCTCAATTACCATAAATTCATCTACTTCTACAGTGCCATATTTACAAACACGCCCTAAATCATTTCGTTCTAAATCCACAAGCATGACGTGCTCTGCTCTTTCTTTTTCATTCTCAATTAATTCTCTTGCCAATTCTTCATCCTCTTGCTCATTCGCCCCTCTAGATCTCGTTCCAGCAATTGGTCTTGTACTTACTTCAGTTCCTTGTTTCTTAATTAACAACTCCGGCGATCCACTAACAATTTGAAAATCCCCAAGCTCCAAGTAACCCATATATGGAGATGGATTAATTTCACGAAGACTTGTATAAATTTCTAGCGGGTGTGTTTGTAACGTTCTTTCTTGTCTCGTCGACAAGTTTACTTGGAACACATCACCAGCCCCAATATATTCTTGAATACATTCAACTGCCTTCATAAAACCTTCTTCAGTAAAAGCAACTGCTTCACTTTTCTTTTCAGGGCATGCAAACGGTATAGTCACTTCCGGCGCTTCTGTCGCCCAAAGAACCTTCCACTCATGTAATCGCTCTTTTGCCTCTTCATGCTTATCTACATAATGTGTAATAATCCATAACACTTTTTCTTTTTGATCATACACAAACACATCATCAAATAATAAAAAGAATATGTCAGGTATATTAATATCATCCTCTGCAAGGGAAGGAAGTTTTTCAATATAACGGATGCAATCATAACTAAAGTAACCAATTGCACCACCTTGAAAAGGCGGGTATTCCGGATTATAATCCGTTTTCCATCGCTCCATATATTCCTGCATTAAATCTAATGGGTTTCCTTGCTTTATTGTTTCCTTACCACTTTCACTTATATGTAACGTTTCACCCTTCCCTCGGATTACCGCTACCGGGTTTAACCCCACAATGTTATAACGACCGCCACGCCCACTCTCTAACAAAATATGTTGCGGTTTATCCTTAGAAAGAAATTTATATTGCTTAAAGAAATCTAACTGATATGGAATAGAAAGCGCTAAAGATTTTCTTCGTTGCATATCAACACCCCGTCTTCTTTTATCCCACCCTCTTATTTTAACCACTTCAAACTACATTCGTTATGTATATAGAAGAGTTATACTCGAAGGCTAGTGAAAATAAATTAATTATACTACCTCTTATTTTACATGAAGTTTTCTAGTCATTCACTCTTTTCCTATTTCCAATCCAAAAAGAAAAAGCATCCTTTTTCAAGGATGCTTTTTCAATCACATGTAATTAAGACTCAAATTGATAAAGTGGTGTACTTAAATAACGTTCACCGTTACTTGGGATAATAACAAGTACCTTTTTCCCTTTACCTAACTTTTTCGCAATTTCTGTTGCTGCATAAATAACTGCTCCAGAAGAGATACCAACTAGAATACCTTCCTCTTTAGCCACTCTTCTTGCATATTCAAACGCTTGCTCCGTTTTCACTTGAACAATTTCATCATATACTTCTACATCCAATGTCTCTGGGATAAATCCAGCCCCAATTCCTTGGATTTTATGCGGGCCTGGTTTCCCACCAGATAATACTGGTGAATCCGCAGGTTCTACTGCATAAATTTTAATATCTTTATATGCTTCCTTCAGCACTTCACCAGCACCAGTAATCGTTCCACCCGTACCAATACCTGCAATAAACGCATCTAATTGGTCGCCCATTTGTTCAACAATTTCTGGACCTGTTGTTAAACGGTGAATTTCTGGATTCGATTGGTTTTTGAACTGTTGTGGTATAAAGTAACCATTCTCTTTTGCTAATTCAGTCGCTTTACGAATTGCTCCACCCATTCCTTCAGGCCCTGGAGTCAATACTAATTCCGCACCGTAAGCACGTAATAAATTACGACGTTCAATACTCATTGTTTCTGGCATTACTAAAATTGCCTTATATCCTTTAGCAGCCGCTACCATCGCTAAACCAATTCCAGTGTTACCACTTGTCGGTTCAATGATTGTATCGCCTTCTTTTAATAATCCTTTTTTCTCAGCATCTTCAATCATAGCTAATGCGATACGATCTTTAACGCTGCTCCCTGGATTCATAAATTCTAATTTTAAGTATATATCTGCGCTGTCTGATTCTACGATGCGGTTCAACTTAACGATCGGCGTTTTCCCGATTAATTCTGAAACTGATTGTGCCACTCGCATTCCTGTCACTCCTAACACCGAGTATTTTTATTGGTTTTATCTATATTTAGATTTTGTCAGAAAATTCCCTGTTTGTCAATGTATTTAGAGGACGAATTCCCTTATTACAAATTCTCAATTAAATTTGTAATATCTTCTTTAGAGAACTTGTATCGCTCATTACAGAAATGACAATGAACTTCTGTTTCTTCTTCTTCTTCACGAACTTGCTCTAACTCCGTTTTACCTAAACTAATTAACACACTCTCGATACGTTCGCGTGAGCATGTGCAATTAAATTGAACATCCATCGTTTCTAATACTTTTACCTTATCTTCTCCAAGGACTGCATACAGTAACTCTTCTGGAGAAAGCCCTTGTTCAATCAATGTTGATACAGGAGGAATCTTCTGTAAACGCTCTTCAATGAATGAAATTGTTTCTTCCTGTGCACCCGGCATAATTTGAAGGATAAATCCACCTGCTGCTAATATGCTATCATCTCCATTTACAAGGACACCAACACCTACTGAAGAAGGCGTCTGCTCAGAAACTGCAAAATAATACGTGAAGTCTTCTCCTAATTCTCCTGAAACAATTGGAGATTGACCAATAAACGGCTCACGCATACCAATATCTTTAATTACCGTTACAAACCCTTCAGTACCTACCGCTTGATATACACGTAATTTCCCTTGTTCTGTTCCTTCAAAGTCAACATGCGGATTCGTTACATAACCACGTACATCCCCATTTGCATGAGCATCTACTAAGATAGGACCAATCGGGCCATTACCTTCTACTTTAATCGTTAGCTTTTGGTCACCTTTTAACATTGCACCCATCATTGTACCTGCAGTTAAAGAACGACCAAGTGCCGCTGAAGCTGTTCTCCATGTATCATGACGTCTTTGCGCCTCACTTACCGTGTTTGTAGTACGTACACTATACGCACGCACTTCCCCATCAAATGCTAACGCTTTTACTAAATAATCTTTCATACTTATTTATTCACCTTTCTCATGCTGTAAATTTGCATTACGCTCGTATAACATATACAAACCTTTTAATGTTAAGAATGGATCTACAACATCAATTACATTCGATTCTTCTGAAATTAATTTCGCCAATCCACCTGTTGCAATAACTTTCGGTTCTTGTTTAGCTTCCTCTTTCATGCGCTTAACAATACCTTCCACTTGTCCTACATAACCATAAAGAATACCAGATTGCATCGCACTTACCGTATTCTTCCCAACTACACTGCTGGGTTTTGTAATTTCAATACGAGGAAGTTTTGCTGCTCTACTATATAAAGCCTCTGCTGAAATCATAATTCCCGGTGTAATAACTCCACCCATATAATGCTTTTCTTCGTTAATATAACAATATGTAGTAGCCGTACCAAAATCGACAATAATAAGCGGACTTCCATATAAGTGGATTCCTGCTACTGCATTTACGATTCGATCCGCACCTACTTCACGTGGATTTTCATATTTAATATTTAGCCCCGTTTTTATTCCAGGACCTACTACAAGCGGCTTAATTTTAAAATACTTTTCACACATGCGCTCTAAAGCAAACATAATTGGTGGTACGACTGAAGACACGATAATACCTTTCACATCTTCAAACGAAAGACCCTCATGCTCAAGCAACTGTTTTACAAGCATTCCATATTCATCTTCTGTCTTATGACGATCTGTTTCCATGCGCCAATGTTGACGAAGTTCCCCCTCTTCAAACACGCCCAGTACAGCATTTGTGTTCCCTACATCCAATACAAAAATCATATTCTCACCACTTATCTTATTTAATCTATATTTATGTAGTATGCATAAAACTTATAAAAACATCATATCACACATACTTATATAATCAGCTTTTCTATCCTCATCATTTTACAAAAAGATTACTCTCCATTTCAATTTTTAATACCAGATTTATTTAAATTCTTTTTCTACTTAGTTCCCTTCTACAAATAAAAAAGGAGTGACTATCGTCACTCCTTCATCTCTTACTTATCTTCTGATTCTTCATCGTCCTTCTTCATGTTGATGTTTACTTTCACATCAGCTGAAGATGTTGGACGTTCTGGCAATCTGCCATAATCACATAAATGATTAATTTGCTCTGCATCTAACGTTTCTACTTCAAGTAACGTTTTCGCAATAAGATCTAGTTTATCACGATTGTCAGTAAGAATTTGTTTTGCACGAGCATAACATTCTTTCATAATCGTTTGCATTTCCATATCGATTTCGTGTGCAATCGCATCACTATAGTTTTGTTCTGAATGGAAGTCTCTTCCTAAGAACACTTGACCACCTTGTGAGCTACCAAATTGCATTGGTCCAAGCTTATCACTCATACCAAATTCCGTAACCATACGTCTTGCAATACCAGTCGCACGTTGGAAGTCATTATGAGCACCTGTACTCACTTCACCAAATACAATTTCTTCAGCTACTCGACCACCAAGTAAACCAGTGATTTTATCAAGTAACTCTGGTTTTGTCATGAAGTAACGATCTTCTTTCGGAAGCATTACTGCATATCCACCAGCTTGACCACGAGGGACAATTGTTACTTTATGAACGACATCTGCTTCATCAAGAACAACACCAATTACAGTGTGGCCCGCTTCATGGAAAGCAACGATATTACGTTCTTTTTCAGAGATAACACGACTTTTCTTAGCCGGACCTGCAATAACACGATCCGTTGCTTCATCAATGTCACTCATATCAATTTTCTTCTTATCTTGACGCGCAGCTACTAAAGCAGCTTCGTTTAATAAGTTTTCAAGATCGGCACCAGAGAATCCCGGTGTACGAGTTGCAATTGCTCTTAAGTTGATATTCTCATCAAGCGGTTTATTACGAGCATGTACTTTCAGTACAGCTTCACGACCATTTACATCTGGACGATCTACTGTAATTTGACGGTCAAAACGACCTGGACGTAATAATGCTGGGTCAAGAATATCAGGACGGTTTGTCGCAGCGATGATAATAATACCTTCGTTTGCACCGAATCCATCCATTTCAACAAGCAATTGGTTTAACGTTTGCTCACGCTCATCATGGCCACCACCAAGACCTGCGCCACGTTGGCGTCCTACAGCATCAATTTCATCAATGAAAATGATACAAGGAGCATTTTTCTTTGCGTTTTCGAATAAATCACGTACACGTGATGCACCGACACCGACGAACATCTCTACGAAATCAGAACCACTGATAGAGAAGAACGGAACGCCTGCCTCACCTGCAACGGCACGTGCTAGTAAAGTTTTACCTGTACCTGGAGGTCCCACTAATAGAACACCCTTCGGAATACGGGCACCAACTTCAGCAAACTTACGAGGATCTTTCAAGAATTCAACTACCTCAACAAGCTCTTGTTTCTCTTCATCCGCTCCAGCAACATCTCTGAAACGAACTTTTTTCTTTTCGTCATTATATAACTTCGCCTTACTTTTCCCGAAGTTCATAACACGGCTACCGCCGCCTTGAGCTTGGTTTAATAAGAAGAAGAATAAAATGAAGATAATGACAAACGGAATGATAGAAGTAAAGAAGGTTACCCAAGCACTTGTTTCTTCTGCTGGTTGATACTTAACTTCAGCACCTTGCGCTTTATCATTAATTTTCTTTTGTAATTCCTCAGTATTTGGTGCATAAGTAACAAATTGTTCTCCCTGGCTAGAGTTATTAAATTGTCCTTTTACTTCAAACACACCATTTTTCGGTTGAAGTTGCACATTACGAACTTCACCTTTTTCTAGTTTAGTAATGAATTTATCGTAGCTAACTGATGTCGTTTTTTGTGTCGAACCATTAAAATAGCTCACGATTCCAATTACTACTAGGAATATCAGTAAATAAAAGATGGTATTACGGAAGATACGATTCATTCCTAACCTCCTCTCACGGCATAAACACTATAGTAAATCGTAACATAGAAAAACTTTCCTATACAATTGTGACGCCTGTATTTAATTAATTTGAGTAAACGCTTGGTTTTAATACTCCTACATAAGGAAGATTACGGTACTGCTCTTTATAATCTAATCCATATCCTACAACAAATTCATGCGGTACAGTAAATCCAACATAATCCGCTTTCAAATCTACCTTACGGCCTGTTGGTTTATCTAATAACGTAACAATTTTTACAGACTTCGCTTTACGATATTTAAATAGGTCTACTAAGTAACTTAGCGTAAGACCGCTATCAATAATATCTTCAACGATTAAAATATCGCGACCTTCTACAGAAGTATCAAGGTCTTTTAAAATTTTTACTTCGCCTGTTGAAACAGTTGAGTGACCGTAACTAGATACAGCCATAAAGTCCATTTCAAGATATGTATCTGTTCTCTTTAATAAATCTGCCATGAATGGCATTGCACCCTTTAGTACACCAATCGCAAGAGGTACTGTGTTTTTATAATCCTCTGCAATAATCGCGCCTAATTCGAGCACCTTTTCTTGTATTTGCTCTTCAGAAATTAATACTTTTTCGATATCTTGATTCATCATTTCATTATCCTCCCGGAAGACTCCTTGCTTTTGTAGTGAATAATCATATATTTATCCTTCTTTGCTCTCTCTTTCGAGATAGCAAATGCAGATCGCTTCAACAAGGGTAACCAAATAACATTCCCTCTTGCATCACAAACGACCGGCCATTCTTCTCTTTTTTCTCTTGGCACTTTCGCTTCGATAAAAATAGCTTTTATCTTTTTGGTGCCATTCATACCTTGTATTGACATGCGATCTCCATTTTCTCTAGACCGAATACGAAGCGGATATGATATATCATTATACTTAGCAACAAATACTGTTTCATTCATGTCACTTGGTATATCTTCGCTCACCTCTGTTACAAGTTTATCCCCGTTCGATAGCGTAATTGTCCCGGGAACTGATAAATCTTGTAAGAAAGGAGAAACAATTTCTTGTTTAAATCCAAAGCTACACTCCTCGTATGCGCGAACAATTTTCAAATCACCTGGGAAATCAAGTGAACCCGAAGGTTGTGTCCGCTTAAAAAACTCAATCACTTTGTCAATATGTATAGAGGAAAGAGAAGATGGAATCTTATATTCATAAAGATAGTTTAATATTAGTTGAATCCCTCTTCTTTGTAAAGGCATAGACATGGATTCAAAGGCAGGAATTGATATGCTAATTTGTTTATCACTTTTTTTTGTAATTACTTTATTCATTTTCTCAAAAGCTAATTCCTGCAAATACGCCTCATCCTCTTGCATCTGCATGCTAAATTTTTGGAATTTCTCATGCACTTGTGGGTTTTCTTCTTTCAAATGAGGAAGAACATATTTACGTAATCGATTCCTTGTATATACTTCCTTTTTATTACTTGGATCTATACGAGGAATTATTTTCAGCTTATTACAGTAATCAACAATTTCTTCCTTTGTTACTCCAAGTAACGGCCTAATTAAATATCCATTATGAAAAGGACGCTTCACTGCAATTCCTGCATATCCTTTCGGAGTACTCCCTCGTACAAGACGCATTAAAATCGTCTCTACTTGGTCATCACCATGATGTCCAAGGGCTACATATCTCGCATCATATTTCTTCATTATTCTTTCCAAAAATGCATATCTGCATTCTCTAGCAGCAACCTGTGCATTCATCCCGTATTGCTGTTGATATTGCGACACATTAATTCTTATTGTTTCGCAAATAACTCCCAGTCCTTTACAAAGGTCCTGCACAAACTGTAGGTCCTCATGAGATTCATCACCTCTAAACATGTGATCCACATGAGCCACTACAATTTCAAACTGTTTTGCTGCTCTTTTCTCTAACAAATAATATAGAAGAGCCAAAGAGTCAGGACCACCAGAAACCCCTACAACAATTGTTGAGCGTTCCTTTAATACATCATGCTGCTTTACAAAGTCATCTACCTTTTCAACAAATGTATCTTTCAACTTCGTAATCACCTTTCATTAAACAAGAACAGCAACGTTAGTTACCTTGTTTATAATGGTACAACTTTTACAAACATTGTGCAAAAAAAAGATATACAAAAATTACATTTTTATCTTACATCATCCGTACATATTCACAAAAATAATAACATTATCTTTTAAAGCAAAAAAACCTAGGTATTCACCTAGGTTTTTAGAAGGAAAAAGCGATAAAGGAACATCACACTTCAACTTTATTGTGCCTGCATTCCCACAATTGGAATGGTAGCCCACTTCGGCATATTTTTCTTCACTTTCGCCACCACAATAGTCATATCATCATTTATATAACCATCGCCAGAGCGAATCACCTCTTCCATGATGATATCAGCAATCTCTTGCGGATCTTCAGTTTGTAACTCTTTAATTTTCCGCTTCATCCATAACTCGTGATTCTCTACATGCTGCGCGCCCTCAAAAATCCCATCACTCATCATAATAAGAATATCACCTGTTTTTAATTGCTCACCCACTACATCAACTTCAACATCCTCGATAATCCCCATTGGTAAATTACTTGCTTCAATTTTCAAAATATTATTTGCACGTTTAACAAAACTCGGCGTTGATCCAATCTTTAAAAACTTCGCACTCGCATCCCGCAAATCTACCATAGCTAAGTCTAATGTCGTAAACATCTCTTCTGTTGTTCTTAAAGAGAGAATAGAGTTAATAGATTTAATTGCTATCTCCTCATCAATGCCTGACTGAAGTATTTTTTGTAATAATTTCACTGTTTCTTTACTCTCCATATGAGCTCTTTGTCCATTTCCCATGCCATCACTAATTGCAAGGGCATATTTCCCAACACTTAAATCCATCATCGCATAAGAATCACCCGAAACAAACCCACCGCCTTTCGCGGCTGTGGCCAAGCCGGTATCAAGGGAATACGTTTTTGCTGAACCAAATGATATTAAACTGTGGCCGTTCGGATAAGAAGATTTTTCTTCATGTTTCACAACAATATTTTCCTTTAGAATATCAGAAAGCATCGGTGCAACTAATTTTTCACACTCTCCGTGTTCATTAGATGCAACTGGAATCAACATTTCAATATCAATACTCCCTCTATCTAAACAATAAATATCAACATGCTCTACTTCTACACCAAAATCACGAAACGCTTGCAGAATCTGCTCTTCCTGTACTTGATGATTTTCTCGTTCTCTTTGTATCTCCTTAGCAAAATCCTCCATAACTTTTGATACACCTAATAGTTGCTCCGCTACTATTCTACGATTTTCTTTCATTTGTTTTCGTAATTTTTGTCCCTCATAGAAGTGATCTAATTCACCCGCTACTAAATCCGTCACTTTCTTGCCTCTTACGCAATGCTTGTCCCATTCACGAACTAACTTCCGATTATGCTGCAGAGTTCCTTCTTCCGTTTCACTCATTATTTGTTTCATATAATCATATGTTTTATCGAAATTAACTACCCAGCATTGGTCCTTTTTAAAGCATGTTTGACATGTTTTTGCAGTAATTGTACTTAAGAACAAATCTGCCTCCGTCTCTTTATCTTCCTCCTCCACATATCCATATACAGAAAAGCTATTAGATAAAGCAGCAAATACATTGGCAAATTGATTGATTTTATTCGCTGTAACATCACGCATTCTTCTTAAATATTGTTGTTGATCTTGCGAATGCTCCTGTGTGCCTGGCATAAATTTAGCAATACGATCCATAACAAGTTTCGGTGTTAATAAAAAGAAAGCAATCGCCACACCAGATTCAATTAAAGTTGTCACAATGTTTGTTTGCTTGTCTACATATAGCGTAATCAAGCTTGTCCCAATTAATAAACCTAAACTAACACCTAAGCGTTTTCCTTCTTTTAACAAACCACCAAGCAATCCAGAAAAAGCAAGCAGACTAAGTTGGGACAAACTAGAGACATTTGCTAAGCTTAATATTAACCCAGTGACGACCCCTACTGTAGATCCTGTAGCCGCTCCTGCGATAAACGCAAACACAAGCACTAAATACCTAGTAAAAATATGTTGAATAGAAGCGTCATATATGAACCAATCTGTTGTACCAGTTAAAACAGATGCTAGTAATATAATTAAACAAACAATTTCTTCTGTCTCTAACGCTTGTTGTTTCCCTTTTCTTTCTACTAAAAGCGGGACACTTTGTAAAAATATCATAGTTAATACAAAGCTAAGCCCTGCCTCAATCGTACTAACGAGTAAATCGTACATGGTAACAGTTTGTTGTGCAAAATATACGACAACTAAATGTGCAGTTAATGCGGAGATAAATACTTGGAATGGTACAAGTCCAACAGTTTTACGTGTAAACCGACTAAAGAAGATATTATAAATGAAGAAAGTAAAAATAGATGCAAAGGTAAAGAATAAATTATCTATCGAAACTGAAAGTGCGCCCCCCATTAGGGCCAAGAATGCGAGCGGCATTTTATCCCGCTTCATAACATAAACAGCAGCAAAAAACGGTAGTGCAAACGGTAAAATGTTTGTTAATATATATGCTCGTCCCAAAAGAAAACCAATAACAACAATAATGAATCCCCATCTAAAGAAAACTTGCTCAAACTTCATTCGCAACTTACTCGTCCACTTTACTCCTCCAAGCTGACCTTCATTCATTGCCAATGCACTTGTATTCATAGTATTCCTTCCTGCTTTAGGCATATTTTTAACACCACCTGCATAGTTTAATTACTGTCATTATAAAAGATGATTATTGGGATTTTTGTCAAAACAACAGTTTTCACTTTTATAATCGTTCGACTTTTTATTCGAAATAACTCTACATATATACACAGTATGTATTTTATTTTTAATATTTTAATCGAACATTCAGAAAATATAGGGTGATTTTGTAGAAGTGTTGTATGTCTTAATTTATTTAACAAAAAAAAGATCATGCGCATTTGCATAATCTTTTTAGATGACCCGTACGGGATTCGAACCCGTGTTACCGCCGTGAAAGGGCGGTGTCTTAACCACTTGACCAACGGGCCGTTAAATTAAATATAGCGGCGGAGGGGATCGAACCCCCGACCTCACGGGTATGAACCGTACGCTCTAGCCAGCTGAGCTACACCGCCATGTCGTCTTATTTAACGGACAATTAGTATCTTACCTCAGATATAATTTAAAGTCAACACATCTTGAAAACTTTTTTAAAAATATATTTTCACATATAAAAAAGCACCCTGAGCAATCGCCCTGGGCACCTCTCTATATTCTAAGAATTAAACGTTCTTATTATCCGCGACGTGCGCCACGGCCACCACGTTTAGATTCAGTGTTACGCTTTAAAGAAGTTAAACGATCTTCACTATCCTTTAAGAAACGTGCCATCTTTTGCTCGAATGTTTCTTTTGGAGCACGGTCGTTACCGCCACCACGGTTATCTCTGTTGAAAGAACGATTACGTTGTGGACGTCCAGAACGTTGTTGATCACCACCGCGTTGGTATTCACCACGTGGACGATCTCCTTCTGTTTTTTCACGCTCTTTCGCTTTTTTAATAGATAGACCAATCTTACCATCTTTTTCAACGTTAATAACTTTTACTTCTACTTGGTCGCCCACTTTTAAGTGATCGTTAATATCTTTCACATAATTATCAGCAACTTCACTAATATGAACAAGACCCGTTAAGCCTTCTGGCAGCTCCACAAAAGCCCCAAAATTTGTAATACCTGTTACTTTACCCTGTAACTTGCTGCCTACCTCGATTGACATAAAAAAAATGCTCCTCCTTAGTGGTTAAAAAGTCAAATTTTACTTTATTATATATAATCCTAAAATATAGTGTCAATAAGACATACTCTACTTAGAAACAGGAAAAATTATCTCCCCTTTTCCAGAGAAGAAATAATCCCTTCTAGCAATCTTTAATACGTACTCTTCATCATTTAACTTTTGAACTTCGTCTTTTAGACTCTTTTCTTTGTTCGTTAATGAATCCAGTTCTTTTTTCATGTCCTTAACTTTTGCTTCTTTTGCTTTAATGGAACTGTTTTGTTGATAAAACGTTACACTAATACTCGCAATAATTGTAAAAGCAAAGACAAGAAAAACCGCTAAACGGCGATAAAGTCGCTTCCTGTTCTCATCCGTTTGTATTATATGCTCTTTAACAGGATTTGGACTCTGTTTTTCGATTGTTCTTTGTCTCAGTTCCCTCATTTCCGAGGTCCCCCTAACTTCTTTTTTATACGCTCCCACAATTGGAAGATATGTCCCTTCAATTTTGCTATATATTGCAGGAACCCTACATGCTTCATTATAAAAAGTTTAACACGATTAGGGAGAAGTTTCCATATGAGCGAAGCAATAAATCGAACAGGCCAGAAAAAAACTTTCCATATGAAAAGTAATATCCAAATCACCATTTTCCATAACACATGTCCAATTGAAAGCAGTATACGAAATAAGAATAATATAAATGCAATAAATAGCTGCGCTATAATAATAACAGGTTTTATCATGAGTAGCTGTATAATTTGAACAAAAAAGTGTGTTGTTTGCACAAAAATATAGATGAGAAAATTTAACAGTCTCATGTATATTGCTTTCAACATGCTTTGATATGCCGCAAAACCACATAATAATGCTAAAAATACATATATACGTAGTTCAGCTTCATTTACAAGAAGTAATACGTAAAAAACGAATAATGCTTGGACAATCCAAAATAGTATATCATGTATAAATACAATCCAACGCTTACGTTCTTGACGTTTTAAAAATCGTTGGTATGTATCTAAAGACGCTCCAATCCAAGCACCCATTCCGATCATTGAGAGCATCGTATACAACTGAATTGTTAGACTCATTTAAACAACTTACTAAAGAAGCCTTTAGTTTTCTCCCCTTGATTCTCATCAATATACAGCATCTCATGAACTTTCCCTTTAATCGATACAACACCTTTTTCTACATCTAAATTTTTCATTTGCAAATTTTGACCGCGAATTGTTAAAAAGCCCATTACAGTCTCAAGTAAAAACTCTTCGCTATCAAAACTCTCTACCTGCTTTACACCGGTAATATCAATTACACGTCTGCCACGCATAACAATATCATGCTCTACAGAAACATTTTGTTGATTAGAAGACATAGGTGAGTAACCATTATTCACGTAAATCCCCCCATACATTTATACTAGCTAATAGTAATGTATGAAGGGATAATCGATTTTAGAACAAGCCTTCTTCGGCCTTTACTTTTTCTTCACGAACTAAGCTATACATATTTGCTGCATCTTCTTTTTTAGTCGTTTCTTTCAATTCATTTATTTTTACAGTTACTATTTTTTGACCAAAACGAATTGTTAATTCATCAGCTACTTTTACATCTGAACTTGCTTTTGCCACTTGACCATTAATGGATATTCTTCCTTGATCAGCTACTTCTTTCGCCAATGTTCTTCTTTTAATTAAACGTGATACTTTTAAAAACTTATCTAGACGCATATTAAATCCCCCTATTAACGCTCTGTTTGTTTTGCCTCTTCCCAGAAAACATCTAACTGCTCTAATGATAAATCTTGCATCTCTTTCTTCATTTCAGCTACCTTTGCTTCCATGTATAAAAAACGACTGACGAATTTCTCATTTGTTGAACGTAACGCTTCTTCTGGATCTATTTTATAATGACGAGCTATATTAACAAACGCAAATAGTAAATCGCCAAATTCACTTAACATCTTCGCCTCATCCATGTTTGTAACTTCTTGTTGGAACTCTTGCCATTCTTCTAAGGCTTTCTCTATCATCGGCTGTACATCAACCCAATCGAAACCAACCTTACCAGCTTTTTTCTGGATTTCATAAGCGCGTAGTAACTGCGGCAAACTTTTTGGAACTCCATTTAAAACAGATTCTTTTACAAACCCTTTTTCTTGTTTTTTAATTTCTTCCCAATTGGCAATTACTTCATCGGCATTATTTACATCCGTATTCCCAAATACATGCGGATGACGACGAACCATTTTCTCAGATAAAGTTCGAATAATATCATCTATAGAGAACCAACCTTCGTCCTCTCCGATTTGGGCATGAAGCATAACTTGTAATAATACATCACCCAGTTCTTCTACTAAGTGATCATCATCCTCTTCATCAATTGCTTCTAATACTTCATAAGCTTCCTCAATTAAATATTTCTTTAAAGATTGATGTGTTTGCTTTTTATCCCATGGACAGCCATTCGGGCCACGAAGATCTGCAATAATTTCTCTAAGCACATCAAACTGTTGATACAAGGATGCACGTTCCTGAACTGGTGGTATGTACACACTCGTTAAATTATTCAACTCCGTTTCATGATCTAACATGTACAACGGCACCTTTTTCACTTGCTCAAATGAAGTCCCTGCAGCTGTTACGATATACACTTCATAATCATCTGGCAGCATCTCCATTAATGTTAATTTCACATCTGATGCAACGAATGCGTCATATACTTGGCAAAAGATTAAGTGTTGACGTAATTCTAATTGTCCTCTTTCAAATGATGTAGCGTCAATTAATTGGAATCCTTCAATCGGATCAATCTTAAGACTTGCAAACATAGGATCAAGGAAACTTTGCCCACCTTCAATTCGCACTTCAATATTCGCTACTTCACTTTTTTCCAATAGTAGCTGAACCGTTCTTTCCGCTACAAGTGGATGCCCTGGAACAGCATAGATGATTTCTGCACCTTCAGCTTGTTTTAGCAATGTATTCGCAATTGTTTCATATACAATTTCAAATGTATCATGTGCTTCATATACATTGTCAAAAGCAGTATATCGTATACCTTCTTTCTCCAACTCTTCTATAACGGGATGTTCCTTCGTTCTAACAAACATGTGATCTGCTTCTTTTATTTTTCTATATACACCCATCGTTAACTGATCTAATTCACCAGCACCTAATCCTAAAATAGTAATGATTCCACTCACAACCTGTCACCTCTATCCACTCTTCTTCAATGAACCTTCTTTTTTCTCTTTTTTCATAACGGTTCCTATTTCTGCTTTTGTAAATACACGTAATTTTAAAATGAAAAACATATATGCCAATCCGCCGATGGCTACACCTAACAACGCCTCAAGTGTTGCAACACCTCTATGACTTGTATCCATTACTAATCCAGACATTTGCAATACACGCATAAACATTATTAGTACAAATCCCATACCGATACCACTAATAACTATACCTAACATATTCCGTTTGTCGATAAGCGATTCGGATACAGCTCGCATAAGTAATACACTATTTAGTATAGAAATTACAATTAACGCAACTAGCGTCGCAATTGCAGCTCCCTTCACACTAAAATATGGCATTAATATATAATTTAAAGCTAACTTTAAACAACCGCCACATATAACAAATATTGCTGGTTTTAATGTTTGTCCTAACCCTTGCAAAATAGAAGCAGTTGTAATCGACAATGAACTAAATAAAATAGATAAAGATAAAATAGATAAAACATCTGACCCATCACTATTTTCAAACAACATAATATTCGTAGGTTGGATAATACAAGTTAATCCAATGGCTGCTGCAAATCCGATAACAAATGTTATTTTCATCGCTAACCTTACCTTTTCTCGAATAAAGGTAAGATCCCCTCTTTCCTTCGCTGCTGTAATAATTGGAATAAGCGACAACGAGAAGGAAGTTGTCACGACAGTACCCAATTGCATAAGCGGGATACTTCTGTCATAAACACCTTTTAACACCTTTGCACTTTCAACTGGCTCTCCCGCTCCAATAAGTAGAGAATAGAAAGAAATAGAATCAGCCATTTGTATAAAAATAAGCACTAAGTTACTAACACAAATCGCTAACCCCTGCCAAAACAGGATTTTTATAATCTTCTTTTTCCCTTTAATCCTCTTTACACTTTTGAAGAATATAGAACGAAAGTCATGACGCATATAAAGTATAAGTACGATAATCCCAATCAATCCACCTGCGATTGAACCGAGCATAGCACCTGCACCAACTGTATATAAATCAAATTCGTGAGCAATTAGGAATAGAGATAAAAATACAATAATAGAAACACGAATCGTTTGTTCTATCACTTGCGAAACAGCTGTTGGCATCATATTATTGAATCCCTGGAAATATCCTCTTGCTACAGATAAAAACGGCATCAATATGAATGAAAAGGAAATAACGCGTAATAGCTTATCTAAGTGTATATCGCCCATAGCTATCGCAATTGCTTCGGCACCAAAGAACAATGTAAAAAATCCTATGAAACCAATCCCTAATAAAAACCAAAAAGATACACAAATAATTTCCTCTGCTTCTTGTTTTTTCCCTCGCTCTAATCGTTCCGCAACCATTTTTGAAATTATAATAGGGAACCCATAAGTAGCTAAAATTAAACAAAATCCATAAAATGGATAAATTTGTTGGTAAATATAAAAACCAACGTCACCCGCTATATTTTGATATGGAATACGGTAAAAGGCGCTTAATACCTTTGTAACAAAACTTGCGATTGTTAATATAATAGCCCCACGCCAAAAGGCTTGATACTTCTTCGATTCCATGCAAGAAAACTCCTTTTTCTATTCTCACCCCTCGTATTATATCATAAAGAAAAGGACAAGCTTCCTTACCTACACAAGTAAGAATACGTTCGTGCAACGTTAGAAATATTCAATGAAAAAAGGTAGCAAAGCGCTACCTTCATTCAATATACATATATCTCCAAATAATTGATTTCTCAAGAAGAAATATCATAATTAGGAAAGATTGCTACTTCTAAAATCATACACCTTTACTGTTCCATTTGTTTTGCTAAGAAACTGGCAGCAGTATTGACCGCCTTGTGTTCTATTTCGCTTATAATCGCTTCTTTTGAAAAAATAATGACAGCCCCAATTGGGTCTCCATTTGCAACAATCGGCCCAACTGTATAAGAATGAACCTTTTCTGTTACACCATCAATAATGGAAATATCACTTTCGTCCGTCATAATAACAGACTTTCTTTCTTCCATCGTTTTTTCAATTAAATCGCCAACACTTTTATTTAAGTATTCTTTTTTTGATACACCTGATACTGCGATAATAGAATCTCGATCACATACAAGCACATTATGTCCTAAGCTATCATATAAAGCATCTGCATATTCTTTTGCAAAATCACCTAGCTCGCTAATTGGAGAATATTTCTTTAAAATTACTTCTCCATCGCGATCTACAAATATTTCTAGTGGGTCCCCTTCTCGAATACGTAAAGTTCTACGAATTTCCTTCGGGATTACTACCCTACCTAAATCATCAATTCGACGTACGATTCCAGTTGCTTTCATTCTAATGCTGCCTCACTTTCTACTGATGATCAAAGTGGTGAATTTACCTGTTCATGTAAAAATCACCAACTGTTAGACATAGTATTTTACACATTAGTTCTTCTATGCACGTCGAATTGCATTTTTTTATCTAATATTAGGCATTTATGACTTCTTTTTTTACATCTGGCAAGCCTTTTAATAAATTTTCAGCAATTGTTAACCACTTCGATGTCTCTAAGCCATTTGTTTTCATGACGATTTTCAATTGTGATCCTTCCATTCCTAGACCGATCATTCGTCCAAAACTATTTCCAAGCATAAATAATTTTCCGCCATCAATGTTTTGACTCGCTTGTTCTGAGAACAGAATTGTTACTTCAAATTTATTTTGCTTAATTAATTCAATTTGTTCTTTCATTGCTAATACTTTAATATTTGCGATTTGCAATAAGTAACCAACTTCTTGCGGGTAATCACCAAATCTATCTATCATCTCTTCCTGCAACTCTTCAATATCCTCAATTGCAGAAACACCTCTAAACTGTTTATACATCATAATTTTTTGTTTACTATCAGAAATATAAGCATCCGGTAAATATGCATCTACTTCTAAATCAATTTCAACATTAACTGTATTTTCAACTCCGTCTGTTCCCCTACGCTGTTCAATTGCATCTTTTAACATTTGAGAATATAAATCAAATCCGACAGAATCAATAAATCCATGTTGTTCGGCTCCTAACAAGTTACCAGCACCACGAATTGATAAATCTCGCATCGCAATTTTGAAACCAGATCCAAGCTCTGTGAACTCCTTAATGGCTTGCAGGCGCTTCTCCGCAACTTCCGATAACACTTTATCCCGTTTGTATGCAAAGTAAGCATATGCAACACGATTAGAACGTCCAACACGCCCACGAAGCTGATACAACTGCGATAATCCCATACGATCTGCATCAAATACAATTAATGTATTTACATTTGGAATATCTACACCCGTCTCAATAATCGTTGTGCTTACAAGAACATCATGCTGTCCTTCTAAAAACGATAGCATAACAGACTCTAATTCACTCTCGTTCATTTTCCCATGTGCATAAGTTACACGCGCATCTGGAACTAACATCGAAATTTCATCTGCTTTTCGTTCGATATCCTCTACACGATTATATAGGAAGTAAACTTGACCACCTCTTGCAAGCTCCCGTTCTATCGCTTCTCGCATTAATGCTGGATTATACTCTACTACATATGTTTGAACCGGGAAACGATTTTCCGGCGGCGTCTCAATAACAGATAAATCACGCACACCAAGCATAGACATATGGAGCGTACGCGGAATCGGAGTTGCCGTTAATGTTAATACGTCAACATTTGCTTTTAATTGTTTAATTTTTTCTTTATGCGTTACACCAAATCTTTGTTCTTCATCAATAATAAGAAGACCTAAATCTTTATAAGTAACATCTTTAGATAAAATACGGTGCGTTCCGATTACAATATCTACTGTGCCATCTTTTAAACCTTTAATTGTTTCATTTTGCTGCTTTCTCGTACGGAATCTACTTAATAATCCTATATTGATTGGATAATCTTGAAAACGCTCTCGAATTGTTTCATAGTGTTGTTGTGCAAGGATCGTTGTCGGCACTAAAATTGCAACTTGTTTTTCATCCATAATTGCTTTAAACGCCGCACGAATAGCTACTTCCGTCTTTCCATATCCTACATCACCACAAAGAAGCCTATCCATCGGACGTCCACGTTCCATATCCTTTTTAATCTCTTCAATAGAACGTAATTGATCCTCTGTCTCTTGATACGGGAAAGAGGACTCGAATTCTTGTTGTTCTGCCGTATCCGGTGTATATGCATAACCCTTTGAAGCTTCGCGCTCAGCATATAGTTTAATTAGGTCATCCGCAATGTCTTGTACAGATTTTTCAACTTTCGTTTTGACCTTCTTCCAATCATTTCCACCCAATTTATAAACTTTCGGATCCTTACCCTCAGATCCTACATATTTTTGCACTTGGTCAATTTGTTCAATTGGAACGTATAACTTATCATTACCTTGATATTTAATATTCAAATAATCTTTATGAACACCGTTAATCTCTAATGTTTCAATACCTAAGAATTTACCTATACCATGATTTACATGAACTACATAATCCCCAACTTTTAATTCCGAATAACTTTTAATACGCTCAGCATTCGATAACTTTTGCTTACGTTGTGATTTTTTAACTTTCTTATGGAAAAGCTCTTTTTCAGTAATGACAACAAGCTTTTGCATCGGCATTTCAAATCCTGCATGTAAATCACCTACAGCAATTTGTAGCCTTCCAGGCAATAATATATCTGTGCCTTCTACAATATCTGCCTCAATATCATAATCACTTAAAATATGTTGTAGTTTTTTCACACGTTCATCATCTGTACCTAACACAACAGTCGTAAAATGCCCTTCGTTCCATCTATCAATTTCAGTTTTCAACAACTGCATCTGCCCATGGAAATCTTGCATTGTTTTACATGTCACATTCACAATGTTTTGCGGATGTGTATGTGCTATATGACGTAAGAATAACGTTAAATATACAAAACTTCTTTTTTTATGATGAAGAAATTCTTCAAACGAATGAGAGAAAGATAAATCTTGAATGATTGTTCCCTCACCGAGAAGGGATATATACCATTCCGCCTCTTCCGTTTCAAGATGTGATGCTGTTTCTTGAATACGTGAAATCTCATCTAAAATCACAACACCATCTTCTGGTAAATAATCTATCAGACTAGCAGGTTCGTTATAGAAAATAGATAAATATTTAAACATCTGTTCTATACTTTGCCCGTTTTTTAACATCTCAATTTCATGACTTACCGTCTCAAGCACTGTAGTCTTCAACTTATCATCAGAAAGTTTTTGCATCGTCTTAGTCAGACCTTCTTCAAGATGCTTAATTCCTGATTTCAATTCTTCCTGCGAAAATAAAAACTCTGTTGCTGGACCAAATCTAACACTTTCTTTTTTATCTTGAGAGCGCTGTTCATCCACATCAAATAATCGAATAGAATCAACTTCTGTATCGAAAAATTCAATACGAAATGGTAGCTCTTCAGTTAGTGGATAAATATCTAATATTCCCCCGCGTAAACTAAATTCTCCAGGAGCTTCTACCATAGACTTACGCTCATAGCCGATATGATGTAAAGTATGCAAGAATGTATCTAAATCAATCTCTTGCCCTAGATTGATTTCGATTTGCCTTTGCTTCCACAACTCTTTCATTGGTAAAAATCTGCGTAGTCCTGCAACTGGTGCTACAATAATCCCATGTTCTCCTGCAGCTAAGCGATTTAACACTTCAATACGTTGCGCCTTCAATTCTGGGCTTGCAACACCAAGTTCTGATGCTATCAATTCATTTACTGGATATAGCCATACATCTTTTTCACCAAGTAACGCCACTAAATCTTCATGTACTTTTTGTGCTTGATATAAATTATGCGTCACAATAAGTTGTGATTTTTTTGTTTTTTTATATAAGGCCGCCATTAATAACGAACGAGAAGAGGTTGCCATACCTGATACAAGTTGCTCTTTTAACCCATCTTCTAATCCATTAATGACCGATTGGATCTCTTCATTTTTATAAAATTGCTCTAATAAACCTATCATTTTCAAAACCCCTCTCAACATAAAAGAGCAAGCCACTATATTTTATGCAAATATTTCGGAAAAAGAAAACAGAAAAATGCTTTGGACATGCCAAAGCGACAACATTTTATTGCAGAAATTTTTCATATTCATAATACTCAGGATAAGATGCGAGCGTTTCTTGACACAATTCACAAATCGTTTTTATATATATATTTCCATTCTCATGAAAATGAATCATTTCTACTACTTCTTGCTCTGTTAGTTGAAATAAAACGTCGCTATATACTTTTTCTGCGGTAACGGAGCCTACATTACTCCCGCAATGTCTGCAATAATAATACCCTTCCATACTAGCCTCCTAAAAATCCAATTACTGCTAGTATGGGTAAAAACAAAATAAAATATTCCCAATCGTACCCTTAACTATTGAAAGTATTCATAATTTGAAGAAAAGGTTTATTTAACCATTCTTCACATGCATCTGCTGCTTTTTCAATAGAATGATTTACATCAGGAATCTCTTCTGATGTAAAACGTCCTAATACGTAATCTACTACCTTCATTCCATTTTTCGGACGATCGATTCCCATGCGGATACGTTGAAACTCTTGTGTTCCTAAATGTGAAATTGTTGATTTCACACCATTATGTCCACCCGCACTGCCTTTCATACGAAGGCGTAATTTACCTACAGGAATGTCTAAATCGTCGTACAGAACAACGAAGTCCTCTACATCAATTTTATAGTAATCCATTAGTGGACGAATACTTTCCCCAGATAAATTCATATATGTAAGTGGCTTTAATAAGATTACTTTTTCTCCATTAACAAATCCTGCACCAAATACTCCTTTAAACTTTTGTTCGTTCAAAGAAATATTCCAACGCTTTGCAAGTTCATCAATCGCCATAAATCCAATATTATGCCTTGTTAATTCATATTCTCTACCCGGGTTCCCAAGTCCTACTATCAATTTCATTCTTGTACCACTACTTTCTTTTTTCGATACGAAAAGACGTAACCAATCTTGGTTACGTCTCATTCTATCCAATTAATTGAATAATACACTTACAGATTCTTCTTCGTATACACGAATGATTGCTTCTCCGATTAGTGGAGCAACTGAAAGTTCATGTACTTTGTCGATTTTCTTCTCTTCTGGTAATACGATAGAGTTCGTTACAACTAACTCTTTAATATTTGAGTTTTGGATGCGCTCAATTGCTGGACCAGATAATACTGGGTGTGTACAGCAAGCATATACTTCAGAAGCACCGTTCTCAACAAGAGCGTTTGCTGCTAATGTAATTGTACCAGCTGTATCAATGATGTCATCAATTAAAATTGCTGTTTTACCTTCAATATTACCGATAATGTTCATTACCTCAGATACGTTCGGACGAGGACGACGCTTATCAATAATAGCGATCGGTGCTTTTAGGCGATCTGCCATTTTTCTAGCACGAGTTACCCCACCGTGGTCAGGTGACACGATTACGATATCTTTAAGACCTTTTGTTTCAAAGTAATCTGAAAGAATCGGTACACCCATTAGGTGGTCGATTGGGATATCAAAGAACCCTTGAATTTGTGGAGCATGTAAATCTAGAGTGATTACACGAGTTGCACCTGCTGTTTCAAGCAAGTTTGCTACAAGTTTCGATGTAATTGGTTCACGAGAACGCGCTTTACGGTCTTGACGCGCATAACCATAGTAAGGAATAACAATATTAATTGTTTTTGCAGATGCACGCTTTAATGCATCGATCATAATAAGTAATTCCATGATATGTTCGTTTACTGGGAAGCTTGTAGATTGAATAATGAATACATCGCAACCACGGATACTTTCTTCAATGTTAATTTGAACTTCTCCATCACTAAAACGATCAACAGAACATTTTCCTAGTCCTACTCCAATATGCTTTGCAATTTGCTCAGCAAGTTCCTTATTAGAGTTTAAAGAGAATACTTTCAAATTAGAATTTAGATATTGAGTCGACATCTAGATTAACCCTCCACATTATGATTTTTTCTTATTCAGCAATTGATCAACATAGTCTTCTTTGTTAACTTGACGTGCACGTGCTACAGACAATGCTTTTGATGGAACATTCTCTGTAATTGTAGAGCCTGCTGCCACATAAGCACCGTCTTCAACTGTTACAGGAGCAACAAGGTTTGAATTACATCCAATAAATACCCCGTTACCAATCACAGTTTTGAATTTATTCTTACCGTCATAGTTCACCGTAATTGAACCACAACCAAGATTCACGTCTTCTCCAACTTGTGCATCCCCGATATAACTTAAGTGTGAAGCTTTACTTCTATTACCAAAAACAGTTTTTTTGATTTCCACGAAGTTTCCAACGCGTACTTCATCTCCAATAACTGAATCTGGGCGAATATGTGCAAATGGGCCAACCGATACTTCTGTACCAAGCTTACTATCATGTACAGTAGATTGACGAATTGTCGTACGATCTCCAATTTCACTATCGCGAATTACTGTATGCGGTCCAATCTCACAATCAGAACCGATTACAGTGTTCCCCTCAATAATTGTTCCTGGATGAAGAACTGTATCACTACCGATAATTGCATCAGCAGAAATATACGTGTTACTTGGATCAATAATAGTAACACCATTTACCATGTTCTTTCGGTTGATACGGTTTTTCATAATAATTTCCGCTTGCGATAGAGCGACTCTGTCGTTAACACCTAACGTTTCATCGAAGTGCTCTGTTTGATAAGCTGATACAATATGACCTTCATTTTTTAAAATTTCAATAACATCTGGCAGGTAATATTCACCTTGTACGTTATCATTTGAAACTTTAGAAAGTGAAGCAAATAAAGCTTTATTATCAAAACAATACGTACCTGTATTGATTTCTTTAATAGCTAATTCTTTCTCATTTGCATCCTTATGCTCAACAATCTTTTCAACATGACCATTCTCATTACGAACGATACGACCATATCCAGCAGGTTCTTCTATGTAAGCTGTTAATACCGTTGCCATTGCCCCTGCTTCTTTATGTTGCTGAAGTAATGCTTCCATCGTTTCAGCAGTTATTAGCGGTGTATCACCACAAATAACTAAAGTTGTTCCTTCTTCGTTTGCAAGTGCACTTGCAGCTTGATCTACAGCATGTGCTGTACCAAGTTGTTCTGCTTGTAATGCAAACTCACTTACGTTTCCTAGCTGTTCTTGTACCATTTCAGCACCATGTCCTACGACTGTTACAAGTTTCTGCAATCCTAATTGAGATACTTGATCGACAACATGTTGTACCATAGGTTTTCCACATACAGGATGAAGCACCTTGTATAGCTTAGACTTCATACGTGTGCCTTTACCTGCCGCTAGAATCACTGCAAATCTGTTTGACATATAGACCCTCCATCGCAACCTATTTATCCATTAACGATATTATCCTAAATCATCATATATTTCAAGAAACACATTTTAACTATTAAATTTTACCATAATTCTTATAAGATGTTTTACTCTTTAGTATCTTTTTTAAGAAATAAGCTATACTATTTAAAATGATTTTGAAAAAATTAGAAGTTTATCTCTTCACTTTGTTGAATTTAGAATTTTCCGGACATAGGAATGTATATAACCACAAAAAAACAAACCCCTGTAAATGCTTACAGGAGTTTGTTACAAAATTATAGGGCTTTCTCTAAAAAGCCCTTTTCATTCGAATTTTACGAAGCACCTGCTTCTTCAAACTCAACCTCTTCTAACTCGCCTAAACGATGATACTCTGTTAAAACCGCATCTTGAATTTTAGAGCGTGTACCAGAATTAATTGGATGTGCAATGTCACGGAATTCTCCATCTGGAGTACGTTTACTTGGCATTGCTACAAATAATCCATTATTACCATCAATTACACGAATATCATGAACAACAAATTCATGGTCTAGAGTAATAGAGGCAATTGCTCTCATGCGGCCTTCTGTGTTTACGCGGCGTAATCTTACGTCAGTCACTTCCATCTTGTGTTCACCACCCTTTTCTAAATAAGCGATATATTTGTATAAATTCCACAAAATTTCTATTTTCCCTTTAATTTTTTAAAAATTTTTAAGATAAAAATTTTTAATGTAATTGAATATAGAGATTAGTAGAGGTTATCGCTTACAAAGAATTACTTAACTAGGGCAATTACTTCGATTTCAACTGAAACATCTTTCGGTAATTTTGCTACTTGTACACAAGAACGAGCTGGCTTATGAGCAGAGAAATAAGATCCATATACTTCATTAACAGCATTAAAATCATCCATATCTTTTAAGAATACTGTTGTTTTTACTACCGTATCAAATGAAGCACCTGCTTCTTCTAATACTGCTTGTAAATTTTGAAATACTTGCTCTGTTTGTACTGTTACGTCTCCTGCTACAAGCTCTCCACTTGCAGTTAACGGAATTTGTCCTGAACTGTAAAAAATATTATTTACAATAATCCCTTGTGAATATGGTCCAATTGCTTGTGGTGCATTGTTTGTTTGAACAACTTTCATACTTTTCACCCTTTTATTATTTATTTTTACTCTTTAAAAATAGTGCACGAAAAGCAGTTTGTCCATCTATTTTATAATTTATAAATAGAATAAAAAAAGATAAAGCTATTTGCTTTATCTTTTTACTCAGCCTCTACAAGCCCTTCATCAAATGGTGCCAGTGAATAATTTCCCTTTTCCACTTGAATCGCTTTTTCTTTCACATCAACTTCTGATAGACGAATCAATGATACAAAGTTATTAATTAGTCTTTCTTCAATATCCGTGGACTCTACTAATACACCAATACCAACAACATTAGCCTTAAACTCTTCTAACATACTCATCATACCTTGAATTGTCCCGCCAGCTTTCATGAAGTCATCAATAATTAAAACATTTGATCCTTCTGGAAGGCTACGCTTTGCTAACGTCATTGTTTGAATTCGCTTAGAAGAACCTGATACATAGTTAATACTAACAGTGGGGCCTTCTGTTACCTTATTATCTTTTCTTGCAATCACTACCGGTACATCTAAATAGTTCGCCACTGCATATGCAAGTGGAATACCCTTCGTTGCGACCGTCATAACTGCATCAATTGGTTGCCTAGCAAAAACAGAAGCAAACAAACGACCTGCGCCATTAATATGACGAGGATTACTTAAAAGATCTGTCATATATAAGTAACCACCAGGCAAAATACGATCTGGATTTTCAAATAAGCTACACAGCTCACCGATAATTAGATCTGCCTCTTCTTCACTTATATATGGTATATATTTCACTCCTCCTGCTGCTCCTGGTATCGTTTGCAATGTGCCGACCCCTTGTTGTTCAAACGTTTGCTTAATAATAACTAAATCTTCACTAATAGAAGACTTAGCTGATTGATACCTTTCAGCAAAAAAAGTGAGAGAAACTAGCTGACGAGGGTTTTGTAACAAGTAATAAGTCATATCGACTAATCTTGTACTTCGTCTAATTTTCATACTCTCACCTCAAATCACGAATATTCTAAACAAATCATAACGTATTATACGTCTTTATTCAAGCGTTTCTCGCTCTCCTAATAAACGTACTGCGTATACTTGTTCACAAAATCCTTTTAATCCGTTATATATACGATGCATTCGTGAATCATGGTGCACCAGACCGAATACGGTTGGACCACTACCACTCATTAATACAGCATCTGCTCCAAATCGCTTCATCTGTGCCTTAATACGTGCAACTTCAGGATGCATCGCAAACGTTACATCTTCTAAAACGTTACCAACAGTATCACAAATCCCTTTGTAGTCTCCAGCATTTATGACATCCACCATTTTATCTACATTTGGATGTGTAACCCGATTTAACTTTAAATTTCCATACACATCAGCAGTAGATACACCAATATGGGGTTTTGCTAAAATAACCCAACAAGAAGGTGGAGTTTTTATGTGCTCAATCTGCTCTCCTCTTCCAGTGGCAATTGCTGTCCCACCATATACACAAAACGATACGTCTGATCCAATTTCTGCGCCAAGCTCTGCTAACTGATCAATTGTAAGCCCTAAATTCCATAATTTATTAAGACCACGTAATGTCGCTGCTGCATCACTACTTCCACCCGCTAATCCAGCTGCTACTGGAATCGTTTTTTCAATAGTAATAGATACGCCTTTTTTCACATTAAACTTCTCTTTTAATAATTTCGCTGCTTGATAAGCCAGATTTCTTTGGTCGTCTGGGACATACCGATTATGGGATAAAATTTCAATACGGTCTTCTGCTAATTCCATTAGTTCTAAACGATCCGCTAAATCAATTGTTGTCATAATCATTTTCACTTCATGATATCCGTCTTGTCTTTTTCCCAGTACATCTAACGACAGATTAATCTTTGCTGGTGCTTTCACTAGTAGCTTCAATCTATTCACCCACTCTATGTACTCAATCTTTTATCGTTTATTTTACCATAAATTTATAGTAAGACGATGACACTTCCCTAATTATAACGAAAAGCATTCAGAATGAAACTACTTATGTAAAATGATGGCACTTTTTATAGTACAAAAAGCCGAGGAATCACTCCTCGGCTACCGTAGCATAGAAAGTATCTTACAACTACTGGTTTTGTTTCATTAATTGCTGTTCTGCAATTTCTATAGCACGTTTCACCATGTTACCAGCATCTTTCGCACGAATTCCGCCCCATCCTTCTTTCTGAACAACATCATAAAAGCCCAACTCTTTTGCAAGCTCTTCTTTAAATTGATTCGACATGACACCTCTTCGTCTACTCAATGCAGAGTCCCTCCTTATTTTGCTACGGTATCATTAGTATGCAAAATAATATAGCTTTTCATTTGTGGGAATATATGTAACGATACATGAATTATAAAATCACTTCATTATGAGGTTCACCATAAAATGTTAACTCTACTGTCTCTGTTAAAACATCCGCATAACTATACGACACACGTTGCAACGTATCTTCTTGTTGATCCAGTTGTACAACAAAAACAGAACGGTACGTTTCTGCAAGTACACCTGATTGTTCTACAGTTTTTCTTCTCCCACTGTTTGCCTTTAACATCAGTCTCTGTCCAAGATGGTGATCTAATTCGCTTTTAATTTCATCTAAACGTTTTGACATATACTTCGTTACACCTCGCTGTAATTTAGATTGAACACTTAAAACACGATATATCTATCCCAATTATTAACCGCAACTCACAGACAATATCATTATAAAAGCATCATGCGTTCGAATAGATAGAAGAAATACTATATTGTAAAAGTATCATTATGTAGTCTGTGCGTTCTTGTCTCTTTTTATCCAAACAGATTTAAATCCTCTCCATACAAAAAAGCAAGATACATATGTACCTTGCTTATTCTTCATAATGTTGAAAAGGTAAGCCAGTTCGTAAAATCCCCCTTGTCTCAATCCCGCCAAGTCCCTTTTCACCAGTAATCGTATTACGTACAACATCCCATACATTAACCCTTTCCATAAATGACGTAAAACTAATTTTACCAACCACATATACAGGATCTAGTGCGTGAATATTAATTCTAGATGGGGAACTAGCAAAATTAGCGCCCGCTCGAATTAATGCTTCAAAGTGTGATTGACATGCCCCAGCAAAAATAACGAGTTGATCCAATGATGGATATTTTTTTCTCACTTCTCGAACAGCCTGTACAAAATGCCTTGAATGCCTATATGCTGCTAAATCTCCCTTTACACCTTTTGATTTTGTATACGCATCGTGCCCTGTAATAACTAAAATGTCCGGGCGAAAATGGTCTATTAAATCTACTACCTTTTCATGCATCTCCGTCTCTTTACAATGAATACCTTGTACAGGAACACCAATTTTATTATATAAATCTAGGCACTTGCGCAAATATAAGGGGTCTCCATCTATGTGCAATACACGTCCTGGCATTTGAAAATAATTCACTTCACTTGTATATCCACCAGTTGAAGTGTGTTCATGCCTTTGTTTCATTAATACGTAATCTTGTTGAAACAAACGATACGTCCGCTCCATTGTTTCTTTCTCACGCTTTGCTCTCTTTTTATGTTCTCGTTGATCTATACTAATTAAATCTTCAAGTGGCGCATCTGCCACTAATCTAATTTCCTCTCCAAACAATATAGCTATCTCGCCTTTTATTTCTATAATACGAAAAAGGATATCCCTATTATGAGAATATCGTTCCACTAATTCTCCAACATGTAAAGCCATTCTCCTACCTCCAAACTCGTTAGGCCATCTTACCTGTTTTTAAAGTATGAATTTAGGAGGAGAAAGGTGACAAAAGGGACAGTTCAAATTGAACTGTCCCTTTTGTACCCTTATGATAACTTATGAAGAACTAATGCATTACTTAATGTCGCAAACTCTTCGATAGATAGCGTTTCGCCTCTTCGTTTTGGATCAATTCCTACTTCTGTTAAAATCCGATCCAACAGCTCTTTATCTTTCGGGAAACCATTTAAATTATTTGATAAATTATTCATTAGAGTTTTACGACGCTGTGCAAAACTTGCTCGTACTACTTCAAAGAAGAATGTCTCATCTGTTACCTCTACCACTGGTTTAGGACGCTTTAGGAGGCGAATAATTGCAGAATCAACATTCGGTTGTGGCACAAACACTGTACGCGGTACAGTCATAACTGTTTCTACCTCTGTATAATACTGAATAGCAATGGATAAAGAACCATACTCTTTCGTTCCAGGCTTAGCCGCTAAACGATCCCCAACTTCTTTTTGCATCATAACAACGAATCCACGAACCGGTAATTTCTCTTCCAGCAATTTAAATAAAATTGGCGTCGTAATATAGTATGGTAAGTTAGCTACTACCATTACATCTTGCCCTTCTTCAAATTGCTCACTAAACACCTCATGTACATCTGCCTTTAGTACATCTTTATTGATAACAGTAACGTTGCCATATGGAGCTAACGTCTCATCTAAAATCGGTAATAACCTTTGATCAATTTCAAAAGCCACTACTTTTTTAGCACGCTTCGCTAATTGTTCTGTTAATGCACCGATACCTGGTCCAATTTCAATTGCACCACTTTCTGAACCAATTTCAGCGTGATCAACGATACGATTTAATACATTCGTATCAATTAAAAAATTTTGTCCTAAACTTTTTTTGAATGAAAATCCATACTTTTCAACAATATCTTTCGTACGATTTGGCGTTGCGATATCCTTCATTTTCTTTCCTCCTGTATGACTTGCTTATAAGCTTCTGCAAATGATTCTTTTGAAACTTGAAACATTTGTAAACGTTTATGTAACTGTTTTGCGTTTGTATAACCAATCTTTAATAGCTTACCCATTCTTTCTCTGCGACTCTTTGCCATTTCTCCGCCCACTAAACCTGCATCGACTAAATCGCTCCAACTGATTTCACTTGTGTAAGCTTCCATTTCTTCATGTATATTCTCTAAAGCACGGCGAATTGATTCATTAGAAGCATGTTCAATCCCGACACCTTTTTTCCTCTTAGCAAGTGCTTCTTCCTTCGGTAAAAAAGCATGTTTACATCCAGGCACCTTATCAGAAATAATTTTTCGAATACGCTCTCCAGGATAATCCGGATCTGTGAAAATAATAACGCCTCGTTTTTGCAGCGCTAATTTAACTTGTTCAATAACATGATCACCGATTGCTGAACCGTTCGTTTCAATTGTATCCGCATCAACAGCACGCTTAATCGCGACTGTATCATCTTTACCTTCTACAACGATAATCTCTTTAATTTTCATGCTTGCCTCCACACTCGTTTCGTCTCTACTTAGTAAAACAAAAAAATGACGACTTTTCCATTATTATTTTCCCCATTGTTACATTTTAAAAAATAGAATGTCCAAAACTTTGTTCTCTCTCCTTATTGTAACACTTACTCATTCACCCTCGTTTTCTCTACCACTTCTACTATTCTGTTTCTCAAAAAATAAAAAGAATGGGCTCCCCCATTCTTTTTATTCGACACCAAATAAAGCTTTTGCATTCTTAGTTGTTACTTCCGCTACCTCTTCATAAGAAATTCCTTTTAAGTTCGCAATTTCTTCTGCTACGAGTTTTACATAACTTGGTTCATTTCGTTTCCCGCGAAATGGATGCGGTGTTAAATACGGACAATCCGTCTCTATTAATAATTTCTCTAATGGAATCTCCGTAGCAACTTCTTTCGGTTTCTTAGCGTTTTTAAACGTAACCGGTCCACCTAACGAAATTAAAAAGTTCATATCAACACATCGCTCTGCTACCTCTACGCTACCGCTAAAGCAATGCATAATACCTCCTACTTCATCTGCATTCTCTTCTTCTAGAATATCAACAATATCTTGAGTTGCATCGCGGTTATGTATAATAATCGGTAATTTTACTTTTTTCGCTAATGCAATTTGTTTACGGAATACTTCTTTCTGTATTTCTTTTGGAGACTTATCCCAGTGATAGTCTAAGCCCATTTCTCCAAGTGCAACGACTTTAGGATGAGAAGCAAGTTCTTCTAACCAAGCTAAATGCTCTTCTGTCATGTCGATTGCATCAACTGGATGCCATCCAACCGCGGCATAAATAAAATCATAGGCTTCAGCTAATTCAATCGCCTTTTTTATCGTTACTTCATCAAAACCAACAACAACTGTATAAGTAACCCCCGCTTCTTTCATTCGGGCAATAACTTCTTGTAAGTCTTCTTCAAATTGCTCTGCATTCAAATGTGAATGTGTATCAAACAACATCATACATAACTCCTTTTATATTGAAATCAAATTTATTCTACGCAAATAAGCTCTTTTATAACTTAACGATAACAATACTACAATCTTAATGCAAAAATTGAGAGTGTAAAAAGAAAAAAGACGCTTCACACATGTTACACGTGAAACATCTCTTTTCTTGTCTTAATTACTTAATTTTTGTACCATTTGGTAGATTTTGGTCAATCGATGCTAATGACAATACGCCATTCTCTTCACCCGCTAAGATCATACCTTGTGATAATTCACCGCGTAATTTTACAGGTTTTAAGTTTGTTACACAAATAACTTTTTTACCTTTTAAATCTTCCGGCGAATAAAATTTTGCAATTCCAGAAACCACTTGACGTTTTTCTGTGCCTAAGTCTAGTTGAATTTTTAACAACTTGTCTGCTTTTTTCACAGGTTCCGCCGATAGAACTTCAGCTACGCGTAATTCTACTTTAAAGAAATCATCAATTGTAATTTCTTCTGCCTTCGGTTCTTCTTCTTTTTTCTCTTCTACTTTAGGAGCAGAGGCTTTCATTTGTTCTTTAATGTACGCTACCTCTACTTCCATTTCTAAACGAGGGAAAATCGGGTTTCCTTTTTCTACTTTTGTTCCAGCTGGAATGCATCCAATTGTAGACAGGCTTTCCCAAGATGTATGTGCTTCTTCAGTAAGGCCAAGCTGAGCGAACATCTTGCTTGGTGCTACTGTTAAGAATGGCATAAGCATAATACCTGTTTGACGAAGTACTTCTGCTAAGTGAGCCATTACAGAGGCTAACTTTTCGCGATCATTCTCATCTTTCGCTAATACCCACGGTTGTGTTTCGTCAATATATTTATTCGTACGGCTAATCAATTGCCAAATTGAACTTAGAGCTACAGAGAATTCCATGTTCTCCATTGCTTCTTCCACTTTTTTCAATGTATCCTGTGCAAACGTTACTAACGTTTCATCAAATTCCGTTACATTTGCTTTAAATGCAGGAATTTCTCCGTTAAAGTACTTATCAATCATAGCTACTGTACGATTTAATAGGTTACCTAAGTCATTTGCTAAATCGAAATTAATACGCTCCACAAATCCTTCTGGTGTGAATACGCCATCAGATCCAAATGGAACTTCACGAAGTAAGTAATAACGTAATGCATCTAATCCGTAACGATCGATTAATGTAACTGGATCTACTACGTTTCCTTTTGACTTACTCATCTTTCCATCCTTCATTAAAATCCAACCGTGAGCAAAGACTTTTTTCGGAAGAGGTAAATCTAATGCCATTAAAATGATTGGCCAATAAATCGTATGGAAACGAACGATTTCTTTTCCAACTAAATGCACATCTGCTGGCCAGAACTTCTTATACATCTCTTCATTTTCTGTTCCATAACCTAATGCTGTAATGTAGTTAGATAATGCGTCAACCCATACATAAATAACGTGTTTCGGATTACCTGGAACACGAACTCCCCAGTCAAATGAAGTACGGGAAACTGCTAAATCTTCCAATCCTGGTTTAATAAAGTTATTAATCATTTCATTCTTACGAGACTCTGGCTGAATGAAATGTGGATTCTCTTCATAGAACTTTAATAGTCTGTCAACATATTTACCCATTCTAAAGAAATATGATTCTTCACGAACAAGTTCTACATCATGACCACTGTCTGGACTTTTTCCCCCAACTACTTTGTCACCTTCCATAATTGGATCTACTAATTGATGCTCTGTATAGAATGTCTCATCTTGTACAGAATACCAACCTTCATATTCATCAAGATAAATATCACCTTGATCTACTAGTTGCTTGAAGATTTTTTCGACAACGTCTTTATGACGATCTTCCGTTGTACGGATAAAGTCATCATAGGAGATATCCATCTTCTCCCAAAGTTCTTTAATTCCTGCAACGATGTTATCCACATATGCTTGTGGTGTAACATTTAATTCTTCTGCTTTCTTTTGGATCTTCTGTCCATGCTCATCAGTTCCTGTTAAATAATGAACATTATATCCTTGCATACGCTTATATCGTGCCATCGCATCTCCTGCTACTGTTGTATAAGCATGTCCAATGTGTAATTTTCCACTTGGATAATAAATTGGGGTAGTAATATAAAAGGATTTGTTTTCCTTTGTCATTGTTTTGGACCTCCCGGATAACCTCATATGTATTTATAAATAGTATATCAAAAACTTATATATAAAGTGAAACTTTAATCTGTGAGGGGCTTGTTCATTCCCACGGATTATCAACCCACACCAATCGGACTTTTACGAGCAATCCGACTTCCACTTAACTTCCTTGGCCCAGCCGAATTTAAAATTTAGAATCTTACTACTCGTTAATGCAGGATAAAAACAAGTTCATATTTTTATATTTATCATCTATTACTCATATTTCAAGAAAATATACAGTCATCACCTATAATTTCTTGATTTTTCCGAAAATAAAGTGAAATAATAGTAGAAATTACTCAAATTCTATTATATATAAGAAGTAAGAAATCTATAAATCTTTTTAAAAAATATAGAATTAAAGAATTGACGGAAATGTAAATGATTGGTATCATATGTCCATAGGGTATTTTGTCGAAAAATGACGAATCTAAAAATAGACTCGAAACTTATAAACTATTTCTTTAGGAGGAAAAGAATTATGAAATCTACTGGTATCGTTCGTAAAGTTGATGAATTAGGTCGTGTAGTAATTCCGATCGAATTACGCCGTACTTTAGGTATTGCAGAAAAGGATGCTCTTGAAATCTATGTTGATGACGAGAAAATCATCTTAAAAAAATATAAGCCAAACATGACTTGCCAAGTAACTGGTGAAGTATCTGATGGTAACCTATCTTTAGCTGAAGGTAAAATTATCTTAAGCAAAGAAGGCGCTGAGCAAATCTTAAACGAGCTTCAAGATTATATCGAAACAGCAAAATAAGCTTCTCAATTATGAGAAGCTTATTTTTTATCGACATGATAGATTTGATATACATCGCGTTTCGACAAATCTCGATCTTTAGCGACTGTTTTTATCGCCTCTTTTGAATTCATACCTTTTTCGTTTATATAATGTTCAATATGATTATATACTGAAATAGATCCCCACCATTTTTCTTCTGGAGCAGGTTCTTCCGTTGAACCAGCTACTAAAATACAAAACTCACCACGAACTTCATTTTGTTTCGTCCACTCAATTGCTTCTTCAACTGTTCCTCGAATAAATTCCTCGAATTTTTTCGTTAACTCTCGGCATAATACGATTTCTCTATTTCCCAATACTTCTTGCATCGAGATTAAAGTATCATCCAGGCGGTGAGGCGCTTCATAAAACATCATTGTAGTTTGTATGTAACGAAGCTTCTCTAACTCCATTTTTCTTTCTTTTTTATTTCTTTGTAAAAACCCATAGAAATAAAACTGTTTTGTTTCAAGTCCTGATGCAATTAATGCTGTAAGGGCTGCATTTGCCCCAGGAAGCGGGATTACATGATATTGCTCAGCTACCGCCTCGACAACAATATCATAGCCTGGATCGGAAATACACGGCATACCAGCGTCACTAACAAGCGCTACAGTCTTTCCTTCATCTAACTTCTCTAATATTTTCTTTCCACTTACTTCTTTATTATGCTCGTGGTAACTCATAACAGGCGTTTCAATTTCAAAATAATTACAAAGTTTTTTCGTTTGTCTCGTATCTTCAGCAGCAATTAAATCCGCTTCTTTTAAAATTCGGATTGCACGAAATGTCATATCTTCTAAATTTCCAATAGGAGTTGGTACTAAATATAAAACTCCCTTTTCACTTTGTTGAAAGCTTTTTTGTTGCCACATAGCGTTCTCCTTTTTGCATATATTCTTCTTTTTGTTTTCTATTTAATTGCTTAAAATAATACTCTGCTTGCATAGCTGTACGCTTATCTTCATGAAATTCTACGTATTTTAAAGCAACAGGAAGTCTAGCACGCGTATACTTAGCCCCTTTTCCGCTATTATGGGTCTCAATCCGCTTCTCTATATGATTTGTATATCCAGCATAGTAACTTCCATCAGAGCACTCCACTACGTAAAAACAATGCTTATTCTTCTCCATATAAAATAGAACGAATCTCCTTTGTATATTCATTATTTTCTTCATATACAAAAAGAGGTGGCAATATTTTTAAATCTGCGTTTCCGTCCTTAATTCCTTCAATTAACAATGTATTCGCTTCTTTCCCTGCCTTAGGATAAACAAATCGTACACGCTTCGGTTCAATTTTGTATTTACGCATTAATGTAACAATATCTAATAAACGACCTGGACGATGTACAAATGCTACTTTCCCGCCTTGCTTTACTAGCTGACTACTTGCAGATACAACATCCTCTAGTGTACACATAATTTCATGACGAGCTATCGCTAAATGTTCATTCATATTTTTTTCAGAGGTTGCAGGTGTTTGGAAATAAGGCGGATTACATGTGACAACATCATATTGATGACGCCCAAGTTTCTCCGGCATATCTTTCAAATCCCCGTGTATTAAGTGAATTCTTTCTTCCAACTTATTGTATTGGACACTTCTTATTCCCATATCATATAAGCGTTCTTGAATTTCTACACCAGTAATATTCCCTTTCGTCCTTGTACTTAATAGAAGGGGTACAACTGCATTACCTGTACACAAATCAAGTAAATTACCTTTTTGAATTGGCACCCAAGCAAAGTCTGCAAGTAAAACAGCATCTAACGAGAAATTAAATACTGATGGGCTTTGTATAATCTTCAAATCTTGTGCTAATAAGTAATCTAAACGTTCATCTTCGTATAAATTCATATGTTGCTCCTTTTCTTACACTTAACCTACCCTATTTCATCTTCTACTAATAAAAAACATATTCGATTCTACTCTCATGTATAAAAAATTACCTTTCCAATTATTATTGGAAAGGTAATTTCACTTTTTATTTAAAAATGACAGGCAGAATAAACAATCTCCCTCTTTACGTACACTTCCATAATGCAGATTACAAATATGAAAACCTTCTTGATATAGTCTTGCTAAATTATCGTAGCCTTCACCAATATCTGTCTTCGGCTTCACTTCTTTACGTTTTTGAGTTTTTTGTTTTTCTTTAATCTGTACTTCTTCAAAGCGGTGTCGCAAATTTTCATTTTCCATTTTTATATGTTGGTTTTCTTCCAGTAACTCTGCAAGATGTTGTTTTAATTCTCCCAACTGTTTGTATAAATGTCCAATTTGCTCTTCCATACTAGAAACCGATGCAAAAATATCTTTTTTCTCCACAAGCACCCACCTCATTAATCTGTGGTTTGACTCGAAACGACCCCTTTATTCACTAACTCATCTAACGTATATTCTACTATCCGTTCCTTGTCTACTAGTTCCACTTGAATTAATCTTTCTAAAATATTTAATCCGATAACACGGCCAGTACCATGCGGGGTTTGTATACGTTGATCTAAATCAGGAAGTTGTTCCTTTGCTGCCTCATATTCATCGTTCTCATATTTTAAGCAACACATTAAGCGACCACATAAACCAGAGATTTTTGCAGGATTTAATGATAAATTTTGATCCTTTGCCATCTTAATGGATACAGGTTCAAAATCCCCTAAAAAAGTAGAACAACAAAGCATACGACCACATGGACCAATACCACCAAGCATTTTCGCTTCATCACGAACACCGATTTGTCTTAGTTCAATTCTTGTCCTAAAAATTGCTGCTAAGTCCTTCACTAGTTCGCGAAAATCAATCCGACCATCCGCAGTAAAGTAGAAAATAATTTTATTGCGATCGAACGTATACTCTACATCTACAAGTTTCATATCAAGATTATGTTCTACTACCTTTTGCTGACAAACTTGATATGCCTCTTTTGCAGCATGTTTGTTCTCTTCAACAATGGTACGATCGTTTTCATTTGCAATGCGAATAACCTTTTTTAGTGGTAATACAACGTCGTTTTCATCAACTTGCTTTTTGGTAATAACTACTTTTCCGTATTCAATACCTCTTACCGTTTCTACAATTACAAACTCATTTTCAGAGATATCGAACTGATTCGGATCAAAGTAATACACCTTTCCGGCCTTCTTAAAGCGAACACCTACTACATCATACAAAACGGTCATCCCTCCTGCAACCGCAACACTAACTGTTCGAACACAAGCTGCGCATTTACATTAGCGTTGATTCTATTTTTTGCCTCTAATATATTAAAGAGAGCTGATACAATGCGCTTCTGAGCGTAGGAGAAAGATTCAAACATCTCTTTCTGCTCATGAAAAACAAGACGATCTTCTTCTCCAAGTTGAACATATAATAAATCCTTATAAATAAGGAGTAACATATCTAAACCTTGCTGTAATTGTTCTTTCTCTCCAAAGTGTTTTCCCCATTTTTCTTGTACAAAAAAAATAGAGGCTTTATCTTTTTCGAGCGCTTCACATAATTTTATCACTAAAGCTCGTGCTTGTGCAAACCATTCATCACTACATAAAGCCAAAGCTTCATCAAAACTATTTGTGAGTTGTGCAGCAAGTGTCGATAAAGATGTCGTAACACCTTCATCCTGTAATCTTCTAATTAAAGATTCCGTAGGTAACGGTCTAAATGTAACAACTTGACAACGAGATAAAATCGTATTTAAAATTTGATGACTTTGTTCAGTAAGTAAAATAGCTGTTGTATCACTACTTGGTTCTTCTAAAAATTTCAACAGTGTATTCGCCGCATTTGCTGTCATACGGTCTGCGTGCTCAATAACATATACTTTTTTATTTGCTTCTAATCCTGTTTTTGAAAACTCTTCTTGTAAATCATGAATTTGCTGCTTCTTAATAGACAATCCGTCTGGTTTTACAATATGTAAGTTTGGGTGGTTACCTGAATCAATTCGCTTACAATTTGTACATACATGACAAGGCTCTACCCCATTCCGCTGAGAACAGAGGAAACTCTTTGCCATTTGAATTGCTGTCGCAAACTTTCCTGTCCCTTTCCCTCCCTCTAATAAGTAAGCGTGGGATATACGCTCTTTTGCGATGCTATTCATCAACATTTTTACACCGATGGGTTGTATAGCAGAAAGCTGCTCCCACGTCTTCGTCATAATGCATACCTCACTTATTTCATTCTTTCCTTCTATTATAACAATTTATCTTCTATAACTTGAATAACTTCTTCTATAAGTTTTTCCATTGGTTGATCAGCATTTACTAATACAATACGATCCGAGAAACGTTCTACAACTTGTAAATACCCTTCACGCACACGTTTATGGAAAGTGATATCTTCCATATCTAACCGATTCACTTCACGTCCTGCATCTTTTGCAATTCGAGCTAAACCAACCTCGGGTTCAATGTCTAGGTAAATTGTTAAACTAGGCATGCAGTCTTCTGTTGCGAAACGATTGATTTCAAATACTTTATCCATACCTAACCCTCTTGCATAGCCTTGATACGCTAAAGAGCTATCTATAAAACGATCACATAATACAAGGTAATCCTCATCAAGTGCCGGCATAACTTTTTCCACTAAATGTTGTCTACGTGCAGCGGCATATAAAAGTGCCTCTGTACGTGCTTCCATCATCGTATATTCTTGCTTATGTAAAATCGTTCTAATCTCCTCAGAAATCGCAATACCACCTGGTTCTCTTGTCGCCATTACCTTTTGTTCCTTTTGTTCAAAGTATGGTAATAAACCTTGAATTAACGTTGTTTTACCCGAACCTTCTGGCCCCTCAATTGTTACAAATAATCCCTTCATCCTAAAACCTACTTTCTATATCATACACTTTCATATATTTCGTGCTACCTTGAAAACGAGCGCCTGCTCTCTCTAAATGCATAATTTGCTCTTTATGTTCTGAAGTAATTCTTTCTCCATACATAATCAATGGAATACCAGGTGGATATGGAATTACCATTTCCGCCGCTATCATCCCAACTGCTTCTTCTACAGATACTACTTTTGTTTCATATCCTTCCAGTTGTTTATATGTATACGGCAGGGGAGAAATTTCTCCTTTATAAGTATAACGAATAGATTCCGTCTTGTCTTTCACCTCATAAGGTTGCAATGCCGCCCGGATCATCTCTATAGCCTTCATATACTTCTTATTTACTTGCAAAGGCAAAATAAATAAGACATTATATGGATCTGCCATTTCGGTATATATACCAACCTTTTCTAATACGGACTGTAATTCGTATCCTGATAACTGACAACGCGTCTGTATGGTAACTTTTAGCTCGTCTTGTAATGGATATTGTAAAATAGCTAATTGTGGGATAGAAGACAATTCTTCTTTAAATTTCTGTAAAAACTCGACAATTTCATCATGTCCCTTTTCTTTTATACGCGCTATCGTAAAGCGTGCAATATCAAGGGAAGCCATAATTGGATACGATGGACTACTAGATTGTAGCATACTTAAATAAGTAGAAACTTTTTCTTCTTTCACTAAGCGGCTATTTATATGTAAATAGGATCCCATCGTCATCGCAGGTAATGTTTTATGTGCGGAATGAACTACAATATCTGCACCATATGCTAAAGCTGACTTTGGAAATGCCCCACCTAAACAAAAATGAGCTCCATGCGCTTCATCTACTAACACAGGAATTTTATGTGCATGTGCATAAGCAATACTTGCCTCTAAATCCATCCCCATACCATAATAATTAGGATGTGTTAAAATAAGTGCTTTCGCATTTGGATATTTTTCAATTGCTTCCTTAATAATCTCATCATGAATTCCCACGGGTACGTTATAAGCTTCATCAATCCATGGATCTAAAAAAATTGGATTTGCTCCTGCTAATTTTAAACCATTAATAATTGATTTATGACAATTTCTTTGTACAAGAACAATATCATGTTCCCTACAGCAAGACAAAATCATTGCTAAGTTCCCGACTGTTGAACCATTAATTAAAAAATAACTTTTGTTCACTCCATATACATCAGCTAATAATTGTTGTGCCTCATCTATACATTCAAACGGACTATGTAAATCATCTAACCCTGACAACTCAGTTACATCGATAGATAGTATATCTTTAAACTCCTCTACTGCCCCTTGAGGGAAGTTTAAACCATTTTTATGACCTGGAACATGAAAGGATAACGGCCTTCTTTCTTTAAACTCTATTAATGCTTCATATAAAGGTATGCGATTTTGATTCATCTATATCTCTTCCTTATTATTTCATTCTTTCTCTATTATACAGAACAAAAAAAATAATAGGCATATGCCTATTTAAAAATATGATACTTCTAATTTCCGAAGCTGTTTTAAATAATATATATACTTCGGATCATTTGTTTCTGTATTCACCATGTCCTTTTCACATTCATAACATATTAAATTATTATAAACATATATCCCTTCTTTTCTTTCTGTCTCACAAACAATACAAACTTCGTTTTGTGATTTCATATCTTTCCCTCCCTATTTAATTTAAATGGACATATTTTATACTTCTATTCCTTAACAATTTACAGAAAAATATACATCGATTTCTTATATAATATGATTCATCCTTGGGCAACGTGTTTGTATTACCATTACTTCTTTTTGCATACTGTTTGAAAACACAAAAAAACACAAGTCAAAAGACTTGTGTTTTTAGTTGCTTGGCGACGTCCTACTCTCACAGGGACAAGGTCCCAACTACCATCGGCGCTAGAGAGCTTAACTTCCGTGTTCGGTATGGGAACGGGTGTGACCTCTCTGCCATCATCACCAAACTATTGAAGGCATATTCCTTCAAAACTAGATAACATTTGCTACATATTATATGGTTAAGTCCTCGATCTATTAGTATTCGTCAGCTCCACATGTCACCATGCTTCCACCTCGAACCTATCAACCTGATCATCTTTCAGGGATCTTACTAGCTTACGCTATGGGAAATCTCATCTTGAGGGGGGCTTCATGCTTAGATGCTTTCAGCACTTATCCCTTCCGCACATAGCTACCCAGCTATGCCCTTGGCAGAACAACTGGTACACCAGCGGTGCGTCCATCCCGGTCCTCTCGTACTAAGGACAGCTCCTCTCAAATTTCCTACGCCCACGACGGATAGGGACCGAACTGTCTCACGACGTTCTGAACCCAGCTCGCGTACCGCTTTAATGGGCGAACAGCCCAACCCTTGGGACCGACTACAGCCCCAGGATGCGATGAGCCGACATCGAGGTGCCAAACCTCCCCGTCGATGTGGACTCTTGGGGGAGATAAGCCTGTTATCCCCGGGGTAGCTTTTATCCGTTGAGCGATGGCCCTTCCATGCGGAACCACCGGATCACTAAGCCCGACTTTCGTCCCTGCTCGACTTGTAGGTCTCGCAGTCAAGCTCCCTTATGCCTTTGCACTCTACGAATGATTTCCAACCATTCTGAGGGAACCTTTGGGCGCCTCCGTTACACTTTAGGAGGCGACCGCCCCAGTCAAACTGCCCACCTGACACTGTCTCCCGGGTCGATAAGACCCGTAGGTTAGAATTTCAATACAGTCAGGGCGGTATCCCACCAGCGCCTCCACCGAAGCTAGCGCTCCGGTTTCAAAGGCTCCCGCCTATCCTGTACAAACTGTACCAAAATTCAATATCAGGCTACAGTAAAGCTCCACGGGGTCTTTCCGTCCTGTCGCGGGTAACCTGCATCTTCACAGGTACTATAATTTCACCGAGTCTCTGGTTGAGACAGTGCCCAAATCGTTACACCTTTCGTGCGGGTCGGAACTTACCCGACAAGGAATTTCGCTACCTTAGGACCGTTATAGTTACGGCCGCCGTTTACTGGGGCTTCAGTTCAGAGCTTCGCTTACGCTAACCCCTCTCCTTAACCTTCCAGCACCGGGCAGGTGTCACCCCCTATACTTCGCCTTACGGCTTCGCAGAGAGCTGTGTTTTTGCTAAACAGTCGCTTGGGCCTATTCACTGCGGCTTTCCGTTAAGAAAGCACCCCTTCTCCCGAAGTTACGGGGTCATTTTGCCGAGTTCCTTAACCAGAGTTCTCTCGCACACCTTAGGATTCTCTCCTCGCCTACCTGTGTCGGTTTGCGGTACAGGCACCTTTTATCTCGCTAGAAGCTTTTCTTGGCAGCGGGGAATCAAAGACTTCGCTCCATAAGGAGCTTCCCCATCACAGCTCAGCCTTTACGATAAGCGGATTTGCCTACTTATCAGCCTAACTGCTTGGACGTGCACAACCAATCGCACGCTTCTTCTATCCTTCTGCGTCCCTCCATTGCTCAAACGATAAAGAGGTGGTACAGGAATATCAACCTGTTGTCCATCGCCTACGCCTGTCGGCCTCGGCTTAGGTCCTGACTAACCCTGAGCGGACGAGCCTTCCTCAGGAAACCTTAGGCATTCGGTGGACGGGATTCTCACCCGTCTTTCGCTACTCATACCGGCATTCTCACTTCTAAGCACTCCACCAGTCCTTCCGGTCTGACTTCACTGTCCTTAGAACGCTCCCCTACCACTGATACCATTCGGTATCAATCCGCAGCTTCGGTGGTGTATTTAGCCCCGGTACATTTTCGGCGCAGAGTCACTCGACTAGTGAGCTATTACGCACTCTTTAAATGGTGGCTGCTTCTAAGCCAACATCCTAGTTGTCTAAGCAACTCCACATCCTTTTCCACTTAATACACACTTTGGGACCTTAGCTGGCGGTCTGGGCTGTTTCCCTTTTGACTACGGATCTTATCACTCGCAGTCTGACTCCTAAGGATAAGTCATTGGCATTCGGAGTTTGACTGAATTCGGTAATCCGATGAGGACCCCTAGTCCAATCAGTGCTCTACCTCCAAGACTCTTACACTTAAGGCTAGCCCTAAAGCTATTTCGGGGAGAACCAGCTATCTCCAGGTTCGATTGGAATTTCTCCGCTACCCACACCTCATCCCCGCACTTTTCAACGTGCGTGGGTTCGGGCCTCCATTCAGTGTTACCTGAACTTCACCCTGGACATGGGTAGATCACCTGGTTTCGGGTCTACGACCACGTACTAAACGCCCTATTCAGACTCGCTTTCGCTGCGGCTCCGCCTCTTCAGCTTAACCTCGCACGGGATCGTAACTCGCCGGTTCATTCTACAAAAGGCACGCCATCACCCGTTAACGGGCTCTGACTATTTGTAGGCACACGGTTTCAGGATCTCTTTCACTCCCCTTCCGGGGTGCTTTTCACCTTTCCCTCACGGTACTGGTTCACTATCGATCACTAGGGAGTATTTAGCCTTGGGAGATGGTCCTCCCAGATTCCGACGGAATTTCACGTGTTCCGCCGTACTCAGGATACATTCAAGAGAGAACGAAGTTTCGACTACGGGGTTGTTACCCTCTACGACGGACCTTTCCAGGTCGCTTCGTCTACCTCGTTCCTTTG
>NZ_CP017016.1:15000-30000 GCF_001831375.1 Bacillus sp. ABP14 | reverse complement strand
TGCAGCAACACCGGGTAGGCCTAATAAACTTGTAATTGTTGCGGTGCCCAAGTTAATTGGGATATGAAAATCAAAATACGTTCCTACAACATTTACGATAAAAAGTAATGCTACTCCCAAAGTAACATGAAAGAGCGCTTTTCCTATAAAACGCAACGGCTTAGAAGAAACACCAAAAACAAGGAAAATAAAAACTAACGCAAGAATACCAACAATAATAATTGTAGAATTCATTTTTTCCTCCTTATGAATGACCTATACACATTTATTTGTATGGGACAAGACGATAAAAAAGAACGTTTATTATATAACTCCAGTCGTTTCATCTTATTCACCTTAATTCGGCTACACGTTCTTCACAAAAACTATTAATCGATCTTTCCAAACGAATAAAATAAAAAGGCTCTGCTTTTTCAGCAGAACCTTTTACCATTGCTCCATCTTTACAGGACGACGTTTCGCTTCTTTTAGCAAGAAGAAATATTTCGCCTCTGCTATTTTCAAAGAACAAAGTACATCTTGAGATGGTTCAACACTTTGTTCAACCATTCTCTTTTGACGTAACCATTCATTCTTCACCTTTTCTAATAGTACAATTAGCTTATCATCATACTCTTTACGCAATTTACCCTTTTTTTGAAAGAACATTTTTGTTTCTCCTCTTATACTTCTCTACGACCTTCTAACGCTTTCGACAGTGTCACTTCATCTGCATATTCTAAATCTCCACCAACTGGCAGACCGTGTGCAATACGAGTTACTTTAATACCTGTCGGCTTTAAGAGGCGGGATATATACATCGCTGTAGCTTCCCCTTCAATATTAGGATTTGTTGCTAATATTACTTCTTGTACTGTTTCATCGTGTAGTCGCTTTAGAAGTTGCGGGATATTAATGTCTTCTGGTCCAATTCCCTCCATTGGAGAGATAGCACCACGTAACACATGATATACACCTTGATACTCTTTCATCTTTTCCATCGCGATTACATCTTTCGGTTCTTGCACGACACAAACAACTGATTGATCTCGATGTGAATCGTTACAAATATAACAAGGATCACGGTCAGTAATATGCCCGCACACAGAACAATATGCTAAGTCTCGCTTCGCATTTACAAGTGCTTTTGCAAAACCTAACACATCATCTTCTTTCATATCTAATACGAAAAACGCCAATCGAACCGCTGTTTTCGGTCCGATTCCTGGCAATTTCATAAAACTATCAATTAGTTTTGATATTGGTTCTGGATAATGCATATATCAATATCCTCCTAGAACATTCCACCCGGTAAGTTTAAGCCTTTTGTAAATTTACCCATTGTAGAGTTTGAAAGTTCATCAGCTTTCTTAAGTGCATCGTTTGTTGCAGCTAACACTAAGTCTTGTAACATTTCGATATCTTCTGGATCTACAACTTCTTCTTTCACTTTTACTTCAAGAATTTGCTTATGACCATTTGCAATAACTGTGATCATACCGCCGCCAGCTGTACCTTCAACTGTTTTTTCGCCAAGTTCTTCTTGCGCCTTTGCCATTTCCTTTTGCATCTTTTGCATTTGTTTCATCATGTTATTCATATTTCCCATTCCGCCACGCATCATAATTAATTCCTCCTAATTATTATTACTCTTTTATTTCAATGAGTTCTTGCCCTACTAATTTTACAGCCTCTTCTATGAGAGGATCTTCTTTTTTCTCTGGGCTTTCTTCAGAACTTCCACCTTCACGCTGTAAAAAATCTTCACGGATTTTACCCCATTCACTTTTTGGAATGGCAATCATATTTAATCTTTTACTTAGCAATTCAAATAAAGTTTGTTCCACTGTATCCATAGCCTCTCGATTTTCGCTTGCCATTTTACAGTGAATCTCATATTGGAACGCTAAAACGTAAGTATCATCTGAAGCCGCTACCGGTTCACTATTTTCTAATAAAACAGCAAACGCTACTTTGTTGTATGCCTTGAGTCTTCCTAACAACTCTCCCCATACAGCTTTTAATTGTTCTAAATCTTGACGCTTCGCTTGCTTTAATACTTCATTTACGCGTCCGACAGGTATCTTCATACTTCCTGTCCGTACTGGCTTTGGTGCTGCACGCGTCTCTCTGACTTCCTGCTGCACACCGGCCGGCACACCATTCTTTTTGACTTGTTCTAACTCTTTCTCTAATTGCTGCATCCTGTTCATAATTGCTTGTAAACGATCTGCACCATTTGCTTGCATCATAAACTGTTGACACAGTTGTACCATAACAACTTCTAAGAAAATTCGCGGATGATTTGTCCACTTCATTTCCTGTTGTGCTTTACTAAGAGTATGAATGATCTCATAGATTACTTCCGGCTGCATTTCTTCACTTAACGTCCGGAATTGCTCATCAACCATTACTCGTTCCAACATATGTTCCAATTGTGGTGAAGTTTGATATAAAAGCATATCACGATAATAGTAAATGAAATCCTCCATAAAGCGAACTGGATCTTTCCCTTTACCCATCATCTCATCTATGATACGTAATGCTCTTGATACATCATTTTCACGTATACATTCTACTAAGTTGCCTAAGTATTGCTGAGAAACAGACCCTGTTACAGCTAATACATCTTCTGTTGTAACTGTCTCATCACTATAAGATATTGCCTGATCAATAAGACTGAGCGCATCACGCATACCACCTTCAGCGGCACGTGCAACAATTTGTAATGCCTCATCTTCTACTTGCGTACCTTCATTGTTCACAACTGTCGATAATCTCTCAACAATATCATTTACTGATATCTTTCGAAATTCGAAACGTTGGCAACGCGAAATAATTGTAGGCGGTATCTTATGCGGTTCTGTTGTCGCCAAAATAAAGATAACATGTCCTGGCGGTTCTTCTAACGTTTTTAAAAGCGCATTGAAGGCACCCATGGAAAGCATGTGAACTTCATCAATAATGTATACTTTATATTCTACAGCACTTGGAGCATATTTTACTTTATCTCTAATATCTCGAATTTCATCTACACCGTTATTTGAAGCCGCATCAATTTCTAATACATCTGAAATAGATCCTTGTGTAATCCCCAAACAAGAAGGACATTCATTACAAGGTTCAGCTACCGGAGCATGTTCACAGTTAATTGCTTTTGCAAACACTTTTGCAATTGTCGTTTTTCCTGTTCCCCTCGGCCCAGAAAATAAATAAGCATGTGAAACTTTCTCTTGAAGAAGGGCATTTTGCAACGTTTTTGTCACGTGCTTTTGACCGACTACATCTTCAAACTTTTGCGGTCTCCATGTTCGGTATAACGCTTGGTATGACACGAAAATACGGCCTCCCTCAAAGGTTATTATCTCATTTATTATAACCCATTCTGTTTATAGATTCCAAAAGTTATTTTCTATACAAAAAACCCACCTTAGTATTAAGGTGAGTTTTGTATACATATATAACTGCCGTGCACCTTCTGTCGATTACGTACCATAAGCGTTACTTAAGCAGTTAGCTCGGTTCAGGCACTCCTGCGGCACACGAGAAGACCCGCTTATTGCTGCTTCCTTCCGGACCTGACAAGGTTCACGGGGTCCCGTTGCGCAGGACCCAAACGTCAACACCACTTACTTAAGGCAGGCCTTACAGCAACATAACCTCGAGAAGGGATTCGGCCTCGCTAGAGCGGATTGCGAGTATAGGGCACCGCTACCTCCCCGCTTAGCACGGCAAAGTTAAAACCAATATTCGGTTGCCTTCATTAAAGGCACTATCAGTATAACTTGTTTTTTTATAAAATGCAAATACGTTAATTCTCTTTACTTTTCTCTAATTTCTTAATCGCTTTTCTTTTTTTACGAAGCGCTCTAAAAAAGTTCGTTAACAGCGTACCGCATTCTTCTTCTAATACACCAGCTACTACTTCACATTGATGATTAAAGCGTTCATCCGTTAACAGATTCATCAATGTCCCTGCACATCCACCTTTCGGATCACTCGCACCATATACAACTCGCTTTACTCGTGATAAAACAATTCCACCCGCACACATCGGACAAGGCTCTAATGTTACATATAACGTCGCATCTTCTAAACGCCATGTCCCTAATTTTTTGCACGCCTCATCAATAGCTAACAACTCAGCGTGAGCTATCGATCTTTGCTCAGTCTCCCTTAAATTATGAGCAACACTAATTACTTCACCATCCAACACTATAACTGCCCCAATCGGTACTTCTTGTATTGCCTCTGCTTTTTTAGCCTCTTCTATTGCTAACTGCATAAAATAAATATCTTGATCACGTTCCATAACATAGTCCTTTCATTACAAATAAAGTACACTTATTTCCATTTACTACACATGGGATAACTTTTATAAATTCAATCCACCCTAAGAAAAAAGAGAGGGGATTACATATGAAGAATACTGCCTTACTCATTATCGATATGATTAATGACTTTCAATTTTCACACGGGCCTATCCTAGCCAAAAAATGCGAAATTATAACCAATCCTATTTTACAATTAAAGAGAACAATGAAATCCTTCGGTTGCCCCATCATTTATATTAATGACCATTATCAACTTTGGAGGTCTGATATTGACCAATTGATTACTCATTGTACAAATGAGTATAGTAAAAATATCATTCATAAGATCGCTCCAAATGCTGATGATTACATTTTTATTAAACCACATTACTCTGCTTTTTATGAAACACCTTTAAATTCTTTATTAGGCTATTTAAAAATAGAAAATCTAATATTAACAGGTGTCGCCGGGAATATATGTATCCTCTTTACAGCTAACGATGCTCATATGAGGAATTATACATTGTATGTACCACAGGACTGTATTGCATCTAATGATGATCAGGATAACCTGCATGCTTTAAAAATAATGGAAGCCACATTAAAAGCAAATATAGTACCGTCGTTTCAAATAAAATTTAATTAATACATATATCTATTTTCCAACTTTTTATATCAAATTAACCCGCTCGCTTCCCTCTTGTGCTACAATAATTCTGTTTTGTGTTTTTAGTAGTCACGGTAAATCACTGATTGAAAGGAGGAAACAGCGTGACCGGAGTACCATTTATCACGGTTGAAGGACCAATCGGTGTTGGAAAAACTTCACTTGCGAAGGAAATTTCAACTCACATGCAACTCCACTTACTGAAAGAGATTGTTGATGAAAACCCCTTTTTAGGAAAGTTCTATGAAGACTTCGACGAATGGAGTTTTCAAACAGAGATGTTCTTTCTTTGTAATAGATACAAACAATTAGAAGATATTAACATAAAGTATTTGAATCAAAGGAAGCCAGTAGTAGCGGATTATCATATATTCAAAAATGTAATTTTTGCATCCCGTACATTAAAAGATTCTCAATACGACAAGTACATGCAAATCTATCGTATCCTTACACAAGATATGCCAGTTCCAAATGTTATCGTTTATTTAACAGCTAGCTTAGAAACATTACAAAGGCGAATCGCCATGCGCGGAAGAGAATTCGAAAAAAATATGGATCCAAATTACTTACTACAGCTCACAAAAGATTATGAAACAGCAATGGATGCTTTTAAAAAGGACCATCCAGATATCCCAGTATTGAAATTTAACGGAGACGATATGGATTTTGTAAAAAATCCTGATGATTTAAACGTCATCCTATCTGCCCTTCAAAATACTCTCTTAAAGGAGTCGAAATAATAATGAATTTAAGGCAAAAATATGATATACCAAATGACGCAGTAATCACTATCGCTGGAACAGTAGGTGTCGGTAAATCCACTATGACAACTGCATTGGCTAACGCTTTAGGGTATCGCACATCATTTGAAAAGGTAGATTCTAATCCGTATTTGGACAAGTTCTATGCTGATTTCACACGCTGGAGCTTTCACTTACAAGTGTATTTTTTAGCAGAACGATTTAAAGAACAAAAAAGAATTTTTGAATACGGTGGCGGTTTTGTTCAAGATCGCTCTATCTATGAAGACACTGGCATTTTTGCAAAAATGCATCACGAAAAAGGTACAATGACGGAAACTGATTATGAAACATATAAAGGTTTATTTGACGCTATGGTCATGACTCCTTACTTCCCACATCCAGATTTATTAATTTACTTAGAAGGTTCTTTCGATGATATTGTTGATCGTATCCAAGAACGTGGACGTCCGATGGAACAGCAGACACCAATCGAGTATTGGAAAGAGATGCATGGGCGTTATGAAAACTGGATTAACAACTTTAATTCATGCCCTGTTTTACGATTAAACATTAATGAATACGATATTTTAAAAGATGGCGATTCCATTGAACCAATCATTAAAAAAATCGGTCATTTTTTAAAACAAACACGTAAACTTGTAAAATAAAAAACCCGTGCATATGCACGGGTTTTTCTATTAAATTACTTTTTCTTTGTTGGAGCAATAATTTCACTCTCAGGTTTTCCAGCGTTAATACGCTGACGAACAGTACTTGTACTAATATCGTACGCCTCAGCAATCTCTTTAACAGTCATTTCTTTCCCGTTAATTACTGCTGTTAATACTTTACCTGTACGTTTTGGAGCTGCTTCTTTCTTTACAGCTTCTTTTTTAACTTTTTTTGGTGCCTCTACTTTTGTTGCAGTTTGCTTTACATCACAAGTGCAACCACAAAGTTTACGGAATGTATCATCGCTAATAATGCGTGATACATTTGCACCACTGTTTAAAATTCTATTGTTCTTACAGACAGGACATTGTACATAATATAAAGTTTTTCCATCTAAAGGAAACGTTTGTATAATAAGATCCATGTTGACTCCTTTCATATCTATGAAGATAATCATCGGAATATGAGTGTGTAATAAGGACAAAATCGCCTTACACCATACTTTATGATTGGTTTTAAAATAAAAACTCGTTACGTGTGGTAACGAGTTCTCCAATCTCCACTTATATGCGCTGTTGTCAATTATATCTGGAGGAGGTAGAGGGATTCGAACCCCCGCGCGACTCTCGCCGCCTGTCGGTTTTCAAGACCGATCCCTTCAGCCAGACTTGGGTATACCTCCATATTGACATCAAATATAATATCAAAAGAAAAACAGTTAGTCAACCCTACTAAAATAAATTATGAGGAAAGGAAAATTTTACTTTTCCTCTCCTACATCATAGTACTGACAACGCTCATAATTACCAATCACTCATACCGATGAATGTTTATAAATTTACTTAATAACTGTTTTTCCTCCCATATAAGGGCGAAGAACTTCTGGAATTATAATTGTACCATCTTCTTGTTGGTAGTTCTCTAAAATAGCTGCCACCGTACGTCCAATTGCAAGACCAGATCCATTTAATGTATGAACATGTTCTGGTTTGCCGTTTGGCTCACGACGGAAACGGATATTTGCACGTCTCGCTTGGAAAGCCTCGAAATTACTACAAGAAGAGATTTCACGATATGTGCCATAGCTTGGAATCCATACTTCGATATCGTATTTCTTCGCTGCTGTAAATCCTAAATCGCCTGTGCACATGCTCATAACGCGATATGGCAACTCTAATAATTGTAACACGCGTTCTGCATCATTTGTTAGTTTTTCTAACTCTTCATAAGAATCTTCTGGTTTTACGAACTTCACAAGCTCTACTTTATTGAACTGGTGCTGACGAATTAAACCACGTGTATCACGGCCAGCTGAACCTGCTTCAGAACGGAAACAAGAGCTAAACGCAGCATATCTTATAGGCAATTGTTCTTTATTTAAGATCTCATCACGGTGCATATTTGTTACAGGTACTTCAGCTGTTGGAATTAAGAAGTAGTCTTCACTTTCAATACGGAATGCATCTTCTTCAAACTTCGGAAGTTGTCCTGTCCCTGTCATGCTTGCACGGTTTACCATATACGGAGGTAATACTTCTTCATATCCATGCTCATCAGTATGAAGATCAAGCATAAAGCTAATTAAAGCACGCTCTAATCTTGCGCCAGCACCTTTGTAGAATACGAAGCGGCTTCCTGTTACTTTTCCAGCACGTTCAAAATCTAGAATTCCTAAATCTGTAGCAAGATCCCAATGTGGTTTTGGTTCAAAAGCAAATTCCTTCACTTCTCCCCAAGTGCGAGCTACTACATTATCATCCTCTGTTTCACCAACTGGAGCAGATTCGTGCGGAATATTTGGAATAGATAGCATCAATCTTTCTAGATCTTCTTCAACTGTACGAAGTTCGTTATCAAGATCTTTTACTTTTTCTCCAACTTCACGCATTTCTAAAATTAGAGCTTCTGCATCTTTCTTTTCGCGCTTCAATACAGAGATTTGTTGAGATACTTCGTTACGTTTACTTTTTAGTTCCTCTGTTTGAACAAGTAGTTCTCTTCTTCTCGTATCTAATTCTTCAAAGCGACCAAAATCAGTTAAATCTTCGCCTCTATGCTGTAACTTAGCTTTTACTTCTTCAAAATTTGTACGTAAAAATTTAATATCAAGCATTATATACTCCTCCTTTTATTTTATAAAACACAAAAAACTCCCGTCCCTATATAAAGGGACGGGAGTTAACCCGCGTTGCCACCCTAGTTGAAAGCATTACCGCTTTCCTCTCAAGTAGAAATAACGGCTCTTCACCGGGAATGTTTACTAATCATAAAGATATTCCACATTCCATTCCAGGATGGATTCACAAACTGTTTCTATCGATTTCCACCAACCATCGACTCTCTATAAGAAACGACATTTGTTACTACTTCCTATCAACACGCTTATTTTATAAAATTGTTACCATCAATTTACTATAATCTTATACAAGTTGCAAGTTACTTATACAACTTTTTTCATTTTCGCTTCTTTTACCATTTCTACAAAGTATGCTGTTACACGATGGTCATCCGTTAATTCCGGATGGAAAGAAGCAGCTAAAAACGGCCCTTGCCTTACCGCTACCATTCGATCACCATGTGTAGAAAGTACCTCAACATTATCCGCTACATTTACAACATACGGCGCACGAATAAATACGCCAACAAAATCTTCTCCCACACCTTTAATAGAAAGTGCAGCTTCAAAGCTATCTTTTTGACGTCCAAACGCATTGCGCTCAACTGTAATATCCATAGCACCAATATGTGCTTCGTCATAGCCAATAAGTGTTTTTGCGAGAAGAATCATTCCTGCACATGTACCAAACATTGGTTTACCAGATTTCGCAAATGTACGAAGTGGTTCCATGAAAGCATACTTATCAATAAGACGGCGCATAGTTGTACTTTCACCGCCTGGTAAAATAAGACCATCAATCTCTTCAAGTTGTTCTATACGCTTTACAACAACAGCTTCTGCACCACTTGCTTCAACTGATTTTACATGTTCACGAACTGCACCTTGAAGACCTAGTACACCGATTTTCACCATTTTAAAGTTCTCCTTCAATTACCATCCACGCTCTTGCATGCGTTGCTCTGGTAGTAACGTTGAAATTTCAATACCTTTCATCGCATTACCTAATCCTTTAGAAAGGCTTGCAATTAACTCGTAATCCTCATAATGAGTTGTCGCTTCAACGATTGCACGTGCAAATTTCGCTGGATTCTCTGATTTAAAGATACCAGATCCAACAAATACACCATCCGCACCAAGTTGCATCATTAACGCTGCATCTGCTGGTGTTGCTACACCACCTGCTGCAAAGTTTACAACCGGCAAACGACCAAGGCGTTTAATTTCAAGTAGTACTTCATAAGGAGCACCAGTATTTTTTGCATATGTCATTAACTCATCTTCACGTAGACTTGCAACTTGACGGATTTCTGCATTGACTTGACGCATATGACGCACTGCCTCTACAATGTTTCCTGTTCCTGGTTCGCCTTTTGTACGAAGCATAGATGCACCTTCTGCAATACGACGTGCAGCTTCTCCGATATCACGGCAACCACATACAAATGGAACTGTGTAATCACGTTTATTTAAATGGTATACTTCATCGGCAGGAGTTAATACTTCACTCTCATCGATATAGTCTACCCCTAATGATTCTAATACACGTGCTTCTACAAGGTGACCGATACGGCATTTTGCCATAACCGGAATTGACACTGCACCCATAACTTCTTCAACAATTGTTGGGTCTGCCATACGAGAAACGCCACCTGCTGCACGAATATCTGCTGGTACACGCTCTAATGCCATAACGGCAACTGCGCCTGCCTCTTCTGCAATTTTTGCTTGTTCAGCGTTAATTACGTCCATAATAACGCCGCCTTTTTGCATTTCTGCCATTCCACGTTTTACACGTTCTGTCCCTGTTACATTTGTCATGTTACAAAAACCCCCCTAGGTGAATTGCTTTTCCCCGTTAAAGGCGAAAATTAAGAATACTCTTACATTCTACCACTAACTATCAGATGCTTGTCTACTACTTTTTCATAAAGTCGGTATGAAAAATAGGAATAAAAAAAAGCCCCTACAATGAGGAGCTTTTAAAACCAACCTTTTACTGTATCAACAGCACTATTCCATATACCACTAAAGAAAGAACCAATTCCGCGCATAGCACGAGTAAACCAGTTTGCTTCTTCTACTTCAGCTGTTGTTACAAGATCCACTTGTAACGACTTACCAGTTAAAAACCCAGGATCGTTTGTATCTTTTGGCGTAATTACCATTTGACCAAGCGCAGCTCCCTTTTTAATAGGTGCCTCTTGTCCCTTACTTGATTCTTTTAATTCTGTTTTATAAACATCTTTACTTCCTTTTGGTACTGGAAGTGAAATGGCTTGTTTCGTTTGAACTGCTACATCTTTGTCTTTCGCATTTTCTACTCGTACTGTTTCTTGTCCTTTTACTGAAGAACCTTTTTTATACATTTGTTTCATTTCAAAGTTAGCAAATCCATAATCATATAGCTTCTTTGTTTCATCAAAACGTGCTGTATGAGAACTTGTTTTAATCACTACAGAAATAAAACGCATACCGTTTCTTTCAACCGTACCAGTGAAGCAATCTCCCGCTTCTGGAGTTGAGCCTGTTTTTAGGCCATCTACGCCATCATATTCTTTAACTAAGCCCTTTAACATCCAGTTCCAGTTCGACATTGCAAACTTCTCTTTTTCTGGACGGAATTCTTTTTTCGGGATTTTTGCTGTATCTAACACTTTTGGATAATCTTTAATTAAATGTTGTGCTAAAGTTGCAACATCCTTTGCAGACATTTTATTTTCTTCATCCGCTGTTGTTCCTTCTGGATGCATTCCCTTTAAATCTTTATTCGTTAAACCTGTAGAATTGACAAATTTATAATTTTTCAACCCTAATTCTTTCGATTTATCATTCATCATTTTTACGAAATCTACTTCTTTACCTGCAATTGCTTCTGCTAATGCAATCGTTGCACCATTTGCAGAGAAGATTGCCATTGCCTCGTATAACTCTTTTACTGTATAAGAGCCACCATTTTCTAATGCCACATTTGATAATGAAGCATCCTGTGAAACCTTATACGCATATTCAGAAACCTTAATTTTCTGATCCCACTTAAGCTTTCCTTTATCCACTGCTTCGTGAACTAAATACTCGCTCATCATCTTCGTCATACTAGCAATGGATAATAATTCATCAGCATTCTTTTGATATACAATTTTTCCAGAATTCGCTTCAACTAAAATTGCCGCACCTGCTTCAATATTTAAAGCAGCTCCTGTTTCAGCTGATGCATTGCTATATGGTAACAACATACTACAAGCTAGTGTAAGCATTGTTACTAGTGCAATGAATCTTTTGCAAAACATACCTTTCACTTTTGCTACCCCCAATATCTATGTACTCACATAACCGTTATTCTAACATAATCAAAAAAAAATAGACAGAGATATAAAATCTCCGTCTATTTATATATAAGACATTATAATGAGTAGTTTGGAGCCTCTTTTGTAATTTGTACATGATGAGGATGACTTTCAAGTAAACCAGCACCTGACATACGAACAAATTGTGCATTCTCACGTAAGAATTCTAAATCTTGTGCTCCGCAATATCCCATACCTGCACGTAATCCACCAACTAATTGATGAACCGTATCTGCTAAAGGTCCTTTATATGGTACTCGTCCTTCAATACCTTCTGGAACAAGTTTTTTATTTCCTTCTTGGAAATAACGATCTTTACTTCCTTTTTCCATCGCTCCGACAGAACCCATACCACGATATACTTTAAATTGGCGACCTTGATAAATTTCAGTTTCACCAGGACTTTCAGCAACACCAGCAAACATACTACCTAGCATAACAACATGTGCTCCTGCTGCTAAAGCTTTAACCATATCACCAGAGTACTTAATACCACCGTCAGCGATAACTGGGATACCGTGTTTACGAGCTTCTGTTGCACAATCATAAACTGCTGTTAATTGTGGTACACCAACCCCAGCTACAACACGTGTTGTACAGATAGAGCCTGGTCCAATACCAACTTTAACTACGTTTGCCCCTGCTTCAATTAATGCTCTTGTTGCTTCAGCAGTAGCAACATTTCCAGCGATAATATTTAATGATGGATACTTTGCACGAACTTCTTTTACTTTATCAATAACGCCTTGAGAATGTCCATGGGCTGTATCAAGTACGATTGCATCTACGCTAGCTTTTACTAATGCGTCAATGCGAGTCATAGCATCAGCCGTTACACCAACTGCTGCTCCAACTAATAAGCGCCCTTGCTTATCTTTCGCAGAATTTGGGAATTCAATTACTTTTTCAATATCTTTTATTGTAATAAGCCCTTGTAATACACCGTTGTTATCAACAAGAGGGAGTTTTTCAATTTTATACTTTTGTAGGATCTTTTCAGCCTCATCTAGCGTTGTACCAACTGGAGCTGTAATTAGCTGTTCTTTTGTCATTACGTCGGAAATTTTGATTGAGTAGTCTTGGATAAAACGCATATCACGGTTTGTAATAATACCAACTAATTTTCGCTCGTCTAAATTATTTACAACCGGTACACCTGAGATACGATATTTCCCCATAAGGTGCTCTGCATCATACACTTGATGTTCTGGAGTTAAAAAGAAAGGATCTGAAATAACACCACTTTCAGAACGTTTTACTTTATCAACCTGCTCGGCTTGTTGTTCAATAGACATATTTTTATGAATAATTCCTAAACCGCCTTGACGAGCCATTGCAATAGCCATATCCGCTTCTGTTACTGTATCCATTCCTGCACTAATTAACGGGATGTTTAACTGTAAGCTTTCAGATAAAACTGTTTTAACACTTACTTCTCTTGGTAGTACATCTGACTTTGCTGGTACAAGTAATACGTCATCAAAAGTCAAACCTTCTTTAACAAATTTAGATTCCCACATAATTGTTCCCCCCATGATACCAGAAATTATTATTAGTAGCTTATCAATTGGTTAAAATACTGTCAAGGACGTATATATATGTTAGAATTTTTAGACAATAAAAGGAGCGTAATATATGCATCAAACACATTGTACTTGGCAGCAACTAAGTTTCTTCTTTTCATCTCAAAATGTACAACGTTATCTTGCCCGTTGTTATGAAAAATCCTCAATACAAAATGCCGAAAAAAAAGGTTTTGAAAATTGTTATCCTTTTATTTATTATTTAGAGCACGGGAAAAATTATTACGAATTATATAAGGTAGCTCCCTTTTCGATTCAGCCAATGTTATTGTTTTATGGAATGAGCCAACTTTTTAAAGCATGCTTATTAACTATTGATCCAAACTATCCTGAATCCACTACTGTTTTAGCTCATGGCGTTACGACTCGTAAGCGGAAAAAACAGGGATATCAATTTTTAGAAGATGAGGTAAAGGTACAAAAAAATGGACTATTTACTCATGTTGCAGAACAGCTGTTTCACATGAAACACTTAGAATCAGAGAAGTTTAACATGTTGGATTTAATGGGGAATATTCCTGAATTACAAAATTTATTTCGCTATAGTCAGCGAGGTTCCACTTTATATAAAATTGATTCAACAAATGCAAATGAACTTTCCTTTTCAGTCAATATACTAGATCGACTTCATATGACTTCAGAAAGATTTTCACGTTATATTGAATCAATTTGTAAGCACTTATCCGTGCAACATGTCCCCGGGAAAACGAGCGCATCCAATTTACTTTTTACAGCTCCTATCCAATCGTGGAATCCTATATATAGTACGCCTTTATACTACGAATATCTCGCTGATACTTATTACTTACCACTCACAACTGACCCTAGAAATCCTACACCCGTATTGCCTGAACTTCTCGTTCATTATTTATTGCTCTACAATTTAAGTATGATTTCTAGATACGAAACAGATTGGTGGTATGATTTACTTGGAAGCTATGGCTCTGAAGATTACCCATTTATTTATCAATTTCTTACTATTTCTGCTCAAAAAATTCCTTACTATATTTCGAATTTTTTACTAACAGAACCGAACCTATTTCATGGGAAATAAAAAAACACAAGTCAAAAGACTTGTGTTTTTAGTTGCTTGGCGACGTCCTACTCTCACAGGGACAAGGTCCCAACTACCATCGGCGCTAGAGAGCTTAACTTCCGTGTTCGGTATGGGAACGGGTGTGACCTCTCTGCCATCATCACCAAACTATTGAAGGCATATTCCTTCAAAACTAGATAACATTTGCTACATATTATATGGTTAAGTCCTCGATCTATTAGTATTCGTCAGCTCCACATGTCACCATGCTTCCACCTCGAACCTATCAACCTGATCATCTTTCAGGGATCTTACTAGCTTACGCTATGGGAAATCTCATCTTGAGGGGGGCTTCATGCTTAGATGCTTTCAGCACTTATCCCTTCCGCACATAGCTACCCAGCTATGCCCTTGGCAGAACAACTGGTACACCAGCGGTGCGTCCATCCCGGTCCTCTCGTACTAAGGACAGCTCCTCTCAAATTTCCTACGCCCACGACGGATAGGGACCGAACTGTCTCACGACGTTCTGAACCCAGCTCGC
>NZ_CP017016.1:0-10000 GCF_001831375.1 Bacillus sp. ABP14 | reverse complement strand
GTGAAAACAATGGACGTCCTTCTATACATCCTATTGTTTTATTTAAGATGATGTTTATTGGATATTTTTACGGTATTCGTTCTGAACGTCAATTGGAAAAGGAGATTAAAACGAATATTGCCTACCGTTGGTTTTTAGGGTTTTCTCTATCAGATACCATTCCAGATCATTCTACAATTAGTTGGAATCGCCGTACCCGTTTTATTCATACAAATATTTTTGAAGAAATATTTGATGAGATTGTGAATCAAGCGACAGGGCACCGTATGGTGGGAGGACGTGCGTTGATGACAGATTCTACGCATATTAAGGCCAATGCCAATAAAAATAAATTTGTACATAAATATAAAAAAGAAAAACCAAAGTTTTATATAGATGAACTAGAAGCTGCGGTAATCGAAGATCGTGAGGTACACGGAAAAAAGAATTAAAACCTAGAAAGGAAAGTGATACCCCTACCAAAAAAACTCGTATAAGTACAACGGATCCAGATAGTGGATTTTTAATGAGAGATGGAAAACCAAATGGTTTTCATTTTTTGGATCATCGTACAACCGATGCGAAGTACAATATTATTACAGATACTTATGTAACGGCTGGAAATATGGCAGATTCCGAGCCGTATTTAGCACGCCTGCAAGCTCAAATTGATAAATTTGGATTCAACGTGGAAGCTGTCGCTCTTGATGCGGGCTATTTTACAGGTTATATCTGTAAGAAGTTATCAGAAAGAAATATATTTATGGTGATGGGGTATCGCCGATTTGGAAAGAGAAATAAGGAAGTACCGAAAAGCCAGTTTAAATATGTAGCAGAAATGAATGCATTTGCTTGTCCGATGGGATGTATTTTAGAATATGCGACAACGGATCGCGAAGGATATCGTCAATATAAATCGAATCCAGAAGACTGCGTTGTTTGTCCAATACGTGAAGTATGCTTTTCAAAGAAACAAAAACAAAAAGTTATCACTCATCATATATGGGAGAAATATAAAGATATCGCTAGAAAAAACAAACTAACAGCTACAGGGAAAAAACTGTATAAAGTACGCTGTTCAACTATAGAGCGAAGCTTTGCGGATGCCAAAGAACTACATGGCTACCGCTATGCCCGGTTTCGAGGGCTGAAGTCTGTCCAAATGCAAGCTTACCTCACCGCCGCTTGCCAAAACATGAAAAAAATAGCCCTCCATCTAACCAAAAAGGGGTTAGTGGCGGGCTATTTTTCTAAATTCTATTATTTTATATTGTTTTCTGTCACTAAAATCAAAAAAGATATCAGAGTGTTGGGAACCCCTAAAGGGTTTCCCAACACTCTGAGGGGAGATATCTCCCCTCTTATTCTTCTGAAGAAACCTCTTCGCTCGTTTCTTCCTCATCATCTTTTTGTGCTTTTGCTACTGTCGCTACCTCTTGCTCATCCTCTAATCGAATTAGACGAACACCTTGTGTATTACGTCCCATTTGAGAGATTTGATCAACTGGCATACGAATAATAACACCCGCTGCTGTAATTAACATAATATCTTCATCACCTGTTACAGATTTAACAGCTACTAATTTCCCGTTTTTATCTGTAATATTACAAGTCTTCAGACCTTTACCACCACGGCTTTGTAGACGGTATTCATCAATCGGCGTACGTTTTCCATAACCATTTTTCGTTACAATTAAAACATTTACATCCTCTTCGACAATTTCCATACCTACAACTTGATCTTCTTCACCTAATGTAATTGCTTTTACACCAGCCGCGTTACGTCCCATAGAACGCACATCTTGCTCGTTAAAACGAATTAACATACCATTGCTTGTTCCTACAATAATATCCTTATCACCAGATGTTAAACGTACAGATATTACTTCATCCTCTTCACGAAGAGAGATTGCAATTAAGCCATTCGTACGGATATTTGCAAATGATGAAAGTGGTGTTCTCTTAGAGATACCTTGTTTTGTTGTGAAGAATAAGAATTCATCGTCACCAAATTCACGAATTGGAATAATGGCGTTAATCCATTCACCCTTATCTACACCTAATAGGTTAATAATAGGTATACCTTTCGCTGTACGACTATACTCTGGGATTTCATATCCTTTCGTACGGTATACTTTCCCCTTATTAGTGAAGAATAGAATATGATCATGCGTAGAAGTAGTTAATAAATGCTCTACGAAATCATCATCATTTGTCCCCATTCCTTGCACACCACGTCCACCACGGTTCTGTGTTTTATACGTGGAAGCTGGTAACCTCTTAATATAACCATTATGAGTTAACGTAATGGCGATATTTTGTTCTGGAATCAAGTCTTCATCTTCAATAGACTCCATACCACCAATTGTAATTTCTGTGCGTCTCTTATCATTGAAGCGCTCTTTTACTTCCGTTAATTCTTCACGAATAATCTCAAGAACCTTTTCTTCATCTGCTAAGATTGCTTTTAATTCAGCGATTAACTTCATTAAGTCCTGATATTCTTGTTCAATCTTTTCGCGTTCTAAACCTGTTAAACGTTGCAAACGCATATCTAAAATAGCTTGCGCTTGTTTTTCACTTAAGCCGAAACGTTCCATTAAACCTTGCTTTGCAATTTCCGCTGTTTTCGAACTACGAATTAATGTAATAACTTCATCCAGATGATCTAAGGCAATTCGTAATCCTTCTAAAATATGAGCACGCGCTTCTGCTTTTTCTAGTTCATAAGCTGTACGTCTACGAATTACTACCTTTTGATGTTCCAAGTAATGATATAAATTTTGTTTTAAGTTCAGCACTTGTGGCTCTCCATTTACAAGAGACAGCATGTTAATACCGAAACTTGTTTGAAGTGCTGTATGTTTATATAAGTTGTTTAATAATACATTAGCATTGGCATCACGACGTACTTCCATAACAATACGCATACCATTTCGATCTGATTCATCACGTAAATCTGTAATACCTTCAATTTTCTTATCGCGAACTAATTCTGCAATTTTTTCAATTAATCGCGCCTTATTTACTTGATAAGGTAGTTCCGTTACGATAATAGATTGTTTGCCATTTGACTTCTCTTCAATTTCAACTTTAGCACGAAGTATAATAGAACCGCGTCCTGTTTCATAAGCTCTACGAATACCACTTCTTCCTAAAATTAAACCTGCCGTCGGGAAATCTGGTCCTGGAATGCACTCCATTAATTCTGCAATAGTAATATCAGGATTATGACTTAATGCCAATACGCCATCAATTACTTCGCCAAGTTGATGGGGCGGAATATTCGTTGCCATACCAACTGCAATACCTGTCGTACCATTTACTAGTAAATTAGGAAAGCGCGCTGGTAATACAATCGGCTCTCTTTCAGAACCATCGTAGTTATCTTGATAATCAATCGTATTTTTTGAAATATCACGTATTAATTCCATAGAGATTTTAGACATTCTTGCTTCTGTATAACGCATTGCTGCCGCTGAATCTCCATCGACAGATCCAAAGTTACCATGCCCATCAACAAGCATATAACGTTGACTGAAATCTTGCGCCATACGTACCATTGTTTCATAAACAGCTGAATCACCATGAGGGTGATACTTACCGATTACTTCACCAACAATACGTGCTGATTTCTTATACGCTTTATCAGCTGTAATTCCTAAATCATTCATCGCATATAAAACCCTACGATGCACAGGTTTTAATCCATCACGAACATCTGGTAATGCACGAGATACGATAACACTCATTGCGTAATCTAAAAATGAGGTACGCATTTCATGACTAATATTAATTTCTCGAATTCGTGCTTGTTGTTGATTGTCTGACATCAACGAGCACCTCCTCTTACATTTCCGTTACACATACATTGATTTATATGTAGAAGACAGGAATACTCAGATTCCTGTCATTACTCATTTAAATATCAAGGTTTTTCACGTATTTTGCATTTTCTTGGATAAAGTTACGACGTGGCTCTACTTTATCCCCCATTAAAATTTCAAATGTTTCATCTGCTTCAATTGCATCTTGAAGGGAAACTTGGAGTAATGAACGCACTTCTGGGTCCATTGTTGTTTCCCAAAGCTGGGTTGGGTTCATTTCTCCTAAACCTTTGTAACGTTGGATACCAGGTTTAGGTTGAGCTGGTAATTCAGCTAAAATCTTTTCAAGCTCTTTTTCATTATAAGCATATTGAATTTTTTTACCTTGTTGTATTTTAAACAACGGTGGCTGTGCAATATAGATATAACCGTGTTCAATAATTTGACGCATATAACGATAGAAGAACGTTAATAATAGGGTACGAATATGCGCACCATCTACGTCGGCATCCGTCATAATAATAACTTTATGATAACGAGCTTTCTCGATATCAAAATCGCCGCCAATGTTCGTACCAATTGCAGTAATAATTGTACGCACTTCATCGTTAGATAAAATTTTATCCAATCTTGCTTTTTCAACGTTAATAATTTTACCTTTTAGCGGTAAAATCGCTTGGAAGTGACGATCACGCCCTTGTTTTGCTGATCCACCGGCAGAGTCACCCTCTACAATGTAAATTTCACTAATTGCTGGATCTTTCGAAGAGCAATCTGCTAATTTACCAGGTAAACTTGAAACTTCTAATGCGCTCTTGCGGCGTGTCAATTCACGTGCTTTTTTCGCTGCAACACGTGCACGTGCTGCCATCGTACCTTTTTCTACGATTTTTCGTGCAACATTCGGGTTTTCTAGTAAGAACTTTTCAAATGCCTCTGAAAACACAGACTCTGTAATCGTTCTTGCTTCACTATTCCCAAGTTTCGTCTTCGTTTGTCCTTCAAATTGTGGGTTTGGATGTTTAATTGATACAATTGCAGTTAAACCTTCACGAACATCCTCACCCGTTAAGTTACTGTCTGCATCTTTTAAAATACTATTTTTACGTCCATAATCGTTAATCACACGAGTTAAAGCTGTTTTAAACCCTACTTCATGTGTTCCACCTTCATACGTATGAATGTTATTCGTAAATGAGTAGATATTATTTGTATATCCTTCGTTATACTGTAAGGAAACCTCAACTTGAATACCATCTTTTGATCCTTCTACGTATACAGGTTCTTCATGGATTGGTTGTTTTGAGCGATTTAAATGCTCGACGTATGATTTAATTCCACCTTCATAATGGAATTCTTTCTTTTGCTTATGTTCACGTTTATCTTCAATTGTTAATTTAATATTACGATTTAAAAATGCTAATTCACGCATACGAGTTGCGAGCGTATCAAATTCGTATACTGTTGTTTCCTGAAAAATTTCTGGATCTGGTTTAAATCGAGTTATCGTTCCTGTTTGATCTGTGTCACCAATGACTTTTAAATCCGCAACCGGAATACCTCTTTCGTATTTTTGATAATGGATTTTACCTTCACGATGTACAAATACCTCTAGTTCTGTTGATAGGGCATTTACTACAGATGCCCCAACACCATGCAAACCACCAGAAACTTTATAACCGCCGCCGCCAAACTTACCACCAGCATGAAGAACGGTCATAATAACTTCTACAGCAGGACGTCCCATTTTTTCTTGTATACCAACTGGAATACCACGTCCATTATCCGTTACACGAATACTATTATCTTCTTCGATACTAACGTTAATTTCATCACAGTACCCTGCAAGTGCCTCATCAATACTATTATCGACGATTTCCCATACAAGATGGTGAAGTCCTTTTCCGCTTGTAGATCCAATATACATACCAGGGCGTTTTCGAACTGCTTCTAGCCCTTCAAGTACCTGTATTTGACTTTCATCATATGAATTTTCTTGCATTTGCTTTTGTTCCATTGACACAAAGATCACCTACTTTTCCATTTAAACAGGGATTACGCCCTATCTATTTCACAATCTACCGTGCCGTTCGTTACATGAATTGTTTTCGCTTCTTTTAATGTTTCGTGTTCAATTCCGTCGACACTCGTCGTTGTCACAAATGTTTGCACTTTTCCTTGAATTGTATTTAACAGATGCGATTGACGATAATCATCTAATTCTGATAATACATCATCCAATAGAAGAATCGGATATTCTTTAACTTCTGAGTAAATCAATTCAATTTCAGCTAATTTTAGGGACAGTGCGGTCGTTCGTTGTTGTCCTTGCGAACCAAAGACTTGAACATTTTTACTATTAACGAAGAATTGTAAATCATCACGATGAGGACCAATTAAAGTCGTACCACGGAAAATTTCACGTTGTTTCACGGATTGAAAACTTTCATAGTATACTTCTTTTATTTTCGACAAATCCATTGATTCTGATACATCTACACTCGGTTTATAAACAATTTCTAATTCTTCTAACCCACGGCTTATACCACGATGAATTGGAGCTGCCCATTCTTGTAGTAAATGCAAAAATTCAAAGCGTTTTTGCAAAATTTTTGTACCATGCTCAATAAGTTGAAGTGTAAATACATCCAACATCGTTTCCTCATTCTTACTATTCCCTTGCATCTTTTTTAGCAAGTGATTTCGTTGTGTGAGCACCTTTTGATATTGACTCAATTCATACAAATAGACCGGAGCTATTTGGCCTAATTCCATATCTAAAAAGCGTCTTCTTACTTGAGGGCTTCCTTTTACAAGATTTAAATCTTCTGGGGCAAACATGACAACATTCATCACGCCAATATATTGACTCAGTTTTTGTTGTTCAAGTTGATTTAATTTTGCCTTTTTACCTTTTTTCGAGATATTTAATTCCAAAGACAAAGAACTATTTCTCTTTTGTAGCTTTCCTTTAATTTGACCGAAATCTTCATCCCAACGGATAAGCTCGCGATCATTAGAGGTTCTATGAGATTTCGCCATCGCTAAAACATAAATAGCTTCCATCAAATTCGTTTTCCCTTGCGCATTCTCGCCGATAATTACATTTACCTTATCTTCAAAGGAAAGCTCTAACTTTTCATAATTGCGATAGTTTTTTAATTGTATTTCTGAAATAAACAAAGGGCTCCCCCTTTATGACTGAACTTGGAAACTTCCGCTTCCTGGAATTTCAATAATATCGTTCGCATATAGTTTGCGACCTCTTCTATTTTCAAGTTCTTGATTCACGTACACTTCATATTCTTGTAAAAACCATTTTACAGCGCCACCTGTATCAATTACATCGGCTAACTTTAAAAATTGCCCTAGTGTAATATACTCTGTTGAAATTTTAATACGTTTCATAAAATCGCTCACTTTCTGAAAGTGTTCATTCTTTCATTGTACTAAATAAACTAGCATTAGGAAAGTAATACCCAAAAATCAAATAAGGGCTACTAGCATCTGAAAACTAGCAACCCTTATTTCTTACTTAGTAAGTACGAACCGGTAAAATTAATTGAATAATGGATTCATCATTTACTGTACGAATTAAGAATGGTCTCATTGCTCCAGTAAAGCTAATCTTAATTTCAGTACTATCTAATGCTTTTAGTGCATCCATCATATATTTTGCACTAAAAGATATTTTTAACTCTTCTCCATCTACTTTTTCACATTGAACTTCTTCTACTACTTTTCCGATTTCTGGTGAATTCGAGGAAATTTCTAGCATTGCTTGCTCTAAAGTTGATAATTTTACAACATTATTACGACCATCTCTTGCTAAAAGAGATGCACGATCAATTGCTTGTAAAAATTCTTTTGTATTTACAAAAATATCTGTTTTGCTCTCCGCTGGAATTAAGCGAGTTGTATCAGGGTAATTTCCTTCTAACAATCTTGAGAAGAATAATAAATGTTTTGTACGGAATAATACTTGATACTCCGTAATAACGATATCTACCATTTCTTCAGACTCATCTAGAATTTTGCTTAATTCATTTAAACTTTTTCCTGGAATAACAACATTTGCTTGGAACTCATCTGCAATGCCTTCGATTTTTGCTTTTCGAAGAGCTAGTCTGTGACTATCTGTAGCAATGCCAGTTAGTTCGCTGTTATATACCTTCCAGTTTACACCTGTCAAGATTGGTCTTGTTTCAGAAGTGGAAACTGCAAATACAGTTTGTCTAATCATATGTTTAAGTAAATCCGTTGGAATCTTAAAAACATGATGTTCTTCAATTTGTGGTAACAATGGATATTCTGCAGAATCTAAACCATTTAAATTAAACTCTGATTTTCCAGAAGTTATTTTTGTCATCAAATGATTTTCCACAGAAATTTCTACAGTTTCTTTAGGCAACTTCTTTACAATTTCACTAAAATATTTAGCCTGTAAAACAATACTTCCTGATTGATTCACTTCTACGATTTCTTTTCCATTCTCTTCAACTGGAATGAAAGATTCAATTGAAATATCAGCATCGCTTCCTGTTAATGTAACTCCTTCTTCCGTAGCGACAACTTTAATCCCCGTAAGGATCGGAATTGTTGTACGAGAAGAAACAGCCTTCATTACATCTTGTACACTTCTTACAAGATAGTCTTTTTGTATTGTAAAACGCATAAAGAAAAACCTCCGGTAAGTATAAGATTTTATTTAATTAATAAAGATAAAAAATAGTAGTAATAGTAATAGGGCTTGTGGATATGTGGATAACCCTGTTAAAGGATGTAAAAACAGTCTATCTACATGTGGATAGACTGTGCGTAAAACAAGGAAAGTTATTCACACTATTCAGCTACTACTTTAAAATATCGTTAATTTCTTCAACTTGCTTTTGTAATTGCGTATCCGTCTTAAGTAGCTTAGAAATTTTTTCATGAGCATGGATAACTGTTGTATGATCACGTCCACCGAATTCTTCACCTATTTTAGGTAAGGAGGAGTCTGTCAGTTCACGTGATAAATACATTGCAATTTGGCGAGGGAAGGCAACTGATTTCGTTCGCTTTTTCGCCTTGAAATCTTCCAATTTTACTTGATAAACATCTCCTACAGCTTTTTGAATATCATAAATGGAGATAATTTTTGGTTTAGAATTTGGAATAATATCTTTAAGTGCTTCGGCTGCTAAATCAGCATTAATATCTTTGTTAATTAAAGATGAATAAGCTACAACTCGGATGAGTGCACCTTCTAGTTCACGAATATTTGAATCGATTTGATTTGCAATATAAAGCATGACCTCATTTGGTATATCAAGTCCTTCAGCCTTTGCCTTTTTGCGCAAAATTGCAATCCGCGTTTCTAAATCTGGTGGCGTAATATCCGTAATGAGTCCCCATTCAAAGCGAGAACGAAGACGATCTTCTAAAGTTGGAATTTCTTTTGGTGGCCGATCACTGGAAATTACAATTTGTTTACTTTCTTCGTGTAATGCATTGAATGTATGGAAAAACTCTTCTTGAGTTTGTTCTTTTCCCGCTAAAAATTGAATATCATCTATCAATAAAACATCCACATTGCGGTATTTATTACGAAAATCGACAGCTTTATTATCACGAATAGAATTAATGAATTCATTTGTAAATTTTTCTGATGATAAATATACAACTTTGGCATTTGGGTTATGTTCAATTACATAATGACCAATTGCATGCATTAAATGGGTCTTTCCAAGTCCAACTCCCCCATAAATAAAGAGGGGATTATATGCTTTAGCTGGCGCTTCGGCTACGGCCAATGAAGCAGCGTGAGCAAAACGGTTACCAGAGCCAATAACAAACGTATCAAACGTATATTTTGGATTTAGCATACTCTGTGGTAAATGATTAGAATCATCTTGTGCTGAATTCGGTTTAGAAGGAGGAAGATCGATCTCCTCTTCAGCTTGACTTTGGGGAATAATAAAGCGAATAGCTAATTTTGCCCCTGTTAAATCATAAAGTGTTTCTGAAATTAGCTCTGAATAATGAGATTCTAGCCAATCGCGGGCGAATTCATTTGGAGCCGTAATTGTTAATACATCTTTCTTTAAATTATGTGCGGTCGTTGATTTTAACCATGTTTCATAACTTGGTTTACTGACCTTTTTTTCTAGTTCTTTTAAGGCGCTGTTCCATAAATCAGAGATGTTTTCCAA